>JAZJYY010000065.1:0-6854 GCA_040390145.1 Pseudomonadota bacterium
GGGTTGATCAGCTTGTCCTTGATGTATTGCCAGATGATCCGGGTCATCTCGTCGCCATCGAGTTCGACGACGGGGTTGGTCACCTTGATTTTTGCCATGACAGATCGGGCCTTTTTGGAAATAGCGCGTTTCGGGACGGATGGGATGGTGGTGCCGTCGCTATAGCACCCGAAAACGCGGGCTGGAAGGCGAATGGCAGGGCAGATCCGGCTGGATTTCAGGCCAGGGCAAAACTTTCAGACGAGGCCGAAACGCCGTTCCAGCCAGCTGCGCGTCTTGCCCGGCGGCATGGCGCGGATCACCCTGGCGGCGTCGCCGGAAGCCCGTTCCTCCCTGACTTCCGCGATATGCAGATAGAGCCTCGCGGCACGCCAGCTGTTGTCGGGGTGGCAAAGCTCCAGAATTCGCTGCCACACCGGTTCGGCATGACCGGGGTCCGCCGCGAAGCAGGCGCTCCAGAGAATTTCCAGCGCATAAGCCTGCGACGCGCGGGGCTCGATCCGGCATGCCAGCGCAAGACACTTGTTCAGTTCGCGCCCGGCGAAGCCGAGGTGCTCATGCCGCAGGGCCACGCCGAGCGGCCAGGCCATGACCGCCACCGTGCCATAGGCGTCATGGCATGATTGCGCGTCGCGCGCGGCTTCCTCCAGAATCGACAGCACCAGCCGCGGCGCCGCGTGTTCCGCAACCGAGGCGAGCGCCTGGACCCGGTACCACGCATCGGGGCAACCGCGCGCGGCCTGCAACGCCCCGGCGGTGTCGGTCGGCGCCAGCTGTCCCGCGAGGTGACGGCCGGTCAGGGACGCGCGTGAAGGCGTGGGGGTGTGGGGCTTGCGCTGAGGGGACATGACGCTTTGTCGCAGCGGGCGCGGAGCGGGTTCGCGGCAACCGCACCTTCACGTCCGGCTCTGGGATCAGATCGCCGCTCGGGTCGCCCCGCGCAAGAGAAAGGTACATTTGAAGTTTTGGCGGAGTATCAGATATTGCGCCTAACCCGATTATTTTGCTTGAGAAGTTTGATCAGACAGGCAATCGAAGGCGGCTGGCGATAAGGCGTTGAATCAGGTTCTTCGGAACTTGATTCACATCCTTCAGACGTTGATTCAGAAAGTGAAGCGAATGTCCGGATCGGGCACCGACAAAACCAAATCGAGCGTCACGCTGGCGGGGCCCGTCGTCATCCTGGTCGAGCCGCAGCTCGGCGAGAACATCGGCATGGCCGCCCGCGCGATGGGCAATTTCGGCCTAACCCGTTTAAGAATCGTCAATCCGCGCGACGGCTGGCCGAATATCAGCGCGCAGCGCGCCGCATCCGGCGCCGACCACATCCTCGATGCGGTCGAGCTGTTCGACACCGTCGAGCAGGCGGTGGCCGACTGCACGCTGCTGTTCGCCACCACGGCGCGGGCGCACGACCAGGCCAAGCCGGTGGTGGCCCCCGAGGCCGCGGCGCAGGAGATCGTGGCCGGCGTCGCCGGCGGCGGCACGGTCGGCATCCTGTTCGGCCGCGAGCGTTACGGCTTGCAGAACGAGGAGGTGGCGCTCGCCAACCGCATCATCACCTTTCCGGTCAATCCCGGCTTTGCCTCGCTCAACCTGGCGCAGGCGGTGCTGCTGATCGGCTATGAATGGTTCAAGCTGTCGACCGCGGGCGCGCTGCCGTTCGCCATGCCGGAGCATTCCGAGCCCGCCTCGCAGCACCAGATGCAGGCGTTCTTCGACAATCTGATTGGCGAACTCGACAAGGTCGAATTCCTGCGGCCGGCGGAGAAGCGCGAGACCATGCTGGTCAATCTGCGCAATATCTTTACCCGAATGGAGCCGACCAAGCAGGACATGCACACGCTGCACGGCGTGGTCATGGCCATCGCGGAGGGCCGAAAAGGCCCCGCCAAGGGCGGCGTGCTCGACGGCGAACAGGCCACGCGCCTGCGCGCACTGCTCGCCGAGCACGGGCAGCACGCGCTGCCGTCGGAAAGCGGCACCGTGCGCGGGCTGGCGCGGCTGTTGCGGCGCAACCCGACCGACGCCGAGCGCATCCTGTGGGAGGGCCTGCGAACCGACCGCCGCTTTGCCGGGCAGTTCAAGCGCCAGACCCCGGTCGGCCGCCACATTCCGGATTTTGTCAGCTTCGTGCACCGGATCGCGATCGAGCTGATCAATCCCGACGAGACCGAAGTGATCGTGAAGGATCGCGCGTCGCGGCAGGCCTGGCTGGAAGAGCGGGGGTATCGCGTGGTGGCGATGGTATCTGCCGAGGTCGAGGCGGATATTGCGGGGCAGCTCGACCGGCTGGAGACACGCGTGCTGGAGGCACGGTAGGGAGGTTCGTCATTGCGAGGAGCTCTTGCGACGAAGCAATCCATGTCGCACCGTCAAGAAAGATGGATTGCTTCGCTGCGCTCGCAATGACGGCGAGGCCTCACACCGCCATCAGCTGCGGGGCTTCGCGCTTCGGCTTCTTCGTTTTCAGCGGCTCGAACAGGCATCCCGCCGCCAATCCCGCGGTGTCCGCGACATCGGGATTGCGCGAGACCATGGCGGCGACGATGGCGCCGTCGATCAACAGCGCGAGTTGATGGGCGAGGCTTTCCGGGTCCGCCGCGCCCATCTCGCCGGCGAGTTTTTCGATGTGCGCCAGCACCACCTTCTTGTGCTTCATCGCGATGGTGCGGAACTGCTTCTGGTCCTTGTCGTGCTCGGCGACCGCGTTGATGAAGGGGCAGCCGTAGAAACGTTCCTCACCGAACCAGCGCTTCAGCGCGGGAAAGATTCGCGCCAGTTTGGTCTGCGCGCTGCCACCGCCTGATTCGATCGAGTCGATGAACCATTCGCGCCACTGCTTGCCCTCGGTCTCCAGCACGGCATGCACGAGGTTGGTTTTCGATCCGAACAGCTTGTAGAGCGTGGTCTTCGCGGTGCCGGCCTCGTGGATGATGGCGTCGATGCCGGTGGCGTTGATGCCGTCCTTGCAGAACAGCCGCGTCGCGGCGCCGAGCAGGCGCCCGCGCGCGGACTCGTCGTCGCCGGCAGCGGGACGTGCGGCGATGGAACGCCTCTTCGAAGCAGGCTTGCGCATGCGCACAGTTAATCGAAATGCGATGGGATCATCAAGTCGCTTCTCGTGCTGCTCAAAATATTCGCGGCGAAGCGGAAATTGCACCGCGCATAAGCAGCGCGGCGGCTGATCGATTCGCAGGCAAACGGGGCTAAGCGGTTTCAGCGCTTTGGTTTTTCACCCAAACCCGCGGCTGGCACGCTTCGTGCAGGAAACAGACCGTTCGGTATCCTACCTCCCAGGGAGAAAACAAATGACCGCGGTCGCCCAAAAAACAGTGCTGACAGGCTGCCTTGCGCCGATCGACAAGGACGGGCTGGAACAGCTCATCATCACCAGCAAGGCCAACCCCAAGGTGATCAAGACCTTGAAGTGCAAGACGGTGGCCGAAGGCAAATTCCGCCACGCCAACTACATTCGCAACCTGCCGCCCTACATCGTCGACGAACCGCCGGGCCTGCTCGGCGATGACACCGCGCCGAATCCATCGGAAGCCTCATTGGCAGCGCTGGGCTCGTGCCTCGCGGTCGGGCTGCACGCCAACGCGGTGCATCGCGGCTGGATCGTCAACAAGCTGGAGCTGCAGCTCGAAGGCGACCTCAACATCACGGCGGTGTGGGGCACCGGCGACGTCAGCGAAAAGCCGGTCGGCTTCACCGACGTGCGGATCAAGGTCGACATGGAGTGCGAGGGCATCGCGCAGTCCGAGATCGACGCGCTGGTGACCCACGTCAAGAAGTGGTCGCCGGTCGCCAACACGTTTACGCGGCCCGTCAATCTCGAAGTCAGCGCGTAAAGGCAACGCGTAAAGGCAGCAAGCGTGCAATCGCTTTCCCTTAACACCGGTGCGGAGAGTTTCATGAGCCCAATGGCTGTATCGCGTCTGGCGGTCGACGATGTCGGCGATCTCCAGCCGGCATCGGTTGTGAGGGAGGTGGCGGCGATTGCACGCAAGGATCTGGCGCCGCTGGCGGCCGGGATCGACGAAGGCACGGTCTATCCGGCCGACCTGCTGCGGCGTCTCGGCGATGCCGGGGCGTGGGCTACGCACCGCCCGGCGAATGGCGCGGCCGATCTGTGCGGCGCCATTCAATCGATCTCGGCGCTCGGCGAGGTCTGCGGCGCCACCGCCTTCATGGCGTGGTGCCAGAACACGCTGGCCTGGTACGTCACCAATTCCGGTAACCCCGCACTGGTGGCGCGGTTCGCTGACGGCGTCTCCACGGGCAAGATTCTCGGCGGCACCGGGCTTTCCAATCCGATGAAGACGTTTTTCGGAATCGAGAAGTTCAAGCTCAGAGGGCGCCGGGTCGATGGCGGCTATGTCGTGCGCGGCGCGCTGCCCTGGGTCTCCAATCTCGGCCCCGACCATCTGTTCGGCACGATCTTCGAGGTCGAGGACCGGCCGGGCGAGATCGTGATGTTTCTCGCCGACTGTTCCGACCCCGCCATCACGCTGACGCCGTGCCAGCCATTCCTGGCGATGGACGGCACCGGCACCTATGGCGTCCAGTTCCGCGACGCCTTCGTCTCCGACGATCTGGTCCTTGCCGCACCGGCCGGACCGTTCGTCAAAAAAATTCGCGCCGGCTTCATCCTGCTGCAGGCGGGCATGGCGACCGGCCTGATCCGCGATTGTATCGCGATCATGCACGAAGTCGCCGGGCCGCTCGGCCACGTCAATCGCTATCTGCCGCAGCAGCCGGTCAATTTCCAGGATCTGCTGACCGAGCT
Organism: Pseudomonadota bacterium; assembly: GCA_040390145.1. Taxonomy (GTDB): domain Bacteria; phylum Pseudomonadota; class Alphaproteobacteria; order Rhizobiales; family Xanthobacteraceae; genus Bradyrhizobium. Next base: position 4,793 of record JAZJYY010000065.1, read on the forward strand.
CGAAACCGAAACCATGCAGCTGGCGCGCGACCCCTACAACGCGGACGACAGCTACTGGCGCCGCGTCGTGGCGCTTCGCCTGCGCGCCGGCGAGGCCAGCGTCGCGACCGCGCATGCGGCGATGCTCCACTGCGGCGCGCGCGGCTATTTGAAAAGCCACCGCGCCCAGCGCCGGCTGCGCGAAGCCTATTTCGTCGCCATCGTCACGCCCGCCACCAAGCAGCTGCGCAAGATGCTTGCGGAGGCGTGAGCTCCAGGGAATCTCGGATCGACCCTAACTTCAACCACGAAAACAGGAGAGGCCTGCCATGACGGACGTTCTGATTTCTGCCGGAGAACTTGCCGAGTTCCTCAAGAAAGAGCCTGTTGTCGTCATCGACACCCGCAACCCCGACGCCTACGCCGCCGGTCATCTGCCGAACGCGGTGAACGTGCATGAAATCTTCACCTACCTCGCGACTTCGACGCCCGAGGGCATGGCGGAGCTCAAGACAAAATTCGCCGACGCCTTCGGCAAGGCCGGGTTGTCGGGCAAGGAAACCGCCGTCATCTACGAACAGTCGATGAATTCCGGCTTCGGGCAGTCCTGCCGCGGCTATTACCTCTTGACCATGCTCGGCTATCCCAAGATCAAGGTGCTGCATGGCGGCTACGACGCCTGGGTCGCCGCCGGCCTGCCGGTGACGACGGATGTGCCGACGCCCGCGCCGGCATCGTTCTCGATCGTTCCGGAAGCCGCCGACATCCTGATCGACGCCAAGACGATGCTGGCGGCGCTCGGCAAGCCCGGCATCGCGCTGCTCGACGTCCGCGACGTCGACGAGTGGATCGGCGACAGCTCCTCGCCCTACGGCAAGGATTTCTGCCCGCGCAAGGGACGGATTCCCGGCGCGGTCTGGCTCGAATGGTACCGCATGATGAAGCCGACGGCGGAGGGGCCGCGCTTCAAGTCCAAGGACGAGATTTTGGCGGAATGCGCCACGGTCGGTATTTCCCCGAACACCACAGTCTATCTCTATTGCTTCAAGGGCGCACGGGCCTCCAACACCTTCCTCGCGCTGAAGAATGCCGGGGTGAAGGACGTGCGGATGTATTTCGGATCCTGGAACGAATGGTCGCGCGATCCGTCGCTGCCGATCGAGGAGGGCCTGCCGACCGACGCCAGGCTCACCGAGAAAGCGGCATAGAACCTGCAAGGTTTTGCGTCACCCGACCGCGCTGAGGCGGCCGGGTGAGCAATCCGTTGAAAGCGGCAGGTTGGCCGTTCAATCATCCGAGACCACACAGGGGAATGGGGCATGTCCACCTTCGACGATCCGTTCGATGCCGACCGCAAGCTTTCGCGGTCGGGCTGCGTCTGCGGCGAGCACGGCTCCTCGGCCGAGCATGAGCAGGCGGCGCTGGCGCTGCGCTGCGAGCCGGTGCAGAACGAGCAGCAACGCTACGAGGGGGTCGTCGCTTCCGCCGTGATGCGCGCGATGTTTCCGAAAGACGCCGCGCGCCGCGCATTCCTGAAATCGGTCGGGGCGTCGACGGCGCTGGCCGCGATCTCGCAGTTCTTCCCGATCAAGACGGCGACCGAACTTTTTGCGCAGGGCGGCGTACCCGAGAAGAAGGACCTCAAGGTCGGCTTCATCCCGATCACCTGCGCGACGCCGATCATCATGGCGGCGCCGCTCGGCTTCTATTCGAAATACGGTCTCAATGTCGAGGTGGTGAAGACCGCCGGCTGGGCCGTTGTGCGCGACAAGACCATCAACAAGGAATACGACGCCGCGCATATGCTGGCGCCGATGCCGATCGCGATTACGCTGGGGCTGGGCGCCAACGCGATTCCGTTCACGGTGCCGGCGATCGAGAACATCAACGGGCAGGGCATTACCCTCGCCATGAAGCACAAGGACCGGCGCAACCCGAAAGACTGGAAAGGCATGAAATTCGCCATTCCGTTCGATTACTCGATGCACAATTATTTGCTGCGCTATTATCTGGCCGAGCACGGCATCGATCCCGATACCGACGTGCAATTGCGTTCGGTGCCGCCGCCGGAAATGGTCGCCAA
>JAZJYY010000066.1:0-48387 GCA_040390145.1 Pseudomonadota bacterium
TCATGGCCCGGTCGGGCGGTGGATCATGGAATGGAAATGTGATGAGTGCCTTTTCGCGAAACCGTCGGCGTATCCTCAGCCTGTGGCTGCCGCGCCTGCCCATCGACCGCATCCAGCGCGCGCGATCGCAGGGCAACGCCGCGCCGGCTGACCAAACGCACACTGCGCCCCCTCTCCCGCTTGCGGGGGAGGGTCGGGGTGGGGGTGCCGCCGCGAGTCCTCAAGAAGATCCCAGCATCGTCGTCGCCAAGCAAAACAATGCGCTGCAGATTTACGCGCTCGATGACGCCGCCGCGCGTATCGGCCTCTCGATCGGCCTGCCATTGGCAAATGCCCGCGCCATCTGTCCGCAGTTAAAGGTGTTCGACGCCGATGAAGCCGCCGATGCCAGGGCGCTGAGCGACATCGCCTGTTGGTGCGACCGTTTTACCCCGCTGGTGGCGCTCGATCGGCCGCATGGCCTGTTTCTCGACATCACCGGCTGTGCCCATCTGTTCGGCGGCGAGGCCATGCTGATGCAGATGATGTGCGCGGCGCTGACGCGGCAGGGTTTTGCCGTCAGCGCCGCGATTGCGGGCACCTCGGTGTGCGCGCGCGCCATGACGCGGCATGTCTCCGGCCGCATCGTGCCGGATGGCGGCGAGGCCGAGGCGATCAAATCGCTGCCGGTGTTCGCGCTCGGCGCCGATGAGGCCATCACCCGCGGCCTGCGCCGCGCCGGCCTGAAAACCATCGGCGACGTCGCCTGCCGCGCGCGCCACGAAATCACGGCGCGGTTCGGCGATGCTTTTACCAGCCTGCTGGAGCAGGCGCTGGGCCAAAGCGATGCGCCGATCAGCCCGATAAAACCGCTGCCGGATTACATCGTGGAAAAACGCTTTCCTGAACCGGTCGCCACCGAAGCCGTGATCTCCGCGACACTGTCGCGGCTGGCCGCGATGCTGGTTGCGGCGATGGACCGGCAGGGCAAGGGCGCGCGGCGGCTGCAAGCCCAGTTCTTCCGCACCGACGGCGCGGTGCGCGCGATTTCCGTCGATACCGGGCAACCCGTCACCAGGCCCGAGGTGATCGACCGGCTGTTTCGCGAGCGGCTCGATGCCTTGGCCGATCCGCTCGATCCCGGTTTCGGCTTCGATCTCATTCGCCTCTCCGCCAGCCGCGTCGAGATCGTGGTGCAGCAGCAGCGCGATCTCGATGCCAATGTGCACGACAATGACGAGTTGGCCGCCCTGATCGACCGCATCGCCGCGCGGATCGGGGGGCCGCGCGTGGTCGTGCATTTGCCGCAGGACACCCATATTCCGGAACGCGCCGTCATGGCGGCCCCGGCGCAGCAGCATCTGGCCGCGGCGCAGGCGGCGGCGTGGCCGGCGCGGGAGGAGAGCGAACCGCCGTTGCGGCCGCTGCGGCTGTTCGCGCGGCCGGAAATGATAAAAGTGATCGCGGAAGTGCCGGACGGCCCGCCGGCCTGGTTTCAGTGGCGGCGGGCGTCGCACACGGTGGTGCGCGTCGAGGGCCCGGAACGCGTCGCCATGGAGTGGTGGCGGTCGCGCGAGGAAATGCTGACGCGGGATTACTTTCGCGTCGAGGACGAGACCGGTTTGCGGTTCTGGCTCTACCGCGACGGCCTGTACGACCGCGAGATCGCGCAGCGCGCGGGCGAAATCATCCAGCCGAACTGGTTCGTGCACGGGCTGTTCGCATGAGCGGCCCTGACGGCATGGCTTACGCCGAGATCGGAATTACCACCAATTTCTCGTTCCTGCGCGGCGGATCGCATCCGCAGGAATATGTCCATCAGGCGGGCGTATTGCGGCTTGCCGCCATCGGCATTGCCGATCGCAACACCCTGGCCGGCGTGGTGCGGGCCTACAAGGAGCTGGAAAACCCCGAACTCACCTGCAAGCCGAAACTGCTGATCGGTGCGCGCCTCGTCTTTATCGACGGCACCCCCGATATCCTGGTCTATCCGCGCGATCGCGCCGCTTACGGCCGGCTGTGCCAGCTGTTGACCCGCGGCAAGCGCGGCGACGATGCCGACAAGACCGAAAAGGGCGAATGCCGCCTTGGTCTCGACGACCTGCTCGAATACGCCGAGGGCCAGCTCATGGTTTTGACGCTGCCGCATCGCTTCGCGCCGGAACCAACCCTCGCGCTTCTCGACCGTCTCAGGCGCAGCGGCGCCGATGGCGTCTGGCTGGCGGCCAGCCTGCTGTATCGCGGCGATGACAAGCGCCGGCTGGCGCGGCTGCAGCGGATCGCGGCCACCGCCCGCGTGCCGCTGCTGGCGACCAACGAGGTGCTGTATCACCATCCCGCCCGCCGCCCGCTACAGGACGTGCTCTCCTGCATCCGCGAGAAGGCCACCATCGACACCATCGGCAAACGCCTCGAAGCCAATGCGGAGCGCTATCTCAAACCGGCCCACGAAAGGGCGCGGCTGTTCCGCGACGTGCCGGAAGCGCTGGCGGAAACCCTGCGGTTTGCCAACCGCATCGATTTTTCGCTCGACCAGCTGAAATACCAGTATCCCGACGAGCCGGTGCCGCCGGGCAAGACCGCGCAGCAGCATCTGGAAGACCTGACCTGGGCCGGCGTCCGGCAGTATTTTGCCGGCGACATTGACGAAAAGCTTCGCGCCACCCTGCGCAAGGAGCTCGCTCTCATCGCCGAGCTGAACTACGCGCATTATTTCCTCACCGTGCACGACATCGTGCGTTATGCGCGCAGCCAGAACATCCTCTGCCAGGGCCGGGGCTCGGCGGCGAACTCGGCGGTCTGCTATGTGCTCGGCGTCACCTCGGTCGACCCGACCAAGGTCGACCTCTTGTTCGAACGGTTCATTTCCAAGGAACGGCTGGAGCCGCCCGACATCGACGTCGATTTCGAGCATTCGCGGCGCGAGGAGGTGATGCAGTATGTCTATCGCCGCTATGGCCGCCATCGCGCCGCTGTTATCGCCACCGTCATTCACTATCGCCCGCGCAGCGCGATCCGCGACGTCGGCAAGGCGCTGGGGCTGACCGAGGACGTCACCGCCGCACTGGCCGATACCGTGTGGGGCAGCTGGGGCAAGGGCCTCAACGAGATGCAGGTGCGGCAGGCCGGGCTCGATCCGCACAATCCGATGGTGGGGCTCGCGGTCGAACTCGCCGGCGAGTTGATCGAATTTCCGCGGCATTTGTCGCAGCATGTCGGCGGCTATGTGCTGACGCAGGACCGGCTCGATTCCTATGTGCCGATCGGCAACGCCGCGATGGACGACCGCACCTTCATCGAGTGGGACAAGGACGACGTCGACGCCCTGAAAATGATGAAGGTCGATGTGCTGGCGCTGGGCATGCTGACCTGTATCCGCAAATGCTTCGACCTGATCGCCGATCACAAGGGCGAGCGCTGGCAACTCGCGTCAGTCCCGCAGGATGTCCCCGCGGTCTACGACATGCTGTGCCGCGGCGAGTCGCTCGGCGTGTTCCAGGTCGAAAGCCGCGCCCAGATGAACATGCTGCCGCGGCTGAAGCCGCGGACCTTCTACGATCTCGTCATCGAGGTCGCGATCGTGCGGCCCGGCCCGATCCAGGGCGACATGGTGCATCCCTACCTCAAGCGCCGCAAGATGAGGCCCGAGGATATCGAATATCCCTACCCGAAGGGCGGCAACAAGAACGAGTTGCGCAACGTCCTGCACAAGACGCTCGGCGTGCCCTTGTTCCAGGAACAGGCGATGCGGATCGCGATCGAGGCGGCGGGATTTACCTCGGAAGAGGCCAACGGATTGCGTCGCGCCATGGCGACGTTTCGCAATGTCGGCACCATCGGAAATTTCGAAGCGAAGATGACCGGCAACATGATCCGCCGCGGCTACGATCCGGAATTTGCCACAAACTGCTTCAACCAGATCAAGGGTTTTGGCAGTTACGGCTTTCCGGAAAGCCACGCCGCGAGTTTTGCGCAACTCGTTTATATCTCCTCCTGGCTGAAGCATTTTCATCCCGACGCATTCTGCTGCGGGCTGTTGAATTCGCAGCCGATGGGCTTTTACGCTCCCGCGCAGATCGTCGGCGATGCCCGCGCCAACGGCGTCGAGGTGCGCGAGATCGACGTGTCGTTCAGCCACGCGCAGAACACGCTGGAAGAGGGGCGCGGCAAGTATTGCGCCGTGCGGCTCGGTTTTCGCCAGATCGACGGCTTCAAGTGGACTGATGAGGATGAGGAGCGATTGAATGCCTCTCAACCGTCATTCCGGGGCGGAGCGTTAGCGACGAACCCGGAATCTCGAGATTCCGGGTTCACGCTTCGCGTGCCGCGGAATGACGCTGAAAGACCAGACGACTGGGCCGAGCGCATCGTCGCCGCGCGGGCGCGGCGTCCCTTCACCTCGCTGGAAGATTTCGCCCGCGACACCGGGCTGCCCAAACGCGCGCTGATTCAGCTTGCCGATGCCGATGCGTTTCGCTCCATCGGGCTCGATCGCCGCGCTGCGTTGTGGGCGGTGCGGCGGCTGCCCGACGACGTGGCGCTGCCGCTGTTCGAAATCGCAGCCGCGCGGGAACAGCCAGACGAGAACGCGCGGCCGCTGCCCGAGATGCCGCTGCCGGAACAGGTGGTCGCCGACTACCAGACCATCCGGCTGTCGCTGAAGGGCCATCCGATGGAATTCCTGCGGCCGATGTTGATGAAAGAACGCGTCGTCGCCTGCAGGGATGTCTGCCACGCCAACGACCGAAAGCGTGTCCGCTGCGCCGGCGTGGTGCTGGTGCGGCAGCGACCGGGCAGCGCCAAGGGCGTGGTGTTCATGACGCTGGAGGACGAAACCGGCATCGCCAATATCGTGGTGTGGCCGAAGGTGATGGAGACGTTCCGCAAGGAGGTGATGGGCGCGCGCCTCATCCTGGTCGAGGGTTATATCCAGAGCAGCCCCGAACAGGTGACGCATCTGGTCGCGCAACGGCTCACCGACCGTTCGCACGATCTGGTCGGCCTCGCCAACGACGCGCTCGGTGGCAGGCCTGCGGTGCCGGCCGGCCCGGCGCTGGTCGAGCCACTCAACGACGACCGCCGCGAACATCCGGACAATCCGGGGCAGAAAATCCGCCATCCGCGCAATGTGCGGATCCTGCCGCCGTCAAGGGATTTTCACTGAGGCGTCAGTTCATGAATAATGGAGCGGGTGGAGAACACCGATCAAACAGGCTCTCCAAAGCCCGGCAAGTTGATCTCTCCCACCACTAAATTCAGGCCTTCCATGAGCCATGCCGCATCACGACTGTGCATCAACACTAGTCGCCGGCCGACGGCTTGAACGGTGATGGTGAGGGATGCTGTTTTGTTTCGGGTGTCACTTTTGCGCCACAGCGCAGCGGGTTCCAATCGTTTAAGTTCCGGCAGTATTTCGGGCTGGGGAGACATCATTATGAAGAATTTTGCACTTGGGCTTGTTGCTGCAGTCGCAATGACAGGATCTGCTTTCGGAGCCGACATGGCGGTGAAGGCCCGTCCGATGGCCGCTCCGATTGTCACTTACAACTGGACAGGTTGCTACATCGGCGGCAACGTCGGCGGCGGCTGGGCTCGGACATCGCAGGACCGTTCCGCGGTCGTCAACGTCGGCCCCATTGTCCCGAACACCCCCTACGGCTCGAGCGACGGCAGCGATTTCATCGGTGGGGCTCAGATCGGCTGCGACTACCAGTTCGCCGGCAAGTGGGTAGTCGGCATCCAGGGCATGTACGACTACGCCCGCATCGACAGCTCGCACGCCCTGACGGCCTTCCCGACCTTCCGGTCGGACATCCGCACCAAGGATATATGGACCGTAACGGGCCGCATCGGCTACCTGTTCTCGCCCCAACTGCTTGGCTACGTGAAGGGCGGCGGCGCCTGGGCGCGGTCTGACTATGAGATCTTCCAGCCGGGTGGCTTGTTGCTCTCCGAGACCGCTTACGGTGTCAACCGCAGCGGCTGGACCGTCGGTGGCGGCCTCGAATGGATGTTCGCTCCGGGTTGGTCGGTATTCGCCGAGTACAACTACATGGACTTTGGTACCAAGGACGTCACCTTCGTGACGGCGCCAGGCTTGCTCGGCAATCCCGACGTGATCCGCACCAAGCTGGAAGTTTCAACGGCTCAGGTGGGCGTGAACTACAAGTTCAACTGGGGTGGGCCGGTTGTAGCCAAGTACTGAGCAGTCAGCCTCAGGTTCCAGCAATAGACATTTAGAGGCCCCGGCATCGCCCCGGGGCCTCTTTTTTGATTGACGCGCGCTGTGGTTGGCTGGGTGTGAGCGGGTCGCTGCATTGTTGCCCAACAAACGAGCCCGCGTCCTAATCAAGGCAAAGTCCGCTTCGGGTCTTTATCCGACATGGCGACTTGGACGTCTGAGGTCGGTTCTGCGCTTAACACCGGACACCGTTTCTGAGATCCAGAAAGTGCCAATAGCGGCATTTTGAGTCACAGTCGCACGTCTAAACACACGATGTCGGTTCCAGGACAAAAAGTGCAATTGTCACCCGCTGAGTCGAGTGGTTAAAAGATACGTATAACTTGCCGATCGCCGCCTTGCGCGGAACCGGCCAACAACAAGAACAGGGCGGATCGTCATGCACAAGAAACTCCTCGCACTATCGGCCGCCTTCGCTGTCGCCGCCTGCGGATCGGCCTTTGCGGCATGGCCGGAGGACAAGCCGGTTGAAGTCATCATCGGCTTTGCGCCCGGCGGGGCCACCGATGTGATGGCGCGCAAGCTGCTGCCGTTCGTTGAAAAAAGGCTCGACGGCAAGGCCAAGTTCGTGGTGCTGAACAAGCCGGGCGCCGGCGGCGAGATCGCGTTTGCCGGGATTGCCCGCGCCGCGCCCGATGCCTACACGATGGGCGTGGTCAACGTGCCCGGCTACAACTTCCTGCCGCTGACGCGAAAGACCCAGTACACCATGGACGAAATACGCCTGGTCGCGCGCGTGGTCGACGATCCCGGCGTGATCGTGGTGAAGTCGGAAAGCAAGTTCAAGAATCTCGCGGACGTTCTCGCCGAGTTGCGCGGCAAGCCGGGCTCGGTGACCTTCGGCCACAACGGCGCGGGCACCAACGGTCATCTGGCGATCCGCATGCTGGCGACTGCCGCCAAGGTCCAGCCCAACGAAATTTCCTATCGCGGAACTGCCGCGCAACGGACCGATCTGCTGGGCGGCCATCTGGAGGTCGGAATGGTCAGCCTCAGCGAATTGCCCGAACTGCACGGCGGCAACAAGGGACCGCTGCGCGCCATTGCGATCCTGTCGAAGAAGCGCTCTTCCACACTTCCCGACGTTCCGACGGCAGAGGAAGCCGGCGCCGCGGTCACAAGCACGGCGGAACGCGGCTTTGCCGTGCCAAAGGGCGTTCCCGACGACATCGTCAAGAAGCTCGAAGCCGCGATTGCCGACGGCGTGCGCGATCCCGACTACATCAAGAGTTCGCCCGGCGACGCGCCGGTTCTCGCCTTCATGCCCGGCGCGGAATGGCAGAAGCATCTCGACACCGCCACGGAAGCCCTGCGACCCCTGGCCGAAGAGTTGAAGGCCAGCGAGTCGAAGTGAGCACAGCGGGAATTTCCGGGACGCTCGTTCTCTGACGTGCCTGTCCGCGGGTGCAGCGCGCATCCGGTTTTCCCCGCGCCCTCTGACGGAGAGGGCGTGACGTTGATGGCAAACCTCGGGCGAGATGCGCCGCGAGATCGCGAAGCCGTTTTTGCAGACAGACCATTGGTGTCATCGCCCGGCCTTGACCGGGCGACCCAGTATTCCAGAGACCTGAGATTGAGCCGAGACGCCGCGGCGTACTGGGTCCCCCGCTTTCGCGGGGGATGACGGCTGGCTATAACATTGCGCCCTCAAGGAAGCCTGCATGCAAAGCCCCCGCGAAATCCTCGCCGAGATCTGGACCGGGGTCGGCGGCGATAGCGCCGCGCTCAATGCCGTGACGCTCGGCGGCGAGGAGCCGCAATTGCCGTCGTCGTTTCGTGTCGCCGCCGCGGCGCAGGCCTCGATTGCCGCGACGGCCATGGCCGCCGCGCAGATCTGGCAGATGCGCAGCGGGCAGGCGCAAGGCATCGCGGTCGATATGCGGCATGCCGTCGTCGAATGCCGCAGCGAGCGCTACCTTCGCGTCGACGGCAAGCCGCCGCCGCCGGCTTGGGACGCCATCGCCGGAATCTACAACACCCGCGACGGGCGCTTCGTGCGGCTGCATACCAATTTTCCGCAGCACCGCGAGGCCGTCTGCACGGTGCTTGACTGCAAGGCGGAGCGTGACGACGTCCAGGCCGCGTTGCTGCGGTGGGATGCGGAGGCATTCGAGACCGCGGCCTATGCCGCCGGCGGCGTGGTCGCGATGATGCGATCGCGCGAGCAATGGCTGGCGTTGCCGCACGCCAAGGCACTGGCCGAACTGCCGTTGGTTTCGATCGAACGGATCGGCGATGCCGCGCCAAAAGCCTGGCCCCCTGGCGATCGTCCGCTGGCCGGATTGCGCGTGCTCGACCTGTCGCGGGTGATCGCCGGTCCCGTCGCAGGCCGTACGCTGGCGGTGCATGGCGCCGACGTGCTGCTGATCTCCGGACCCGATTTGCCGTCCATTCCCTGGCTCACCATCGACACCGGCCGCGGCAAGCTCACAAGCCTTGTCGAACTCAGGAGCGAGCAGGGGCGGCAGGTCCTGCGCGACCTGCTGGCGGCAGCCGATATTTTCTCGCAAGGCTACCGGCCGCAATCCATCGCCGCGCTCGGCTTCTCGCCGCAAGAGGCGGCAAAGATCAATCCCGGCATCGTCTACGTGTCGCTGTCGGCCTATGGCCATTCAGGGCCATGGGCCGGACGTCGCGGCTTCGACTCGCTGGTGCAGACCGCGACCGGTTTCAATCATGCCGAAGGGCAGGCGGCCGGGGTCGCCGGCCCGAAGGAGTTGCCGGCGCAAATGCTCGACCACGCCACCGGCTACCTGATGGCGTTCGGCGCCATGATGGCGAGGGCGCGCCAAGCCCGCGAAGGGGGCAGCTGGCATGTCCAGGTGTCGCTGGCGCGGACCGCGCAATGGCTGTGGGACCTCGGCCGCGTCGCCAACGGTTTTGCGACCGAGGATCTGAAAGGCGAGGCGGTCGCGACGTTTTTGGAGGAGGTGGCCTCGGGCTTCGGTCCGTTGCGGTCCGTCAGCCATTCGGCCTGCCTGTCGAAAACCCCGGCGTTCTGGTTGCGGCCGGCGATGCCGCTCGGCAGTCACCCGGCGCAATGGCCGACATGCCCCTGAAAACCGGCACGGTCCAAAAGAATTAACGCCAAACGCCCTGTCCGGGTCGTTTTTTTGGTTGTCTGTAACAACAATTGGGCACTATTAGCGTATCGATGAGGCAATCGCTGCGGCAAACGTCACCGGTTTGAACAGGCCCCATGCTTAAAGAGTTTTTCAAGTACTTGCAGAGGTTTACCGGAAAGCAGCTGGCGGTTGCCGGCGCCGGATTGGTGGTTGCCGGCGCTGCCATGTTCGGGCTGGTGCATAATAGTGGGGCAGACCACGGCCATTCCGAGGTTTCGAGCCAGTCCCGCAAGGGACTGCAGCGCTACACCCCGACCCCGGCCGAATGGGCCAGCCTGATCATCCAGCCGGTGACCGAGCGCGCCTTCCGGGAAGAGCACGTCACCGAAGGCAGGATCGCGGTCGACGAGGATCATTCGACGCCGGTGTTTTCGCCCTATGCCGGCCGGATCACCAAATTGCTGGCCCGGCCGGGCGACAGCGTCACCCAGGGGCAGCCGCTGTTCGTGATCGAGGCCGCCGACAACGTGCAGGCGCAGAACGATTTCATCGCGGCCATGACCGCCTCGAACAAGGCCCGATCGGCGCTCGAACTGGCGCAGCTGCAGGACAAGCGCGCCAAGGATCTGTTCGAGGGCAAGGCCGTCCCGTTGAAGGATTACCAGCAGAGCCAGGCCACCCTGATCCAGGCGCAGAACGATCTGCGCTCGGCGCAGACCGCGCTGGAAGCGGCGCGCAACAAGTTGCGCATCCTTGGCCTGAGCGACGACGCCATTGCGGCCTTTCAGGAGAAGGGCCGCATCAATCCGGAAACGACGATATCGGCGCCGATCGCGGGCACGGTGGTGCAGCGCAAGATCGGCCCCGGCCAATACGTCAATTCCGGCGCCGGCGAGCCGGTGTTCGTGATCGGCGATCTCTCCACCGTCTGGCTCACCGCCTTCGTGCGGGAGACCGCGACATCAGCGATAACGCTCGGGCAGGAACTGACCTTCAGCGTGCTGGCGCTGCCCGGCCGCGTCCTGACCGGCCGCGTCAATTACGTCGCGGCAGCGATCGATCCCGCCACCCGCCGGCTGCTGGTCCGCGCCACCGTGGACAACACCAACGGACATTTGAAGCCGGAGATGTTCGCGACCGTGACGATGTATGCGCCCGGCGATACGCCGTCGGTCGGTGTACCCAGGACCGCGCTGATTTACGAAGGCGACCTGGTCCGGGTGTGGGTCGCGCATGACGACAAGTCGATCGAACTGCGCCAGGTCAAGACCGGTCTTGCCAATGGGGAGCTGGTCGAGATCAAGGGCAATTTGCGGCCCGGCGAGCAGATCGTGACCAACGGCAGCCGGTTTGTCGACCGGGTCGTGTCCGGCAGCTAACCCGGCCGTCAGGCGACCGCCGAGTGCGGCAGCCCGGTATTGCCGTCGAGGCCGGATGCCGGCAACGCGCCCGCCGGATTGCCCTCGAGCTTTTGCGCAAAGGCGAGGGCGTCGGCGGCGATGGATGGACGCGCAAATACGAAACCCTGAACGATATCGCAGTTGAAGCCACGCAGGATCTCGACCTCGTCGGGTTTCTCCGCGCCCTCCGCCACGATCGTCATGTTCAGGCCGCGTCCGAGCGCGATGATCCCCTGCAGCAGCTTGCGGGCGCGTTCGGAATCGGCGATCCCGTCGATGAAAATGCGATCGATCTTGAGCTTGTCGAACGGCAGCTGGGTGAGATATCCGAGCGATGAATAGTCGGTGCCGAAATCGTCCAGCGCCAGCGTCACGCCGAGGCCTTTCAACTCCGTCAGCACGCCGCGGACCCGACCTTCCGCATGATCGGCCAGCAGGCTCTCGGTGAGCTCCAGGCACAACAGATGCGGCGGCAGGCCGGTATCTTCGAGCACGCGCAGCACGTCGTAGACGAAATCGGTGTGCCAGATCTGCGCGGCGGATACGTTGACCGCGATTTCGCGCGGCGTTTCACCGGCATCGAGCCATGCTTTCGCCTGGGCGGCGGCCTGGCGCAGGATCCAGAGCCCGATGTCGCAGATCAGTTGCGAGCTTTCCGCGATCGGAATGAATTCGGCGGGGGAAATCCTGCCCAGCGTCGGGTGGGTCCAGCGCATCAACGCCTCGTAGCCCATCACCCGCCCGGTCGCGAGGTCGACCTGCGGTTGATAGTGCACGGCCAGTCCGGTGTTCTCGCTGATCGCGCGGCGCAGATCGCGCGCCATTGCCATCTTGCTTTGCGCGGCAACGCTCATGCCTGGCTCGAAGAACTTGAAACGCCCGCGGCCCTCTTCCTTGGCGCGATAGAGCGCGAGATCGGCGTTGCGCAGCAGATCGTTGAGCGTGGTGCCGTCACGCGGCAGTGTTGCAATGCCGATGCTGGTGCCGATATTGACGTCGCCGCGTTCGAGCGTGATGGGGGTCGAAACCGCGTTGATGATCTCCATGGCGAGTTTCTGGACGGCAGACCGGTCTTTGAACTCCGGCATGATGATGGCGAATTCGTCGCCGCCCAGCCTGGCCAGGAAGTGATTGTTTTCCAGCTTGCGCGCGATCAGATGCGAGACTTTGCCCAGCAGTTCGTCACCGGCACCGTGGCCGAGCGAGTCGTTGACTTCCTTGAAGCGGTCGAGGTCGAGCAGCAGCAGCGCCGCGGGCGCTTCCGTGCGGCTCCAGCGGGTCAGCACCTCGCTGATTTCGCGGCGGAACAGGGCGCGGTTGGCGAGGCCGGTGAGGGGGTCATAGTAGGCGAGCTTCTCCAGCTGTTCTTCCGCGACCTTGCGCTCGGAGATGTCCTGGATCGTGCCGCTGAAGCCTACGGTCTCGCCCTTCTCGTTCCGCAACACCTTGCTCTTCACGACAAAATCGCCGATCGAGCCGTCGCCGCGCCGGAACTTGACGTCGACCCCCCTGGGCTCGCCGGTGCGAATGACCTCCGCCTGCGATTCCAGAACGTCCCGCGCACTGTCGCCGACATAGGCTGCCATGACCGCTGCGTGGCTGCAGCCGAAGCTTTCCGCGTCATAGCCGAGAAGCTCGTAGAGTTCCGGCGCCCAGGCGATGGTTGATTCACCAAACCGGTAGCTCCAGTCGCCGATCTTGCCGAGAAGCTGGGCTTCGACGAGTTGATCGGAGCGATGCTGCAGGACGGTCTCGGTGGATCGCAACGCGGCCTCGCGTTCGAGCAGCGCGCCGTACTGCTTTTCCAGATCGGCGTTCTTCTGATGAATCGTCCTGTTGGCGCCCGCCAGCCGGATCAAGGTCCGGTCCAGTACCCGCAACGGAAAGATACGAACGGCCAGATAGCTGCAAATTCCCAGCAGCAGGCTGAACAATGCGACCAGGCCCAGCCGGCTCAACATGGAATCGAGCGCAGCGTCATGTTCGATCGAACCGACGGTGGCGCCAGCCACGACGATCGCGGAACTGCGGGTGAACTGAAAGCGCGCCTTCAATTCGGCTTCGGCGACGATCGTCTTTCCGTCCGCGTTCAAGATCCGGCTGGCTCCGTCGCTCGACGGATCCCTGGTTTCGATAAGCTCGCCGAGGCGTATTTTTTGATACGGCCACGTCTCGCCATGCTCGTAAATATACTTGGCGACGCGGTCGGCGTTCAGCTTGGCAAGAAACGATGCCGTTCTCGCCTCGTATTGGTATGCGACCAGTCCGTAGATCAGCGGCGTTGACAGGGCGATCGTGAGCGCCACGAGAAGCGCGACGGCATCGACCGTCCTGCGCAGGGTCCGTCCGTCGACATCGATCGATTTCTGAGTGAGCCCTCTCACGGCTGCCCCGGAAGGCTGCCGGCCTCTCGCAACAGTTTTACGCCCTCGGGGGAGCGCAGGAAGGCAACGAAGCGCTCAAGTGAAGCTGTCCTGCGGGCGGGCAAGATGAAGTAGAAATTCTTGTGATAGGGATATACTCCCCGCTCGAAATTCTCCAGGGTGGGTGCGACGCCATCGATCGAGAGGAAACGCAGGTTGGGTTTTTCCGTCTGCATCTGCGCCAACGTTGTTGCAACGAGCGATCCCGATAGTCTTTCCGCCATCCGGACATTGTCCTGATCGGTCGAGGCCACCGGTATCTCGGAGCGCAGGCGCAACTGTTCGATGGCGCCGGGCATGCCGGGGAAAGCCTTCGCCAGCAGGGTTGTATTGAATTCGCTCCTTGGCCGCAGGATGATGCGAAGCCGCGTGCCGTCGGGCCATGACGATGTCGGACTGGTGAAAAATCCGGCGACCTCCGAACTCGCAATGTTGCCGGGCTCCGGATAGGAGCTGGCCAGCCCGAACACGGTGCGGGCCATGATCGTCTGGGTCAGGGGCTTCGTAGCCTCCGCCGGCGTGAGCGGGCGCGCCGAGACAGCGAAGTCGAGTGCGCCGTCGACGACGGCGGAAATCGCGCCGGTGCTGCCGAGGGCCGGGACAACTTCAATCGATGTACCGGGCGTCTGTGCCGTGAAGGCTTTGCCAATGTGCCACAGCATCGTTGACGCCGAACCGGTTCCGCCGGTGCGAAGTGTATCGGCACGGGCATCGCTCGGTTGTGCGGTCGCGAGCAGAAGCAAGGCGCCTGCGACGCGAAAGACAGGGTTAACGGTGGATGCAGAACGTCTGAAAGGAAGTTTCAGAGCCTCATGTTTCATGTCCAGCGCCCACAAATTAGCCCGGTCGGATAATGCCGCCGAATTTGGACTTTCAGGACTTAAGACCGTGCGAAGTTCCCGGCCCGTACAACTACGGGCGGGAAGGTCGAACGGTATCACGGTGCGATATTCACCGCCTTCAACCGCAGGGCCAACGGTTTCCAACCGGTGCGATCGGGGGCGTCGCTGGCGCGATGAATCGCTTGGGCGCATGCCCACGTCTTCTGCCCACTCCGATTGTGGTTGACGCATTCCGGCGGTTGCGCCCTGATTACGGACAGGGATCAAGCCGCGGGAGATCAGCCATGCGGGTGGAGGAAAGCCGGGGGCGCGCCGCCGCCACCGCCGATCAGGTGCTCGGCGAAATCCGCGATTATTGCCGCGCCACGCAGACCGCGGAGTCCACCTTTGGCCGGCTTGTCGTCAATGACGGCAAGCTGGTGTCGCGCTTGCGCGATGGCGCCAGGATCACCACCGGCACCCTCGACAAGGTGCGCGCCTATTTGTCCGAACACCGCAGCACGTTGCCGTCCGCGCCCGGCAAGCCGTCGGCGCCGGCGAGGGTGGTCAACGGTTCCGGCGCAACCGCCGATGTCGCGCCCGCCGGCTTCCGGTTTTTCGACAACCGTCAGAAATATCTGCTGTTCGTCTCGACCTGCAGCGAGAAGACCGAAGTCGCCAGCCGGGTTTCGCTCGAGCTCGGCAGTCTGCAGCCGGCGCCGCCGGCGCTGCGGATTTTCGATGCGGGCGTGGGCGACGGCACCGTGTTGTCGCGGGTGATGCGCGCCGTGCATGCCCGCTTCCCGACGATGCCGCTCTATGTCGTGGCCAAGGAGATCAGCTACGAGGACGTCCGGCTGATGCTGGAAAAGATGGCGGATCGCCTGTTCGAACATCCCGCCACCGTCCTTGTCATCACCAACCTCTATTACGCCGAGGCACCGTGGCTGACGCCGCGCTCGGCGACCGCGGCGCAAAGCCTGATCTGGAAAGATGTCGCGCTGTCGGGCAATACCGCGCATGGCTTTGCCGAGCAGATCGGCGAGCTCGAGGGTTTTCTGGCGGAAAACTGGCGCGCGGGAATCAGTCCGACCACCGGCAACCCGGTCTACCAGCGGCCGATCGTCCTGACGCTGCGGCGCGAGGACCATTCATTCCTGCTCGATCCGATCATGCCGCGGCCGGGACGGGTGATGGCGGATTACGATCTGGTGATTGCCTCGCAGCCTTACCGGGCGCGCGCCAGCGTCGAGTTCAAGGCATCGAAAGTGGTGGCGCCGCTGGTGCGGTCGCTGCGGGCGGGCGGCCGGCTGATCGGCATCCATTCGCATGGCGGCGATCCCGGCATGGAGATCATCGACGGGGTCTGGCCCGGCGACAATCCGTTCACGTCGGATCGTCACGCCATCCTGCGACAGGTCAAGCACGAACTGGGGGCGGCGGCACGGCACTATAATTTCAACGTATCGTCCGACGCCCGCTCGATCTTCCGCTACCACATGCACACGCTGCCGGACGAGGTCTCCGGCCCGATCGGCACCTCGACGCTGTTCGCCGCCTGGAACGCCGCGATCTATGTCGCGCAGATCGAGGACGTCAGGCTGTCGGAGGTGGTGCGCGACGGCCGTTACCTCGAAGCCACCGACCGGGTGCTGAAGAAGTACGGCGGTCTCTGGTTCAACGATGAAACCTATGTGATTTCGCGCCGCCGCGCCCAGGCCTGACCCGGGGAGGGAGCCGTGACCGCATCCGACCTCGTTCCGTCCCGCGATCTCGCCGCGCGGCTGTCGTCCGCCTCGGTCGAGGTTTCGTCGCGCGGGCATCAGTTGGCGGAGCTGCGCGATCACTTCGCCCCGGGTACGGATGTGACCATCACCTTCCTGCCCGGCGACAATTATCGCCACAACGCCGAAACGGCTGCCGCGCTGCGGCGCGCCGGTTACAACCCGGTCCCGCACATCGCCGCGCGCGAAATGGCCTCGCGCGAGGCGCTCGACGATTTTCTGGCGCGGCTGCGCGACGAGGCGGATGTTGCGCGCATTCTGCTGATCGCCGGCGATGCCGCGCGCGCCAGAGGGCCCTTCAAATCGAGTCTTGACGTATGCGCCAGCGGTTTACTCGAGGCCCGCGGCATCGCGCGGCTCAGCGTTGCCGGGCATCCCGAAGGCCATCCGTACCTGGAAGCGGCCGAAGCACTGGGAGTGTTCGAGGCGTGGCAGGCGTGGGGGCGCGAGCGAAACATCCATGTCGATGTGATGACGCAATTCTGCTTCGAGAGCGCGCCGATCCTGGGATGGATCGACCGGGTGCAGGCGCGCGGCATCCAGCTCCCGGTGATCGTCGGGCTCGCCGGCCCGGCGACGCCGGCCACGCTGATGAAATTCGCGCTCCGCTGCGGCATCGGCAATTCGATGCGGGCGGTGCGCAGCCAGATCGGCCGGTTCGGCCGGCTCTTGACCGACACCGGGCCGGACGAGGTCATGCGCGGCCTGCAATCGGCGCCCGAAGCCGCGACCGCATCGATCGCCGGATTTCACCTGTTTCCATTCGGCGGCTTGCGAAAATCCGCCGAATGGCTGCGCAACTACGGCCGGGAAATGCAGCAGGCGCCTTCAGGCACCCGATTGCAAAGCCCGTAAGGCCGCACCGCATTGTCGGGCAAAATCCTGGTGCGAATCGCCGCATCGGGTTGCCAACGAGCATAGGGACCGCGCGTCGGTTGAACCGGGAGCTTCCAGGTTTGACTAATAGAGCCTGCCTCTAGATGATCGTGCTCCATCCGGAATCAATTGATGCAAAAATTTTCGAAGAAATTCAAAACCAGCGCGTCGGCGGTCGCGGTGCTGGTGGTGCTGTTCGGCGTTTACGGCTTTCGCAAGCTTCAGGCGCTGGCGGCCGATCCGGTCGGTGAAAAGGATTGCCGGCCCGCCGCGGACGGCGGCGAACAAGGCAAGATCGACCTGGAGCGGATCAAGGCGATCGCGCCGTTATCGGGCGTAAAATGGTCGCAGCTCGGCGGCAGCATCAATGACGCCAGCTGTCTCAACCGGACCGAAATCTACGGCGTGGTCGAGGTGCGCAGCGTCGAGGACATCGCCAAAACGCTGGCGTTTGCACGCGACAACAAGCTGTCGATCACGACGGCCGGCGTGCGCCACAGCATGGGCGGCCAGGCCTTCCGCAAGGGCGGCGTCGTGCTGGACATGCGCGGCTTCAACCGGATCGCGCTGAACGAGAGCGCGCGATCGGTCACGGTGCAGCCGGGGGCGACCTGGCACGATATCCAGAACGTGCTGCATCCGCGTTTCGCGGTGCGCGCCATGCAGTCCACCGACATCTTCACCGTCGGCGGCTCCATCTCGGTCAATGCCCATGGCATGGATCATCAGGCCGGTGCACTGGCAAAATCGGTCAAATCGATGCGGGTGATGCTGGCGGACGGCTCGCTCAAGACGGTATCGCCGACCGAGAACAGGGAATTGTTCGACCTCGTGGTCGGCGGCTATGGCCTGTTCGGCGTCATCGTCGAGGCCGAACTCGATATAGCCGATAATCTGGTCTACCAGACCGGCCGGCGGGTGCTCGACTACAAGGAATTTCCGGCACTGTTCGCCAACGACATCGAGAAGGATGCCAATATCGGCCTGATGTACGGGCACCTCTCGACCGCGCCGAGCAGCTTCCTGAAGGAATTGCTGCTCTATACCTACACCAGGGTCGACGGCACGGATTTCAAACGCGAGCCGCTCGGCGAAGTCAGCGGCGTGAAACTGCGGCGGCTCACCGTCAATCTCGCCAAGCAGGGCTCGCTGTTTCAGGAGATCAAATGGCTGTCTGAAAAGCACGTCGAGCACCGGATGGAGACCTGCACCGTCACCCGCGCGCAGGCGATCGGATCGGCCGAGGCCTGCCTCGTCAACCGCAACGATCCGATGCACGATTCCGTGCCTTATCTGCGCAATTCGCTGCCCAACGACACCGATATCCTGCACGAATATTTCATTCCGCGCAGCCAGTTCGTCAGCTTCGTCGACGGCATGCGCAAGGTGCTGACCGACAACAAGACCAATCTGCTGAATGCGTCGGTGCGCATCGTGCATCAGGAAAAGAACTTTCTGACTTATGCGCCGGAGCCGGCGTTTTCGCTGGTGCTGTATATCAACCAGACCACTGACGATGAGGGCAACCGGCGGATGAAGAAGGCCACCGAGGAGCTGATCGATCTCACGGTCGCCCACAAGGGCCGGTTCTTCCTGCCGTACCAGCTGTATTATTCGCGCGACCAGCTGCAGCGATCCTATCCCGAGATCAACGACTTCTTCGCGGCGAAGCGCAAATACGATCCGGGCGAGGTATTCACCAACACGTTCTATCAGAAATACGCGTCCTAAAACCCGTCTCCGCCGTCATCCTGAGGTGCGAGCCTTGCGGTGCGTTTGCACCGCAGGGCGAGCCTCGAAGGATGAGAGCTTGTTCCCTATGGCCTATCCTTCGAGGCGCGCAAAAGCGCGCACCTCAGGATGACGGCACAGCAGGCGGAGAGGGCCAATCAGAGTTGCGCGGCGATCCGCTTCGGCGGCAGCCCGCTGCAGCCGCCGGCCTGCTCGGCATCCAGCACCAGCAGCGCGCCCGCCGCATAGAGCCGCGCGACGAAGCCGGCATCGTCGGAGCGCGCGAGCGTCACAAAGTCGTTCGATGCGAGGATGCGACCGTTCGCCCGGATGACGGCAGCCAGGGCCTGCGACGGCGGCCCGATGATCGCCATCGACTTGCCCGGCGCCGATCCGAAGGTCAGCGCGACGACGATCGCAAACCAGCCGCAAGCGACCAGCGCGATCGCGCCGGTGATCCGGCCGCTCGCCCGCAACCAGGACGAAAAATGCCTGCCTTCAATAGTCATAGAAATGCTCGATGCTTGCGCCCCGGGCCTTGAGGTCCCTGGCGATATCGACCAGCTGATCGATCCTAGCCTTAAGACCCGCCCTGCGGAAGCCGGGCCTGGCGTCGAGATCGAGCGAAAACAACTCGGCGGTGCCTTTCACGTCCAGCGCGACGGCCTTGGGTGCGATCACGGTGAGGAGGATTTCGTGGTTGCCCGCGATCTCGGCCAGCGGAATGCCCTGATCCAGCAAGCCCTTGATGATCTCGGTCAAATCCTTGTAGCGTGGCGCCTGCACCAGCTGCCATTGCGGCGTGAGCTGGCGCACGGGCTTGACGCGCGGCTCCTTCGCCAGCACCTCCGGCGGCAGCGTCGCCACCACCAGCATGATGTCGCGCGGCTCCGCGTCGCTGGAGGCGTCGAGTGCCTTCTGGATCAGCCTGCTGTAGCCGATCTTGACGAAATACTCCGCGCCGAGCGCGAAGTCGCGCTCCCGACTGCGGACCTTGCTCGGCGTCGGCGCCGAAATCGCCATCAGGCCGTCCAGTTTCTCGCCAAACGGATATTTGTACCAGGGGATGGTGTAGAGAAACGCGGCGTAGTCCTGCGCCACCTTGCGGGCGTAATCGTCCTGCGGCGTGCGCGTCGAGCCTCTGATCCATTCGGTGATGCGGCCGATGGTGTTCTCGTAAAATCCCTTGATGGCGTATTCGACGGAATAGCTGACGCCGATCACATAGATCATGGTCTTGACCTCGGCGCGGGATTCGCCGCTGTCGGGCACGGCGCGGTTGATGGTGCAGAAGCTGCGCCAGAATCCGAGGATATGCGAGAGGTAGCCGAACCGGCTTTCGCTGGAGGAATCGAGGAAGCGGCCGAAATCCTCGAACGAATAGACGATGTACCATTCCGGAAAGGTGAAGAAGGTATTGGCCTGCTTGCGCCGATAGCCTTGCTCGTCGATCCCGGGCAATACCGGTGCCGACGCTGTCGATGCGGAAGCGGACGCCGAAGGTGAACAACTGCCCTCAATATAGGCCATCGGCACAAGCACGGCCAGCGCGATCAGGATCACGACGGTGACGAGTATGCGCCGCAGCCACCTAAGCATGAGCGGTGGCCCGCGTTCGTGGCGCCAGCACATAGCCGATCAGGATCGCCACGCCACCGAGGCCCAGATGCGGCGCGTTGGCAAAAAACCGCGTGCTCAGCGGCAGGTTCTGGAAGCCGTTGATCAGGATGCCGAAGTCGAGATAGCCGCTGCCGGTCAGCAGGCCGAGCACACCGTCGGCGAAATAGAACGCGCCGAACAGCTGGAAGAACAATTCCGAGGCGCGGCGCGAGGTTATGGCCGCCATCGCCGCCCACAGCGCCGAGACTAGATGCAGCCCGTCGGCATACCAGGTGCGGCGGAACAGGCCGAAGATCATGTCGTTGGCGTCGATGAAGGCGGGGATGTATCCGGTCAGAATCACAAAGCCGAGCAGCGCCGCGTAGCCCCAGGCGCACAACCTGATGATATCCATTGTCGTCTCCAGCCAGCCCGAATCTATTCTTGCGAGTTTACAGCTTCCCGAGCGCCGCGAGCAAAGCGGAGTTGAAGGCCTCGGGGTCCTCGATCTGCGGAATGTGACCAAGTCCGGGCAGCACGGTCAGCGCCGCCTGCGGCAGCAGCTTCTGCAAATCGTGCGCCTGCTCCAGCGGGGTGGTCGAATCCTTGTCGCCCCACAGGATCGCGACCGGGATTTTGAGGCGCGGATAGGCGCTGCGGTCGGCGCTGTCGGCGCTGCGATCGTCGCCGGCGAAGTAGTACAGCCAGCCGGCGATATCGGGGGTGCTGTTGCGCAGGCTGGTCGGCCGCTGCAGGATCTCGATGTATTCCGGCAGCGCACGCTCCTTCTTCTCGATCAGCGATTGCAGCAGCATCCTGGTCGCCAGCGGATTGGTGATCGTCAGCGACACCAGAATTTCGCGAATGCCCTGCGGCCGCACTAGCAGCGGCGGTTCCGATGGCGGCGACGTCAGGCCGAGCGCCGCATCGACCAGCACCAGCGCGCGGGCGCGGGTCGGGTATTGCATCACGAGTTCGGTCGCAGCCCCCGCGCCGAAGGAATGGCCGACGATGATGGCCGGACCTGCCTTGAGCTGATCGAGCACATCGTTGACGCGCGCGGCCTGGTCGCGCCGGGTATAACTACCGGGCCGGTCGGAAAAGCCGAATGGCGGCAGATCGAGCGCGATGACGCGGAAGCCGGCGGCGGCCAGCGCGTCGATGGTGTGCCGCCATAATTCGCTCCACGCCGCGGTGCCGTGAAACAGCACGACGGCAACGCCGTCGGTGGGACCTTTTTCCTGCACGAACACCTGGCCGGAGCCGGTCGGCACCAGACGGCCGGTCGATGGCGCCAGTTCGTCGCGCAGTCCGGTTTCCCGGGTCGAGGCCACCACCCAGAGGGTGGCCATCGCCGCGACCGTCAACAGCAGGAGGGCGAGCAAGGCCGTTATCGACCAGCGCAGGATTTTGGCGAACACGAGGCCTCGCAAGATGGTGCGGTGTGAATCGATGGAATCCCGATCCGTCGCCCGAGTCTAGCGACCGCCTCCAATACTGCGATGAATAATACCCGACATGATCAGCGCGCGGTTAACGACGGCGGGTAGACGCTTCACTGACCCGACGGCGTGCGCAGGCCGTGCCAGGCATCGCGCACCTGATGGTAGTGCACCTCCGGCAGATAGTCCGGGGTATTGAGCCCGAGCGTCTTGACGTCGAGCCGTCCGATGGCGCTGAGCAAGGTGTAGGACGCGATGACCCGCTCGCGCTGGGCGACGATCAGCCGTGCCTTCGCCAGCGTGAGATCCTGCTGCGAGTTCAGCACGTCCAGCGTGGTGCGCTGGCCGCCTTGCGCTTCCCTGCCGACGCCCTGCAGCGCGACCGCGGCGGCGCGCACTTCGGCTTCCGACGCGGACACCGCGATCTTGGCGCCTTCATGGGAAACCCAGGCGGCGACCGCCGCGGTGCGCGCCTGGCTGCGAACGTAGTCGAGTATCAGCCGGCTTTGCGTCGCCAGTTCCTTGGACTGCCTTGTCTGGGAGGCGCCGGTGCCGCCGTCATAGATCGGCGCGTTGAGCTGGCCGACCACGGAGGCCTGATCGGTCCCGAACGTACCCAGCGTGGGATCGTTGTCCCGGCTGCGGCTGACGCTGCCTTGCAAGGTGACGGTCGGCAGCAGGCTGCTCTCGGCGACGCGAATGGTGGTGGAAGCGACGTCGACGTCGAAGGCCGCGGCCAGCACCGCCGGATGCTGTTTGAAGGCAAGGCCGGTGGCGTCTTCGCGGCTGCGCGGCAAGTAGCGGTCCACGGTTTCGGCGGGCCGCAACTGGGATGGCGAATTGCCGATCACCTGGGCATAGGTCGCTTGGCTGATCGCCAGATTGACCTCGGCGGCATTGAGATCCGCGCGCCCGCGGCTGAGCCGCGCCTCGGCCTGCGCGGTATCGGTCGGCGTCACGTCGCCGGCATTGAGGCGCTTCTGGACGATACCCTGCGTTTCCTGCAGGAACGCGACGTTGACGCGCTGCGCCTCGACCAGCGACTGATTCGCCAGCACGTTGGTATAGGCGGTGACGGCGTCGAGCAGCACGCCCTGGCCGACATTGCGCAGGGCTTCGCGCCCGGCCTGCACCTGCAACTCCGCGACGCGGACGCTGTTGGCGGTCTTGAAACCGTTGAACAGGGTTTGTGTCACCGTCACCCCGACGGTCCACGGCTTCAGGCTCGCGGACTGGAACGTGTTGCCCGGGAGCAGGTCGCGCACGGCCTGTAGTCCCGCGCTGAGACTGGCGACGATCTGCGGCCGGTAGCCGGCCAGCGCCTGGGGGACATTCTCGTCCGTGGCGCGTTGCCGCGCCCGTTCGGCATTGAGCTGTGGATTGGTTTGGTAGGCCTTGGCCAGGGCCTCCGGGAGGTTTTCGCTGCGGGCCGCGGAAGCCGCAAATCCGACCCAAACCACCACGCCAAGGCAGATGCCCGATCGAAGCACACGCCTTCCCACATCGCTCACTTTAGCGGCACGCCGTACCATATGATCCCGCAAACACTTCCGGTCGTCCGCCCCCGCCGACGCCTTGGTGTTTACTGTTTAGAGGCCGCTGCCGCTACAGGCAAACAGTCGCGCACCGAAACTTGATTCAGTGCTTTGCTGTTGCCGGTTCGTCACACGCCGGCGTCAGCCAAGTTCCTCGGCGATTGCCCTTTGAACCTGCGGGCGTTCGGACATCCGGCGGCGGTGGTCCACCACGTTGGGGAATCGCGAGGGGTCGACGCCGTCGCCCTCCAGCCACTGCGCCATGGTGAACAGGTAGGGATCGCAGATCGTGTAGGTTTCGCCCATCACCCAGGGCGTTCCCAGCATGTGATGCTCGATCAGCTCGTAACATGCCGCCACGGATTGCGGCACCTTGCGCTGCATCGCTTCGATGGCCTTGATATCATCGGCCCAGCGATAGCCGCGCATGCGATGGGAGTGGGCCACGTGCAGCGTCGAGCACAGGTAGCTGTTGAAGGCCTGCACCTGCGCGAATAGAAACGGGTCATCCAGCGGCGCCAGCCCTGCTTGCGGAAAGCTCTGCGCGATGAAGGCCAGCATCGCGGGCGTCTCGGTCAGGATACCGCGACCGGTCACCAGGGCCGGAACGCGGCCTTTCGGATTGATGGCCAGATATTCCGGCCGGCGCTGCTCGTCGTCGGCGAAGCTGACCCGCACCGTTGCGTAATCTGCGGCAGCATCCTCCAGCGCGATATGGGACGCCAGTGAACAGGTGTGCGCAGCATAATACAGCGTCAGCATATCGATCTCCGTGAAGGGCGAGGCTCGCATGGGTGCGCGGCCGCGTCAGGCGGCGCCGTCAATGATAATGAAATCGGCGTCGGCATATTTCTGCCGGATCGCCTTCGCGCTCTGATATTCGGGGCTGTGATAGCAGGCCAGCGCCGTCGCGCGGTCCTTGAACTCGACCACGACGTTGCGGTCGCGGGCGCTGCCTTCCATGGTCTCGAATGCGCCGCCGCGCACCACGAACTGGGCCCCGAAATTCTGGAACGCGCGAGCCGCCGCGGCCAGATATTCGGGATAACGCTGCTCGTCGCGGACCGAAACCCGCACGATCCAATAGGCTTTCGACATGTCGCTTCTCCGGTGGTTTCCCGCTGACCGCGATAAGCATCGCGTCGCTGCGGTGGTCTTTACGCGGGATGTTCAATCCTATAAAATGAATAATTGTGATATAATTGATCTCATGGAGAGATGCATGGACTTGTCGGATCTCCAGATCTTCAGCGCCGTGGTGCGCGAGGGCAGCGTGACGCGCGCGGCCGAGCGGCTGCATCGCGTGCAGTCCAACGTCACGACGAGAATCCGGCAGCTCGAGGAGGACCTTTCCGTCGCGCTGTTTATTCGCGAGGGCAAGCGGCTTCACCTCGCGCCGGCCGGCCAGGTATTGCTCGGCTATGCCGAACGCCTGCTCGCGCTGGCCGACGAAGCGCGCGGCGCCGTGCTGGACGCAAGGCCCCGCGGCACCTTCCGGCTCGGTGCGATGGAGAGCACGGCGGCGGTCAGACTGCCGGGATTGCTCAGCGAATATCACCGCCGACATCCCGCGGTGGTGCTGGAACTGCGCACCGGCAACCCGCAGGTGTTGGGAGGCGCGATCCTTGCCGGCGATCTCGACGCCGCGCTGGTCGCCGAGCCGATCGCGGACGCGCCGTTCGAGAAGACCTTCGCCTTTGACGAAGAACTGGTGATCGTCGCGCCCGCCAATCATTCGCCGATCAATGGGAAAGGTATTTTGCCGCGGGCCGTACTGGTATTCGAGCATGGCTGCCCGCACCGAAAGCGGCTCGAGGACTGGTATGCAAGGCGCCGGCAGATGCCCGAGCGCACCATCGAACTGGCGTCCTATCATGCGATCCTGGGATGCGTCGTCGCCGGCATGGGCATATCGCTGATCCCGAAGAGCGTGCTGTCGACGTTTCCGGAGCGCAGGCGGTTGAGCGTCCATGCGCTGGGACGAACCGAAAATGCCGCGCAGACCGTACTGATCTGGCGCAAGGGAGCGGGTTCGGCCAACGTCAGGGCGATGGAGGAGATTTTGCAGGGCGGTTCGCGTCCCGCAGCCAGGATGGATTGATGGAAGTATACTAGGTGCAGACAGCTCGAATCCTCGAGCCGGCCGGCGTTGCCGCTGGTGTTGTTCCCGACGGAAGCCCCGATGCCGCAGAAATTCACCGACCCCGATGACATTGCCGAGCACATCATCCGCGATGTCGGCACCAATCTCGTGGTCGGGTTGCCGCTCGGGCTCGGCAAGGCTAACCACATCGCCAACGCGCTCTATGCCCGCGCCGCCGCCGACCGCAGCATCAACCTGACCTTCTTCACCGCGCTGACGCTGGAAAAGCCGAGGCCCGGGAGCCTGCTGGAACAGCGCTTCATCACGCCCGTCATCGACCGGCTGTTCGGCGGCTATCCCGAGCTGGCCTATGCCGGCGCGCTGCATGCGGGTGCGCTGCCCTCCAATATCAGCGTCGTCGAGTTCTTTTTCCTGGCGGGAAAATGGCTGCATGTGCCGTTCGCGCAGCAGCATTATATCTCCGCCAATTATACCCATGCGTCGTCCTATCTGCTGTCGCGAGGTCTCAATGTCGTCATCCAGCTGGTGGCGAAGCGCGTCGTCGATGGCGAGACCCGCTACAGCCTGAGCTGCAACACCGATACGTCGCTGGATCTGCTGCGCGCCCGCGCCGAGGGCCGCGCCGCGTTCAAGGTGTTCGGGCAGGTCAATTCCGAACTGCCGTTCATGCCCGGCGCGGGCGACCTTGCGGCCGAGCAATTCAGCGCGGTGCTCGACAGTCCCGAGACCGATTTTCCGCTGTTCGCGCCGCCGGCCGAACCGGTCAGCGACACCAAATACGCCATCGGGCTGCATACTGCGGGCCTGGTGCGCGACGGCGGTACGCTGCAGATCGGCATCGGCCAGATCGGCGACGCGCTGGCGCAGGGCCTGATCGTGCGTCATCGCGATCCCGCGCGGTTTCGCGGGATCATGCAGCGGCTTTCGCCCGGGGCGGATTCGTCCCCGGCGCTGGAAACCGGTGCGTTTGAAAAAGGCCTTTACGGTGTCAGCGAGATGCTGACCGAGGCATTCATCCGCCTGATCGAGGCCGACATTCTCAAGCGCGAGGTCGATGGCGTGGTGCTGCACGGCGCGTTCTTCCTCGGGCCGAAAGCGTTCTATCGTGCGCTGCGGGAGATGACGCCGGACCGGATCGCCCGGATCCAGATGATGCCGGTGTCCTTCACCAACGAACTCTATGGCGACGAAGTGGCAAAACGGCGTGCCCGCGTCGACGCCCGCTTTATCAACAATGCGATGATGGCGACCTTGATGGGAGCGGCGATTTCGGACGGCCTTGAAAACGGCGAGGTCGTCAGTGGCGTTGGCGGCCAGTATAATTTCGTGGCCCAGGCATTCGCGCTGGCCGGCGCGCGGGCGATTCTCACGGTTGAGGCGACGCGGCAAGGCAAGGCCAGAACCCATTCGAACATCCGCTGGAATTATGGCCACGTGACCATCCCGCGCCATCTGCGCGATATCACCGTCACCGAATACGGCGTCGCCGATCTCCGGGGAAAATCCGACGCCGATGTCATAGCGGCGATGCTCGCCGTTACCGACTCCCGCTTTCAGGACGAACTGGCGCGGCAGGCCAGGGATGCCGGCAAGCTGCCGAAGAATTTTGAAATCCCGTCGGACAAACGCGAAAACTTTCCGGAGCGCATCAAGGCGGCCTTGAAGCCGGCGCGCGAAGCCGGCCTGCTGCCGTCGTTTCCGTTCGGCAGCGATTTCACCGACACCGAGCAGCGGCTGATTCCGGCGCTGCAGGTGCTGCAGGAAGCGCAGCGTTCGCCGCTGCAATTGCCGGCACTGTTGTGGCAGGGACTTTCGCGCACCCCTGACCCCGCCGACGCCGAATGCCTGGCGCGGCTCGGTCTCGATGAGCCCAAGACATTGTCGGAACGCGCCTACCGCGCGCTGGTCAGCGCGGCGTTGGCGCGGAGCCGGGTTTTATAACGGATCGCAGCTTCGTAGAGTGGGCAAAGCGCAGCGTGCCCACCACCTTCTTACAACACATCGTGAATGGTGGGCACGGCGCACGCGCGCCTTTGCCCACCCTACGCATGGGCCGCAGCGCCCGCTACCTGTTCTTGTTCACCGGCTTGCGCTTCTCGATGAACGCCGCCATGCCTTCGGCGCGGTCTTCCAGCGCGAAGGTCGAGTGGAACAGGTTGCGCTCGACGTTCATGCCTTCCGCCAGCGGCGTCTCGAAGGCGCGGTTGATGGCTTCCTTGGCCATGGCGGCCGCGGGACGCGACATCGCGGCGATTTTTTCCGCCGCCGCCAGCGCTTCCGCCATCAATTTGTCGGCGGGCACGACGCGGCTGACCAGGCCGGAGCGCTCCGCTTCGGCGGCATCCATCATGCGGCCGGTGAGGCAAAGGTCCATCGCCTTGGATTTGCCGACCGCGCGCGTCAGCCTCTGCGTGCCGCCGATGCCTGGAATGGTGCCGAGCGTGATTTCCGGTTGGCCGAACTTGGCGGTGTCCGCGGCGATGATGATGTCGCACATCATGGCGAGTTCACAGCCGCCGCCCAGCGCATAGCCGCTGACCGCGGCAATGGTCGGCTTGCGGCACCTGGCGACGCGGTCACCGCCGATGGCGGTGAAATCGCTGGAAAACATGTCGATGAAGGTTTTCGGCTGCATTTCCTTGATGTCGGCGCCCGCCGCAAAGGCCTTTTCGCCGCCGGCCAGCAGGATGCAGCCGATCGCGTCATCGGCCTCGAGATCGTCGACCGCCGCGGCGATCTCCCGGAAGACGCCGAACGACAGAGCGTTGAGCATTTTCGGGCGGTTCAGCGTAATGATGCCGACCGCGCCTTTGCTTTCGACAATGATGTGTTCGAACGTGCTCATGATTCACCCCGGCGCCTGATTGCGCCGGCAATGTGCCCGCTGGCGGGATGCGCTTCAAGTGGGATGAATTGCCAGTATTGCGCGTCCCGGAGTGAGCGTGGCGGCGTACACTCCGGGGGGATGTCGGCCGCGCGTTACGCCATGAACATGCGCGCGGCGGAGGCCATCGTCAGCAGCGCGCCGAAGGCGATGAAGATCTTCCCGATCAGGGAGGTCTGGTCCCAGGCAGAATCTTCCTTGCTGGCGGCCATGGCAGGCGCGGGGGCCGCCGGCGCCTCCACCGACGCCAGCCTCATGGTCGGCGCCGCGGACCTGGCTTCGGATTTGGCCTCAGATCTGGCTTCAGGCTTGGCCTGCTGCAGCGCGCGGTCGAGATCGTTGAGCTGATCGGAGGCGACGACCTCGGCCGCGGCGCCCGGCTGGGCGTCAGCCGGCTTGTCCGCGGCGGCCAGCAGCATCGTGTTGGCTTTCGCCGACATCATGCTGGCGCTGTCGGGCGATACCTCGGCGGAGGGCAGTTGCGCATTGGCATTGGCGATCGACGGCGGGATCACGGTCGCACCGTTGTCGGTGTCATCGGCGACCAAGGTCGCTTTCCTGGCGGCCGGGGATTTCAGCGCCGTTTTGTCGGGTTTTCGTTGCGCGATTTTTTTCGGGTGGCGCGGCTTGGCGTATTTGTTGAGCGCGATCGGCGCCCCCGCGGCCTTTTCGGTTGCAGTTGCAGCTTCATCGCCTGGTTCCGCCCGCGATGGTCCCGCGAAACACACAAAGAGCCCTGTCGCGAGAACCAATGCCGAGCGCCCGCTGGCTTTGATGATCATTTGGCAATCTCCCCATTTGCCCGCCCCCAGGGCGAAATGAGACCCCACCGCGTGGCCGCAGCGCGGCGGAAAAAGGGAATCTTCGGGCGCGAGCGGGCGAAAGCAGGGCAGCGACGGCCGTGCCGCGGCACGCGGCCGCCGGCGCTCATTCGCATCCCGTGGCGTAACCGATGCGGCGGGTGCCAGCGGAACCGATCGATGTTATGAGCCATTCGGAGCGGAATTCGCCGTCGCGATTCCCGAAGCCGGGGGCGACGGTCGCAAGGCCGCCGGAAAGCTCCGATCACGACTTCGTGATCCCTTGCTTTTGGCGTAACAAATTGAAAGATCGACCGAATTGCAATGTGGGAGCGCGCGTGCGCGAACGTGAGGATGAATGGACCGGCCTGATGCGGTCGGCCATTTCAGGCGACGATGCGGCGTATCATCGCCTGCTCAGGGCGGTCACGCCGGTGCTCCGGGCCGCGGCGCGCCGCGGTCTGACGCGGGCAGGGCAACCGGCCGATCAATCCGAGGACATCGTGCAGGATATCTTGTTGGCGGTACATCTGAAGCGGCATACCTGGGACGCCAACGCCCCGTTCGCGCCGTGGCTGTTTGCGATCGCCCGCAACAAGCTGATCGATGCGCTGCGCCGCCGCGGCCGCCGGGTGTTCGTCAACATCGACGATTTCGCCGAGACGCTGCCGGGCGAGCCGGCGGCGGAGACCGCGCCGGCCGGCGAGGTCGAGGCCCAGTTGCAGTCTCTGCCGGCGCGGCAGCGCGATGTGCTGCAGTCGATTGCGGTCGATAGCGCGTCGATCAAGGAAACCGCGAAGAAATTCGCCATGAGCGAAGGTGCGGTGCGGGTGTCGCTGCATCGCGGGCTTGCCAGCCTGACCGCCAGGCTACGGGGTAAATGAGAATGGAGACCGATCAACTCATTCGTACCCTCGCGGCCGACAACGCCCACCGCGCGCGGCCGGTCGGCGCCGTGCTGGCGCTGTCGCTGTTGCTGGCGGCGCCGGTTTCGATCGTGATTTTCCTGACCGAGCTCGGTGTCCGGCCCGATGTCCTGACCGCGATGCGCAACCCGTTCTTCGACCTGAAATTTGCGGTGACGCTGGCGCTGGCGATCTCGGCCATCGCCATCAGCCTGCATCTGTCGCGGCCGGAGGCCTCGCTTCGCGGCTGGGCATGGCTGCTGCTGATCCCGGTCGGGCTTCTGGTCGCGGGCATCGCCGGCGAGATGATGATGCCGCAGCGGACGCCGATGATGATGCGCATGGTGGGCAAGAATTCGTGGACCTGCCTGACGTCGATTCCGCTGATGGCGCTGCCGCTGTTGGCGGCGGCGCTGTTCGGCCTGCGTCACGGCGCGCCGACACGGCCCGCGGTCGCCGGCGCGATCGCCGGATTGCTGTCGGCGGGCCTGGCGGCGACGCTCTACGCCTCGCATTGTACCGACGATTCGCCACTGTTCGTCGCCACCTGGTACACCATCGCAGCGATGCTGGTCGCCGCCATCGGCGCGCTGGCGGGACCGAGGGTTCTGCGGTTTTGATACGGGCGAATGCCTACGCCGCCGGTGCGGCGGCGGCCTGCTGCATGCGGTGGAAGCGCAGCACCTGCTGCGCGGTCGAGGACCGCAGCCGCTCATAGGTGGCCTTGCAGGCCGCAAGATCGGTCGGCTCCAGGCCGGACAGTTCGTCACGCATGTTGATGATCGCCTTCACGGTCGACCATGACATGGAGCTAACCTTGGCCAGGATCATGACGCCCTCGGCGCGGGTTTCCAGCATCATGTTCTCGGCGATCGACACCGGCACCTTGGCGAGGGCGGCGAGGGCGGCGTTGGCTTCGTCGAATTTGCCGGCCTCCGCGAACGTCGCCACCTGGAATTCGTCGAGCCGGCCGTCCTCGTAGAGCGACTTGACCAGCGCGTGGGCGATCGCGGTCTCCTTGGTGATCGCCACGGGCGCCGAGCGCGCCAGCCGTGTCGCCTCGCGCACGGCGGTCGGCACATCTCCGGCCTGCTTCGGATGCGCGGCCTCGAGGCGCTCCCGGACCGTGGCGGAAGCTTTGGCGATCAGTTTCAGATAGAGGTGCCGCGGTATCGTCGGTCGCATGCCAAGGCAGGTCGCGAGATTGTCGTCGCCCTCGGCGCGATCGACCAGCCGGGTGAAACCGCGCTCGGAAAACTCCGCGCCGGGATTGTTGACGGTGCTATGGATCACCTCGTCATTGCCGCGCAGCACCAGCACGTCGGTCACCGCGCCGCTCAGCACCCTTCGCAGCGAGATCGCCAGCAAATGCGCCTGGCTCTTGTTGCGCGCCGTCTCGATCAGGTCCTCGTCGTCGAGACGCTCCGACCTCGACAGCATCGGAGCCGCGACCTCGATCAGATCGTCGAACGCCAGCGCGCGGATCGTGCTCGGCGGCGCGGTATCGATCGGAGCCAGCCGATTGGCGAGCAGCGCCTTGGCGGAAGTCTCGATGTGAATCATCAGGCACTGGAAGACGTCGTCGAACAGTCCGACCTGTTCGTCGGAATAATCCACCGCGCCGTTGATGAAGAGGTCGGTGACACGGCGCAGCGTTTCGACCCGGCGCGCGACCGTTCCATGCGCGAGCGTGGTCTGCAACTCGTCGAGCAGACTTTCGCTGGTGGCGGCGGACTTCGAACTCATGACTCTATCCTGGAGCATTCAAAAATTACTGGGCCGGCGACGGCTTCTTCGTCGTCCGAAAATGGAATTGTCTGATCATGCGCTGGCGATGCGATTGCGTCCTCGTGCCTTGGCTGCGTAGAGCGCGCTGTCGGCGCGCGCAAGGATGATGTCGGACGTCTCATTCGGCTTCAGCGTCGCGACGCCGGCCGAAATCGTGACCTGCATGCCGGGGGAGAAGGCGCTCCAGTCGAGATCGGCGATGATCGCCCGAAGCCGCTCGAGGATGCGCGTGGCGCCTTCGTCCGGCGTGTCGGGAAGCAGCAGCAGGAATTCCTCGCCGCCATAGCGGCCGAACTTGTCGTTGGGGCGGATGTTGGCGAACACGGTAATGGCGAAGGTCCGGAGCACTTCGTCGCCGGTGGGATGGCCGTAGGCGTCGTTGATGCGCTTGAACCAGTCGAGGTCGATCAGCGCCACCGAGCACGGCGACTGGCTGCGGTGGGCGCGGGCGATCTCGTCGTCCAGCACGCCCATGATGCAGCGGCGGTTGAACGAGCCGGTCAACTCGTCGAGTTCGGCGAGTTCTTCGATGCGTCTGTAGGCCTCCTTCAGCTCGACGCTGCTCTTGTAGAGCGACTGACGCATCGCACTGGAGAAAATCCCGATGTACATGCAGCGTCCGATGGTGAGGATAAACACCGTCATCGTGGCGAAGCGCTCGGCATGGCTGCCGTGCGGCATTGCAATCGGCGCGTCGGTCAGAAGAAACAGCGTCGCGAGGCCGAACGCCGTCGCGGTCCAGACCATCGCCGTCTGTCGCGGCGTCGAACGCAGCGAGCTGAAGCTGAACACGACGAACAGGGTGCACAGGAACATCACCCCGACCTGCGGCGCGATCCAGGTGAAGGCCAGCATGATCATCATGTTGATGATCGATTGCGGCGTGACGAGGTAATGATCCCGGAAGCGCTCGTTGAAGCCGATTTCGGACAGTGCGATCGAGCCGGCGACGGTGATCAGGCCGCAGATGGCGAAGGCCGGCCCGATGGTGGCAGGGATCGTGCCGGCATGGGCGTAGATCAGCAGGATGAAGGCGTCGACGACATAACTCGCGCCGATCATGACCTGAATCTGGCGGCGCTGCCGGGCGCGACGCGCCAGCGCCTTCGCCGTTGGCTTGGGGCCCACGCCTTCCAGTTCAGCCGCAATCGGGTTCAGGAACGAGGACGCAGCGGTGCCCATAATCTCGCCGGTGATAAAACTAACGTCTCGAAAATCTAAGTGGGAAAGCCTTTAGGTTTGGTATCTTTCGCGTCGAATCGGCGGGCGCGGGCGCGCTGTTGCCCCTTGTTTTGCAAGGGAAATCAGCAGGAACAGGGTACCGGCGCGCGATCCCGGCCATACCGCAAAGTACCGGTTGGAGCGAAACGGTAAGCAAGTGCTGCTTTGACGACAAAGCCTTGGTAAGGTCGGCCTATTGTCGGACGGTGCCACGGGCGTGAAGAAAGTATTTCTGTAATATGATACCAATTCTTCGCTTTTGTCCCCGACTGTGGGGTAGGTCACACGTGAAATCGCGAACTTGCGATAATTTCAAGAATCTTGCCTTTCCCATCGAACCAGCCATCAACCCAATCCGACCAACCTTGCGAGACGGCCATTGAGTGCGACACAGGCGGCTACGGACGATGTCCTGATCGCTCGGATCGCTCAAGGCGACCGGCTCGCCATGCATGTGCTGTACGGAAGGCACCATGTCAGGGTGTTCCGCTTCGGGCTCCGGCTGGTGCGGGACGAACAGGTTGCGGAAGACCTCATCAGCGAGGTTTTTCTCGACGTGTGGCGGCAGGCCGGCAAGTTTGAGGGCCGATCCGCCGTCTCCACCTGGCTGCTGGCAATTACGCGGTTCAAGGCCCTGTCTGCGCTGCGGCGCCGGAAGGACGGCGAACTGGATGACGAGGCAGCCAACGCGATCGAGGATACGTCCGATGATCCCGAAGTGGTGGTGCAGAAGAAGGATACCAGTGCAGCGTTGCGCAAGTGCCTTACCGCACTCTCGCCCGATCACCGGGAGATCGTCGATCTCGTCTACTACCACGAAAAGTCGGTGGAAGAGGTCGCTGAAATCGTCGGGATACCCGAGAACACCGTGAAGACGCGCTTGTTTTATGCGCGCAAGAAATTGGCCGACCTTTTGAAGGCGGCCGGCATTGAACGAGGTTGGCCATGATGGCAGCGAGCAAGAAAGTGCTGGATCAAGAACCCAGCGAAATCGAAGTGCTGCTGCCCTGGCATGCGGCCGGCACGCTGAACGCGCGCGATGCCCGCCGCGTCGATGAAGCGCTGGCGCGCGATCCCGAACTGGCCCGGCAATATGCCGTGATCCGGGAAGAATACGCCGAAACCATCTCGCTCAACGAAAGCATCGGTGCGCCGTCCGCGCGCGCCATGCAGAAGCTGTTCGCTGCGATCGACGCCGAGCCGGCGCGCGCGCCGTCGACCTCGCTCAATATTTCGGCGCGGGTCGCCGGGTTTTTCGCGGGCCTGTCGCCGCGGACGCTGGCCTGGTCGGCGAGCCTGGGTGCGCTGGCGCTGTTGCTGCAGGCCGGTGTGATCGGCGCGGTGCTGGTGAAAAACCAGACCTCGTCGTTCCAGACGGCTTCGCTCAGCACCAATGCGCCCATCACCCGCGACCTCGGCGCGGCGGCAGCGCCATACGCGCTGGTGCGGTTCGCGCCGGAAGCGCGCATTGCCGACATCACCGCACTGCTCGACAGCTATCAGGCCGTCGTCACCGACGGCGCCAAGGGCGGGATGTTTCGGCTGCAATTCGGCAATAAGCCGATGAGCAAGGATGAAGTGGCCGCCCTGATGAGCAGGCTGCAACGCGAGAAGATCGTCAATCTCGCCGTGGCCGCGCCGTAGTCCGCTACCCCGCGTAAACCCGAGGCCTCATGATCCGCGATTCCGCGAATTGGCTGATTGGCATGCGGCGCGCAGCATTGGCGTTGACCGCCGCCGCGCTGCCGTTGGCTTGCCTTGGTATCCCGGCGGTCCATGCGCAAAATGTCATGCGCTCGCCCAACCTCAATATCCAGTCACGGATGCCCACCATCAATCCGACGGTGGCGCCGCGGATCAATCCGACCATCGCAGCGCGGCCGGTTACCACGATCGGCAGGACGCCGCAGACAGGTGTGACGTCGACGCTTCCGAAGGCGCGCTTTTCGCCCAACCTGTCGCCGGCGTGCAGCTACGCCCATCGCGACAGCGGCGGCGAATGCCAAGAGAAGCCGGTTTCCTTGTCCGAAGGTGGCGGCGCCGGCAAATCCGTCAGGAACGGAAGGAAGGGTGGCACGGGCCGCAATGCGCCGCCGGCCGTGCTCAATGCGGCCGCAATTCCCAATGAATTCGTGGCCGAGATCGATGGGTCGCTGTCCGACGCGCAGGCCGATGCGCTGGCACGGCGTCACGGCCTGGTGCGGCTGCAATCGCAGAATTTTCCGCTGATCGGCGCGACCATCGGGCTGTTCCGGATTGCCGACGGCCGTCCGGTGGAGAAGGCGCGCCGCGCATTCGCCGCCGCTGCCGGTGTACGCTCGGTGCAACTGAACTTCCGTTATTGGCTGACGCAGAACCAGAAGGCGGCATGGAGCGAGGGCGATCCCGCGCAATATGCGCTGGCAAAACTTCGACTGCCGCAGGCCCATACGCTGGCCAGCGGCGCCAATGTGACCATCGCCGTGATTGATTCCGGGATCGACGACAGGCATCCGGAACTGCTGAATTCGGTTGCCGATAATTTCGATGCGCTCGGCAGCAAGGAAGGCCCGCATGTTCACGGCACCGGCATCGCCGGCGCGATCGTGTCGCATGCGCGGCTGATGGGGAGCGCGCCGCAGGCCAGGATTTTGGGAATCCGCGCCTTCGGCACGGCGGCGAACGGCGCGGAAAGCACCACCTTCGTGATCCTGAAGGCGTTGAACTATGCCGTGCTGCACGGCGCCCAGATCGTCAACATGAGTTTCGCCGGTCCGAAAGATCCGCTGATCGAGCGCGGTATCGTCGCCACGGCCGCGAGGGGAGTCGTGATGGTCGCGGCCTCCGGCAACGCCGGTGCGAAATCGCCGCCGCTCTATCCCGCCGCTAACGCCAATGTGATTGCAGTCAGCGCCACCGACGCCAGCGACAGGTTGTTTGCGGCCTCGAACCGTGGCGGCCATATCGCCATCGCGGCCCCCGGCGTCGATATCTTCCTGCCCGCTCCGGACGGAAAATATCAGATGACCTCCGGAACCTCGTTTTCCGCGGCCTATATCAGCGGCCTTGCTGCCCTGATGCTGGAGCGCAATCCTGCGTTGAAGCCGGGCGAACTGCGCGCCGTCCTGATGAGAACTGCCCGCGATCTGGGCAGCCCCGGTCGCGACGATCAATTCGGCGCCGGCGAAGCCGATGCGTTTGCAGCGGTCTCGGCCATCGGCGCCGCGCCGGCGGTGCCGGTCGCCGCAGTTCCGGCCAAACCTGCCATTGAAACCTCTGCCGTTGAAAGTGTCCCGAACCGGCAACAGGCTCCCCCTACACGCGACCTGAGCCAGCCGGCGGCCGCCATGGCGTCCGATCGATCGGCCGCCGGCGAGGCCAATCGCCCCGCCGCGCAATAATTCCCGTCCAGGAACGGCTGGAAAAAAATTCAAAAAAGACGCGCGACCCTTTGAACGTGTAGCGACCCTGCTGCGACCTATATCTGTGGGAGCGGTTATCCCTCCCCATCGAGGCTGTATTCGGCGCGAGCGCCCATCCACCCCAAGCGCCCATATGGCTTGACCCGTCCGGTTGTCCCCCCGGACGGGTCTTTCGTTTCTGGGGTCTGTCACGCCGCCTTTCAAATCCCGTCATGCTCGCTTGTCCGCGTCTTGAGCTCGCAATGCCGCCATGCAGCGGCGCGGCTTGACGGTGCATAATGCGAATAACCCCGTATTCATGCGGTCTTCTTTTGAAGAACGGGGTCGGTTAAGAGGGCATGCTGGACAAACAATAAGTTTTCCACAGAATATCGTTTGTCGCGTGCAAGTGATTCGTCCTCGTTGCGTCTGCGTCCGTTTTTCTCCTGTTACGGGCTGGTTCATGACACATCGATCGGACGTGGCGGTAGGCCGCGATATTGTCGCGCGCTGGTGCAATCTTGCCGAGCAACGGCTGGAATATCTCACCGAGTTGTTCGAGACCGGCCGCTGGCGCCGTTATCACACCGAACTCGCATTCCTCGAGAATATCCAGGAGGCCAAGACCGCGGTCGAAACCTGGCGCAGCCTGTCGATGCGCGAGGCATCGCCCGACAATTCCGCCGTCGACATGTCCTGGCTCGGGCACACCCAGTCGGCATTGCCACGTGCCGAAAGGCTGCGCGAACAATCTGATCTGCTTCCGGCGCTGCCGGTGGAGATTATAGCCGAACTGCCGCCAGAGGATGTTTCGATCGCCGCCGAGCCCGAGCTTGTTGCTTCGGACGAGGCGCCGTCGGCGCCGGCCCTGGACACGCCGATCCTGGAAGACGAGGAGGACGGTCGCGTGCTGACGCTGGACGCGATCGCGCAGCGCTATCCGT
This sequence comes from Pseudomonadota bacterium, assembly GCA_040390145.1. Classification (GTDB taxonomy): domain Bacteria; phylum Pseudomonadota; class Alphaproteobacteria; order Rhizobiales; family Xanthobacteraceae; genus Bradyrhizobium. The sequence goes on from JAZJYY010000066.1 coordinate 36,923, forward strand.
TGCTGCGTAACGCGCTGTAGGCCGCCGGCCCGCGGGCCGGCTAATGCGCTTTGGTCGTCTGTTGAATTGTTTCCTGGGGACGCGCCGCCACCGCGGCGCTGCTGCCGAAGATGCTGGCGAGGCTGCGGGTGCGGCCGGTGTCGATGCTGACATAGGCGGTCATGCCGGCGCGCAGCGGTGGCTCGCCCGGCCGCTCCAGCAGCCGCAGCCGCACCGGCAGGCGTTGCACGACCTTCACCCAGTTGCCGGAGGCATTTTGCGCCGGCAGGATGGCGAACTCCGCGCCGGTAGCGGGGCTGATGCTTTCCACTTCGGCATCCCAGGTGATGTCGGGATGCATGTCGAGGACGACCTTGGCCTTCTGTCCGGCGGTCACGTAAGTGAGGTCGGTCTCCTTGAAGTTGGCTTCGACCCAGGGCCGGCGGTCGGTGACAACGGCGAACAGCGGTGTCTGCGCCTTGACCTGCTCGCCGAGCTGCAGCTTGAAATTGACCACCACGCCGGCGCGCGGCGCCTTGATCTCGGTATGGGCCAGATCCAGCGCGGCGCGGTCGCGCATTGCCTGCTTTTCGCGGACCGCGGCATATTGGTCGGTCGGCTTGTCCGTGACGCCGCCGAGTGCGGCTTCGACACGGGCGATGCGCTGGTGCAGCACCGCGAGGCGGTCTTGCCCCTCCTGTTCCTCGCTGTTGGCCTGCTCGACCCTTGTGGCTGACGTGACGCCGCGTCCGGACAGATCGCGATGACGTTTGGCCTGGGTCTGAAGATACGACAATTTGTTCTCGGCCTCGGTGGCCTCGGCCCGGATCTCGCGCAGGCTCACCTTGAGCTGCTCGACGGCGGCACGCGCGGAATCGGTCTCGGCTTCGGCCTTGGCGAGGGCCAGCTGGTAGGGCGCGGGATCGAGACGAAATAGAATGTCGCCGGCCTTGACGGCCGAATGGTCCCGAATGCGCACGTCGATAATCCGGCCCGGCACTTCGCCGGCGACCTGGGTGATATCGGCCTTGACGAAGGCGTTCTCGGTCGAGGCGTATCGGCCGCCCTGCAGCCAGACGACCAGCGCTCCCAGCAGGATGAGCGCCGGCACGCCGATCAAGGCCAAACGCCGAAGCCGTTTGCTCATGGCGCGGCCTTGCCGTTGAGGCTGCGTCCGTTGAGACCGCGCGCGCCACGCGTCGTTCGCCGACCGGCGCTCGCGGCTTTCCCGGCCGGCATGCCATCCACCGTCGACACCAGGGTTTTCTTGATGCGCTGCAGCAACGACATCAACTGCTTGCTCTCCTGCACGGAGAGGTCGGTGAGGGCGTCTTCCACCGTGGCCTCGGCGACCCGCCAGATCCGCTTGTGTACCCGCTCGGCTTCCGGCGTCAGGTAGACCCGCTTGACGCGGCGGTCGTCGCGCTGGGTCCGACGCGCCACCCAGCCATTGGCTACCAGGCGGTCGATCATGCGGCCGGCGGTGGCCTTTTCCACTTCCATCATCTCGGCCAATTCCGAAAGCGAGGCGCCGGGGTGCCGGTGCAGGCGGGTCAGCACCAGCCATTGCGCCCTTGTAATCCCGAGCCGGTGCACCCGGCGATCGAACTCGGTCCGCAGCAGGCGGGCGACATCGGAGATCACCACACCAATATATTCGTCGGTATTGGGCATGCCGCGATTGTAGCCGTGGGCGAATTGGTAAGCTAGGTTATTTAAATGGTAAGCTAGGTTATTATCTTCCCGCTTTTTGCACCGCAAGGGCCATGGCCACAAGCTCAGCAAGCGTCGATAGCGAAGCCCCGGCTCTCACCGCGGCGCAGCGATATCTGACCCTGGCCACGGTGGTGCTGGGGTCTTCGCTCTATGGCACGGCGCTGCTCACGACATCGACCGTGCTGCCGCAGATGCAGGGCGCGATGTCGGCGACCCAGGACGAGATTGCCTGGGCGATGACGTTCAACATTCTCGCCACCGCGGTGGTGACGCCGATGACCGGCTGGCTGGTGTCCCGCTTCGGCACCAAGCGCGTGGTGGTGTATTCGATTGCCTGCTTCACGCTGGCGACGCTGCTGTGCGGGATGGCGCAGTCGCTCGAAATGCTGGTGCTGTGGCGCATCCTTCAGGGCGGCGCGGGTGCGCCGGTCGTGCCGCTGTCGCAGTCGATCCTGTTCGCCACGTTCCCGCGCCATCAGCATACGATGGTGATGTCGATCTTCGGAATGGCGGTTGCGGTGGCACCGGTGTTCGGTCCGGTGGTCGGCGGCTATCTCGCCGAAATTCACAGCTGGCGCTGGTCGTTCTACATGCTGGTGCCGATCGGTATCGCCGCCACGATCGGCATGCACCTGACCCTGCAGTCCACCGTGCAGCTGGAAAAAGTTCGCTTCGACTGGACCGGCTTCCTCGCGCTCGCCATCGCGCTTGCCGCCATTCAACTCGTGCTGGCGCGCGGCGTGCGGCTGGACTGGTTCAACTCGACGGAGATCGTGATCGAGTGCCTGGTCGCCGCGCTCGCATTCTACGTCTTCATCGTGCACAGCCTCGGTGCCCGCGCGCCGTTCCTGAACCTGAGGCTGCTGACCGACCGCAACTACGCGATCGGGCTCGCCCTGGTGACGATCTACGGCATGCTCAATTTCACGCCGATGGTGCTGCTGCCGCCGTTGCTGCAGCAGTATGTCGGATTTTCCGACGCGCTGGTCGGGCAGGTGATCGGATGCCGCGGCATTGGAATGCTGATGGGCTTTCTGGCCGCGGGCTTCATGAGCCGGATCGATCCGCGCATCAGCATGGCGTTCGGCTTCGGCCTGCAGACGATGGCGGGGCTGTGGATGCTGACCTTCGACCTCAACGTGACCATGGAGATCCTGGTCATCAACAGCGCCATCCAGGGTTTTGCCGTCGGCGTCGTCTGGGTACCGATCACGGTGGTGGCGTTCGATACGCTGGCGGCCAAGGATTACGCCGAGGCGTCGTCGATCTTCCATCTGCTGCGCAACATCGGCTCCAGCTTCTTCATCTCGCTGTCGATCGCCGAGATCGTGCGCACCACCGGCGCCAATTACAGCCGCATGACCGAGATGATCACGCCCTACAATAGGGCGATCACCACGCCGGAGGTAACGGGCGCGTGGAATTTCGATACCGTTCCGGGCCTCGCGAGGGTGGCGAAGGAGATCATGCGGCAGTCCGTGATGATCGGCTATCTCAACGCCTTCACGATGTACACGGTGGCGTCGGCGCTGGCGGTCGTGTTCGTCCTGATGGTGCGGCGGCGCCGCGGGGCGGTCGCGTGATTATCGCCGCACTGCGTTAGTGCCCACCACGACCTGGGCAAAACGCTGCGCGCCCTCGGCGGACAGGTCCGGCGTCACCGGCCGTGCGTGATCGAGCCCGACCACGGCGCCGCGCGGCGCGTCCGAGATCATGTTGTTGTTGACCAGCGCGGTGCCCGCGCCTGATGTCACCGACACGCCGATTCCGACGAAGGTCTTGCGGATCACGTTGCCCGAAATCACGACGTCGCGCAGGTATTTGCCCCAGCCGGCGATAATCCCGAACGACGGCGCATTCTCGATCACGTTGCCGGTCACCGACGTATCGGCCTCGACATAGATGCCGATGCCGGCGTCGTCATCCGGCGCGGTGCCGATCGGGCGCTTCGGCAGCAGGTTGCGAATGATGTTGCCCTGCACGACCGCAATGCGTCCGCCCTCGTTGAAATTGCAGACCGATACGCCCAGCGCCGCGCCATCGACGGTGTTGTTGGCGATGACCGCGCCCTCGAACGCGAATTCGGAATACAGCGCCACCTCGCGGACGCCGGAGACGCTGTTGCCCGTGATCTGGATGTTGGAGGCGGAGTTGCCGCGCACCGCCGAATAGTCGCAGTTGCGGATACGGTTGCCGCGCACGATGACGTTGCCGGCCCGAAACGCATTGATGGCGTTGCCGTATTGTCCGGAGCCGCCGGGGCCGGCCTTGATGTCCTCGATGCGGTTGTCGAGCACCAGAGTTCCGTCGTCGCCGATCGTGTGGCGCAGGATTTCGATACCATTGTCGTTGGTATTCACGATGGTGTTGCGTGACACCAGCAGGCCCTGCGCGTCGAACGACGTGAATCCGGTGACGGCGATCTTCGAAATCGTGTTGCCGCTGACCTCGCCGGAGCAATTCTCGAACCAGATGCCGTTGCCGCCGCTGCCGGTGATTTCGCAATCGGTGATGCGGATGTCGCGCCCACTGAGGCAATGCACCAGGCCGCGCCGTGTCGGCAGCGGAATGCCGCCGCCGTCGAGCGTGATGTTGGTGAGCCCGATGCTGCCGGCGCCTTCGCTTTGCAGCATCGCTGCGCCGCCATTGAAGATCAGCCGGGTCGCGCCGCGCACGCCGACCAGTTGCGAGCCGTTCTGCAGCCGCAGCATGCCGGTGCGATAGACCCCCGGCGGCAGCGCCAGCGGCACTTGTGCCCGCGCGGCTTCGTCGATCGCGCGCTGCAACGCTTTGGTCTGATCGTCAGGGCTGCCGGGCCGCACGCCATACTGGGTCGCATCGCGGCCGAGCGAAGATGTCGGTGGTGCCGCGCGCGCCGCATCCGGCGACATCGCCAGCGCCCCGGCGACGCCGGCGGCGGATGCTCCGATGAGATGGCGGCGATTGACGTCCATGATCGCGTCTCCGGCGGACACGCGTCCGCAAGGTCTGGAGTAACGCAAAAATACGGCGCGGCGTGGTGAAGGCGATGGCGGAAAAGGGCGATTGTTGGGGGTAGGGTTAATCGTTAGCGAGCGCAGCCCGCCGCGTCTGCCGCACCAGCTCCAGCAGCATCGCCTCGCCGGCGTCGACCAGGTCTTCCAGCGTGATGCGGTGTGCCGCGCCTTTGGGGCGCCGCGCGCCGTCGCGCGCCAGCAGCGGGACATGCACGAAGGCGGCGAGGCGGGGGCCCTTGTCGCAGGTCGCCTCGATCGCGCGCCAGCTCAGGTAATTGCAGAGGTAGCTGCCGGCATCGCGCGAGGCGCGCGCGTCGATCCCGGTGCTATCGGCTGCGCGCAACAGTTTCGCGGTGTGCGGGCCGAAGGTCATGGCGTCGGTGCCATCAGCGATCGATCCCTTGCGCACCCGCGTATGATCGGCGTCGGGCCACAGCATGGTGACGGCGTTGCGGGCGCGGGTCTCGACCCGGAGATAGGGCGTGCGCGAGGCGAGGCCGAACATCAGCAGCGCTTGCGGCCGGTGCTTTTGCAGAAGTTCCGGCAATTCGCGATCGACCGCCTTGTAGGTCACCGGAAAGATGTGGCCGGAGAGTTCGACATCGCTGAAAGCGGGACGCCGCAGTCGCAGCAGCCGCGCCACCAGCGGCTGGGTCGGATTGTACGGCGCGCCGGGAAACGGACCGAAGCCGGTGATGAGAATGCGGAGTCTGGTTTCCAAATTGTTCCCCGGCCATCACGACGGCGACATTTCCGCGATCGTACCTATATAGCAGGCATGGTCAAAACCGCATCCGCCGTCACCGTTAGTTCCCGTCGCGAGCCCGTTCTGGTCTGCAAGAAATGCCTCAAGCGCGTGACGGACGGGCGTCAAATCAAGCGCTCGCTGAAGTCGGCCGTCAAAGGACTTGCTGTCGCGCAGCCCGGCCGTCAACCACGGCTCGTGATGACCAGTTGTTTTGGCATCTGCCCCAAGCGGGCCGTCGTCGTCGCCAACGGAACGACACTGCATCGCGGTGAGTACATCCTGTTTGCCGACGCCGATCAGGCCGCGGATGCCCTCGCGCTGTTGTTGCCTGACCGGCCCTGAGCGCGTTCTGACGGTAGCGCTAAGCTCGAATGTTTGTGGCGACCTAACTTGTCTACCGACCCTTGCCGGTATCATGCTACCGACTTCCTTTCTTTGCATGGGGTCGTTCTCGCTTTTTTTACTTCAGCATCTCCGCGATCTGCTCGGCCGCCACGGCGGGCGCGATGCGGCCGTCGGCGACCTCGGCCTCGATCTTCTTCACCTTGGTCCGGATCGTCGGATCGGCGCGCAGTCGCGCCATCATCCGCTGCTCCAGCATCGACCACATCCATTTGACCTGTTGCTGCCGCCGCCGCTCGGCGAATTCGCCCGATGCATTCATCGCGGTGCGGTGATCAAGGATTTTTTGCCACAGCACGTCGATGCCGGTCCCCGTCAGCGCCGAATAGGTCTCGACCGGCGGGTGCCAGTGTTGCGAGCGCGGGGTGAGGATATGCAGCGCGCCGCGGTATTCGGCGGCCGCGAGATTGGCGCGCTTGACGTTGTCGCCGTCGGCCTTGTTGACCGCGATCATGTCGGCGAGTTCGACCAGGCCCTTCTTGATGCCCTGCAACTCGTCGCCGGCGCCGGGCAGCATCAGCGCCAGGAAGAAATCGGTCATGTCGCATACCGCGGTCTCGGACTGGCCGATGCCGACGGTTTCCACCAGCACGACGTCGAAGCCCGCGGCCTCGCACAGCAGCATCGCCTCGCGGGTTTTCGCGGCGACGCCGCCGAGCGTGCCGGCCGCCGGCGAGGGCCGGATGAAGCCTTGATCGGAAGCGGACAGCTGCGCCATCCGCGTCTTGTCGCCGAGGATCGAACCGCCGGTGCGCGCCGAGGAGGGGTCCACCGCCAGCACCGCGACCTTGTGGCCGCGCTCGATCAGGAACATCCCGAGCACGTCGATGGTGGTGGATTTGCCGACGCCGGGCGAGCCGGTGATGCCGACCCGGATCGCCTTGCCGGTGTCCGGCAGAAGCGCCTGCACCAGGTCGCGCGCCATGGCCTGATGGTCGCCGCGCCGGCTCTCGATCAGCGTGATCGCGCGCGCCAGCGCCGCGCGGCCGCCGGCGCGGAGATCCTTGGCCAATGCTTTGATGTCGACGGAGGCGTTCTTCGGCAGGGTCATGCCTTCGTTTACAACGGCCGGACGCGGCAGGCGAGGGGGCTCGGCGCTTCCTCAACCGGCCGGCGTGACGGCCGGCGATTGGCGTTTCAACCGCCGCCACAGCCAGACCACCACCGGCCAGATGATCGCGCCGATCGCGAAGGCTGCGAGGATCGCCGAGATCGGCCGCTCGAAGAACGGCAGGATGCTGCCGTCGGATTTGATCAGCGACGTCACGAACGCCTGCTCCACCATAGTGCCCATCACGACCCCGAGCACCATGGCGGCGACCGGGTAGCCGTTGGCCTCCATGACGTAGCCGATGATCCCGAAGGTCGCGACCGTCACGACGCCGAACATGTTGTTGCCGATCGCGAACGAGCCGACCGCGCAGCACAGCATGATGACCGGCATGATCGAGGAACGCGGCGCCCGCAGCACGTGGCTGGCAAGGCGGATCATCACGATGCCGAGCGGGATCATCAGGAGGTTGGCGATGATGAACATCAGGTAGATCGCGTACATGCTCGACGCTTTCTCGGTGAACAGCGTCGGGCCTGGATTGAGCCCCTTCATGTAGAGCACGCCGATCGCGATCGCCGCGATGGTGTCGCCGGGAATGCCGAACAGCAGCGACGGCACCCAGCCCGAGGCGATGCTGGCATTGTTGCTGGCGCCGGCTTCGACCAGGCCCTCGACATGGCCGGTGCCGAATTTTTCCGGCTCCTTGGAGAAGCGCTTGGACATCGCGTAGCTGACCCAGGCCGCCATGTCGGCGCCGGCGCCCGGCAGCACGCCGATGATGATCCCGATGATGTTGCCGCGCGTCATCTGCACGTTGTATTTTTTGGTGAGCTTCCACTGGCCCGCCATGATGCTTCCGAACTTGCGCTTCGGGATCGGCGGCGGTTCCGGCGTCAGCATCGCGCGCATCACCTGCGCCACCGCGAAGACGCCGACCAGCGCCGGGATCGGCTCGATGCCGCCGAACAGGTCGGTGAGGCCGAAGGTGAAACGCGGCACTCCGCCGGGGTTTTCGATGCCGATGCATGCCACCAGCAGGCCGATGAACATGGCGGCGATCGCCTTCACAGGAGAGGAGCGCGCCACCAGGGTGGCGCACATCAGCCCGAGGAAGGCGAGCCAGAAATATTCGAAGGTCGAGAACGACAGCGCGACTTCGGCCAGCGGCGGCGCCAGGATCATCAGCGAGAGCGTGCCGGCGATGCCGCCGACGGCGGAGAACCATACGCCGGCGCCGAGCGCCAGTTCGGCCTCGCCCTTGCGGGTCATGGCGTAGGCTTCGTCCGCATAGGCCGCCGAGGCGGGGGTGCCCGGGATGCGCAGCAGCGCGCCCGGGATGTCGCCGGAGAAGATCGCCATCGTCGACGCCGCCACGATGGTGGCGATCGCGGCGATCGGCGACAGGTAGAAGGTGACCGGCACCAGCAGGGCCGTCGCCATGGTGGCCGACAGGCCCGGCAACGATCCGATCACCAGTCCGTACACCGATGCCGCCAGCAGGGCGATGATGACTTCCCAGGTCGAGATCAGGGCGAACGCTTCAATCAGGGTGTTGAGCATGGATCACCACGGCATCGGCAGCAGCCCGATCGGGAGCGGCACGCGCAAGAGCTTGCTGAAAATCAGATGGATGCCGATCGGCGCCAGCACGGCGAGCGGCAGCGCAAGCTTCCACTTGGCGCCGAGCGCGGTCGATGTGGCGTAGACGATCAGCGCGGCGGTGATGATGAAGCCGAGCTTGTCAGCCACGGCAACATAGAACAACAGCAATGCCGGCGGCAGCAGCGCACGCAGCCCATAGAGCTTGCCGGGCGGCGGCCTGGTCTCGCCGCCCTCGATCGGGATGATTTCTTCTTCCTCTTCGAAAGTGCTGCCGATGCCGAACGTGATCGCGAGCCCGCACAGCGCCAGGCCCGACCCGATCACCAGCGGGAATACGTTGGGTCCGACCGGCTGGCCGGGCACCGGCGGCAGCAGCCAGCCGCCATAGGCGGCGGCTGCGCCGAGGACAACGAGAAAAGATCCCGTGACGCGATCGGGAAGACGCATGAACCGTGCCTCACGGATGTCGGAGCAAATGAGCTGGCGGAACGGATCAGGCCTTGGAGAGACCGGCGGCCTTCATCGCCACGCCCATCTGGGCGTCGCCCTTGTCCATGAAGGCTGCGAATTGCGCCCCATCGCCCCACACCACGCCGAAGCCGCGATTGCTCATGAAATCCTTGTACTCCTTGGAGTCGTAGACCTTCTTGAGCGCCGCCGTGAGCTTGGTCGCGACGTCGGCGGGCAGGCCCTTCGGCCCCGCAATGCCGCGCCACGCGCCGGTCGAATAGTCGATCGCCATCGCTTCCTTCAGCGTCGGTACGTCGGGGAATACCGGGTTGCGCGCCGGCGCCATGATGGCAAGGCTGCGCGCCTTGCCGGCTTCGATGATCGCGCGCGCTTCCGGCACCGAGCAGGTGGTCAAATCGAGGCCGCCCGCCGCGAGATCCTGCATCGCCGGTGCGGCGCCGTTCGACGGCACCCAGGCCACCTGGTTGGCGGGAAGTCCCATGGCCTGCATCCAGCCGACCAGCGCGAGATGCCAGATGCCGCCCTGGCCGGTGCCCGAGGCCTTGAACTTGCCGGGAGGGGCCGCCTTGATGGCGTCGGCGAGCTCCTTGACGTTCTTGTAGGGCGAGGTGGAGCTGACCTGGATGCCGGGCGGGTCTTCGTTCATCAAACCGAGCGGGGTGTAGCTCTTTGGCGCCAGTTCGGTGAGCCCCTGCCAGTGCATCATCGAGATTTCCACCGTCAGCATGCCTATGGTGTAGCCGTCGGGCGGTGCCGTGGCGATCGCGGTATGACCCACCACGCCGGAGCCGCCGGTGCGGTTGACCACGTTGAAGGGCTGGCCGAGGTCCTTCTCCAGCAGCGCCGCGACAATGCGCGCGGTCGCATCCGTGCCGCCGCCGGCGCCCCACGGCACGATCACGGTCACCGGGCGCGCCGGATAGGCCTGCGCCAGAGCCGGCCTGGAACCGAAGACGGCTACGGCCGCGGCAGCGGCGGTTGAAGCCGCGAAAGCGCGGCGGGTGATCCTGGACATGCGTTCCTCCCCGTGGCGCCGGTGATCCCGTCGCTCTTATGATGCGGTCATTCTAGCCAGCTTTGCGCTGCGGTCGCAAGGCGTCACCGACCCGGGTCGTCGCGGATCGTCTTTCCGATATCGATCTGACTGTGGCCCGTCAGCGTTGACCGTCATCGTCGCCCTTGGGCCGTGCACCACCGAAAATCGCCGCGCCCGCAGGAGTCAAATATGACTTCAGCGATTCCCACGGCACGAAGGCGACATACTCCCCTTCCGCATAGGGGCCGACGGCATAGGGCGGATAGTGGAAGGTCAGACCCGAACTCTTGCCAGCGACGGTTGATGGCGCCAGCGTCACCGCGCCGATCTTGAGCAGTTTCGGTTCCAGGCCCTTGTACCATTCGGCGGTCGCGGTATCCTCGGCATCACGCTTTTTCTTTTCGGCGTTCAGCGATTCGATCACGCCTTTAAGTATCGCCTTCATGGCCGGACCGTTATCGGCGGTCTCGGTGAAGAATGACCGGATGCTGATGCGCTTGTTGGCGTCATTGTCCCACAGGATCGTCTCGACGTCCGAATTGGGATGCGCGCCGCCCGTATTCACGTAATCGGACCTGACGATGCTGACATAGCGTCCGTCAACCACGGAACGTACGGCGTATTTGCGCTCGAACGTCCAGCCGCCATTGCGAAACAACACCGGATCCTGCTTGCGCGAGGCCGCGGCGTCGGCGGCGCTCTTGTCGATCCACTTCTTGCCCTCGGCCAGACAATTCGCCGCCAGCGCGGCATCGGCCTTGATCCGGGCGTCGAGGAAAACACTGGCCTCGACCGCCTTGTTCCTGATCGCGGCATCGGGCTTGGGGTCGGCGGCCGAGGCAGCGGTGAGCGAAGCGAGGCATGCGACCGCGAGGCCCAGCCTGCGGGCAAACGTCAATGCAACGGGGCGCAAGGGTGATCCTTTGAATGTTGATATGGCGGGGGGCAGCTACTCCGCCGCCTCGCTGTGCCCCAGTCGCGCATTGAGCTTGTGGATCAGCTCCTCGGCGGCGTCCGCGATCACGGTGCCCGGCGGGAAGATCGCCTCGGCCCCGGCCTTGTACAGCGCGTCGTAATCCTGCGGCGGCACCACGCCGCCGATGATGATCATGATGTCGTCGCGGCCCTGTTTTTTCAGTGCGGCCTTCAATTCCGGCACCGCGGTGAGATGGGCCGCTGCCAGCGACGACAACCCCAAAATATGCACGTCGTTCTCGACCGCCTGACGCGCGGCTTCCTCGGCGGTGGCGAACAGCGGCCCGATATCGACGTCGAAGCCGACATCGGCGAATGCCGAGGCAATCACCTTCTGGCCGCGGTCATGGCCGTCCTGGCCGATCTTGGCGACGAGAATGCGGGGGCGACGGCCCTCGGCGTCCTCGAACGCGTCGATCAGCGCCTGCACTTTTTCGACCCGGTTGGACATGGTGGACGCCTCCCGCTTGTAGACGCCGGTGATGG
>JAZJYY010000067.1:0-27491 GCA_040390145.1 Pseudomonadota bacterium
GAACTCCCGACCTTCGGTTTACAAAACCGCTGCTCTACCGCTGAGCTAAACCGGCGAATTGAAGGGATCAGGGACGGCCGAGCCCCCCTGATCGTTCGGCCGGTCGAATACCAGACTTGCCCGCAAAGGGCCAGCTTTTGACAGGCCTTTCCGGGGCCACGCCGGCACAAAAAAGACGGCCTTGCGGCCGCCTTTTTCGCAATCGTCGCGCTGCCGTTTATTGGCAGATGTGCTGGCGGCCGTCCTGACCGCGGAACCAGGTGCCGGGCTGACAGACGAAGCCGTTGCGCTCGGCGTAGCTCTGGGACCAGCCGCGGTCGCCATTATTGTAATAGGCGTTGGGATCGCCGCGGAACGGCGCGGTGGCGATGGCGCCCGCGGTGCCGATCGCCGCACCCGCCACGCCGGCGGCGGCATCGGCCGGCCAGAAGCCGGTCTGCCGGCTGCTTCGGCGGTCGCCATCCCAGCGGTTGTAGCTGCCGCGATAGGCGGCGCCGCGCTGATAGCTGCCGGTATAGGGATTGCCGGCTCCGAGGTTTTGACAATTGGCGTTCGGATAAAACTGCGCGCAATAGCCGGGATTGTAGATCACTTGCTGGGCCAGGGCAGGGGCGGCCAGAGCCGTCGAAAGAACCACGGCTGCGCCGAGAAGTCTCAGTCTTGTCATTGCGTTTCTCCATTGGTGTCGCGAGGACAAAGCGCTCGCGTCGGCCAACGTTCCGGGATTTATTGCTGCCCGGATTCAAACTGCCGTGATGCCCCCAACGAAGAAAGGCGACCGCTGCTGCGGCCGCCTCTTCGGTTTTTTGGCGCTGTGGATTGCTTAGCAGGGATACCAGCGGCCGTCCGGACCCATGTAGGTCGCATAGGACTGCACGCCGCAGGTCGTCATTCCGCGCTGATTTCCGTAATAGGCGTAGGAGTCATCATATTGATATTCCGGGCCATTCCCGTAATAGGCGCGGGAGCCGCGATAGGGGGACGAAGCGATGGCGGCAGCAGTGCCGATCGCGCCGCCAACGACGCCCGCCGCAACGGCGCCTGGCCAGAATCCGCCGCCGTGATGGTGCGAATAGCCACCGCGGTGCATCGCATGCTGTGCCAGCGCCGGTGTTGCGGTCAAGGCGGCAAGGACGGCCGCGGCGCCCAGAAGGCTGGTTTTGGTCATGTCCTGTTCTCCGAAATGAATGTGCCGGGACAACAACCGCGCGCGCCCGTTGTTCCCCAAGGGTGTTCCTCAAGGGTTGTGCCGGGGCGTGAAGCGGTGTGAAATTCCGGTTCCGCCGTCATTTACAATTCGAGCGACCTCACCGATGCAGACGCAGGACATCGACTACCGCGCAGACACGGCCATGCGCGGCTATCTCGCCTTCGATGAGGCCAGCGCCAGGCAACGGCCGGGCGTGCTGGTGTTTCACGAGGGGCTGGGTCTCGGCGAATTCGCGATGGCGCGGGCGCGGATGCTGGCCGAGCTCGGCTATGTCGCCTTCGCCGCCGACATGTTCGGCGACCGCCGACAGGCGCGTAACCTGCAGGAGGTGGCAAAATGGGTCGGCGATCTCCGCAACGCGCCGGAAACGCTCCGTGCCCGCGGCCGCGCCGCCCTGGCGACGCTTGCCGCCATGCCGCAGGTCGATGCGGGGCGAATGGCGGCGATCGGTTTCTGCTTCGGCGGCTCGGTGGTGCTGGAGCTCGCCCGCGACGGCGCCGACCTTGCGGCCGCCGTCAGTTTCCATGGCGTTCTCACCACCCGAATGCCGGCGGTCCCGGGCGGGGTGAAGGCCAGCGTGCTGGTATTGACCGGCGCCGACGATCCGCTGGCGCCACCGGATCAGGTGGCCGCGTTCGAGGCCGAGATGCGCGCGGCGCAGGTGCCGGACTGGCAGCTGATCTCCTACGGCAATACGCTGCACGGTTTCACCAATTCGGCCGCCGACGGCTCGATGCTGCGCACCGCGCTCTACAGCGCCCGGGCCGACCGCCGCTCCTGGGCGTCGATGCGGGGGCTTTTTGACGAGGTGCTGTGAGCTAGACCGCATTCCGGGATGTGCGCTAGCACCAGACCTCAGGTGCGCAATTGCGCACCGGGGAATCTCGAGATTTCCGGGTTCGATGCTCCGCATCGCCCCGGAATGACGAGTTTCAAAGGTCGCGTTGCTTTGCTCCTCGCGATAAGAGAAGTTAACTGCGAGTAGGGGATACATGTTCGGAATTCTGGGGCTGGGTTTCTTGTTGGGCATGCAGCACGCGCTGGAAGCCGATCACATCGCGGCGGTGTCGAGCATCGCCGCGCGGCGCAGCAAGGTCGGCGATATCGTCCGCCATGGCCTGACCTGGGGGCTCGGCCACACGCTGACCCTGTTCGTCTTTGCCGGTGCCGCGATCTGGCTCGGCCGCGCGATCCCCGAGCATGTCGCGCGTCCCCTCGAGACTGCCGTCGGCATCATGCTGGTCGGGCTGGGCGCTCACGTGCTCTGGCGTCTGTGGCGCGACCGCGTGCATTTTCACCGCCACGGCCATGACGACGGCACGGTCCACATCCACGCCCACAGCCATGCCGGCGAAACGCGGCCGCATGCCCGCGCCCCTCACGCGCATGGGCATGCTCAGAACCTGGGTTTCCGCTGGCGCACGCTGCTGGTCGGCCTGATGCACGGCATGGCCGGCTCGGCGGCGCTGCTGGTGCTCGCGGTGTCGCAGGCCGCCAGTCCGGTGCTCGGGCTCGGTTATGTCGCGCTGTTCGGGATCGGTTCGATGATCGGCATGGCCGTCCTGTCGATGGTGATCGCGGTGCCGCTCGTGGCCTCCGCGCGCTGGCTCACCTGGGCCAATCGCGGCCTGCAGGGCGTGGTCGGCGTCGTCACCATCGCGATCGGCATCGTCACCATCGTCGAAACGGCCTTCAGTTAAGGCCTTTCATGCGCGTTAACGTTTCCTGATCGCGCTGTTTCGGATTTGAACTGTTAGCAATGCTTACGCGTTAGGCTTACTGGCAGTTTGGCCGGCGGCTTTAACCCTTGGGCTCGCTTGTTCGGATAGGTTGCCGCTCACAACTGGGAGCCGCAACCATGCGCGCTGCAATCGCACTGGCCATTTTGATCGGAACGACGGCGACGGCGTCTGCCGGCGGCGGGTTCGAGATCGTGATTCCGGGCCGCCACGGGGTGCCCATCATCATCAACGGCGTCGATGCCTCCTATTCCGTGGTCGAAGGCGACTGGGGGCTCGGCAAGGGCGTGCAGGTGCAGACCAAGGTCTATGGCGGCCGCTATGTCGATCCCGTGCCCAATGTCGGCCATTACTATCCGAGCGGCGGCTTGATGCCGGCCTACGGACGCCTCGAGGTTCAACCGCCGGCCAACCGCAAGCTGCCGCAGCCCGCGGAGAGCTACCATCAGTCATGGGGCGCGCAATCCAACCCGCCGGCGGCGCAGGCCGACGTGCCGTTCTATCCGCCGCCGGTGATCGTCGCGCCGCAAATCGACCTGCCGCGGCGAGAGTACCGGAACTGATCAGGACAGCACTTCCACACGAATTTCCACCCCGAGAGTCGACGTCAACAAGAAACAAATCCACAGGAGAGAGTGTAATGCGTAAGACGATTTCAGGAATGGTAGCGGCGGTTGCCGTGATGATGACGATGGGCGCTGCGCCCGCGATGGCGTGCTACACCGGCTGCGCGCCGGCCCCGGTCTACGTCGCCCCGGCCCCGGTCTATTCGGGCTGCGACACCGGCTGCGGCTGGGCCCGTGAGCGGCTGCCCGATCCGGTGCATCAGTATTATTACGTCAACCAGGGCCCGACCTATTCCGGCCCGGGCAACTGGGCGCCGCGTCCGGTCTATCAGGAAACCTCGGTGTCCTACGGCCGCCCCTATTACGACGGCTACCGTGCGCGTTCGTACTACGGCTATCGCCACGCGGTTCGCCCCAGCGTTCGGTACGGCTACGCCCCGCGTATGAGCTACGGCCCGCGTTACGGTTACGCGCCGCGTCACGGCTATCACGGCTACATGCCGCGTCACAGCATGCGCCATCACGGCGTGATGATGCATCGCCATCACGGCCACGCGCTGCGTCGTTACTATTGATCTGAAGATCGTTCAACAACATCAGCGCCCGTTCGCATCATGCGAGCGGGCGTTGTGCTGTTGCTCGCCGCATCCCTGGAACGACAAACAGAAAAGATCGTCATATTCCGCGCAGGCGGGGTATCCCGTACGCCGCGACCATTCGGATTTATTGCTGCCCCCTCGGAATACCGGATCGCCCGCCTTCGCCGGCGACGACAGCTGAGAGTGTGGTCGCGCTCTGCCTAACCCATCAGTCCGAGCTTGCTGGCGCCAATATAGAGCGCCAGCACCGCCGCATTCGACACGTTGAGGCTCTTGATCTCGCCGGGCATGTCGAGCCGCGCCACCGCGCTGCAGGTCTCGCGGGTCAATCGCCGCAAGCCCTGGCCCTCGGCGCCCAGCACCAGCGCGAGCGGCTGCTGCAAAGTCATCGCGCCGAGATCCTCGCCGCCTTCGCTGTCGAGCCCGACGGTCATGAAACCCTGGTCGTTCAGCTCGTTCAGGGCGCGCGCCAAATTCGTCACGGTCACCATCGGCACCAGTTCCAGCGCGCCGGAGGCGGATTTTGCCAGTACACCGGTGGCTTCGGGGCTGTGCCGGGCCGTGGTGACGATGGCCTTGACCGCGAAGGCCGCCGCCGAGCGCAGGATGGCGCCGACATTGTGCGGATCGGTGATCTGGTCGAGCACCAGCACGATTCCCTCCTGCGGCAGGTCGCCGATATCGGGCGATTCCAGCGGCTCGGCCTCCGCCAGCAGGCCCTGATGCACGGCGTTGGGGCCGAGCCGGTCGTCGATCAGGCCGGGGTGGACAATCTCCGGGGTGACGCGTAGCTCGATCTTGTCGTCGGCCAGCCGTTTTGCGGCATTTTCCGTCAGCCACAGCTTGCGAATCCGGCGCTCCGGGTTGGCCAGCGCCGCCGCCACGGTGTGCCAGCCGTACAGGATGACCGTCCCCTCAGGGCTGGCCTCGCGGTCACGTCCGGGGCCGCGGCGGCCGCCGAATTGGCGCCCTTTGTCGGTCCCTTTGCCGCCTCCGCGCTGAAAGCGCGGTTTTCGATCACGATCGCTCATGGGCTGAGCTTGTGTCACGGGTTCCGGATAATGGCAATTTCAGCCCTGGCGGCCCGGATTAAAGGGGGCGCCTTGGTTGACTTTGCCGGGCCGTTTCCCCCATAAACGCGCCAACCGGGAGCTCGCCATCGGCACCCGGTTTTAACGTCATCGTTTGCCCTTTCTGCCGCCATTTTCGGCGGGTGGGTTGCGATGCTGTTGAGCGGGGGAGTGTCCCGAGTGGCAAAGGGAGCTGACTGTAAATCAGCCGTCTTACGACTTCGAAGGTTCGAGTCCTTCTTCCCCCACCAACCTTCGCTGGCTCCGCCAGCTACGGCCGGGCAAGTCCTGCTCAGGGATGCCACGAGCTGCGTGGCGATCTGCACGCGCCGCGCGTCGATCTGATGGCGTGGTCAGTCGCTGGGCCCGCGCTGCGCTCAAGATACCCCAGGCAATTTGAAATGGAGATTCCGCGACTGTTCCATAAGGAATCTGGCTCACGCGTTTACTGAAGCCACCAACGGCATCGCTGTTGCTGTGCGGTTACAGCATTTGAGCAAACAGCTTGCTAGGTCTGTTCGCGACGGCTGCGACGAGGCCGCCGAATGGAGTGTGCGTGGCGTTTTTTGGCAGACCGCAACTTGCGGCGACTTCTCAAGCTTCCCGCGCAACCCTGTTTTTCGCTGCTGTCGCTCTGGCGACATCCGGTGCCCGGGCCCAGACCGCCTGCGTCGGCACCGACGACATTGTCTGCACCAATAGCGGCACGGTGGTTTTCATGGGCGATCCTCCGTCCGGGCCGCTCGGCGGAACCACCAGCCTGATAAACATCAACACCGCCACCGGGGTCGCAGGGGGGATTCAGACCACCGCAAACCGGGGCGACGCGACGACGATCAACGACGGGACGGTCAACGGCAATATCGGTTCAAACACCGGCGAATTTTCGGTCGACTCCCTGCGCAATGCAACGGTCACCAATAACGGAACGGTCGACGGCGTCATTCGTGCGATCACGTATTTCTCGAACGACGCGATCATCAACAATACCGGCGTTGCGGGATCGCTGTTCGCAAGAGTGAACTCGAGTCTTTCTGGCTCCGCCAGAGTCTACAACAGCGGGGCGACGCGCAATATCAACGTGGCCGCCGCATCGACGTTTTTCGGTCAGACACTGGTCGTCAATTCGGGTACTGCGACCGGACTGATTGTGAATTACAATCCGGTCAAATACGTCATCGATCCGAGCAATTTTCTTGGTTTCACCATCGATACCGTTACTCCCGCCGCCTTGACGATCAATACCGGAGTCGCCGGATCGATCTACACCCATACCGATTCGGGGGGACTGGTCCGCTCGATCAATTCCGGAACCGTCGGAGACATCCGGACAGACGGCGCCTTTTTTGCCGCAATCGGCAACGCCGAGAGCATTAATTCGGGTCGAGCCGGCGATATTTCGACGACGACGGGCGCAGCTACGGGAACGGCGACGACGGTTAACGAGGCCACCGGCATCGCCGGCAACCTCAGCGCTTCGGCGGTGAACCTGGGGAACGCCGTTACGATCAATCGCGGTATCGCCGGCAACCTGACCAGCACGACGGTCAACGGAAGTGCGGCCATCATCAATTCCGGGACCGCCGGCACCGGCAATGCCATCATTGCCGCCGGTTCCGACAACGGACCGGCTTCCATCGTCAACACCGGCACGATCCGCGGCGTAGCCCAGCTGACGTCCAGCTACGCCGGGAGCGCCGGCCCCGGTTCGTTTCTGACGAATTCCGGATTGATCGACGGCAGCGGCGGCCAGTATGGTGCGATCGACATCACGGCAAACGCCCCCGGCAGCCGAACCACGCTCAACCTCTTGCCGGGCTCGCAGATCATCGGGCAGATCTTTCTGACCTGCGATGCGAGCGCTCCCACCGCGGTCAACATCACGAGCGGACCGCGGGCACGTTCGTCGGTCCTGACATTCGGCAACAGCGATGGCACCTGCGGTATCATGGACGGATCGCCCGTCACCGTCAGCAATGCGATCTATGTCATCAGCGGCAATTCCGTCGCCATTGTCGACCCGTCCTCGTTCTCCGTCGCCAGTCGGAACGTGGTCGATGTGACCCATGCGATCCAGTCATTGGCCACGGGGCGGCTCGCCAATCCCGCGCCGGCAAGCGGCGACGGACCGGCGGTGGGATTTGCACCGTCGGGAAACGTCGCGCGGGACATGGCCAACGATGCGTTCGCGGCGATACCGGGGCTGGCCTATGCCAGCCAGGACCGCGTGCTGCTCGGCAACCCGACCTTCACCTCGGCTGACGGCACCAGCATCTGGGGGCAGGGGTTTGGCGGCCGCCGTACCGCACCGGAGGGCGGTCCGGTGCTGCGGTCGGTCAACAGCTTTTACGGCGGCGCCTTCGGGATCGACCGTATCGTGCAACCACGGCTGCGGCTCGGTGCGTACATCGGCGGCGGCAACGTACAGTCCGAACTTGACGCCAGCAGCGGCCGCACCACCACGGACTTCGGCTTCGGCGGGGTGTACGGCCGCTATACGCTCAACGATGCCTTTGTCGATTTCTCGTTGCTCGGCGGCGGTGGCAGCAACGCGACCAGCCGCAGGCTCGACAACAACCTCGCGGCGGGCGGCATTCAAACCGCCAGCGCGAGGTATTCCAGCTGGTTCGTCAGCCCCGAACTGGCATACGGCCTGGTGCGGGCGCTCGGCAACAACACGACGCTGACGCCGATCGTGCGGCTGCGCTATCTGGCCGCCGGCTTCGGCGGCTATCAGGAGAACGGCTCGGCGGCCGACCTCACGATCGCCAGCCGGCTGGCGCACTACATCGAGGAGCGCGGAGGCATCGCAATCTCGCATGATTTGGCCGGCGTCGCGAACGGCCGGCTGCAATTGACCGGAACTGCCGGCGTCTCGGCCCTGCAACGGGCAGGCGACAGCAACGTCAAGGCGGTATTGCTCGGCCAAAGTCTGGCATTCGCGACGCCGGGTCAAGGCAATGTGACGGGGTTCTACGCGGGCGCCGCCATCGACTGGCGTCACGTGTCCGGCGCGTCGCTGTTTGCCGCGACCGAGTTCAACACGATGTCCGATGCAAGCCGTACCATCACCGGCCGCGGCGGATTTCGGTTCGCCTTCTGACGTTGACGGCGGAGTTCACGCCGTGTGGTGCGACGACGCCGGGAATCTGCGCGGCATCACCCCAAAGCCGGCAAACGAGCAGTCGATCGTTTTGTTACGGACCACTCTTATCCCCCTGACTTTGATGACCGCCCAAGTAACCGTCGCCTGCGAATTTTCAAAGGTATGCAGGGCGTGTGCAGGTGAGCGGCCTGGCCCGGTGCAAAATCCTCCTGGCCACGGGGTTCATCATCGGTGGCGCGCGGATCGCTTCCACATCGAGTGTCGTCGGTAGAACCAGATCTTGGCGGCTTCCGTCGCTGCAATGTAGCCAATGACGATCGCCACGGCGGTGCCCATCTGCAGCGCCGATAGCGGCACGAAGCCAAAAATCGAGCTCAAGGGGCCGAGGAACGGAATCGCGAGTGTCCCGGCGGCAACGACGAGCGTTGTCCACAACAGCAAGCGACTGGGCCTGCTGCGAAAAGCGAGCCTCCGCGTTCGCAGCACAAGCACGACGGCAAGTTCGGTCAGCAGCGAGACAATGAACCAGAACGTTTGAAACGTCGGCTGGTCGGCGTGAAATACGGCCAGCAGCACCGCGAAAGTTACCAGATCGAAGGCCGAACTGATCAATCCAAAGACGACCATGAAGCGTCTGATCTCCTTGATGTTCCAGCGCTGGGGCCGGCGCATGTGGTCCGGATCGACGTTGTCGCTGGAGATCGCAATCGAGGGGATGTCGGAGAGAAAATTGTTCAGCAGGATCTGCTTGGCCGCCAGCGGCAGGAACGGAAGCAGCGGCGCCGCCAGCGCCATGCTCAGCATGTTGCCGAAGTTCGCGCTGGTGGTAATCGAGATATATTTGAGCGTGTTGGCGAAGGTTCGCCGTCCATCCTCGACGCCGCTGCGCAGGCAATCGAGATCGCGGCTCAAAAGAATGATATCGGCGCTCTCGCGCGCGACATCCACGGCCCCCTCGACCGAGATGCCGACGTCGGCGGCGTGGAGCGCGGGCGCATCGTTGATGCCGTCGCCGAGATAGCCGACCGAGTGACCGGTCTTCTGCAAGGCGCGGACGATCCGCTCCTTCTGCTGAGGGTCGATCTCGACAAAAAGATCGGTGCGTGGCGCAAGGTGCCATAACGCCTCGTCCCTGAGTTGACCCAGGTCGTCACCGGTCAGCATCGACTTCGGATCAAGGCCGACGGCCTTGGCCAGGTGTGCCGTCACATGGCGGTTGTCTCCGCTGATCACCTTGATGCGAATGCCGAGTCGGGCGAGATCCTGGATCGTGCGCTGCGCTTCCGACTTGGGCGGGTCGGAGAAAATCAGAAAGCCGCGAAACGTCATGTCGCGCTCGTGTTCGCGTCCGTAGTGCGGCGCGGCCGCGACCCTGCGCGTAGCCACAGCCAGCACCCGGAATCCCTCGGTGCCCTTGGCCTGAAAGATTGCGTCGAGTTGGGTGCGCAAGGCGGTCGTAAGGGGGATATCGACGGCATCGCGCTGCAACGAGGCGCAGATATCGAGCACATTGGAAAATGCGCCCTTGGTGACAATGAGGTGCCGGGTCTGGTCGCCGTCTTCCGCGACGACGATGGTGAGCCTCCGGCGAACGAAGTCGTAGGGGATTTCGTCGATCTTGGCGAAGCCGTGCGTCGTCAGCTCCGCGGCCTTGCCCGCGGCCACGATCGCGGCATCGAGCGGGTTTTCGATGCCGGCCTCGAACGACGCATTGAGAAAGGCAAGCTGGCGGACTTCGTCCGACGGCCGATTGTCCGCGTCCAGCGTGCCGTCGAGAACGATGGTGCCCTCGGTCAGCGTGCCCGTCTTGTCGGTGCACAAGATATCCATGCTGCCGAGGTTCTCGATGGCTTCCAGGCGGCGGACGATGACGCCGCGCCGGCCCATCGCCCGGGCGCCCGCGGAGAGGGTCACACTGACGATTGCCGGCAACAACTCCGGTGAGAGACCGACGCCGAGCGCAACGGCAAACAGCAGAGACTCGATCACCGGACGACTGAGCAGCAGATTCACGGTCAGGACGAAAAGGACGATGATGACCATTGCGCGGATCAGAAGATATCCGAACTGACGCACGCCGCGCCCGAAATCCGTGTCCGGTTCGCGGGATCCGAGACGTGCCGCGATCGCGCCAAACGCAGTCCGCAGACCGGTTTCGACGACAACAACTTTCGCCGTGCCGCTCTGGACCGAGGCACCGAGAAAGACGGCATTTGTCCGGGCAGAAACGGCGGCCTCCGGCGCAATGATTCCGGGCCGTTTCTCGACCGGAAATGACTCTCCCGTCATGCTCGCTTCGTTCACCAGGAAGTCCACGGCTTCCACCACAAGGCCATCGGCCGGGATCAAATTCCCTGCCGACAGCAGAACGATATCGCCGGGCACGATCGTGCCGGCCGGCACTATCCGCTCAACGCCGTCCCGCATGACACGGCAAGTCAGTGCCAGACGGAGCTTCAGCTCCTCGACCGCCGTCGATGCGCGATACTCCTGAAGAAAGCCTAGCAGGGTGCTGCCGAGGACGATGGCCAGGATAATGCTCGAGTCCACCCACTGGCGCAGCACCAGCGAGATCGCCGCGGCGAAAATCAGAATGAGGACGAGCGGGCTGGCGAATTGCCGCAGAAACAACCTGAATGCGCTTAGTTGGGATGATTCCTCGACGGTGTTGGGACCAACAGCGCGAAGCGTCGCGATGGCTTGCTCCGTCGAAAGGCCGCCCGGACCCGATCCCAACGCGGCCATCAGCGTAGCGGCGTCCCGGCTCCAGTAGGGGGTATCAGGGTTCGAACCGCCCATTCACGATTCCGATCTCCGATTGAGCGTTCGTAGCTGACTGCAGGGTGCGGCCGGATGCTGTCCCGCTGCGACGAGCCAATTGCCGTGTACCGGGATCGCCTTAGTAGGGACGGTAATAGTACCGGGGACCGTAATACGGTCGGCCGTAGTAGTAGGGCCCGCCGCCATAATAGTAGCCAGGCCCGGGCCCGTAGTAATAGCCGGGCGCATAACCGTAACCGTAGTGATAGTAATCGTCGCGTCGCTGCTGAGCCGCGATGGCAGCGGCCATCGTGCCGATCGCAAACTGCATGAAGGCCAGTCCTGCGGCATCTCCTCCACGCCGGTAATGCCGGCGACGGCGCGCCGAGCTGAAATCCGTGGCGCTGCTAGAAGCCGCGGCTGTCGAAACCTCCTTCGTTGCCGCCGCCGCCGGCGCTGCGGACAGGAGCGGTTCCGATGCCGTCAGGAGCAATGCTGCGAACATCGCCAGCAGGGCATTTCGACGAACCGGAAGAATCAATCGCTTACGCATCGACATTCCATTCTCTCCTGATTGCCACGACGGCCAAGCTACGAAGCGGATGGCCGACCGGGATTGATGCAAATCAACGGGAGCAATTCGGCGCTGCTGTTTGACGCACATCAAGCAATGCCGCGCAGCGGCGCGGTAGTCAGATCTGGGCTGCAATCCACGGAGACGAAAAGATGTCCACGCAAAACAATACACACTTCTATGTAAATTGGGCCAAAGAGCGCCTCGACGAAATGGACGCGACGTTGACGTCACTGGAGAGCAAGGTCGCTGACGTGCGAGCCGACGCCCGCGAAGGCGCCGACAAGATTCTGACCGTCATGCGCAAAAAACGCGATGACTTTCACAACATCGTCAAGAAGCAGTCGGAAACGAATGAAGCCGCCTGGATTGGCGCACAGGCGGAGCTCGAGTCCGAATGGAGTTCCTTTGAAACCGAAGCAAGGAAATACATCGAGGGCTTCGTCAAGCAGGTCGAGCAACAGCAGGCAGCCTTCAAACTTCAGGCTGCCGCCCAGCTGAACGCCTGGCGCGAAGCGGCCGACAAGCTTGGCTTCGCCGCCAACGAATTCGCCGCCGAGCGGCGCAACGAGATCGACGCGGCGCTGCAGCGCATGAAGGCCGATGCCGTTGCCGCCGAGGCCAAGTTGCTGAAGCTGAACGAGGCGGGAACGCAGTCCTGGTCCGTCCTGATGGCGGCTCTGACGGAGACACGGGCGACATTTGATCGCGCCAATCGGGCGCTGCAGGAGCAGTTCAAGCGAGCAGCCTGATCGAGCCGCCGGCCATCCCCAAGAGCCGTTTAAACTTGGCGGTCTTTTGGCGGATGGCTGTCGCGGTGAAGGCGTTACTGTACCATGGCATGGGATGGATTTGTGCGGTCAGCCAATCGAAAGCCATGTTACCGTAGCGCGGTTGCGATGGTCGCGTTGAGCTGCCTTGGCACACACCCCGGGATCGCGCGGGCTCAAACAAATACGCCGCCGACAATTGTTGCGGTGTGTGCACCCTGCCATGGTGCAGATGGAACCGGCGGCGATGTGGAAAAGCCAAATCTCGCCGGGCAAAAGAGTATCTATATTCGCGAGCAGCTCCTGGCGTTCCGATCCGGCAAGCGCAAGCACCCCGACATGAAACTGATCGCCGGCGATTTGTCGGACCGGGAGATCGATCAACTGGTGATCTATTACTCCACCTTGTCGCCTAACTGACGACGGTTCCGATCCCATCGGCGCGTTGCTGGATCCAATGTGGTCGTGCTGGAAATCCGGACGATGGTGCCTCCACCGGGGGAAAGATGGCGAAGCATCGTTGCGCATCAGAAAGACTTGCCATGATCAGGTTATGCCTCGCTCTTCTCACGATCTGCGCCTCGGTTGAGGCCGGTCACGCGGTAGATCGCGAACACCAGCGGGCAAAGTCCATGCTTGAAGAAATGTGTGGGCGATGTCACGCGGTGGGCGCAACGGGGAAGAGTCCGCACGTGGACGCACCTCCGTTTCGGACCTTCGGAGAGAACAAGCTTTACGACACTGATTTCGGACGACGGCTGCAAGAAGGCTTGAGCACCATCCACCGCGACATGCCGACTTTTAAATTTAGCCGGGACGATGCCGATGCGGCCGTCGCCTATCTCAGGTCAATTCAGCGCTCCGGGAAGTCTCGATAGCGGCGGCGGATCTCGCGGGCTCACTCGTAGCGCAGCGCCTCGATCGGATCGAGCCGGGCGGCCTTGCGGGCGGGGTAGTAGCCAAGCGCCGTTGCGGAACGCCGTCAAGCTTGCTCCGCCCCGGGCAAATTGCCGGACGACATGGCGGCGACGATCGCGGCTTGAATGGCTTTGTCCTGTACCGCGACGGCCCGGGTCAGCGCCGACAGCCGTTGGCGGGTGTCATAGAGCTGATCGAGCAGCGACATCACCACCGGGAGCGTGCTGCTCTCGATATCGAGCTCATAAGTCAGGGTGCAGATGAGACGGACTCGCGCGCATTCCATGTCCGAGAACAGGAGCGACCCTTCGTCCTGCTGCGGCTCTACCAGTTCTTCGCTGATCCAGCGTTCGAGATCGCTGCGTTGCAGCGTGGATATGGTCGCCAGAAGCTCATTGATGGCCATCATGTTTCGATCTCCTTGCGCGGATCCTGCGGGTTTTTCGGCTGCCACCCTTCCAGGAAGGCGGCCAGTTCGGGTTCCTCGGCTGTGGGCAGCATCACCTTCAGGGTCATCAGTTGATGCCCGCGCTGTCCGGTCTTGCGGTTGCGGATGCCTTTCTCGCGCAGTCGCAGCGTGGTGCCGGTATTCGATCCCTTCGGGACCGTCACCGTCACGGGTTGACCTATTGTCGGCACCTCGATCCGGCCGCCCAGTATCGCCTCTTTCAGCGTCACGGGCACTTCGACATGGATGTTGTCATCCTTGCGATGAAAGAACGGATGCGGCTGGACATGCAGCTCGACATAGGCGTCGCCCGGCGGCCCGCCGCCATAGCCCGGCATTCCCTGTCCTTTCAACCGCAGCATCTGCCGGTCCTCCGCTCCCTCGGGCACGGTCACCTGCAAGGTCTGCCCCTCCGGCAGCGTGATGGTGCGGGTGGCGCCGTTGGCGGCGTCCAGGAAGGCGACCGGGAGCACATAGCTCACATCCTGGCCGCGCGCCCGGAACGCACCCCCTGAACGTTGTCCCCGGCCGGCAAACGCCTTTGCCAGGAAGTCTTCCAGATCTTCGTTGCTGTCAAAGCCGTCCTGCGCGGCATGCGAGGTATGGGCAGGCCCGTCGGCGAAATCGCGATAGAATCGCTCCTGCGGCCGCTCCGCGCCGCTGGCGTCGATCTCGCCCGCATCGAATCTGCGCCGCTTCTCCTTGTCCTTGAGCAGGTCATTGGCGGCCGAGATCGCCTTGAAATTCGCCTCCGCCTCCTTGTTATCCGGATGAAGGTCGGGGTGAAACTTGCGCGCAAGTTTCTTGAACGCGTCCTTGATCTCCTTGTCGGTGGCGGATCGGCTCACGCCGAGCGTCTCGTAAGGGTCTTTCATTCACCTGATCCCATTCGCGTCACGTCGAAATCAGTCTCATTTTTCAAAAACATAGGAGCCGGGCGCCGGTCCATAGGCAGGCGTTCCGCCCTCGGTGTTGCGCAGGAACGATGGCGTGACTCTCACGGACGAGGAGTGAGCATCCAGCCAGCGCACCCATTCCGGCCACCATGATCCCTGTTCTTGTGAGGCTGAAGCAAGCCATGTATCGGGATCGACATACTGATCGGAGGCCCCGCAAGCGCTGATGCGATAGTATGCTCCGGCCTTGCCCGGCGGACTGACGACGGAGCTATTATGGCCTCCGCCCGTCAGAATGAACTCGGTATCCGCGGAGCTGTATAGCTCCACCTTGTAGACCGATCGCCAGGGAGCGACGTGATCCCTTTCAGCTCCGAGCGCAAATGTGGGAGTCTTGATGTCCTTCAGCGCCACGGCGCGGCCGTCCACCAGATAGTTTCCGTGAGCGAAGCTGTTTTCCAGGAACAGCTGGTGCAGGTACTCGCTGTGCATTCGTGCCGGCATGCGTGTCGCATCGGCGAGCCAGGCGTCCAGATCGGTTGGGGCGCGGGGCTGGCCAAGAAGGTATCGCTGGACGAACTGAGAGAAGATCATCTCGTTGGCGCGAAGGACGTTGAATACGCCGGCCATTTGCCGCGTGTCGAGGAAGCCCTGGACGTGCATCATGTCGTCGAGCAAGGCGAGCTGGCTTTCGTCGATGAACAGCATCAGCTCGCCGGCTTCTTCGAAGTCGGTCTGGGCGGCGAGCAGACTGAGACTGGCAAGCCTGTCGTCGTGGTCCCGGTCCATGGCAGCGGCGGCGATCGCCAATATGGTGCCACCCAGACAGTATCCGACGGCGTGCAGCTTGAGACCGGGGACGATTTCGCCGATGGTGTCGATGGCGGCCATGACACCCTTGCTGCGGTAGTCGTCGAATGCGGTGTCTCTCAACTCCGCGCCGGGGTTTTTCCACGATATCATGAACACCGTGAATCCCTGGCCGACCAGATAGCGCACCAGGGAATTTTCCGGGCTGAGATCGAGAACGTAGTATTTCATGATCCAGGCCGGGACGATGAGAAGCGGTTCTTCACGTACTTGCGCCGTCGTCGGGGCATACTGGATCAGCTCCATCAATTCGTTTCGAAACACCACCTTGCCCTCGGTCAGTGCAATGTTCTCACCGATCTTGAACTGTTCCAGTCCTTTCAGCTGTTTTCCCTGGGCGAGCCGGGCGAGATCCTCGGCCATGAGCGAAGCACCGGCGGCAAAATTGGTGCCGGCTGTCCGCCATGCGACATCCCAGACCGCCGGATTGGTCCAGGGAAAATTTAAGGGGGCGAGCGCGTTCAACATGAAGCTGCCGAGGAAATCGACCCGTTTGGCATGATGGCGCCCCATGCCGGGGATATTGCGCGTGGCGGCATGCCACTGTGCTTCGGCAGCCAGCTGCGCCTGTGCCAGAAGATCGAATGGCGGACGCTTCCAGCGGGGGTCGCGGAAGCGCCGG
The DNA here is from genome assembly GCA_040390145.1 of Pseudomonadota bacterium. Taxonomy (GTDB): domain Bacteria; phylum Pseudomonadota; class Alphaproteobacteria; order Rhizobiales; family Xanthobacteraceae; genus Bradyrhizobium. Next base: position 16,149 of record JAZJYY010000067.1, read on the forward strand.
TCATCGGATTGCGAGTCAGGACCGCTGTTCGCGACGTCGCGTTGCAGAGCCGCACGGCCGAGAGATGAGGCCGCCTCCCAGGCCATTTCGCAAAGCTCGATCTGCTTGCCGTTTGAGAGCATCAGATGGAAGGCCCAGTCCTCCCACGCCTGCAGGGCGGTCCAGGGCGACTGCCCGCCGAGGAGCATTCCAAAGCGACCGCGTCGTCTGCGATCGAATTCGCGGGCAAGCGATGTGGAGGGGTCGGGCAGAGCGGCTCCGGCGTCAGAACGCATCGCCGGCGCGGGATCGGGGGTCATAGGGGTGCTTTCTGACCATGGGATCGTGATGCATTGGCGCGGAGCATTTCGAGGCGGTCGAGAAAGGGTCGCTGGCTTGCCAGAATTTTCTCCCGGGCGAGCGGAAGCGCGAACCATGCCGCGCGATCAATTTCAGGAAAGGACACGGTCTGACCGCTATGGGGCGGCCATTCGATCGCAACGTCGTTGCTGCTGATGTTATTGACGTCGAGATCGCCTTCCATCGCATAGCCCAGCACCGTCTTGCCGGCACGTTGGCGCACCTGGCCGAGCGGCTGCAGCGGTCCGGAGGCTTCAACGCCGAGTTCTTCCTTAAACTCGCGCCGTGCGGCGGTCTCCGCATCCTCTCCCTCGTTTAGTTCCCCCTTGGGAAGCGACCAGGCACCCAGGTCGCGCTTGCGCCAAAAAGGTCCGCCGGGATGGACCAGAAGAACTTCGATCCCTTCGCCGTCGCGGCGATAGATCAGAATGCCAGCGCTGTTGATCGGCATGGTGTGGGATCCGTCGCCATCTCAATCATTCCGCGGCGGCCGTTGCCGTGCTCATTGCTGGCTCCAGGGCCGCTGCAATCGCGTCATCAACCCGCTCGAGCCAGATGAACTCCAGCCGGTCGCGGGCGCTCTGCGGAATCTCGTCAAAGTCACGTCGATTCCGCGCCGGCAACATCACGCGGGTCAGCCCCGCGGCAGCGGCGGCGACGACCTTTTCCTTGATGCCGCCGACCGGCAGCACCAGTCCCCGCAGCGATATCTCGCCGGTCATGGCGGTGTCGCTTCGCACGGTGCGCTCGGTGAGCAGGGAGGTGAGGGCGGTGAACATGGCAACGCCCGCGCTCGGCCCGTCCTTCGGCGTGGCGCCCGCCGGGACATGGACGTGAATGTCGCTCTTTTCGAACACCGAGGGATCGATGCCGAGCTGGGAGGCGCGGCTCTTCACAAGGGTGAGGGCGGCCTGCACGCTTTCGCGCATCACCTCGCCGAGCTGACCGGTCAGGATCAGCGTTCCCTTTCCGGGCGTGCGCGAGGCCTCGATAAAGAGAATGTCGCCGCCGACCGGCGTCCAGGCCAGCCCCGTCGCCACGCCCGGCACGCTTGTGCGCATGGCGATCTCGTTTTCGAACCGGGGCTGACCAAGGACGGCCGCGATTTCCCTGGTGGTGAGAACGACCCTGATGGCGCTGCCTTCGGCGATCTGGACCGCGACGTGGCGAAAGGCCTTGCCGATCTCGCGCTCCAGACTGCGAACGCCTGCTTCCCTCGTATAGCCCTTGATGATCAGCCGCAGCGCGTCCGGTTCGATCTCGACCTGTTCCGGCTTCAGCCCGTTGGCCTCGAGCTGGCGGCGAACCAGATAGCGCTGCGCGATCTCCAGCTTCTCCTCTTCGGTGTAACCGGCCAGGCTGATGATCTCCATCCGGTCCAGCAGCGGGCCCGGCACGGTGTCGAGCATGTTGGCGGTAGCCACGAACGCCACCCGCGACAGGTCGAACGGCACCGCGAGATAGTTGTCGCGGAACGTCGCGTTCTGCTCGGGATCGAGCACCTCGAGCATCGCGGCGGAAGGGTCGCCCTGGATGCCGCGTCCCATCTTGTCGATCTCGTCGAGCATCATGACGCAATTGCGCGCACCCGCCTTCTTGATCGCCTGGATGATGTTGCCGGGCAGGGCGCCGATATAGGTGCGCCGGTGGCCGCGGATTTCCGCTTCGTCGTGAACGCCGCCGAGGCTGACCCGCACGAATGGCCGCGCCATCGCGCGCGCGATCGACTGTCCGAGCGACGTCTTGCCGACGCCGGGCGGACCGACGAAACACAGGATCGGCGCCTTGCCCTGCGGCGCCAGTTTGCGGACCGCCAGATATTCGATGATGCGGCTCTTGATCTTCTCCAGGCCGTAGTGGTCCTCGTCGAGAATCCGCCTCGCCTCGGCGATGTCGATCGGCTTCTCCTCCGGCAGCTTCCAGGGCAGCTCGATCAGCCAGTCCAGATAGCTTCGAACCATGCCTGCCTCGGCAGCGGCCTCCGGCATCCGCTCATAGCGGCGGACCTCCTTTCGCGCCTGGCTCTCCGCCTCGGCCGGCATTCCGGCCTTGGCGATCGCCTCATTCAGCTCCGCGACCTCCTGGGCCTTGCCGTCGCCTTCGCCAAGCTGGCGCTGAATGGTTGCCATCTGCTCACGCAGGATGGCTTCCCGCTGACGCTCGTCGAAAGTCGCCTTTGTCTGCTGGCCGATCTCATGGCTGAGCCGAAGTACTTCGAGTCGCTCGGCCAGATAGCGCGAGACCTTGTCCATGCGCAGTGCGAGATCGACCGTTTCGAGGATCTCCTGTTTCTCCTGCGGCTTGATATCCATGTAGGAGGTCGCGAGGTCGGCCAGGGTCGAGGGCGACGTGGTACCTTGCAGTACCGCGACCAGTTCCTGGGGAGCCTGTGGAAGCAGTCCCGCGGCCTCGATGGCCTGCCGCTGCAGGTTGAGGAAGCGGGCCTCGATTTCCGGTGATGTCGTCGTCGGTTCGGGTATGTGAAGAACGCGCGCCGCCAGAAACGGCGTACCTGGAAGATAGTCGAGCACCCGGATGCGCTGCACGCCCTGGCAGACGAGGTGGTGACTGTCATCGGGTCCGGTGATGTAGCGCACGATATTGGCGATGGTACCGACACGGTAGAGATCGTCAGGTCCCGGCTCGCTCGACTCCGGATCGCGCTGCAGCAGAAGGCCGATCTGCCGCTGCTCGCGGACCGCCTGCTGGGCCGCGGCGATCGATTTCGGCCGTCCTATGGTGATCGGCATGACCACGCCGGGAAACAGCACGGTATTGCGTACCGGCACGATGATGAGCGCGTCCGTCGGAATCGATGCCGATTGATCGGAGGACGGGGCGGAGGGCTGGTCCGGCGGGGCTGTTTCATTGACCGACGACATGACCTTTTCCTCAACTGGACTTGGCGAGACGCAGGCCCACGCAGCCGTTTGCGGCGAAGCGGCTGATGGCATAGCGCCCCGACGGCAGGGATATGCGACGCTCGAACCGGCCTTGCGGCAGTTCGAGCCGAAGGATCCGGGCGTTGCGGAGTTCCGCGGGCAGTGCGCGGCGTCCGCTGACCACCAGAACGCCCTTGTCGAGCACCGCTTCGACCTCGTCGGGATCGACGCCGGGCAAGGCGATGAAGATCAGTATCTCCCGGTCGGTCTCCAGCACGTCGATCGGCGGCTCCCAGCTTGGCTCGCGCGTTTCGGCCTGCGGCTGCAGATTGAGAAATTGCTGGTGCAGGCGTTCGGCGCGAGCGATCGTCTGGATGGCTTCGGAAAGCATCCAGTTAATGGGATCCTTCGGCGGCATTGCATTCCTCCGTCACATCGACCCGTCACCACGCCCTGCATTACCCGACAGCGGAGGTCGCTCGTGCAACTCAGATGTTTGTTATTCGAGGAAACCGTGCACCGCTTCGGTTCCATTTATGACCGGTTCACCGGCCGGGGCGGGTTCCGTCGCCCGGGCGGATATCGGGGTGCCGCGGGCATCCGCTGTTGAAGCGGCTGCCTTCTGCTCCGTGGCAACCGGCTGCTGGCTGGCGACCACCTGCCGCCAGACCTTCACGATGCTCTGCTGGGTTTCGAGCGCGATGAAGCAGTGCCCTTCGCGATCAAATCCGCAGAATACCGCCTCCGGATCGCCGCATACCCGGCTGAACGCCTTGTTGATGATATCGAGACAGGCGATGACCTGGCCCACATTCTGCAGCCGGGCGTGGTGGGCGATATCGAGCAACCGGAACGCCCTGATATCGGGCTGGCCGACGACCAGACCCTGGCGGCCGAATTCGAAGAGCACGTTCACGGCGGGTAATATGCCCTGAATCTGCGAAAGAATGGCGGCGACGTCCTGTTCGCTGCAGGCCGACAGATGTTCGCCATGGGGCTTGCCGTCGTTTTCGGGCGCGGCCTGCCGGCTGAGGGATGTCATGACCTCCCGCTCGATCCAGCTGCGAACCTCCGCGGGTGCGTTGCGAATCTGCTCCGAACTCAATGTGATGCCGATCATGGTCTCGCCTCCTTGATGCTGCCTTTGGTGACATCGTTCCGAAAGGCGAATGTTGATCCCGATCAATCGTCCCGGGCGATGCGTCGAACCCGGTAATCAGGACGGGGAGACTCATGGGGCCTGGCGTGAAATCCAGCGGTCGCCGGATTTTCGATATTTCCGCTTCACCGCCGCCCAGGCCACGCGGTGAGCAATCTGCTCGCGCTGCTCGGAACCGCGCGATTCATATTCCGTCCAGGCATGATTGAAGGCGGCCCGGTAAATCTCCTGTGCATGCAGCGGCAAATGCGACCGAACCGGCGGAGAAAGGTCGTCGATCGATGCGTAGGGCAAGTGGCTTACTCCGCGCTCGCGGAAACAGGCGCCTTGATTGAAAAGCATACGCCATGGCCGACGATGCAAGTTGATCTGGAGCAATCTGTGTCACCTTGAGCCCAGTACAATTCAAACAAGTTGGCCCTCGGCCATCCACGCTGAAAATCCCGTTTCACCCGGAAAACAAAATGGCCTCCGATCAACCGTCGCGAAAACAAAGCATCGCAATCGCTTTCATGGTTGCTGCCCTCCTTGGTTCGCTGGTGCTGGAATGGGCGCTGATATCCTACAACCGGGTCGATAGCATTCCGTTCAGCCAGTTCGAGCATCTGGTCGCCGAAGGCGCCGTCACCGAGGTCGTCATCGGTCAGGATACCATTCAGGGCAAGCTGAAGGACAAGCTGCCGAGCGGCAATTCGTCCTTCATCACCGCCCGTGTCGATGCGGCGCTCGCTGATAAACTGGTGGCGAAGGGCGTGGTCGTAACCGGCGCGCCGTCGGGTGGGTTGTTTCAAACCATCCTGTCGTGGATCATACCCGCCGTGCTGTTTTATGTGGTCTGGATCTTTCTCAGCCGCCGGCTCACGGAGGGACAGGGCCTCGGCGGATTGATGTCGATCGGAAAGTCCCGGGCCAAGGTTTATGTCGAGAAGGATATCAAGGTCACCTTTGCCGACGTCGCCGGCGTCGATGAAGCCAAGTTCGAACTGCAGGAAGTCGTATCCTTTCTCAAGGACCCCAAGAGTTACGGCAGGCTCGGCGCCCACGTTCCCAAAGGGATCCTGCTGGTCGGACCGCCAGGCACCGGCAAGACGCTGCTCGCGCGAGCGGTGGCGGGCGAAGCCGGCGTCGCGTTCTTTTCCATTTCAGGCTCCGAATTCGTTGAAATGTTCGTCGGGGTCGGCGCGGCGCGGGTTCGCGACTTGTTCGAGCAGGCACGCAAGGCTGCGCCCTGCATCATCTTTATCGATGAACTCGATGCGCTGGGCCGCAGCCGCTCCGCGGGCGCCTTCGGCGGCTACGATGAAAAGGAGCAGACGCTGAACCAGCTGCTGGCCGAGCTTGACGGATTCGATCCGAGGGTCGGCGTGATCCTGCTGGCGGCCACCAACCGGCCCGAGATCCTTGATCCCGCGCTGCTGCGGGCCGGGCGGTTCGACCGGCAGGTGCTGGTGGATCGTCCCGACAAAGGCGGGCGCGTTGCCATCCTCAAGGTGCACATCAAGAAAATCCAGATCGGCAAGGATGTTGATCTGGACAAGATCGCCGGTCTCACCCCCGGCTTCACCGGTGCCGATCTCGCCAACCTGATCAACGAGGCCGCCATCGCCGCGACCAGGCGTCGCGCCGACGAGGTTTCCTTCGACGATTTCACGGTGGCGATCGAGCGGATCGTCGCCGGAATCGAAAAGAAGAGCAGGGTGCTCAGCAAGGAAGAGCGCCGCAGGGTCGCCTATCACGAGATGGGCCATGCGCTGGTCGCCGCGAGTCTGCCCGGCGTCGACCCCGTTCAGAAGGTATCCATCATTCCGCGCGGCGTCGGTGCGCTCGGTTACACCATGCAACGACCCACGGAAGACCGGTTCCTGCTTTCAGCCAGCGATCTGAAAAGCCGCATCGCGGTGTTGATGGGAGGCCGCGCTTCCGAGCGGCTGATCTTCGATGGTGACGTATCGACAGGGGCCGCCGACGATCTCCAGCGCGCGACTGAGATCGCGGTCGAGATGGTGACCAAATACGGCATGGATGCAAAGGTGGGACAGCGTACCTATGCGCCCCGGCCACAGACCTTCCTGCCCGCGCTCCAGGACACGGTGGTCGGCGCCGCCGAGGCGACAGGGCGAGAGATCGACCTCGCCGTACGCGAGTTGATCGAAGCCGGAGAAGTCTGCGCGAGGCAGATTCTGGAGAAGCGGCGGGTGGACCTCGAGACCGGCGTCGAGCTTCTGATCGCACACGAATCCCTGACGGCTGAGCAGTTCGCTCCCCTGCGCTCCCGAGGCGCCACCGCCGGCGATCAGGCGGCGGCGTGAGGCAGGATGACCTGCCGGGGCCTGCGCTTGATGTCGATCAATCCGCCCGGGCGACGATACGAATATCTTCAACCTCGGCGGAGGATTGACAACGCAAGTATTCACGGGCTCGAGATCGCACAACGGTCAGGAGAGAACGGCATGAACAATTTCAAAATTCCGCGTGATGCCCTGGTGTTCGTCGGGGACGGCCGAAGAGCCTTGTTCCTGCGAAATGAGGGCGACGCGATATCGCCCAATCTCAGGACCGAGCGAGTCATTGAAGACGAGAATCCGCCGACTCATGAGCAGGGCAGCGACCGGCCCGGCCGTGTCAACGCGGCCGGAGCGGCCGGCCGCCGAAGCGCCGTCGAACCGACCGACTGGCATGACATCGAAGAGCACCGCTTCGCACACAGGGTCGCAGCGGCCATGGAACAACTGGTTCGAACGAGCAAGGCGAAGGCCCTCATCGTGGTGGCGCCGCCCCGAACGCTCGCTGATCTGCGAAACGCGTTCCATGCCGATGTGAAGGTCTGCATTATCGCCGAGATAAACAAGGACCTGACCAGGCATTCGATCGCGGAAATTGAAAAGCATCTGATGAGCCATGCCTGAACCCTGGATATGCGGCCAGGCTTGCCACGGCCACGCAAGCCGTGCCGCACAGGCACTTGATGTGGCTCAAGAGACCCAGGCCTGTGATGGCCAGGAGAGGAAAGCGCGATGTCCTATGCGACGCTGATGATCTGGGTCAATGCCGATCATGTCTCGAAGCCGCTGGTTGGCCTCGCCGCGGGCGTGGCGGACACGTTTTCGGCCAGGCTGATCGGGCTGTCGGCGCTGGCGATCATACCGCCGTTCGTTGCCGAAGGTGTCGTGATCGTCGACAATGCCTCGGAATTCGATATTGCCAGAATGAAGGCGTCACTCGCCGACGCCGGCAAGAAATTTCAAGCGGCGGCCGGAGCCGGGCGGAACACCGAATGGCGGTCGGCCATCGCGTATCCGACCGAGGTGCTGCTCAGTGAAGCGCGGTGTGCCGATTTGATCCTGATCGAACGAGGCAAGTCCTCGGGCGATATCCATCGAACGGTCGATGTCGGCGCTGCCATTCTCGGTGCCGGACGCCCGTTCCTGGTGGTGCCTGCGGCGGTGAAATCCCTTGCCGCCGACCACGTCGTGGTTGGCTGGAAGGATACGCGGGAGGCCCGGCGTGCCGTGCGGGACGCGTTGCCGTTCCTCCGGACGGCGAAGCGTGTCACCATCGTGCAGATCTGTGAGGAGGACGCCATGGACCTCGCACGCCAGGGCGGCGATGATGTCGTTCGCTATCTGGCGCAACACAAGATCAAGGCTGAGTCCAGGGTCGAGATACAGCAGCGTGGATCCGGCGCCAACCAGATCATGGGGCTGGCCGAGGACGAAGCGGCCGATCTGCTGGTGATCGGCGCGTACGGTCATAGCCGTCTCAACGAATGGGTCTTTGGCGGGATCACCCGCGATCTGCTGACCTCGAGCCCGATCTGCTGCCTGATGTCGCATTGAGGCGACGAGTTGCGAGGGGACATGCCACACTCCAATCAAGGGAATATTTCCGGGACGGCGCCGCCTCCGGGCAAGCGGCGCACCCCGCCGTCGGAACAGACCAACGAACCTCGCAGCCTTATCGAGCAGGAACGGGTCGACGTCGAACGTGAAGCGCCGCTGGATGAAGGTCAGTCGATCGAGCGCAGCGATCCCGACGGCGAGGTCGATCCGCCGGTGTTCGAGGAGTAGCTCTGCCGGCCGGCAAATCCGGCCCCGCCTCGCAAGCCGGCGATGGCGGACAGGCATAGCTTGAGCGTCTGCTCCGGCGTTCCCGACGCATCGACAGGCGTCCAATCGACCGCGCCGATAGCGAATCTTTCCTGCAGCGCGGCGATCTCGGGCGTGGCGTCGGACGCGTCACGGCTGCGCGCGCCGACACGGCGCTGCCGCGTCGCAAGGTCGGTCTGGAGATAGAGACCGATGAACCTGACGCCCGACCTGCTCGCGTCGTCGCGGATTGCGGTTCGTTCGCTCGGGTCGACGAATACGGCGTCGACCACAGCCGAGTGACCTTGTGAGAGAATGCGAGTGGCGTGTTGGCCGAGCGCTTCGTAAATCTGCCGGGTGATTTCCGGCTGGTATGCGCTTTCGGGGAGCCGGTCGGTTTCCTTGACGTGCAGGAGCCGCTTTCGCAGCACGTCGCTGCGTACCACCACGGCTCCCGGATCAGGGGTAACGTACGGTGCGAGCGCCCGCGCCAGAACGGATTTTCCGGTTCCGGACAGTCCGCCGATCGCGATCAGCACCGGCGCGGCGGGCTGGATCAATCGGAGCGCAAGTTCGAAATAGACCCGGGCGGATTGCCTGATGCCGGCTTCATCGCGGCAGGCCGGACCAAGCCGGGCCAGCATCACATTGGCGCGAATGGCGGCGCGCAATGACATGAACAGCGGGAGCGTTGCGAGCGCATCGAGATTTTCAGCGGGTGACCTGCTCAAATATGCGTTCATGAGGCCGTTTGCGGCGGCGTGGCGGTCGTACCGGATGAAGTCCATCAACGGGAATGCAAGGTCGTAGAGCACATCGGTGGATGCGATCGTCGGGTCGAATTCGATGGCGTCGAACAGAACCGGCTGGTCCCCGATCAACACGATATTCGCCAGATGCAGATCGCCATGGCAATGCCGCACGAAGCCCGCATTGCCGCGCTGCTGCAATAATCCGCCAAGCCGGTCCAATGCGGAATGCGATGCGTGTTCAAGCTGGTCGATGTCGCGTTCCGGGAAGCAGGCCGCGGCCCGGAACGCCGCGCTGTTGCCGGCGAAGATTCCCGGAATCGACTGGATCCATGGGCCTGCGGGCACGGGCGGGGCGGCGAGGTGGGAGGCCGCGATCGCGTCGGCGATGGCGTCGATGAGATCGCTATCCAGCGGGCCGGCTTCCGCCAGATGATCGATGGTGCGGCGCTCATCGAAGCGCGTCATCTCGATGGCAAATTCGACCGGCGTCCCTTCGCCATCGATGCTCAGCGCACCCTGGCTGTCCTCGGTAATCGGGATGACGCGGCGGTAGATCTGCGGTGCGAACCGGCGGTTGATGGTGATCTCCTGGTCGCAGGCCGCCTTCCGTTTCGCCAGCGTCGAATAATCGAGATAGGGAAAGCGGATGGCGCGCTTGATCTTCAGCGCGCGTTCACCTTCGAGAAACACCGACGCGCCATGGGTATCGATCCGGTGAACCCGCGGATGGGTGGCGGGGTCAGTCAGAAAGGCAAAGACGCGCTTCTGGGCACCGGAGTCGGCGGTCATTGAAGCTTGCTCTGCCGTTGCACCTGTCATGCGGAACCATGGGGTTGGAGGACGGCCGCGCCCAAAATCTGTCCCGTCCGCAGCATTTCGAGCACTTCATTGGCCTCGGCCAATGGAAACGCGGTGGTCTGGGTTCTGATCCCCGCTTGGGGCACAATCTTGAAGAAATCCAGCCCGTCCTGGCGCGTCAGGTTGGCGACCGACACCAGTTGTCGCTCTCCCCAAAGCAGATGGTAGGGAAAGCTTGGAATATCGCTCATGTGAATGCCGGCGCATATGACCCGGCCGCCCTTGCGCACCGCGCGCAACGCGGCCGGCACCAATTGCCCTGCCGGGGCATAGATGATCGCGGCATCGAGCGGCGCATCAGGCAGCTGGTCCGAGGCGCCGGCCCACACCGCGCCCAGACCACGGGCAAAATCCTGCGCCGCACCGTCATGGCGACGCGTGAAGGCGTAGACCGACCGGCCCTGCCAGCGCGCGACCTGCGCGACGATGTGCCCCGCCGCGCCGAAACCGTAGATGCCCAGCCGCTCGGCATTGCCCGCCATCACCAGCGAGCGCCAGCCGATCAGGCCGGCGCACAGCAGCGGCGCGATCGAGACATCGTCGCCGAGATCGCCCAGCGGGAAGGCGTAACGGGCATCGGCGATGGGGTGCGTGGCGAAACCGCCGTCCCGCGTATAGCCTGTGAACAGCGGGCGGTCGCAAAGATTTTCCATGCCTTCCCTGCAGAACCGGCAGACGCCGCAGGTGTATCCGAGCCAGGGAACGCCGACCCGGTCACCGATCCGGTGGCTGGTCACATTGGCGCCGACGAGGTCGACGCGACCGACGATTTCATGGCCGGGAACGATCGGGTATTTGATGCCGGGCAACTCCGCATCGACGACGTGGAGGTCGGTCCGGCAGACCCCGCACGCGCTGACCCTGACGCGAATTTCGTCGGCGCGTGGAAGCGGATCGTCGCGTTGCTGAAGCCGGAGAGGCGATCCGGGGGAGGTGAGGGCCATCGCCAGCAAACTGCTTCTCCTCCCTCCGCGCGGAGCGGGCCGTCAATGCGACATCAGGGTCGGCACCGTCATGGATTGAATCATGCCGCGCGTGACGCCACCCAGAATGCGTTCCTGCAGTCGCGAATGACCATAGCCGCCCATGACGATCAGATCGAGACCGTCGTCGGCCGCGATTGACAGGATGCTCGGCTGGATATCGGCGCGGTCGGTGTCCATCTGCTGGATCCGTACGGTCGCGCCATATCGCGCGAGATAAGTTGATACGGCCTTCGCGGATGCTTCGGCCGGTGCCTGTGTTTCATTGATACTGATAATCGTGAT
>JAZJYY010000067.1:27501-43250 GCA_040390145.1 Pseudomonadota bacterium
GCCCGCTTCAGGAACGGCGCCGCATCGCGAAGCGCCCGCGCGGCGAGGCGGCTGCCGTCCCACGCAATTCCGATCCGCTTCGGCTCCAGCGGACCCTTGTGCACGTAGGGGACAAAGAGCACCGGTCCGCCCGATTCAAACAGCAGTTCCTGCGGCATGGAATCATCGAATGTCTGGCGCTCGGGCTCGGGTTGCAGCACGACCGCCAAATCGTGCAGGCGCGCCGAGGCGATCACGCTGGCCGTGGCCTCCGCCGGGATGCTGGCTATTGCCCGGGTACTGAAGGGAATGCCGGCATGGCGGGCCTCGGCTTCGAATACGGCCAGCGCGGCATCGGCGCGCGCCAGCGCGCGTTCCCGCTCGATCTCGAAGACCGCGGCGACCGCCGCGCCGCCGGCATCGACGGGAAGCACATTGGTGGTTTCATATCCGACCGAAATCGCGTGGAGATGGGCAGTATACGAAACCGCCAGTGAGATGGCGCCGTCGATCACAGGGCGAATCTGCCGCTCCGACGGAATGTGAACCAGAATATTCTTCAACATGATCGCTCTCCGCTCCCTTGGACGGCGGCCGCCGTTGCGTTGCCTTCCCAGTAAGAGCCGAAGTCGGGGGTGCGATTTGATTCAGCTCAAGTCGGCCTGGCTTCGCGCGCATGCCCTTCAAAAATAGTTGTCGGCCGCGAGGTCGTATGTGGCGCAACGCGCCATGGTTCACGCGCTCGGCGGCGGAGGCGGCTGGGCGGCGGCGGCCGGGTAAACCGGTTCCCGATGTATTTCAGCACCGGATTCATTGATTACGACGACACAGAGATTGTCGTCCGCGATCGGCTGTTCGCGGCTGAACCGGCGCGCAAGGTTTTTGCTGTGCTGGATCGCTTGTGAGTCCGTTCGAAAGTCCAATCCCGCCCGATCCCTGACCGGGACTCCGTCCTTCATGTCAAAATAATAGGTTTGCATCGCTCACTTTCGGGATGGGAAACGCGGGCGGACGCCCCGGGCCCGCAAGGCCCAGGCGCATCCGCAGATCAAGCGTCCAGGGAAGCAGGCTCCGAACCCGTCAGCAGCGAACCTCCCTTACGCAAATCAAGATTAACGCAAGCCATGATCCGGATACTTGTCATGGATCAATCGGCAGCTGGCCACGGGCGAGCAGGTGCCATTGCCGGATCACGGGCCTGCAGCCTCCGTCACCGGAAAGGGCACGCCGGGCAGATAAAGCTGCACCGGGCGAATCTCGTAAACCGCGGTGGGATTGGCCCTGCGCAGGTCGCGGGCGGCCGCGATGGCGGCCTCCTCGCTGGCGCAGTCGAGGACATAGAGGCCCAGCAGCTGCTCCTTGGTTTCGGCAAACGGGCCGTCGATGACCGTTCCGGCGCCCGGGCCGCGCAGGGTGCGGGCCTTGGTGGTCGCCCCCAGCCGGGCCGCCGGTCCGAGTCGTCCCTCCTGGTGCAGCCTGTCATGGACCTGATGCAGATTGACCATCAGCGCCGCGTCCTCCTCCGGCGTCCAGGAGGTGACCTCGGTTTCGACGTGATAGGCCAGAAAGGCATAAAGCATCGGTAGCTCCTTGGTTGCGGGATCGGCGGTTGCGGGTTCGACCTGGAACGGACGCAGCTGCGTTCACCCGGAGGACGTTTGGCCGAGGCCAATCCCGACAAGTCGGGATTTTGCAGAATCGGAGTCCCATTGGAAACCTTGCCGCAGGTCGGCGGCCTGCTGCCGACGAAACAATCCGGAAACACGATAGTTCGGAGCGGCCGTGAACGCGGCGCGCGGACGCCACGACTGATGGGCAGAACGCAGCAAATGCGCGGCCTCAAACGGAGAGACGGTCATGTTACGCAAGCCAGGCAAGATCATCAGCGACAGTTCGCGGGCTCCCGCGGCGTCTCAGGCGGGCGACTGGCACGACGTGGCCGGCCATCACCGCTACTATGGCAGCTCGGCCTGCAACGGCGGCGAGCGGATCATCGAAAACCGCCGCGGGCCGCGCCCGCGCTCGGTCAACGTCTGCGGCTTCTGATTCTAAAATTCCGGTCGGATCGCGCTCGCGCCTCCCACGCGATTCCCAACAAAAAGCGCGACGGGATGGCTCCCGTCGCGCTCCAACTTTTGAACTCGCTGGTCCAGGGCTGAGAGCGCCCCGATGCCAGGCCGTTGAGAGCCTAGCGGGCGATCCCAGCGAGGTGACAGCGCTTGGTAAGAGACACTGGATCACCTCCTTTCGTTGTTGATGGAAACATCAGTATAGGCATGGATTCGGGCGATGTTAAGGGGTGGCGCCGGCGGAACAAATGTCGTTTACCGGACCAAATCCGCCGCTGGCGGTTGAGGCCGCCGGAACGGCGTGATAGGTCATCGCCAGCGCGGGTGTAGCTCAATGGTAGAGCAGCAGCCTTCCAAGCTGAATACGAGGGTTCGATTCCCTTCACCCGCTCCAGACCATTCACCGCCACCGCGAAAAGCTGGTGTTCTCGGCCATAAACGATGCGGGTTGTCTACTTTTGCATGGGCTGGGTGTTGGTTGCGCTCGGCGTGATCGGCGCAGTGACGCCCCTGCTGCCGACCACGATTTTCCTGATCGGTGCAGCCGGCTGTTTCGCCCGCTCGTCGCCGCGCCTGGAGGCGTGGCTGCTCAATCATCCCACCTTCGGGAAGACCCTGCGCGACTGGCGCTCCGACGGGGCGATCTCGCGTCCGGCCAAGATGATGGCCTGCGCCGGGATGACGTTCGGATTTGCGGTGTTCTGGTTCAGCGCGCATCCGTCGCTCTGGCTCGCGGCCGGCGTCGCAGCGCTGATGCTGGCCTGTGCGACTTACGTCGTCTCGCGTCCGACCATCGTGGATCAGTCCTGAAGGGCTCGCGACGAATTCACAACACGCGCTTGACGTCGGTGCGCGCAAAATCACCGCCGACATAGAGCAGGGGACAGTTGTGTTCCTTCGCGACTTCATAGGCGAAGCAGTCGCCGAAATTCAGCCCGGCGGCATCGAAACCTTTTCCCCAGCGCCCATAGGCCGATGCAATCCGCCGCGCCGAAGCCGGGGTAACTGCGATGGCGTTGAAGCCGAGTCCGTCGATCAGGCTGGCGATCTCGTCGCCGACATTGCGCCGCGCCGCGACGATCAAGGCTTCGGCAATGGTGCCGGCCGAGATCAGGACGTTGTCCTCCTTCTCCAGCACGGCAATGCAGGCGTCGGCCTGCGGCTCACCGAGCACGATCGCCATCAGCGCGGAGGTATCGACGGCGATCAAGAGGGCAGGCCGTCGTTGCCATAGAGAAAGTCCTGGCTCCGCGCGGCATCCGGCCCCGCGGTTGCCTTGGCGGAACCGCGTACGCGTACCTGTTCGAGCAACGCGCGCCGGTCCTTGGCGTCCGGCAGGACCACGACCGGCACGAGCCGCACGGCCTCATGCCCGTGGCGCGTCAGGATTACCTCGTCCCCGGCTTCGGCGCGCCGCACCAGTTCGGTCAGTTGTCCCTTGGCTTCGGTGACGGAAATCCGCATGAATTCCCCTGTCCGGATGATGCGATAAAATAATGGACTATTGAATGGTCCAAAGTCAATAACGCACGCCGCGGGGGGCGGATAGCTTCATGTCCTGAGCGCAGTGCTTGGCGGCCGAAAAATAGTGTATCCGCTGATTCACATTTCGCCGCGGTAGCTGCATCCCGCGCGACAAGACAAAAATCCCGGAGGAATTCCCATGTCGGCTCTGCCCCTTCAAGGCATCAAAATTCTCGATCTGACGCGCGTGCTGGCCGGCCCGCTGTCGGCGCAGATGCTGGGCGATCTCGGCGCCGAGGTGATCAAGATCGAGCGGCCGGGCGGCGGCGACGATGCGCGTGCCTTCGGCCCGCCCTATCTGACCGATCCCGAGGGCAAGGCGAACAACAACAATTCGTTCTATCTGTGCGCCAACCGCAACAAGAAATCGGTCACCGTCAACATCGCGACCCCGGAAGGCCAGGACATCGTTCGCGAACTGGCAAAGACCTGCGACGTCATGATGGAGAACTACAAGGTCGGCGATCTCAAGCGCTACCGGCTGGATTATGAATCGATCAAGGCGATCAACCCCGGCATCATCTATTGCTCGGTGACCGGTTTCGGCCAGACCGGACCTTACGCGCCGCGCGCCGGTTATGATGCGATCCTGCAGGCGATGGGCGGACTGATGAGCGTCACCGGCCATATCGACGGTGAGCCCGGCGAGGGACCGATGAAGGTCGGCCCCTCCATCGTCGACTACATGACCGGCATGAACTCATCGATCGGCATTCTGGCCGCGCTCTTTCACCGCAAGGCCAATGGCGGGGAGGGGCAGCATGTCGACGTCTGCCTGTTCGACACCGTGATCGCCTCGCTGTCGCATTGGGCGCAGATCTATCTCGTCAACGGCACGACGCCGCCGCGGCGCGGCACCTGGGGCAATGGCGGCATGCCCGCCGGCGTGTTCCGCTGCACCGACGGCGAACTGATGCTGGTGGTCGGCAATGACGGCCAGTTCGCGCGCACCTGCGCCGTGCTGGGCCAGCCGGAGCTCGCCACCGATCCGAAATTCCTGAAAAACAACGACCGCGTCGTGAACGGCAAGGAGATCATGGCGATTTTTGCCGGCCTGTTCCTGAAGCAGCCGGTCGCCTATTGGCTCGACGAACTGGCGAAGGCCGGCGTGCCGTGCGGGCCGATTAACGATTTTGCCCAGGTGTTTTCCGATCCGCACGTGCAGTCCCGCGGCATGCAGGTCAAGGTCGATCATCCCTTCGAGCAGGAGCTGTCGCTGATCCGCAACGCCATCACCTTCTCCGGCACCCCGGTGAAGGATTACCGCGCGCCGCCGCTGCTCGGCGAGCACACCAGGGATGTGCTGGCGACGATTGGCATGGACGAGGCGAAGCTGGCGGATCTGAGACAGCAGAAGATCGTCTAGCCCACCATCACGCTTGCGTTCAGCCGGGGCTTTCAAGTGTCATGGGTCGGTCCGTCGCTTCGATAGGTTCTCGGCCAATGCGCTCATACTCCGCGATCACCTGGGCTCCGACGAGCAGGACCAACGCGCCGATCTCGACGCTCAGCAGCACCGCGACCGACGTCGTGAGCGTGCCATAAACCAGCTGGATCTGGGACATCGTCGTGTAGTACCAGGCCAGAATGTGGCGCATCATTTCCCACAGCACCGTCGCCGTTGCCCCGCCGATCAGCGCGTGGCGCAGCGACAATCGCCCGACGGGCATGACGAAATAGATGGAGGTGAGCAGCAACATCTCGCCGGTGACTCCGAGCAGATAGAGAAGAAAGATGGAGATCTGATCGAGCGACCGTGCTTGGCCGAGCACCATGATGCTCTTGGTGCCAATGAACTGCAAAACTCCCGACAATACGGTGACGATCAGCAGCCCGATACCCAGAAATACGATGAAAATGTAGGGCATGACGGCGGACACCAGAAAGTGCCGCCGCTTAATCTTGACCCGGTGATAAAATATCACCGACATCGCATTTTCCAGGATCGTGAATGCGAGAGCGCTGAAGAAAAGCATGGTGACGAGCAGGATGCTTCCAACGACCTGTTTCTGGGCGAGGAACGTCCGGATTTCTGCCAGCAGGGCCGTCGATTGCCCGGGGACGACAAATTCGAGGTACTCGGCGAGAGTGAGGAGGAGGCGATCCTCCGGGATGACATGCGAAAGTGCCATCAGAATGAGGATGAGCAAAGGCACCAGGGACAGCAGCGTATAATATGCGACAGCGCCTGCGAGCAGGACGCCCTGATTGGCGCGAAACTGCTTGATCACTGCGAGCGCGAAGGCGCCCGGTTGCCTGAAAATCTTTTTTGCCGTCCGACCTGGGCGCCACATGTTGGTCCTGTCCCGGTTTCTGTACCTCCGTTATCGGAAGTTTGCGCGCAACGGCCGGGGACGGGCGCAGCCGAGTCGTCGTTCCGGCCGGATCACGCGGTCATCGCGGGGAGGTCTGCCGGTACGGGACTGAGCGGGACTTCGAAGCCGGCCGCAGAGATGCACATTTGCACCGCCTCCCCCAGGCTCGCGGCCGCGAGGTCCGCCTTGGCGCCGTCCCGCAACTGGTTCAGCGTCGGGCTGTCCATATCCTTCATCAGGCAACAGAGGATAATCCTGGCATTGGGCATTTTGCGGCGAAGGCGTTGCACGGAGTAGCGCATATGCGCGGGACCATTCGCATCCAGATAAACAAGGCACGCGATCGCAACGCCAGTGGTATCGAGCCGGAACACATTCGCGACGGATAGTGCCTCGGCGGCTTCCACGCGTGCGGAAAGGCCATGGGCGGTCGTAAGCTGTCCCAGCATGATCGCAGCGCCCTCATCCAGCGGGCTCCGACCGGCTACGCAAAGAACAGGATGTTCGCCAAGCCACTCGGGAGGCAGTTCGTCCTTATCCAGCACGGGCAAATTCTCGAACGGCAAGTCATCGGCGACGCTTTCCACCGCCGAGGTAGCCTCGGCGTCCGTGGTGGCATTTTTATTGCGGGGAGGGCGGTCGTCCTGATCGGCCAGGTTGACGACAAATTCGCTCACGGCATCCCTGATCTTGCCTGACCGCTCGCTGTCAAGAGCGCCGCGTTCGGCGTCGGCCTGCGCCAGCTGCAATCCCTTCAGGGCGACCTCGTCGTAGTAGGACGACAGAGACCGCTCCTTCAGGAACTGCTCGGCCTTTTCGGCCGCTTCGGTCGGATCACCGGCCAGCATGCGTTGATAGAAGATCTCGGGCGGCGACAGCGCGGGCCGGTCGCCAAGCATGACATCCAGGAATTCCAGTCGTTCGACATGACGCCCGAGCACCACGAGGCAGACCGTGAGGGGCGTGGCCAGCACCAGACCAATCGGTCCCCAGAGCGCCGTCCAAAAGGTGGCGGACGCAACGACGGCGACCGGCGACAGGCCCGTGCTGTGGCCGTACACCATGGGTTCGATCACATGCCCCACGATCGGCTCTACGACAACGAACAGGGCGAGCGTCCCGATCAGCATGGTCCAGCTGGGATCCACCGCCACCGACAGCGCGAGTGGGAAAGCCGCAGCGATGGCCGCGCCGATGTAAGGGACGAAACGCAGCACGCCGGCCAGGATTCCCCACAGGATGGCGCTCGGGATGCCGATAAACCACAGTCCGATTCCAATCACCAGGCCGAACGTTCCGTTGAGAAGAAGCTGGATCAGAAAGAGCCGGCTGAGGCGACTCGCGGCATCGTCGAGCGCAGCGGTCGTTCGTTGCAGGTCATGCGAGCCGGCCAGGCGGATCAAGCGGTTACGCAGATCCTCACGCTGCAGCAAAATGAAGATGACGAAAATGATGATGATGCCGGTGGTGGCGAGCGGATGCAGAAGCGGTGCAATCAGGCTTTGCAGACTTTCCAGTGCCCCTGGGTCGGGCTGGCGCACCTCCACCGGAACAGGCGTCAGGGTCGGAGTCTTGAGGTTGAGCGCGGACGGAGCGTCCTTCGGTTTGTCCAGCTCCTTGCTCAAGTCCTTGAGCATCCCGGATGCGCGTTCCAGCGTACCCCGGCCAGCGGTCGTCTCCCGGAAAGACTGGATTTTGTCGCTCATGGTGGACTGATAGCGCGGAAGGTCGCCCGCGAGTTGCGTCAGTTGGGCGGCAAGCAGGCTTCCGATCGCGAAGATCAACGCGAACGCCGTCACGACGACGCTCACCACCGCCAGACCCCGCGGCACCCGGATACGCTGCAAGGCGCCCACAAGCGGCGCCAGGACGAAACTCAGGAGAATGGCCAGCGCGATGGGTACCAGGATTTCGCGGCCGAAATACAGCGTAGCGACAATCATGAACGCAAGTACCGCCGTCGCCACCGCGCTGAGCAGCGCAATGAGATCTTCGGGATTGCGCGCTTTGAAAGGCTGGCGGATCGTCGTTACCCCTCGTTTGACCGCACGGGATCACGACGGTCAGCGCCGGACAACCAGCGAAATCTGAAAGGGTTCCGTTGCGGGGCAGGCTCTCAGTCCGCGCACGGCCGGATTCAGGGCACACATCTCACTTCGCCACGCACGGCGTGGCGCTGACGCCTGTTTCGCCCGGCCGCGCGTCAAAGCAAGGCGATCGAGGCGATCTGGGAGGCGTTTGCGCGCACTTCAATCGTGATCGAAGCGATGATATCGCAAGCTTCAGTCGGCGTAGCGGCGCGCGATATCCCTGAATTCGCCGGTGATGGCGGCGAAGGCATCGACGACATCGGGGTCGAAGTGCTGGCCCCTGCCTTCAAGGATGATCGCCACACTCTCGTCATGCGGTATGGCGTCCTTGTAGACGCGTTTGGTGGTCAACGCGTCGTACACGTCGGCCACCGCCATCAGGCGGGCCGAGATCGGAATCCTCGCGCCCGCCAACCCCGCGGGATAGCCGCTGCCGTCCCACTTCTCGTGATGGCTCAGGGCGATTTCCTTGGCGCAGGCGAGAAACTCGACGGTCATGCCGAGCTGCCTTTCGGCGTTTTCGATCGCGTTGTAGCCCAGCGTGGTGTGTGTCTTCATGATCTCGAACTCTTCCGGGTCGAGCTTGCCCGGCTTCAGCAGGATGCCGTCGGGAATGCCGACCTTGCCGATGTCGTGAAGCGGCGCGGACTTGAACAGAATATCGATCTGGTGCTCCACCAGATAGCCGGAAAACGCGGGGTGCGCCTGCAGTTGCCGGGCCAGGGCCCGGACATAATACTGGGTGCGGCGAATGTGATTGCCGGTTTCGTTGTCACGGGTTTCCACCAGCGAGGCCAGGGTGACGATCGTGGCATCCTGCGCGTCCTGGAGTTTGCGGGTGCGCTTGTCGACTTCCATTTCGAGCAGCACATTCTGGTTCTTCAGAAAATCCTGCGCCGCCTTGAGTGTCGTCTGCGTCGCGAAGTCCATGCGCACGGCCAGTTCACGCCACCAGCCAATTCCCGCCGCCAGAATGAACAGGGTGATGACGTGGTAGGACCAGTAGCAGAATATGCCGAGGTCGTTGCCGAACGCGACCTGCATGGCCGCCTCGAACATCAGCAGAATAGCCGCGCCGGATGCGATCGCGTACCTGAACTGGACACCGAGAATGACGAAGCAATAGAATTCGAGAAACACGAAGTTGAGCATCCCGACCCAGGACGTCAGGCCCATGCCGCCCTGGCTGTCGATCATCAGCAGGACCCAGAACATGCTGCAGGCGACGGCCGCAATGAAACTGGACATGACGAATTGCCAGTGTCGCCGGGCGAAGCGCGTAAAGGAATAGGCGACGCCGATCCCGAGAATCGGCAGGCAGAGCAGAACGCGATAGAGATTGGCGTGACCGTTGGGGAAGGCCAGGTGGTCGACGAGAAAGTCGCCAAGGATCAGGACCATGCCGACGACGAGGCTGGCCTGGGCGTAGCGATAATAGAAATCTTCATAATACCGGACGAAAGCCTGTTCGTAGGCGGCGCCGGCAAAGGAAAGTTTCGGTCGCAGCGGCAATGCGTCGGGTTGCTCGATGCCGTCGAGTTTCCGGGTTCCCTGCGGTCTCCAGGTTGCTGGAATATCCAAAACTGACATCAATTTCGTCCTGGTCAGGATCGGAAAGTCAAAGCGGCCAGCCCGGCAATGCTCCTGGTTCCGAAACAGCAATCCGGCGCAAGCCTGCCCACGACAGCTTAAACCCTCGTGAAGTCATGACACCGGGAAACTACGGGGAAGTCATGGGATATTGCGCGGATTCCGGCTTCGGTGCCGGCCGCTGCAAGGCGGCGGCGGCGTTCAATTGCCGCGTGTGCGCGCTTTGCGAAAGATGAAATTGTTGCAGTAGTCCTTGCTCTTCCAGAACCATTCGCCGTGCTGGTGCTGATGCACGGCGGCGTCGAACTGAGCGATCGGAACAATCCGGTTGCGGCAGACGAAGCTTCCCTCGTAGCCGAGGCCTTCGAGATAGGAAAACACATCGCGGACGTCGCCGGATGGCGCGCGGTGCCGGTTCTCGCACTCGAACACCAGCAACGGCGCGTGTTGACGCAGAATTCGCTCGGCGCCCTTCAGGATCTCGAACTCGGCGCCTTCCGCGTCGATCTTGAGCAGCGCGACCCGGTCGTGCTCGCCGAAATAATCGTCCAGCGAAACCAGCGGCACCGACAGGGTGACAAAATCCTCCGTTCCCAGCGCCGCGGAATTCAGCGACGCCGCCGGTTGATGCCCTCGTGGCACGAACAGGTCCTGCCGGCCGGAATGCAAGTAGACGGCTTTTTCCTCCACCGTCACATTGTCGAGCCCGATGGTCCTGCAGACGTCGACCAGACCGCGGGCCAGTTCCGGCTGCGGTTCGAAGGCGATCACCCGGCCGTCCCGGCACCAGCGCGACAGCCAGTAGATGAAGCTGCCCTTGTTGGCGCCGACGTCGCAGGCGATATCACCAGGCCGCAGGTGCTGCCCGATGGCGTCGAACTCGGCCGGTTGATCGCGAAACCGCGCCTTCAGCGTCCGCACCCGAAACCTGAGACTCGCGGTCCCGAACCAGGCTTGAAAAATGGACACCGGGGCGGCCCTCGCGCATGTTGTCGGCGGACGTTCCGGACCTCGGGGCCCGGCGGCGTCCTTGTAGCCGCATGGTCCGGCGAGAGATAGCCATTCTGGCTGCGCAAAGTATCCGGTCAGGAACCCTGGCGAGCCCGCTGCGATCCGGGCTTTTCGCCGATCCGTGTCCCACTTCCCGTCAGCGCCATCACCGACACCGCGACCACCCGCTCGACAATGCCCTGGACGTCGTCGAGATCGCACAATCCCTCCGACAGTTTTGTCAATCGCTCCCGTTCGCGAATGGTGTGGTGCGCCATCGCCAGCGCGAAATGCAGGCCCCAGTAGAGATCGGCCTCGGCGCGGCCGGGCAGGGAGCGCCGCATCGCGGCGGCGAATTTCCTCAGGTGATCGACTTCGCGGTTCTTGATGCGGCGGATCGGCGGCACCGATTCGATCGAGGCGCGGATCATGAAGCGCGCCGCAGTCGAGCCCTCGCTTGACGGCCCGAGGCAGCCGCGCAGCGTCGGTCCCACCAGCGCGCGGAAAATCGCGTCGATATCGGCGCGGCCGCCGCCGGCTTCCTCCGCGGCCTTCAATTCGTTGAGCCGCTCGCGGTTGGTGGCGAGGCTGCGGGAGACGAACAGTTCGGCGATAAGCTCGTCCTTGGAGCCGAAATGATAATTCACCGCCGCCAGATTGACGTTCGCGGCGGCGACGATGTCGCGCAGCGTGACGTCGCCGAAGCCGCGATCGGCGTACAGCCGCTCGGCGGCGCTGAGGATCGCGCTCCTGGTCTGATCCGACGCCATGTCATGGCTCCCATGCAGGGCCGATCTGGCCAGTTGCATTTCAAACACTTGTATGAAACTATCGTTTGAAGGGCCGGAAATGTCAATCACTGTTCGTAATGACTCGCATTTCGAACGCGGCCCGCTGCGGTCGCAGCCGTCGCGAAGGCTTAAAATCGCCTTGCGGCCGGCGAAGGGCGGGCAGACAGTGCGCGCAAAGATTTTCACAAGGTGAGGAACGCTCCATGGACTTCAATATGTCTGATCGCCAGAAGGATTGGCTCAATCGCGTGCAGTCGTTCATGACCAAGCATGTCCGGCCCGCGGTGCCGATCTACAAGCAGCAGGATGCCGAGGGCTCGCGCTGGAAGGTGATCCCGATCCTGGAGGATCTCAAGAAGAAGGCGAAGGCCGAGGGCCTCTGGAACATGTTCATGCCGCCGTCCTCGCATGAGGACGACGAATTCCGCGGCGCGGGATTGACCAACCTGGAATACGCGCCGCTGGCCGAGGAAATGGGCCACATCGGCTTCGCCTCCGAAGTCTTCAACTGCTCGGCCCCGGATACCGGCAACATGGAAGTGTTCATGCGCTATGCCAGCAAGGAGCAGAAGCGCAAATGGCTGAAGCCGCTGATGAACGGCGAGATCCGTTCCGCCTTCCTGATGACCGAACCCGCGGTGGCCTCGTCGGACGCCACCAACATCGAGACCTCGATCACGCGCGACGGCGATCACTACGTCATCAACGGCCGCAAGTGGTGGTCGTCGGGCGTCGGCGATCCCCGCTGCAAGATCGCGATCCTGATGGGCAAGACCGATCCCAATGCGGCGCGCCATCAGCAGCAGTCGCAGATCCTGGTGCCGCTCGATACCCCCGGCATCACGGTCGAGAAGATGCTGCCGGTGTTCGGCTTCGACGACGCCCCGCACGGCCACGCCCAGGTGCTGCTGGAAAACGTCCGGGTTCCCGCTGAAAACATCCTGCTCGGCGAGGGTCGCGGCTTCGAGATCGCGCAGGGCCGCCTCGGTCCCGGCCGCATCCATCACTGCATGCGCACCATCGGCGTCGCCGAAGAGGCGCTGGAGAAGATGGTGCGGCGGCTGTCGTCGCGCACCGCCTTCGGCAAGAAGATCATCGAGCATTCGATCTGGGAACAGCGCATCGCCGAAGCCCGCACCGACATCGAGATGACCCGGCTCTTGTGCCTCAAGGCCGCCGACATGATGGACAAGGTCGGCAACAAGACCGCGCAACTCGAGATCGCCATGATCAAGGTGGCGGCGCCGAACATGGCGCTGAAGATCATCGACAACGCGATCCAGGCCTTCGGCGGCGGCGGCGTCTCCGACGACGCGGGCCTCGCCAAGGCCTATGCCGGCATCCGCACGCTGCGGCTGGCCGACGGTCCGGACGAGGTCCATAACCGCGCCATTGCCAGACTTGAACTTCGGAAGTATGCCAACTCTAATACGCACTAACGGGAGCGTGTCGAACAGCGGCGCTCCTTCAACGTCATTCCGGGGCGATGCGATAGCATCGAACCCGGAATCTCGAGGTTCCGGGTTCGCGTCTTCGACGCGCCCCGGAACGACGAACGAGAAACTTAAGGGAGCGTCATTGTGGCCGAGGGCGTCAGGAACGACGAAGAGTTTTCGGGCACCAGGCCCGTCGAGGAACGGCATCGCATCGATGAGATCGCCCTCGACGGCTGGATGCGCACGCATGTCGAAGGCTATCAGGGACCGCTTGTTGTCCAGCAGTTCAAGGGCGGCCAGTCCAACCCGACCTACCGGCTCGACACCCCCACGCGTTCCTATGTGATGCGCCGCCGTCCGTTCGGCAAACTGCTGCCGTCGGCGCACGCGGTGGACCGCGAATTCCGCGTCATCGCAGCGCTCAGCAAGCAGGGCTTTGCGGTGGCAAAAGCCTATGCGCTGTGCACCGACGACAGCGTGATCGGCGCTTTCTTCTACATCATGTCGATGGAGGAGGGGCGGGTGTTCTGGGATCCGACGCTGCCTAGCCAGACGCCGGACGCGCGCCGCAAGATTTTTACCAGCAAGATCGAAACGCTGGCAAAGCTGCACACCTATGATCCCGAGGCGATCGGGCTCGGCGACTTTGGAAAACCCGGCAATTATTTCGCGCGCCAGGTCGACCGCTGGACCAAGCAGTACCGCGCCTCGGAAACCCAGCACATTCCCGAATTCGAGAAACTGGCCGAATGGCTGCCGAAGACGGTGCCGGAACAGAGGCGCGTCTCGATCGTGCACGGCGACTACCGCCTCGACAACATGATCTTCCATGCCACCGAGCCGCGGGTGCAGGCGGTGCTGGACTGGGAACTGTCGACGCTGGGCGATCCGATGGCGGACTTCACCTATCTGTTGATGCAGTGGACCATGCCGGGCCTCGCCACCGCCGACCTCAAGGCGTTGAACATTCCGGGCATGGAGGAGGCGGCGCAGATCTACTGCAACGTCACCGGCAGCGCGGTGCCCGACCTCAACTGGTATTTCGCCTACAATTTGTTCCGGCTCGCCGGCATCACGCAAGGCATCGCCGGCCGCGTCCGCGACGGCACCGCCGCCAATGCCAGGGCGATGGAATCCGCAAAACGCACCGTGCCGCTGTCGAAGGCCTCCTGGGAATACGCGC
This sequence comes from Pseudomonadota bacterium, assembly GCA_040390145.1. GTDB lineage: Bacteria > Pseudomonadota > Alphaproteobacteria > Rhizobiales > Xanthobacteraceae > Bradyrhizobium. The sequence goes on from JAZJYY010000067.1 coordinate 41,469, forward strand.
AAAAGGCCGGCGCGATTTGACTTCGTAGGGTGGGCAAAGGCGCGCCCTTCGCGCGCCGTGCCCACCATCCATCCCGCGCGTTGCCGTCCCATGGTGGGCACGCTTTCCGCTCTCGCTCTACGAGCTCGGTGGCGTCGCTTTGCCCACCCTACGGGTCCGCCACCTGGAATTCAATTTGCCCCTTTCCCCGAACCTGCGCGGAAGTCTGTTGATGGCCGCCGCCATGGCGGGCTTCACCATGAACGACGCCATCACCAAGGCGGTGTCGTCCGAAATGAATTTCGGCGAGATCATGCTGGTGCGCGGCGTGGTCGCGATTGCGCTGATCGCCACGCTGGCCTGGCATCAGGGCGCGCTGCGTCCGCTGCGCACGCTGGTCATGAAGCCGGTGGCGTTGCGGGTTGCCGGCGAAGTGCTGGGAACGGTGACGTTCCTCGCCGCGATCGTCCACCTGCCGCTGGCCAATACCGCGGCGATCTTTCAGGCCCTGCCGCTGGCGGTCACGCTCGGCGCCGCCCTGATGTTCGGCGAGCCGGTCGGGTGGCGGCGCTGGCTTGCGATCATGGCCGGCTTTATCGGCGTCCTCATCATCGTCCGGCCCGGCGTCGAGGGTTTTAATCAGTTCACGCTGTTCGCGCTGGTCTCGGTGTTCTTCTGCGCCGTGCGCGATCTCGCGACCCGGCGCATCCCGGCGCAGGTGCCGTCGCTGTTCATCACGCTGGTGACCACCGTTACGGTGACGATCGCCGGCGCCGCCATCATCGTTCCGCTCGGCGGCTGGACGCCGCCGTCGTCCCGCGCGCTCGGCCTGCTGACGCTGGCAGCGGTGCTGCTGCTGATCGGCTATCAATGCGTCATCATGGCGCTGCGATCCGGCGACATCTCGGCGGTGGCGCCGTTTCGTTACTCCGCGCTGCTGTGGGCGATGCTGCTGGGCTATCTCGTGTTCGGCGACGTGCCCGACGCCATGATGGTGACGGGCGCGAGCATCATCGTCCTGTCCGGTCTCTATGCCTTCTACCGTGAGCGCATCCGTCACCGCCCGGTGGCGGCCGACGCCTCCGGGCTGCCACCCGACGGGCTGTGAACGGCGTTGTGTGATCAGCGGTGTGACTACCCGACGGGCAGATCACTTCTGGTTATCGTAAGTCGCGTCAAGTCCCTCGCGAAAAAATATTTCTGTTTTACAGAAATCAAAACTGGATTATACAGCTTGCCATCCCGTCCCACTCAGAGGGGCATTGCGCAAGGTCATCAGTGCGGGGCGGGGACGCGGTGGACGTGGAGGGGCGCTCTAGACCCGGGCGCCTGAAGCGGATGGCGAAATCGTGTGGTCCCGACACCCCAAGGGCCGGTGTCAAGTTCGCGTCAAGGCGCGCGGCGACGGTGGCAAAAGCGCATGGCTCACCGAGGAGAGCACGTATAAGCCGTAAACCATTGCGCGGGGAGTGCCGGGTGATTCCGGTGTGACCTGACTAACGCGTGTGCCTTCTACCACTACCCATTGCACACGCGGCTATCGGGCGCATCGGGCGCCCGGCCTCCCCGCGCCCTCTGATCGAGAGGGCGTAGAATAGATGGCAAACCTCGGGCGAAACGCGCCGCGAGATCGCGAAGGCGTGTTTGTGGAGACCTTGTGGGTGCGCGAAATTGACTCGAAACTCACAGCGTCATTGCGAGGAGCGCTTGCGACGAAGCAATCCATCTACCATCCGTACCGCTGTGAAATGGATTGCTTCGCGGAGCCTGTCATCGGGCGCGCATTCGCGCGACCCGTTGGCT
>JAZJYY010000068.1:0-6791 GCA_040390145.1 Pseudomonadota bacterium
AATTGTTGCAGCCGAGGCCGACGGCGGAAACGCGCAGGCCGGAGCCGCCGAGATTGCGAATTTGCATGGATCGATCCTGTGGGGTGGGGCGCAAGGTGGGATCGTATTGTGGCCCGCGGCCACCGGGCCCGCAAGGTGCGCCGGTGGATGCGCCGATGCTGCGCCGCGAAGCGCCGCCGCGGTCATGCGCCGGACCGATTGTTCCGCGTCGCGGGTGATCGCCTTGCGATCCGCGCTGATGTCGCAGGCCACCGCCGCGCCCCAGCTCACGGTGACGTCGACCGCGCCCGATGCCAGCACGGCCAGCAGATGCGGCACCAGCTCGGCGTCGCCGTACCATGCCACCCGCTGGCGCAGGCCGCGGCCCAGCGGCACGCCACCGAGGCTGCGGTAGGCCAGCGACATCGGCTGCACGGTGACGTGGCTGTGCTGCGTCGAGTTGCCGAGCGCGTGATGCACGGCGCCGACCAGCGAGGAGCGGAACGGGAGCACGCGGATGCCGTCGCTCGAAGTGCCCTCGGCGAACAGCACCACCGCGTCGCCGCCGAGCAGCCGGCCGGCGATTTCCCCGTTGGCCGCGCCGGTCTGGTGCCGGGCCCGCCGGTTGATGAAAACCGTTCGCTGCAATCTGGCCAGCCATCCGAACACCGGCCAATCCGCCACCTCGCTTTTTGCGACGAACACCACGGGCGAAACCGCCGATATCACGCAGATGTCGAGCCAGGAGACATGGTTCGACAGGATCAGCGCGGGGCTGTCGGTCGACCGCGTCCCGATTTCGCGAATCCGCACCCCGATCAGCGCGCAGAGAATGCGATGGTACCAATGCGGCAGGGTGCGCTGCAGCCGCAGTCCGAAGGCCAAGCCGGCGAGCTGGAACGGCAGGAGCACCAGCGTGAGGGCGGCGAAGGCCAGCAGGATGGATATGGCGCGGATCATCGGGTCAGTTCGCTGAGCGTGGGCGCTGGCGCGCGATACGTGACGCAACTGGCGACAGCACAAAAAAATGCGGCCCCGGTCAGACGCGGCGACTGACGGGGACCGCTGGGGGCGCATGATCCGTGACGGGGGGCCCTGATCAGACGCAGGCGAAACCTAGTCCCGCTTTGTTACGCGGCCATGACATCGGGACTTATCCACAGCGGGTCTGAAGCGCGGTCCCGCCGCAATCCGTCAGAACAGTTTGCGGTACACCACAAATCCGGAGTGCTCGGCGACCTTGTCGTAGAGCTGCATCGCCGTCAGGTTGGTCTGGTGCGTTTGCCAGTAGACGCGCGGCGCCCCGGCGAGCTTCGCGCGCTCATAGACGCCATTGATGAGCGCCCGGCCCACGCCCTTGCCGCGCGCAGCCTCGACCGTGAACAGATCCTGCAAATAGCAGTTCGGCCCGATCGCCGTGGTGCTGCGGTGAAACAGGTAGTGCGTGAGGCCAAGCAATTGCCCGCCGCTCTCGGCGACAAGGCCATGTACCGGCTCGTAGGCGTCGAAGAAGCGCGCCCACGTCATGGTGGTGATGTCGGGGGCAAGCGCGGTCGCACCCGATCGCCCGTAAAACGCATTGTAGCCGTCCCACAGCCGGAGCCAGCGGTCGTAGTCCTGCCGGGCCACGGAACGGACAGTCAGTTCGTCGGACATTTTTTTGATTCCGCACCCGTGATCGGAGCCAATCGCAAGCGGCGGGCTCCGGCGATGATATCGATGCCTTCATTAAAGACCGCGCCGGGCAGGATCAATCACCTTCGGCGCGCGATGCCGCCGCTACTCCGCCGCGCGCAGCTGCCGGGCGAGGTCGCGATCGCCGCCCCCGCGCAGCGAGCGGTAATAGTCGGCGCTGGCGGGATCGTCGGTATGGCGGACCAGGTCGGTCACCGGCGTGTAGCTCAGCATGCGGCCGCCGTCGGGCAATGCGGTGCAGCTGAACCGCAGCACCTGTCCGTCCCTGAGATTGATGGTGATCGGGGTCGAATCGCCCGATCGCATCATCTCGGTGCGCCGGGCGATGAAGTGGCTGAGTTCGTCCTCCGGCAGTTCGAAGGCGCCGGTATCGCGGCTATGATACATCAGCGCGATGAAGGGAAGCCTGGCGTCGGCCTTTTCGTCGGGAAGCGAAAAGTAGTGGCGAAAGGCGCGGTTGATGAATTCGGCGCGGGTGTCGGCATCGAGCAGCACGATGCCGATGTCGACCTGGTCGAGCGCCGCCCGCAGCCGCTCCCCGGTGGCGTGATGCCGGCGCTGCGAGGCGAAGGCGTCGATCCATTTCCGGCGCAGGTGGCCGGTGATGACGGCGGTGCCGGCCGCGGTGATCGCCAGCAGCAACATGCGGGCCAGATCCGACATGTCGTAGCCGGGCGTGGCCCGGTGATTGAGGAAGAACAGCGCGGACGAGATCACGGCAATGACGGCGCTGGTCAGCCCGGAGGCGGTGCCGCTGATGGAGGCCGCGAAAGCCACGATGCAGACGAACAGCGGCGCGGGGTTGGGAACGGCAACCAGGGCGCGGTCGATCACGAAGGCGATCAACGCCGTCGCCGCCGTCAGAACCGGACCGGAAAGTGCGCGCCAGTCGAACCGCATGCCCGCTCGCTCCCGTTGCCTCAAGGGATAACGGCCGCAGCATGACGTATGGTTGCAATCGCGGTGGAATTTCCCGCGCCGTGCCTAAAAAGCGGTTGATCCGGTCGATGCGGATTTCCGAACGCTTGAATCAAATGATATTCGTTTGGCCGAGGGAACCGGTTTCCGATCTGATGTATTGAGCCGCGGACCTTTCGAAAGGACATTCATGCCCACCATATCACCGCAGGTCTTGCCGATCCTGATGCTGTTTGCCTCCAATGTCTTCATGACCTTCGCCTGGTACGGCCACCTCAAGTTCAAGCAGAGCTGGCTGCCGCTGGTGGTGATGTTGAGCTGGGGCATCGCGTTCTTCGAATACTGGCTCGCGGTGCCGGCCAATCGCTGGGGCAGCGAGGTCTATTCGGCGGCGCAGCTCAAGACCATCCAGGAGGTGATCACGCTGGTGGTGTTCGCCGCCTTCTCGGTGCTGTACCTGAAGGAGCCGCTGGGCTGGAACCACGCGCTGGGTTTCGCGCTGATCGCCGCGGGCGCGTTTTTCATCTTTCACAAATGGTGAAGGTCGGATTTACAGGCGCCGCATAAACAAGTGTCATCCCCGCGCAGGCGGGGATCCAGTACGCCGCGGCCTATCGATCAAACGCAACCTTCTCTGGAATACTGGATCCGCCGCCTTCGCGGACGATGACGGCTTTGCCTAATCCGCCGCCCGTAGCCGGTACCCGACGCCGGTTTCGGTCAGGATGAATTGCGGGCGCTCCGGATCGGCTTCGATCTTCTGCCGGAGCTGGCGCACATAGACCCGCAAATATTGCGCGTCGGTCAGTTCGTCCCAGAGCTCCTTGAGGAGGAACCGGTGGGTCAGGACCTTGCCGGCGTGCTGCACCAGCACGCGCAGCAGTTCGTACTCCTTCGGCGACAGCTTGACGTCCTTGTCGCCGCGCTTGACGATGCGGCGCACCAGGTCGACCGAGAGATCGCCCGAGCGGAACACCGGGCGCTCGCCGGCGACCTGCAATTGATGCCGCAACGCCGCGCGCATGCGGGCCAGCAGCTCGTCCATCCCGAACGGTTTTGTCAGGTAATCGTCGGCGCCGAGATCAAGCGCCTGGACCTTGCCGGCCTCGTCACCGCGGCTCGACAGCACCACGATCGGAACCCGGTCGTTGCGCCCCCGGATCATGCGCAGCAGGTCGTGGCCCTGGATGTCCGGCAGCCCGAGATCGAGAATGATAAGGGCGGGATCCTGGGCCAGCAGTTCGAGTCCAATCTTGCCGTTGGAAGCCTCCAGGATCTCGTAACCCTGCGTGCTCAGCCCCATTCGCAGCAATTTGCGGATCGGCGGCTCGTCGTCGATGACCAGAACCTTGATCGGGGCAGCACTCATGCGGCGGTGTCCAGTGCATCCGATGCCGCCGGAATCGGCAGCCTGATGGTCATGACCGCGCCGCTGCGGTCGCTGCGGTTGGCGGCGAGGATCGTGCCATGCATGGCCTCGACGAAGCCGCGGGAGATGGCAAGGCCGAGGCCGGTGCCGGGGCGCACGTGGTCGCCCTTCTGCACGCGATGGAACTTGTCGAAGATCATCTCCAACTCGGCGGGCGGAATGCCGCCGCCTTCGTCGATGATCTGCAGTGCCACCCACGAATCGTCCCGCAAGGTCCTGATCGTGATCGTGGTATCCGCGGGCGCATACCTCGCCGCATTGTCCAGCAGGTTGAACAGCGCCTGCTCGAACAGCACGGCGTCCAGCTCCAGCATCGGCAGGTCGGCGCCGAGCTCGAGCGCGACCTTGTGATGCGTGAGAATCTTGCTGGCGCGGTGCAGTACGCTGCCGACGATCTCGCCGATATCGTGCAGCGCGGTATTCGGCACGATGGCGCCGGATTCCAGCCGGGTCATGTCGAGCAGGTTGGCGATGAAGCGGTTGAGCCGCTCGGACTCGTCGATCACGGTGGCGAGCAGATCGTGCTTCTCCTGTTCGCTCAGGCCGCCGGCCAGATCCCGCATCGTGGAGGCGGCGCCGAGCACCGAGGCCAGCGGCGTCTTGAGGTCGTGCGAGATCGAGGTCAGCAGCGCCTGGCGCAGGCGATCCGACTCCGCGCTGCGCTTGACGCGATCCATGTCCTCCACCAGCAGCACCCGTTCGATCGCGAGCGCGCTCTGATCCACCAGGGCATCGAGCAGCCGGCGCTGGTCCGGAGTGAGCAGCGGCCCGGTCCTGTCGTCGTCGATGCCGATGACCCCGATCGGTCCGCGGCCGGTGCGCATCGGCAGGAACAGCCGCCTGGCGCCCGGCAGCGTATCCGCGCCGCGCCCGGCCGAACGGTCGTTGGCCCAGGCCCAGTTGGCGGCGGCGAGGTCGGCCTGGTCGAGCTGATCCTCCGGCGGATAGCCTGCCTTGACGGTGATGACGCCGTCCTCCGGCAACAGCAGCACCACGCGCACCTTCAACATCAGTGCGGTCTGGTAGGCGGTCGCCCACAGCACGTCGTCCAGCGTCGCGGTGCCTGCCAGCTTGCGGCTGAAGGCGTAGAGCGATTCGGTGGTGCGTACCCGGCCGATCGCCGAAACCGCCTGCGTGCGCACGCGCGCCGCGACATTGGACACCAGGATCGCGATCACCATAAAGAAAAAGAAAGCCGCGACATTGGTCGGATCGGTGATGGTGAAGGTGTGGACCGGCGGCAGGAAGAAGAAATTGTAGCACAGCGAGGCGACAACGCTGGCCAGCAGCGACGGCAACCGGCCGTAACGGACGGCGGCGCCAACCACCGCGGTCAGGAACACGAGGTCGACGTTCTCGATACCGAGCCAGGGATGGATCAGCAGGCCGGCGCCGAGCGCCACGGCAACGAACAGCAGCGATACCGCATAGGGCACCGGATCGAACGGCTCCGCCCGTTCGGCCGCGCGCACGGTCTTTTTCGGCACCGGCTCCGCCGCGAGTTCCTCGCCGGCGATCACATTGACGCTGATATTGCCGGCGCGCCGCACCAGCTCGTGCACCACCGAACCGCGCCTCAGTTCGAACCACCACGAGCGCGTCGACTTGCCGACGATGATCTGGGTCACGTTGTTGGCCTGCGCGAATCCGACGACGTCGTCGGCGATCCGGCGTCCGACGCCGGGAATGGTGAGCGCCTCGCCGCCCAGCGCCTCCGCCAGCCGCAGCGTGTCGGCAAGCCGGTCGCGCTGCTCGTCGGTCAGTTGCAGGCTGCGCCGGGTCTCGATGCTGAGCGCGGTCCAGGGCGCGTGCAGCCGGTCAGCGAGCCGTTTTGTATATCGCACCAGCCCGGCCGAGCGCGGATCCTCGCTGATGCAGACCAGGATGCGTTCGCCGGCAGCCCAAGGGCCGGCGATCGCATTGGCCTGCATATGCGTCAGCAACTGCTCATCGACGCGCTCGGCGGTTCGCCGCAACGCCAGCTCGCGCAGCGCGGTCAGGTTGCCCGGCGAGAAATAATGCTCGAGCGCGCGCTCGGCCTGCTTCGGGACATAGACCTTGCCCTCCTTCAGCCGCTGGATCAGGTCATCCGGCGTGAGGTCGATCAACTCGATCGCGTCGGCCTGGTCGAACACCGAATCCGGCACGGTCTCGCGCACCCGCACATGCGTGATCTGGGCGACGACGTCGTTGAGACTCTCGATGTGCTGGATGTTGACCGCGGTATAGACGTCGATGCCGCGCGAGAGCAGTTCCTCGACGTCGAGATAACGCTTCGGATGGCGGCTGCCCGGCGCGTTGGTATGGGCGAGTTCGTCGACCAGCGCGATCTGGGGCCGGCGCGCGATCAGCGCATCGAGGTCCATCTCCTCGATGATCTGGTCCCTGTATTCGATGCGCTTGCGCGGCAGTACTTCGAGGCCCGCGAGCAGCGCCTCGGTTTCCGCCCGGCCGTGGGTCTCGACCACGCCGACCACGACGTCGGCGCCGGCCTTGAGCTTGGCGTGGGCGCTCTGCAGCATCTCCCAGGTCTTGCCGACGCCGGGGGCGGCGCCGACGAAGATCTTCAGCCGGCCGGCGCGGCTGTCCTCGCGACGGGCTGCTTCCAGCAGGGCCTCCGGCGAGGGACGTTGCAAGGGATCGCGGTGGGGCTGGACCATATGGCGAATATAGGGCTCCGGGTTGATGCGGCCTAGGGCGGGATTGCTGGAGAGTGATCACCTCGCCCCGCTTGCGGGGAGAGGTCGGATTGCGAAGCAATCCGGGTGAG
>JAZJYY010000069.1:0-9481 GCA_040390145.1 Pseudomonadota bacterium
ACATGCGTCACGGCAAGGTTCATCGGAAGCTCAACCGCACCGCCGAGCATCGCAAGGCGATGTTCGCCAACATGTGCGCCGCGCTGATCAAGCACGAGCAGATCGTCACCACGCTGCCGAAGGCCAAGGAATTGCGCCCGATCGTCGAGAAGCTGGTCACCCTCGGCAAGAAGGGCGGGCTCGCCATGCGCCGCCAGGCGATCTCCGAGATGCGCGACAAGGACCAGGTCAGGAAGCTGTTTGACACGCTCGCGCCCCGCTACAAGGACCGTCAGGGCGGCTACACCCGCATCATCAAGGCCGGCTTCCGCTACGGCGACAACGCGCCGATGGCGGTGATCGAATTCGTCGACCGCGACGTCGACGCCAAGGGCCTCGACTCCGGTCCGGTGCAGGAAAAGGCCGCCGAAGCGGCGTAAGTCTTCCCCCAATTTAAAGCGGCGCTTCGGCGCCGCTTTTTTTTGGCTCCAGCGGCCCATAACAGGCGGGGCGGCTACATGATACATATCGTAATGGCGGTTCGTCGGTCGCAGAATGAGCGCAGTGGAATTGCGGTTGTCATATCGAGCAGACGACGACGGGACCGGCAAAATCATCGCGACCGTGAGGTCAGGCGCATTCTCTGCACAAGGTTCGGCGTGGTTCAATCCCAATGGCGTTACGAACACGTTCATCGCCAGCCTTCGGGCTTTTCCGCTGAGTTCTACGAATCCACCGATGCTTGAGGGCGGCTTCTGGAGCAGTGACAGTCTCACGCAATGTCACCTCAGGATCGCCGTCAAACCTTACAACTCGCGCGGAACACTTCTCCTGCAGGTCGATCTTGCCTCGGAGGTTTGGGGAACGCCTGACGCCGATCTGCAGAACAGCGCCACGGTCCGCTTTTTGACGGAATATGCGGCTATCGATGGGTTTGCAGAGCAAATCAAAAGAGTCCTCGCCGGCGAATGCGCGGAGGCGATCCTGAAAGGGATCACGAACTAAGGAGTTCGATTGCGCTGGCGCTTGGCGATCTCGATATTTCGAGCTTGGATTGATGGAGCAACATTATGAAAATCGACCTTTCGGGCAAGGCGGCGCTGGTCACGGGCTCGACTTCCGGCATCGGCCACGCCATCGCCAAAGGCCTCGCGCTGTCGGGCGCCAATGTGGTGATCAATGGCCGGTCGCAGGCCAAGGTTGATGCCGCGGTCGCAGCACTGGCTGCTGCCGCACCCGGCAGCAGGGTCGCAGGCCTCGCCGCCGATGTATCGACGGCTGAGGGATGCCAGCTGCTGACCGAGCGGCTGCCGGATGTCGATATCCTGATCAACAATGCCGGCATCTTCGAGCCCAAGGGCTTTTTCGACATCCCCGACGAGGACTGGACCCGGTTCTACGAGGTCAACGTGATGTCGGGCGTGCGGCTGGCGCGCGCCTACATGCCGGGCATGCTCAAGCGCAACTGGGGACGCATCGTCTTCATTTCATCCGAGTCGGGGCTGAATATCCCGACGGAGATGATCCACTACGGCGTGAGCAAGACCGCCCAGCTCGCGGTGTCGCGCGGCCTCGCCGAGATGACCCGCGGCACCGCTGTCACCGTCAATTCGGTGCTGCCGGGGCCGACCATGTCGGAGGGTGTCGAGACCTTTGTGAAGGATCTGGCGAAGCAGAACGGCCAGTCGCTCGAGGAGGCGGCGGCCGGTTTCGTCAAGCAGCATCGTCCGACCTCGCTGCTGCAGCGCTTTGCCAGCGTCGAGGAGATCGCCAACATGGTGGTCTATGTCAGTTCGAAGGAAAGCTCCGCCACCAACGGCGCGGCCCTGCGCGCCGAGGGCGGCATCATCCAGACGATTGCGTGAACAAATGAGCCGATTCTGGAGCAGCCTGACGCACGACCTGCAGCCCTATGTGCCGGGCGAACAGCCGCGCATGGCGGAGCTGGTCAAGCTCAACACCAATGAAAGTCCGCTGGGTCCATCGCCGCGCGTGCTCGAAGCGATCCGCGGCGAGGCGGCCGATACGCTGCGCCTGTATCCGGACCCGCAGGCGACGGCGCTGCGATCGGCGCTGGCCACCTATCACCGCGTGCAGCCCGAACAGGTGTTCGTCGGCAACGGCTCGGATGAGGTGCTGGCGCACGCCTTCGCCGCCCTGCTCAAGCAGGATGCGCCGTTGCTGTTCCCTGATATCACCTACAGCTTCTATCCCGTCTATTGCCGCCTGTTCGGCATCGCCCACGAGACGGTGCCGCTCGATGTGGCCATGCACATCCGCGTTGCCGACTATGACAGGCCAGCCGGTGCCATCATCATCCCTAACCCGAATGCCCCGACAGGGGTTGCGCTGTCGCGGGCCGAGATCGCCAGCCTGCTGCAGCAACATCCCGATGCTCCCGTTGTCATCGACGAGGCCTATGTCGATTTCGGCGCCGAGACCGCGATTCCGCTGGTCGCCTCGCACCCGAACCTTCTGGTCGTGCAAACCATGTCGAAGTCGCGGGCGCTGGCCGGCTTGCGGGTCGGCTACGCCATCGGCGACGCCGACCTGATCGAGGCGCTCACCCGGGTGAAGGACAGTTTTAATTCCTATCCGCTCGGCCGCCCCGCCCAGGCCGGCGCCATCGCCGCGCTGGAGGATGAAGCCTGGTTTCAAGCGAGCCGGGCGCGCGTAATCGAAGGCCGCGAGCGGCTCAACCGCGGCCTTGTCCGGCTCGGCTTCGACGTGCTGCCGTCATCAGCCAATTTCGTCTTTGCACGCCATCCAGCGCGCGAGGGCGGAGCGCTCGCCGCAGCACTGCGCCAGCGCGCAGTCATCGTCCGCCATTTTTCGGCAGCCCGCATCAAGGACTATCTGCGGATCACGGTCGGCACCGACGAACAAATCGACCGGCTGTTGGCGGAGCTGGCAGAGATATTGCGCGCTGCGTAGGGTGGGCAAAGCCATCGGGTCGCGCGAATGCGCGACGCGATGGCGTGCCCACCATTTCGATTACATGCGGAGGAGAGACGGTGGGCACGGCGCGAAGAGCGCGCCTTTGCCCACCCTACCTTACCATCCCTCCAGCACGATTTTGCCGCGCGATTTTCCCGTCTCCAGCAGCGCATGTGCCCGCTTCAGGTTCGCCGCGTTGATGGTGCCGAACGCCTGGTCGAGCGTGGTGCGCAGCACGCCCTTGTCGATGAGGTCGGCGACGTCGTTCAGCAGATTGTGCTGGCCGATCATGTCCGGCGTCTGGAACGATGAGCGCGTGAACATCGACTCCCAATGCACCGACACCGCCTTGCCCTTGAAGACGCTGAAGGTGAATTCCTGGGGATCGTCGATCATGCCGAACTTGCCCTGCGGCGCGATGATGTCGGCGAGCGCCTTGTAGTGCTGCTCGGTATTGGTCAGGCTCGCGATCAGCGCCACCGGCGGCAGTTTTAGCGCTTCGATCTGCTCCTTCATCGGCTTGGCGTGGTCGATCACGGCGTGGGCGCCAAGGTCAAGACACCATTTTTGCGTTTCCGCGCGCGACGCGGTGGCGACGATGGTCAGGCCAGTCAGACGGCGCGCGAGCTGGATCAGGATCGAGCCGACGCCGCCGGCGCCGCCGATGATGAGGAGCGTGTGCGGATCGACGCTCTTGCCGGGCACCACGCCGAGGCGGTCGAACAGCAATTCCCAGGCGGTGATCGAGGTCAGGGGCAGGGCGGCCGATTGCGCGAACGAAAGCGTCTTCGGCTTGTGGCCGACGATGCGCTCGTCGACCAGGTGAAATTCCGAATTGGTGCCCTGGCGCAGGATCGAGCCGGCATAGAACACTTCGTCGCCGGCCTTGAACAGCGTCACATCGGGGCCGACCGCGTCGACGATTCCGGCGGCGTCATAGCCCAGAATCTTGGTTTCGCCCGCCGGCGGGGCGGCGCGCTTGCGGACCTTGTAGTCGACCGGATTGGCGGAAATGGCCTTCACGGCGACGCGGATGTCGCGCCCGTTCGGTTCCGGCTTGGCCGTCTCGAAATCAAACAGCGAGTTTGCGTCATCAACGGGAAGCGATTTCTGGTATCCGACGGCCTTCATGGGGCGGTTCTCCTTGGTGCCGGCGGCAATACGCCGGCGTTCCGGCCATACCTGCTGTTTCGGGGCCGAAATTGCAAGGTTTGACGCGGAAACGCCTGCCGAATCGGGCGATAAGAGACGGTCGAACCTTCCAATCGCTTCTATTCGCGGGCCGGGACGCCTATATTCGCACCATCAATCCCCAGGGAATTTTTTTCATGTTTGCTGTTCGTATCATCACGGCGTTGCTGGTCCTTGGCGCCGCGGCCGTCCCGGCGATGTCGCAGGACCGCCGTGTGCCGGCCTCGCCGACGGATATCCGGTTGTCCTACGCGCCGATCGTGCAGCGGGTGCAGCCGGCGGTGGTCAATGTCTATGCCGCCAAGGTGGTGCAGAACCGCAATCCCTTGCTCGACGACCCGATCTTCCGCCGCTTCTTCGGCGTGCCCGGCCAGCAGCCGGAACAGATGCAGCGCTCGCTTGGATCGGGCGTGATGGTGGATCCGTCCGGCCTCGTCGTGACCAACAACCACGTCATCGAGGGCGCCGACCAGGTCAAGATCTCGCTCTCCGACAAGCGCGAATTCGAGGCCGAGATCGTGCTCAAGGACAGCCGCACCGATCTCGCGGTGCTGCGGATCAAGGACGGCAAGGAAAAGTTCGCGACGCTGGATTTCGCCAATTCGGACGATTTGCTGGTCGGCGACCTCGTGCTGGCGATCGGCAATCCCTTCGGCGTCGGGCAGACCGTGACCCACGGCATCATCTCGGCGCTGGCGCGCACCCAGGTCGGCATCACCGACTACCAGTTCTTCATCCAGACCGATGCCGCCATCAATCCCGGCAATTCCGGCGGCGCGCTGGTCGACATGAACGGCAAGCTTGTCGGCGTCAACACCGCGATCTTCTCGCGCTCCGGCGGCTCGCAGGGCATCGGCTTTGCGATCCCCGCCAACATGGTGCGCGTCGTGGTCGCCTCCGCCAAGAGCGGCGGCAAGGCGGTCAAGCGGCCATGGCTCGGCGCCAGGTTGCAGGCGGTGACGCCCGAGATCGCCGAGACGCTGGGGCTTCGCGTTCCCTCCGGCGCACTGGTCGCCAGCGTCACGCCGGGCAGTCCGGCGGCGCGGGCAGGGCTGAAATTGTCCGATCTGGTGGTCGCGATCGACGGCCAGATCGTCGACGACCCCAACGGCTTTGATTATCGCTTCGCCACCCGTCCGCTCGGCGGCACCGCGCAGATCGACGTGCAGCGCGTTGGCAAGACCATCAAGCTCACCATTGCCCTGGAAACCGCGCCCGACACCGGGCGCGACGAGATCGTCCTGACCTCGCGGTCGCCGTTCCAGGGCGCCAAGGTGGCGAACATCTCTCCCGCGGTGGCTGACGAATTGCGCATTGATGCCGACACCAAGGGTGTCGTGGTGACGGAGCTGGCCGAGGGCGCGACCGCCGCCGGCGTCGGTTTCCAGAAGGGCGACATCATCCTCGCCGTCAACAACCAGAAGATCACCAAGACCAGCGATCTCGAAAAGGCGACGCGCGAGTCCGCGCGGCTCTGGCGCATCATCGTGGTGCGGGGCGGCCAGCAGATCAACGTTACGCTCGGCGGATGAGCCCGAAGCGCCCACGCGAAAGCACCAACCTGTTTGCTGCCGCAGGAATGGAGCAGGATGCGCCGCGGCCGTTGCCGGACCGGTTGCGTCCGGCCGTGCTGTCGGATGTGGTCGGACAGGATCACATCCTCGGGCCCGACGGCGCGCTCACACGCATGCTGGCGACGCGGACACTGGGTTCGCTGGTGTTCTGGGGCCCGCCCGGTACCGGCAAGACCACGGTGGCACGTTTGCTGGCGGATGCGACCGAACTGCATTTCGAGCAGATTTCTGCGGTATTTTCCGGCGTCGCGGATCTCAAGAAAGTATTCGACGCCGCCCGCGCCCGGCGCGAGATGGGCAAGGGCACGCTGTTGTTCGTCGACGAGGTGCACCGGTTCAACCGTGCGCAGCAGGATTCCTTTCTGCCCGTGATGGAAGACGGCACCGTGGTGCTGGTCGGCGCCACCACCGAAAATCCCTCGTTCGAACTCAACGCCGCTCTTTTGTCGCGTGCGCGCGTGCTGGTGTTCCAGTCGCTGGATGCCGCGGCGATCGAAAAACTGTTCGCGCATGCCGAGAAGATCGAGGGCAAAAAACTGCCGCTCGACGCCGAGGCGCGCGCCGTACTGGTGCGGATGGCCGATGGCGACGGTCGCGCATCGCTGACATTAGCCGAAGAAGTCTGGCGCGCCGCGCGCGAGAACGAGATCTTCAGCGCGGTGCAGTTGCAGGACATCCTGCAGCGCCGCGCCCCGATCTACGACAAGTCGGCCGACGGCCATTACAACCTGATCTCGGCGCTGCATAAATCGGTGCGCGGCTCCGATCCGGATGCGGCGCTGTATTATCTCTGCCGCATGATGGATGCCGGGGAGGATCCGCTGTTCCTGGCCCGCCGCGTCGTCCGCATGGCGGTCGAGGACATCGGCCTCGCCGATCCGCAGGCGCTGGCGGTCTGCAACGCCGCCAAGGATGCCTATGATTTCCTTGGCTCGCCGGAAGGCGAACTCGCGATCGCGCAGGCCGTGATCTATCTCGCCACCGCGCCGAAATCCAACGCCGCCTACAAGGCCTTTGGCGCCGCGATGCGGGTGGCGAAGGAGGGCGGCTCGCTGCTGCCCCCAAAACACATCCTGAATTCGCCGACCAAGCTGATGAAGTCGGAAGGCTATGGCGGCGGCTACCAATACGACCACGACACGCCGGAAGCCTTTTCGGGACAGGAGTATTTTCCGGACGCGCTGGGCCACCAGACCTTTTACGATCCGCCCGATCGCGGCTTTGAGCGCGAAATCAGGAAGCGGCTGGATTACTGGGCCAAGCTGCGGAGGGAGCGGGGCGGCAGCTAGGGCTCACGGCTTCGTGCGTTTCTTCAATTCCGCAAGGGCGCGGCCGGCGAAACGGCCCAGCTTCGTCGCCGCGGAGTCGAGTTCGGCGATATGGTCGGCGCGGCCCGACTCGAATGCGCTGAACCAGCGGCGGAAGCGCGCGAGTTCATCCGGCGGCAACCTGGTAACGGCTTCGGCGATGTCTTCGACTTTCATGTCGTCGATTATAGCAGCTTTTGACCGGGGTGGCCTGCGGCAGATGGTTCCGATTCGGCCGGCGCGGATGCCGGCCTGAATTTGCACTGATTCACCGTGACCATAAGCGGCTTTTGCGCTACCCAACGGCTTGATCAGGAACCGGAAAATCATGAGCTTCCACGCGAACAGACCGCTGGCGAGGTATCGCTGGTCAGGCGATCGTCCGACAGGCTTGCGCTGCAAAGGCTTGCGTTCGCTGGTCGGGCTGCTTGCCGTCATCTGCGCTCTGATTTTCTTGGCGGGCCCAGCCTCCGCCGAAACCGTCGAGGTCGCACCAGGCGTGCAGGTGACCAAGAAAACCTTTTCCGGGCCGAGCAATGAGCAGCCGTTTTTCGGTTTCGTCGCCAAGAACGCCGAACAAAAGGCAGCGGACGAAAAGTTCGTCAGGGCGATGCTCGACGCCGTGGGAACGCGGGAAAAAGCGTTTGAGGAAGCTACCAAGCGCGGCTGGCGGGCTATCTCCAAGGGCAACGCCGGCGAAGCCGCCCAGCGCTTCAATCAGGCCTATCTGCTGGCGCCCGAGCAGAGCGGGGTTTATCACAGCTTCGCCGTGATCGCTCAAATGCGCTTTCGCGATAATGATTTCGCCGACGAGATGTTCAGGATTGCGCGCAAGCAGCCCAATCCGCTGAAGTCGCTCAACGCGGATTATGGCAAGATGCTCCTGATCGCCAGGCGGCCGCGCGAGGCGCAGGAGGTGCTGGAGCAGGCCGTCAAGGACACGCCGGATTTTCGCGACGCCTGGACCAATCTGGCCTGGGCCCGGCTGCAGAACGGCGACCCCGTAGCGGCCTGCGCCGCGGCGGACGAAGCCGTCAAGCAACGCCCTTCCGGCAACAGCAATACCGATCTGACCGCCTTGCGCAGCAGCGCGCAATGCAAATGACTCGTGCGGGATAATTGCCCGACTGTACGAAAATCCTTGCAATAATGTGCCAGAAATGACACATTGCGTATTCGGATGATTGACCGCTCGAAGAAGCTGCCCGCACGGTTCTATATCAGCCAGACGGGCCGCAATCCGGTCCGCGAATGGATATTGGAGCTGTCTTCCGACGATCGCCAGACGATAGGCAAGGACATCCAGAAAGTTGAGTTTGGTTGGCCGATTGGTCGCCCACATTGTGCTCCGTTGGGGCACGGTTTGTGGGAGGTACGGAGCGACCTGGCCAACAACCGCATTGCGCGCGTCGTCTTCTGCATGGGCGAGGGTTACATGATCCTTTTGCACGGCTTTATCAAAAAGTCACAAAAGGCCCCGCAGCAGGACATCGACCTGGCGCTGACGCGTAAGCGAGAGGTGACGTGATGGCGAAGAAGAAGGCGCGCGTGAGCGAGGAAACGTTTGATGAGTTCCTCGCTGAACAGGAAATGCTTGGAACGTGTGAGGATCGCGCCATCAAGGAGATCATAGCAGCACAATTAGCGGAAGCGATGAAGGCCAAGGGCATTACCAAGACCGCCATGGCAGAACGCATGAAGACCAGTCGGCGCCAGTTGGACCGGCTGCTTGATCCGGCAACCCCTTCAGTCACGCTCGACACGTTGCGCAGGGCGGCAAATGCCGTAGGGCGTACGTTACGCGTTGAGCTGACCTGAAAAGAAATATTTGTGATGCCCCGCAAGCTTGGAAAAACAGCATGAGCCGTCGCGTCAAAAAACCACTGAAGCCCAGAGGCGATCGCCCGAAAGGTGCGCGCCCCTATCGCGGCTCGGCTGCCGAGCGGCCGCCGGCACGCGCCGGCGGCAAACCGTCCGCACGTTTTGCCGCCTCGGCGCCACGTGCGCCAAGACCGGCACAGAGACCGGCCCCGTTCATCCCCGAGCCCGAAAAGGTCGTGCCCGAGCCGGCGCCGTTGCCGACCAAGGTGCAGACCGTGGTGGTGACGGCGGACGAGAACAACATGCGCGTCGACCGCTTTCTCGAAGCGCGCTTTCCCGGCCTGTCGTTCTCCCACATCCAGCGCATCGTCCGCAAAGGCGAGCTGCGCGTCAACGGCAAGCGCGCCGACAGCAAGGACCGCATCGAGGAGGGGCAGAACATCCGGATTCCGCCGCTGCAGCTCGATGCCGCCAAGGTGGTCGGCAGTCTCTCGGAAGCCGGAGCCAAGACGCTGCAGGCGATCAAGGACATGATCCTGTACGAGGACGCCGACGTCATGGTGCTGAACAAGCCCGCGGGGCTGGCGGTGCAGGGCGGTTCCGGCATCACGCGCAATGTCGACGACATGCTGGAAGTGATGCGCGACGCCAAGGGGCAGAAGCCGCGGCTGG
>JAZJYY010000070.1:0-31261 GCA_040390145.1 Pseudomonadota bacterium
GGCGATATGGGCGCGCAGATCCTCGGCGCCGAGCGCGCAGTTGAAGCCGATGGTGATCGGCCGGGCATGCCGCACCGAATTCCAGAAAGCCTCCGGCAACTGGCCCGACAGCAGCCGGCCGGATTTGTCGGTGATGGTGCCCGAGATCATCACGGGCACGTCGATGCCGCGGGCCTCGGCGATTTCCGATATCGCATACAGCGCCGCCTTGGCGTTCAGCGTATCGAAAATGGTTTCGACCAGCAGCAGGTCGGCGCCGCCGTCGAGCAGGCCGTTGATCTGCTCGCCATAGGCGATGCGCAGATCGTCGAAGGTCACGGCGCGGTAACCCGGGCTCGACACGTCGGGCGAGATCGAGGCGGTGCGGTTGGTGGGGCCGATGGCGCCGGCAACGAAGCGCGGCCGTCCGTCCTCGGCGGTGACGCGGGTCGCGGCGTTGCGCGCCAGCCGCGCGCCTTCCAGGTTCATCTCATAGGCGATGCTCGAAAGGTCGTAATCGGCCTGCGCGATCGAGGTCGAGGAGAACGTGTTGGTGGCGACGATGTCGGCGCCGGCGCGCAGATATTCGGCGTGGATATCCTCGATCGCCTTCGGCTGGGTCAGGATCAACAGGTCATTGTTGCCCCTGACGTCGCGGTGGAAATCCGCAAAACGTTCGCCGCGAAACGCGGCTTCGTCATATTCGAGGCCCTGGATCATGGTGCCCATGGCGCCGTCGAGCACCAGGATGCGCTCGCGGGCCGCCGCGAGCAGGGCGGTTCGCTTTTCGGAAACGGGGGAGGTCATCGGTCAAGCGGCTTTCTGGGCGCCCTGCGGGCGAATACCGAGCAAATGGCTGATCGCGAACACCAGGTCCGCGCGGTTCATGGTGTAGAAGTGGAAGGTGTCGACGCCCTGCTTGGCCAGCTTCTGCACCTGGCCGGCCGCGACCGTCGCGGCCACCAGTTTTCGCGTGTCGGCGTCGTCGTCGAGGCCGTCGAATTTGGCCGCCAGCCAGTCCGGCACCGAGGTGCCGGCGCGGGTGACGAAATTTCGCGCCTGCTTGAAATTGTGCATCGGCATGATGCCGGGCACGATCGGAATCGTGATGCCGCGGGCGCGGACGCGGTCGAGGTAGCGCAAATACAGGTCGTTATCGAAGAACACTTGCGTGATGGCGCGGGTGGCGCCGGCGTCGACCTTGGCCTTGAGCGTATCGATATCGGCATCGATGGTCGGGCTCTCCGGATGCTTTTCCGGATAGGCGGAGACCGAGATTTCGATGTCGGGATAGCGCTTCCTGATGCCTTCGATCAGGTCGGGCGAGCTTTGATAGCCGTCGGGGTGGGCATGGTAGGCGGTCCCGATGCCGGTGGTGGGATCTCCGCGAAGTGCTACGATGTGGCGGACGCCGATTTCGTGATAGCGCGCCACCACGTCGTCGATCTCGCTTTTCGGCGCGCCGACGCAGGTCAGATGCGCGGCCGGGACCAGGCTGGTCTCTTTCAGGATGCGGGCGATGGTCGAATGGGTACGCTCACGGGTCGATCCCCCCGCGCCATAGGTCACCGAGACGAAGTTCGGCGTCAGCGGCGCCAGCCGGTTGATGGTCTCCCACAGGCTCCGCTCCATCTCTTCCGTTTTGGGCGGGAAGAACTCGAAGGAAATTTGGGGCGAATGCAGCGCGCGGTGCCCATCCGGCGCGGGCGGCGTAACCTCGGTCATGACACTACAAACTCCGCTCCGGGCGCAGGTGGACAGGCCCTCTGTAGAGCCGAAAATACGTTAAACGCGGGTATTCCAACAGCCCATCGCGGATGGGAATTTGCCCAACTCATGTAAAAATAGCGGAATATTACTTCGAATTTTTCCCAAGGTGGGCAGACATGAATGCCGGATATCGACTAAAAATTGTCTAGGGGCGGCAATTTTTGCAATATTCCTCATTCATTTTCGGTGGGCAGGTGCCGGGAGGAAAGGTTGCTCACGACGCCGGCTCGACCGCGATGCTCATTGTTGGAACCTGCGTAATGGTATTATAATACTAGTTCGCGCATTGCTTTCGCGCCGAAATATGGTTTGATTTCAAGGAGTTCCTTTCTATGCATGGGGTCGTTTTCGATATTTTGTTGAGACCCTCTCGTGCATCCCCAGGCAAGGCGCAGTACTTTACCGCCATGATTTCTCTCTCGATCCTCGACCTCTCGGTCGTCACCACTGGGACAAAACCCGCCGCGGCGCTGCGCAACAGCATCGATCTGGCGCGCCATGCCGATGGCCTGGGCTATGTCCGCTACTGGCTGGCCGAACATCACAACCTTGCCTCGGTGGCGAGTCCCGCCCCCGATCTGATGATCGGGCAGATCGCGGCGGTGACCAAGAACATCCGAGTCGGCTCCGGCGGCGTGATGCTGCCGAACCACGCGCCGCTTGTCGTGGCCGAACGCTTCAAGATGCTGGAGGCGCTGTTTCCCGGCCGGATCGATCTCGGCCTTGGCCGCGCGCCCGGCACCGACGGCGCCACCGCGCATGCGCTGCGCAGCCGGCTCGACCGCCGCGAGGGCGATGATTTCCTGGAGCGGCTGCAGGAACTGATCCTGTGGGAGACCCGCGGCTTTCCGCCCGGCCATCCCTACAACAATGTGGTGGCGATGCCGGACGACAGCCCGCTGCCGCCGATCTGGCTGCTCGGCTCCAGCGACTACTCGTCGGAACTGGCAGCGCAAATCGGGATGGGGTTTGCCTTCGCGCATCATTTCGCGTCGCATGACGCCGTCGATGCCATGACCACCTACCACGACCACTTCACGCCATCGGGCTGGCGCGCCACGCCGCACGGCATCCTGGCGGTCGCCGTGGTCGCGGCCGAGACCGACGCGGAGGCCGAGAAGCTGGCGTCATCGATGGACCTCAACCGCCTGCGCCGCGACCGCGGCCAGTATCTGCCGCTGCCATCCATGGAGGAAGCCCTAGCCTATCCCTACACCGACAGCGAGCGCGCCTCGATCGCGCGCAACCGCTCGCGGCTGTTCGTCGGCAGCCCCGCGACGGTGATGCAAAAACTGCAGCCAATGATTGCGGCCAGCAAGGCCGATGAGCTGATGATCATCACCGCGGTCTACGATCACGACGCGCGGAAGAAGTCGTATTCGCTGCTGGCGGATGCGTTTAGATTGGGCAAGCGGGTTGCAGCGTGACGCAACCCTCTTTGTCATTCCGGGGCAGCCCGCAGGGCTGAACCCGGAATCTCGAGATTCCGGGTGCGCGTCTTCGACGCGCCCCGGAATGACGATTTACTCCGCCTTCTCGCTGAACGTCGCCCGGAACGGATGGGCGGGATAGACGCCGACGATGCGAAACTCGCGCGAGAAGAATTTCAGTTCCTCCAGAGCAAAGGCCAGCCCCTTGTCCTCGGGATGGCCGTCGACATCGGCATAAAACTGCGTCGCGGAGAATTCTCCGTCGACCATGTAGCTTTCCAGCTTGGTCATGTTGACGCCGTTGGTGGCGAAGCCGCCCAGCGCCTTGTAGAGCGCGGCCGGCAAATTGCGCACCCGGAATACAAAAGTGGTGACCAGCGGCCCCGAACCCTGTTCGGCCCAGGCCGCCTCGCGCGCCAGCACCACGAAGCGGGTGGTGTTGTGGGTCTCGTCCTCGATATCTTCGGCCAGGATATCGAGGCCGTAGATATCGGCCGCGAGCCTGGAGGCGATCGAGGCGCAGCTCATGTCGCCGCGTTCGGCGACAATCCGGGCCGACCCGGCGGTATCGCCCGAGACGATCGGCCTGATCTTGAGCTTGCGGATGATGTTGCGGCATTGCCCGAGCGCGTGGACGTGGCTTTCCACCGTCTTGATATCGCCGAGCTTGGCGCCGCGCGGCGCCATCAGCTGGTGGTGGATCGGCAAAAAATATTCACCGACGATGAACAGGCCGGATTGCGGCAGCAAATGATGGATGTCGGCGACCCGGCCGGCCACCGAGTTCTCGATCGGGATCATGCCGAGGTCGGCCTCGCCCGAAGTGATCGCGGCCAGCGCGTCCTCGAAGGTCGGACAGGGCAACGGCTCGGCGTCGGGATAGGCCTCGGCGATGGCGATATGGGAATTGGCTCCCGGCTCGCCCTGGAATGCGATTTTCAGCTGTTTTGTCATGAGGCGCCTTGTATCAGCCG
Source organism: Pseudomonadota bacterium (assembly GCA_040390145.1). Classification (GTDB taxonomy): domain Bacteria; phylum Pseudomonadota; class Alphaproteobacteria; order Rhizobiales; family Xanthobacteraceae; genus Bradyrhizobium. Next base: position 4,154 of record JAZJYY010000070.1, read on the forward strand.
TTCAGGCTTTTGCCAGTATGCGGCGGGCGGTTTCGAGGTCCGCCGGGGTATCGACGCCGCGCGGCACGGTGTCGACGATGCCGATGTCGATCCGCATCCCGGCCTCCAGCGCCCGCAGCTGCTCGAGCTTTTCCTGCTGTTCCAGCGGGGAGGGCGGCAAGGAGACAAAACGCTGCAGCGCCGCCCGGCGATAGGCATAAAGCCCGATATGATGGTAGCGCGGCCCGTCCCCCCAGGGCGCGCCGGCGCGGGTAAAATACAGGGCGCGCAGCCGCCCGGCGCTGATGGGCGAGCCGACCGCCTTCACCACATTGGGGTTGGTGGCCTCTTCCTCGGTATGGATCTCGGCCGCCAGCGTCGCGATATCGACCGCGGGATCGTTCAGCGGCGCCAGCACGCTGCGGATGTTGTCGGGGTGGATGGTCGGAAAGTCGCCCTGCAGATTGACGATGATGTCGGCCTCGCCCCGGGGGTCGAGCAGGCCGGCCGCCTCGAAAATCCGGTCCGACCCGGAGGGGTGATCGGCGCGTGTCATGACCGCTTCGCCGCCATGGGTGGTCACCGCGGCGGCGATCTCGGGCGTGTCGGTGGCGACCGCCACGCGGCCGATTCCGGCCGCCTCCGCCCGGCGCAGCACATGGACGATCATCGGCAGGCCGGCGATGTCCAATAGCGGCTTGCCGGGCAGCCGGGTGGCCGCCATGCGGGCGGGAATCAGCACCAGGGTGCGGGGCTCGGTCACAGGGTTCAGGCCCGGCTCACATGATCAGGAATGGGTGGGGATTGGCGGAGAGTTGGGGCGTTTATACGGGTTGCCAGAGCGCGGGCAAACCGATATCTCATCGTCGCTCGGGTGCGGTGCGAAAGCCCGATTCCTAAAGCTCATCCGGCCGTCCCAACGGCCTTACGTCGACCTTCCGGCCTGGAGCCTGATCCGAAAATGGACTCCTTCGAACTCAACAAGATCATGGGCGCCGTTCTCGCCACCTGTCTGCTGTTGCTGGTGACGAGCTTCACCGCCAGCGCCATTTTCACGCCCCACATGCCGGAAAAGCCGGGTTACGAGATCGCCGTCAAGGAAGCTGCGCCTGCCGGTGGCAAGGAAGCCGCGGCGGCCCCGTCCGAGCCGATCGAAAAGCTGCTGCAGACCGCCTCCGTCGAAAAGGGCGCCGGCGCGGCCAAGAAGTGCGCGGCCTGCCACACCTTCGAAAAGGGCGGCCCCAACCGCGTCGGTCCGAATCTCTATGGCGTCCTCAACGAAGCGAAGGCTTCCCCGGGCCGCAATTTCAATTTCTCCGCCGCCTTGAAGGGCAAGGGCGGCACCTGGACCTACGACGACCTCAACAAGTTCATCGCCAATCCCAAGGGCTACGTTCCCGGCACCGCGATGGGCTTCGCCGGCATCCAGAAGGACAGCGAGCGCGCCGACGTGATCGCCTATCTGCGCAGCCTGTCGGAAAGCCCGGCACCGCTGCCGACGGCTGCGAAGTAGCATTCCACCGGCCCTGCACGGGATTTCACGTCAAAACGGCCAGGCTTTGCCTGGCCGTTTTGCTATGATCGCGGCCTTGTTATCGGGACGTTTGGCCGCAGAATGGCCTGTTCCAGGGTGCTATCATGAGGAAAAAGCAACATAATCGGTCGAAACCTTGCCTTATATTGCGTCCTTAAAGGATGTCTCAGTCAGCTACAGGAATGGTTCATTTGACGATTACCCGACGACATCTTCTACAAAGTGCCGCCATCGCGGCGATCGCGCCCTCGTTCGGGCTGGCGCCGGGCATTGAGCCCGCCCATGCGCAAGCCGCGACCGCCGAACCGGTCTGGCGCCACGCGCTGTCGCTGTTCGGCGACGTCAAATACCCTGTAGACTTCAAGCGTTTCAATTACGTCAATCCGGATGCGCCCAAGGGCGGCATCGCCCGGCAGATCCTGATCGGGACGTTCGACAATTTCAATGTCGCCGTTGCCGGCGTCAAAGGCTCGCTCGCGTCCGCCGTCGGGCTCGTCTACGAATCGCTGATGGCGTCATCGCTGGACGAAGTTTCGACCGAATACGGCGCCCTGGCCGAGGCCGTCAGTCACCCCGAGGATTTTTCCTCCGTCACCTATCGTTTGCGCGCCCAGGCGAAATGGCATGATGGCAAGCCGGTGACGGCCGATGACGTGATCTTCTCGCTCGATTCGTTCAAGAAACATCATCCGCAATATTCGGCCTATTACCGGCACGTGGTGAAGGCTGAAAGGATCAGCGATCGCGACGTCAGGTTTACCTTCGATGCGCCCGGCAATCGCGAGCTTCCGCTGATCGTGGGCCAGCTCACGGTATTGCCGAAGCACTGGTGGGAGGGAACCGACAGCGAGGGTCGCAAGCGCGATATCTCCGCCACGACGCTGGAGAAACCGCTGGGCTCCGGTCCCTATCGCATCAAGGAATTCGTCGCCGGACGGTCGGTCTTGCTGGAGCGTGTGAAGGATCATTGGGGCCGCGATCTCGGCGCCAATATCGGGCGCAACAATTTCGACGAACTGCGTTACGAATATTTCCGCGACTCGCTGGTGGCGCTGGAGGCGTTCAAGGGCGATCAGGTCGACTGGCGTACCGAAAACAGCGCCAAGAACTGGGCCACGGCCTACGACTTCCCTGCCGTCGCCGACAAGCGGGTGCTGCTGGAGGAATTCCCAAACCGCAGTTCCGGCATCATGCAGGGGTTCGCGATGAATCTCCGCCGCGACAAGTTCAGGGATGCGCGGGTGCGCCGCGCGCTGAATTTTGCATTCGACTTCGAGGAGATGAACAAGCAGATCTTCTTCGGCCAGTACAAGCGCATCAGCAGCTATTTTGACGGCACCGAGCTGGCCTCAGGTGGCCTGCCGCAGGGCAGGGAACTGGAAATCCTCGAGAAGGTCCGCGCCGAGGTTCCGCCGGAGGTCTTCACGACGGCCTACACCAATCCGGTCGGCGGCAGCCCGGAAGCGGTGCGCGGCAATCTGCGCGAGGGGCTGCGTCTGCTCAAGGAGGCCGGTTACGAGGTGCGCGACCGCAAGCTGACGGACAGCAAGACCGGAGCGCCGTTCACGATCGAATTGCTTGGCGCCGATCCCAGTTTCGAACGGGTCATGCTGTTCTTCAAGCCCTCGCTCGAACGTCTCGGCATTGACGTCAGCGTGCGCACCATCGATCCGGCGCAATACGAGAACCGGCTGCGAACCTGGGATTTCGACATCGTCGTGTCGTCATGGCCGGAATCGCTTTCGCCGGGTAACGAGCAGCGCGAATATTGGGGCTCGCAGGCCGCCGGCATGGCCGGGTCGCGCAATATCATCGGCATCAAGAATCCCGCGATCGACAAGCTAATCGAACGGCTGATTTTTGCCACGGATCGCGCCGACCTCGTCGCCGCGACCAAGGCGCTCGATCGTGTCCTGCTGTGGAATAACTACGTCGTGCCGCAGTGGACCTACAACAAGGTGCGTACCGCGCGCTGGGATCGCTTCGGCCGGCCGGCCGATCTGCCGGAATACGGCCAGTCGGCATTCCCCTCGATCTGGTGGTATGACGCCGACAAGGCCGCCAGGATCGGCAAGCGATCTTGAGGGATTTTTCGCGCATGACGCAATTCGACCGCCGGTACGTGTTGCGGCTCGGCGCGGGCGCCGTTGGCGCGGCGTGGCTTCGCCCGGCGCTGGCGCAGGATGCGGGCGCCAAAACCGATGGCGCCAGAACCCAGGATCTTAAGATTCATGGCCTGTCGGCATTCGGTGAGCTGAAGTATCCCGCCGACTTCCGCCACTTCGATTACGTCAATGCCGACGCGCCCAAGGGCGGAACGTTTTCGCAGCTGGTCGGCGCCGGCGGATCGACCTTCAATTCGCTCAACGCCTACATCATCAAGGGCGACGTCGCCAATGACATGGGCCTTACCTTCGCGTCGCTGATGACGCGGGCGCTGGATGAGCCGGACGCGGTGTACCCGCTGGCGGCGCAGGAATTGACGGTTTCGCCCGACGGGCTGCTCTACCGCTTTCGCCTGCGCCCCGGAATCAAGTTTCACGACGGCACCGATATCACCGCGGCCGACGTCGTATTCTCGCTGACCACGCTGAAGACCAAGGGACATCCGGCCTATTCCTCTGTCTTGCGCGAGCTCGCCGAAATCGTGGCCGAAGACAAGCAGACCGTGACCTTGCGGTTCGCTCCGGCCCGCGGGCTCGATGCGCCGGCGCTGGCCGCATCGATGCCGATCTTCTCGGAAAAGTACTATGGCACACGGCCGTTCGACGAGACCTCGCTGGAGCCGCCGCTCGGCTCGGGGCCCTACCGCGTCGCGCGTTTCGAGCAGGGACGCTACGTCGAATTCGAGCGGGTGAAGAACTGGTGGGGCGAAAATCTCCCCGTCGCGCGCGGGCAGTATAATTTCGATCTGATCCGCGACGAGTATTACCGCGACCGCGAAGTCGGGCTCGAAGCCTTCATCGGCCGCAATTATCTGTTCCGCGAGGAATTCACCTCCCGGGTCTGGGCGACGCGCTACGACTTCCCGGCGCTTCGCGACGGACGCGTCAAGCGCGAGGTGATTCCCGACGAGCGTCCCTCGGGCGCGCAGGGCTGGCTGCTCAACACGAGGCGCGAAAAGTTCGCCGACCGCCGCCTGCGCGACGCCATGAACATCGCCTTCGATTTCGAATGGACCAACAAGAACCTGATGTACGGTGCCTATGAGCGCACCCATTCGGTGTTCCAGAATTCCGAGATGATGGCGAAGGGCGAGCCGTCGCCCGAGGAGATCGCGCTGCTGGAGCCGTTCCGCGACCGCGTGTTGCCGGAAGTGTTCAAGCCGGCATGGGTTCCTCCGGTCAGCGACGGATCGGGGCAGGATCGCAAGCTGCTCCGCAGCGCCGGTGACTTGCTCAATGCCGCGGGCTGGACCGTCAAGGACGGCAAGCGGGTCAACGGCAAGGGCGAGCAGCTTTCGATCGAATTCCTGCTGGTCGAGCGCTCGTTCGAGCCGCATCACACCACCTTCATCAAGAACCTTCGCGTGCTGGGCATTGACGCCAATATAAGGCTGGTCGATCCGTCGCAGGCCGAGGCGCGGGTCAAGGACTTCGATTTCGACATCACCATCGCGCGCTTCATCTATCCGCAGATTCCCGGCAGCGCGTTGCGCAACTATTTCTCGAGCGAGTTCGCCAAAACCAAGGGGTCGAACAACCTCGCCGGGGTCGCCGATCCCGTCGTCGATGCGCTGGTCGAAAAGGCGATCGCGGCGCAAAGCCAGGCGCAGCTCAATACCGCCTGCCGCGCGCTCGACCGGGTGCTGCGCTCCGGTCGCTACTGGATTCCGCACTGGAGCAAGGCGTCACACTGGATCGCCTATTGGGACCAGTTCGGCTATCCGAAGACAAAGCCGCGCTACGCGCGCGGCGCGCCGGAGACGTGGTGGTTCGAGGCCCAAAAGGCGGCCAAGATTGAACAGGCGAAATAGCCCATGAGCGCATATATCGCCCGCCGTATCCTGCTGATGATCCCGACCCTGCTCGGAATCCTGTTCGTCTCCTTCGTCGTGGTGCAGTTCGCGCCGGGCGGGCCGGTCGAGCGGGTGATCGCCCAGCTCAGCGGCGCCGATACCGGCGCCAGTTCCCGCATATCGGGTTCTTCCGGCGGCGATTTCGGCGCCCGCACCCAGGTCGGCGCCTCCGCCGACATGACCAACTCCAAATATCGAGGCGCCCAGGGCCTCGATCCCGATTTCATCAAGAGCCTCGAAAAGCAATTCGGCTTCGACAAGCCTGCGCCGGAACGCTTTGCGCTGATGGTGTGGAATTTCGCGCGGTTCGATTTCGGCAAGAGCTATTTTCGCGACGTCAGCGTGCTGCAGCTGATCAAGGAAAAGCTGCCGGTCTCGATGTCGCTCGGGATTTGGATGACGCTTCTGACCTATCTGATCTCGATTCCGCTCGGCATCCGCAAGGCGGTGCAGGACGGCTCGAAGTTCGATACCTGGACCTCGGCGGTGATCATCATCGGATTTGCGATTCCCGGGTTCCTGTTCGCGATCCTGCTGATCATCCTGTTCGCCGGCGGCTCGTTCTTCAACATCTTCCCGCTGCGCGGCCTGACCTCGGACGGCTGGGCGCAGTTTCCCTGGTACTGGAAGATCCTGGATTATTTCTGGCATATCGCGCTGCCGCTGTTCTCGATGGCGCTCGGCGCCTTCGCCACCATGACGCTGTTGACCAAGAACTCGTTCCTCGACGAGATCCGCAAGCAATACGTCATGACCGCGCGCGCCAAGGGCTGCAGCGAGCGGCAGGTGCTGTATAACCACATCTTCCGCAACGCCATGCTGATCGTGATCGCCGGCTTTCCGGGCGCGTTCATCCACGCCTTCTTCTCGGGCTCGCTCCTGATCGAAACCATCTTTTCGCTCGACGGGCTCGGCCTGCTCGGCTTCGAGAGCGTGCTGAACCGCGATTACCCCGTGGTGTTCGGCACGCTGTTCATCTTTTCGCTGGTCGGTCTCGTCATCAATCTGGTCTCCGACCTCGCCTATATGTGGATCGATCCGCGAATCGATTTCGAGGCGCGGGAAGTCTGATGAACATCACCGCCCCGCAGCCGATCGAAACCACGATGCAGTCGCCGCTCGGCGAGGCCGCGCCGATGACGCGCCATCGCTTCTCGCCGTCCCCGCTCAACCGCCGCCGCTGGCAGAATTTCAAGGCCAATCGCCGGGGCTACTGGTCGTTCTGGATCTTCCTGATCCTGTTCTTCATCTCGCTGTTCGCCGAATTGATCGCCAACGACCGCCCGTTCCTGATCAAGTTCGACGGCAAGTTGTATTTTCCGGCCTTCATCAGCTATTCCGAGACCACGTTCGGCGGCGATTTCGAAACCGCCGCCGACTACCGCGATCCCTATCTGCAGAAGCTGATCGCCGACAAGGGCGGCACCGTGGTGTGGCCGCTGATCCGCTATTCCTACCATACCCACAATCTCGATCTGCCGACGCCGGCGCCCTCCAAGCCGACCTGGATGCTGACGGAAGCGCAGTGCAAGGAGGTGGTGCAGAAGAAGGGCCTGACGGGCTGCCGCGATCTCGAATACAACTGGCTCGGCACCGACGACCAGGGCCGCGACGTGGTGGCACGGCTGATCTACGGCTTTCGCATCTCGGTGCTGTTCGGGCTTTCGCTGACCATCATCTCCTCGATCATCGGCGTCGCCGCCGGCGGCGTGCAAGGCTATTTCGGCGGCTGGGTCGATCTCCTCTTTCAGCGCTTCATCGAGGTGTGGAGCGCCATTCCCTCGCTCTATCTGCTGTTGATCCTGTCCTCGGTGCTGGTGCCCGGCTTCTTCGTTCTGCTCGGCATCCTCCTGCTGTTCTCATGGGTGTCGCTGGTCGGCCTGGTGCGGGCGGAATTCTTGCGCGGGCGCAATTTCGAATACATCATGGCGGCGCGCGCACTCGGCGTCTCCAACGCCAAGATCATGTTCCGGCATCTGCTGCCCAACGCCATGGTCGCGACCATGACCTTCCTGCCCTTCATCGTGTCGTCGTCGGTGATGACGCTGACCGCGCTCGACTTCCTCGGTTTTGGCTTGCCGCCGGGCTCGCCGTCATTGGGTGAGCTGCTGTCGCAGGGCAAGGCCAACGTGCAGGCGCCGTGGCTCGGTTTCACCGGCTTCTTCGCGGTCGCCATCATGCTGTCGCTGCTCATCTTCATCGGCGAGGCCGTGCGCGACGCCTTCGATCCGCGCAAGACGTTTCGGTAAGGGCCCCCCATGGACGCCATCAACCAGCCCCTGCTCGATGTCCGCGATCTCTCGGTGGCGTTTCACCAGCCGAGCGGCACCAGTGTCGCGGTCGACCGCATTTCCTTCGAGATCAAGCGCGGCGAGTGCGTGGCGCTGGTCGGCGAGTCCGGCTCCGGCAAATCCGTCAGCGCGTTGTCGATTCTGAAGCTGCTGCCGTATCCGACCGCGTCGCATCCGTCGGGCAGCATTCATTTCAAGGGCCGCGAACTGATCAACCTGCCGGAAGACGAGATCCGCGGCATTCGCGGCAACGACATCTCGATCATCTTCCAGGAGCCGATGACCTCGCTCAACCCGCTGCACACGATCGAGTCGCAGATCGGCGAGATTCTGCAGCTGCACAGCGGCATCGGCGGCGCCGGCGCGCGGGCGCGGACGCTGGAACTGCTGACGCAGGTCGGCATTCCCGAACCGGAAACCCGGCTCAAAAGCTATCCGCATCAATTGTCCGGCGGCCAGCGCCAGCGCGTCATGATCGCGATGGCGCTCGCCAACGAGCCTGATCTCTTGATCGCGGACGAACCGACCACGGCGCTCGACGTCACCGTGCAGGCGCAGATCCTGGCGCTGCTGGCGGAGATCCGCAGCCGGCTCGGCATGAGCCTTTTGTTCATCACCCACGATCTCGGCATCGTCAGGCGCATCGCCGACGTGGTCTGCGTCATGAACGGCGGCAAGATCGTCGAGCAGGGGCCGGTGGAGCAGGTGTTTACGGCGCCGAAGCACCCCTACACCAGGGCCCTGCTGGCGGCGGAACCGAAGGTCGATCCGGCGCCGCCGCGGCCGGAAAATCCGGTCGTGATGGCGTCCGACGATTTGAAGGTCTGGTTTCCGATCAAGCGCGGGCTGTTGCGCAAGACCGTCGGCCACATCAAGGCGGTCGACGGCGTCAGCATCTCCGTGCGCAAGGGCGAGACGCTGGGCGTGGTCGGCGAATCCGGCTCCGGCAAGACCACGCTGGGCCTGGCGCTGCTGCGGCTGATTTCGTCCGACGGCCCGATCGTGTTTCTCGGCAGCAATATCCAGGGCCTGCGCTTCAAGGAAATGCGGCCACACCGCCGCGACATGCAGATCGTGTTCCAGGATCCGTTCGGCGCGCTCAGTCCGCGCATGTCGGTCGGCGACATCGTCGCCGAGGGCCTCAGCGTGCACCAGCCCCAGCTTTCCTACGAGGAGCGCGAGGCGCGCGTGATCAAGGCGCTGAAGGACGTCGGCATGGATCCGGCGACGCGGTTCCGCTACCCGCACGAATTTTCCGGCGGGCAGCGCCAGCGTATCAGCATTGCCCGCGCGGCGGTGCTGGAGCCGAATTTCGTTGTGCTGGACGAGCCGACCAGCGCGCTCGACATGCTGTTCCAGGCGCAGATGGTCGACCTCCTGCGCGAACTGCAGCGCAAGCGCGACCTCACCTACATGTTCATCTCGCACGATCTGCGCGTGGTCGCCTCGCTCGCCAGCCATTTGATCGTGATGCGCCACGGCAAGGTGGTGGAAGAAGGCCCGGCCTCGGAGCTGTTCAAGAATCCGAAGTCCGACTACACCCGCGCGCTGTTCGCCGCCGCGTTCCGGCTCGAAGCGGAGCCCGGCGGCGCGGCGACGTAGAGAAGAGCCTCGTCTTCGTCATGGCCGGGCTTGACCCGGCCATCCATGTCTCTCTTCCTGTCGTGCGGATGAAAACGTGGATGCCCGGGTCAAGCCCGGGCATGACGAACTTTGGCCCTTCTGGTAAAAAGCGGCAAATGACCTATCCTCGCGGCATGACAGGCACCAAGCGCGTCCTCGCCGATCAGTGCTGTGGCGCGATCATCGACTACCAGGATTTCTTTCTGGAGCAACTCGAGCCACGCGGACGCGCGCGGCTGCGCCGGAACATGGGCAGCTTCGCGCGGCTGCTCGCCTATTTGCGCGTTCCGACGCTCCTGACGCTCGAGCGCCCGGTCGACCGAAAGGGCGCGGTGCCGGCGGATGTCGAGGCAACGCTCGGCGGCGCCGCCAAGGTATTCGAGAAGAGCTTCTTCGATCTCACGAAAGAGAAGCCCATTCGCAGCTACCTCAAGCGCCTGAAGAAGAAGCAGGTCATCGTCGCGGGCTGTGAAACCGATGTGTGCGTCCTGCAATCGTGCCTCGGCCTGCTCGATCTCGGATTCGATGTCTTCGCGGTCGAGGAGTTGCTGTTTTCGTCCAGCAGCCGCACGGAGGCCGCCGTGGAGAGGTTGAAGAACGCCGGGGTCGTTTTTGTATCGTACAAGACCCTGCATTTCGAACTGGTCGAAGCGGTGGCCGACGGACCCCACGAAGCCAAATTGATCGCCAAATTCGGACCATTCCCGGATGATCTCCCGGAGGACGCCGAGCACTAGTCTAGGTCGACGCCAGTGATCTTCGTCGCTCACACCCCGAGCGAGTGACAGGGACCACGCGATGGCGGTCCCTGTATTCTCGCTTCGGATTTGATCAGGCCGCGAGCGCTGCAGTCTTCCGACGACGGTAGGTCACGACTCCAACGCCCGCAAAGCCGAGAATCATCATCGCCCAGGTGCCGGGTTCTGGAACGGCCGGAACTGCGCTTGTGACCTCGGCGTAGAGATCCGCCGTCGCGACCCCGCCTTCGAGAACGTGAAATGCAGTGTTATTCGAATCCAGGAAACCGCTTCCACCCGTCAGTACGAAGCCGGTCAGTTTCACAGTATATTGAGTCCCACCAATGTCGAAGACAGTCGGCACGAAGGAATTGGCAAGGGAAACAAAGTCGGCAGATGCGTTAGGCTCGCCATCGACATTTGCTGTCGTGGTGAGGCCCAGCGTGAAGACGCTGTTCACCAGTCCAAGGGAGGGATTGGTGAACGTGGAATGCAGAGCAAGATCAACAGCACTCGCCTCGGTTCCCAACGCGGTTGTGCCATTGAAATAGGAAAGTGTTCCAACTTTGAATGGTGTGAGGAGGGCGCTGGAAAACGCGCTGCCAACAAAGGTCAACGAGGATGGCGCCGCTGCGAATGCGGAGCCGTCACCATATGTAAAGGCGCTTGTTCCCAATCCGGTCGTTACTAAACCTGAAGTGCCTACCGCATTCTGGAACGTGCCGGTTGCTGAACCCGCGACATCGGCCGCGATGGAAGGGGCGCTTCCGAGCGCAGCAACAGCAGCTGCGATGGCAATAAGTCGTTTCATGGAACTACCTCATTATTGTTTTTCAAAATGCTCGGCGTTCTGCCGAGAACCTTTAAAGTACTGCAGCGTCCGTCGCTGTCAAACCAACTTCGATTTAACGCTGCTGAAAGTATCGCGAACAAGGATAAACTTTGATATCAACCAAACGGTTGATAGACGTTTGTATAGCGGCAATATGCAGGATCGATTCGTACGAGGGAGCAGTCTCGATTCCAGCGAAAGAGCGAGTTTGCTTTTATGACTTCACCACGTCGGGTGCCTGGCTGCGGCAGAAGTCGAAATGCCAAATCCGGACGCGCGTCGCGGATGGCGAAAGCGGTGTGCAGGGTGTGCGTGCGGCTCGGACAAAAAGGACCGCCCGCAGGCGGTCTCGGTATTTTCCAACTATGAGTCTAACGGGCTGCCAATGCCGCCGTCTGGCTGCGCCGCCGGTAGGCCGCAAAGCCAACACCAGCGAATCCGAGGATCATCATGGCCCAGGTCGATGGTTCGGGAACAGCCGAAATCTGGCTGACGACTACGTTATCAAGTGCTGCCACATAGTCGTTTGACGGATCCTGGTTCAGGAAGGTGATTGAGGTCGAGGTCGTAGTGGCTATGAAATTCCAGGAGAACTGCTCCCAGGTGAGGGACGTCGCGTTTCCGCTAATGTTCAAAGCGGTAAAGACGTTTGCATTGTTTATGAGCAGCCCAACGGAAGTGGAATTACCGAACGAGCCGGATGTTTGAACTACGTTCCCAACCCAAAAAGACACATTGTAGGTCTGGCCCACAACGGTGGCCAGCGTTGCAGTCGCTCTAAAACCCTCGGTGTTGTTGGAAATCTGCCCAGCCAAATCTGCCCATTGGAATTGGGACCCAGATCCTTCCTGTGCCTGAAATGTTATGCCTTCCTGCTGGAAGGTGCCGCTGACAACGGATGAAGGGCCTGCGCCGACGGCTGTCCAGGGGCCAAACGTTTGTCCGGGAGAATAATTGTAGTAGGAACCCACCGGTACGCGCGGATTTTCAAATGCATCCTGAAAGATGACGGCGGCATGCGCGTGAAAAGTACTAAGGGTGACCGCTGAAATAATCAGGCAAGCGCTGCCGATTGTTCGATGAACCTTCACTCTGAACCTCCGATAAAAATGACTTCAACTAATCGGTCAATTTTTAATGTCCTGACGAGCACCAATAAATTAATGCAACGTCCGTAGCTGTCAATCCAACGAAGATCAGCGTCTCTGCGGAGAGTATCGCGAACACGGATAGACCTTGATCTCAACCAAACGGTTGAGAGACTTTCGTATACCGGCAATATGCAGCATCAACTCGTATGACAGTCTCGATCCCGGCGAAAGAGCGGGTTCGTTTTTATGACTTCACAACGTCGGGTGACTGGCTGCGGCGGAAGTCCAAATGCTGAATCCGGACGCGGGTCGCGTGGCGAAAGCGCGGGGTCTGCAGGGTGTACGAGTGGCTCGGACACAAAGGACCGCCCGAAGGCGGTCTCTGTATCCTCGATTTGTACTTGATCAAGCTGCAAGCGCTGCAGTCTTCCGTCGTCGATGGGCCATGAAGCCAACACCCGCGAACCCGAGAATCATCATGGCCCAGCTCGAAGGTTCCGGTACGGCAGCAATGGTCGGGGTGAAATCGACTTCGAATGAGAGGCCGTTCAGAGAGCCAAATTGCTGGCCTGCCGACTTGGCGAAAACGAGTTCGAGTATGTCTCCGGCGTCAACCGAGCGATTGTCTCCAAAAGCAACGCCTTCGTCCCGGTTCTTATAAGACGTATTGCTGACGGTGGCGGGACCAGACAGAGAAACCCCATCCAGAAGCAGGCTGACAGTATTCGAGCGGGCGACCGAGGAATGTGCGTACCAGACAAGCGCATCAACATCGATCTGGCCACTGCTCGGAGCCGTCCAGCGAATGCTGAGGGTCGAGCCGTCATTCACGGAGTGAATCACGATATCGCCCACGAGGAAATCCGAATTCGTCCCGCCAGCGGCGCTACCGTTGACAGCTGCACGAAGAACGTCGGGCGTGTTCTGGTTGAGATCGGACCCGGTGCTGAAATAGCCGCCAGCAGTCGCGGGAACGAGGGGGTTGCCGTTGGCAGAGGCTGCAGGCTGATGTGGCACGAGAGTGCCGCCGCCGTACACGTAAGACCACACACCGTTCGGATTCGCGCTGTTGCTCCAGTCAGTCGATAGATTGTAGGTCACGGCGTGACCGGTTGATGGTGCAGCGAAGGCCATGAATATCGCAGCCAGCGCGAGATGAGCAATTCTCTTCATCTTGAGTTTCTCTCTATTCCAAATTCGAAAAAATGAGGACGTAACCGCCCCGTTGGTAGATGCAAATTTCAACCGCGATTAAAATCGTTGTCAACGAAGATTCAATTCAACAACCTATTCATTCGAATGGTTTGAAGCATTTAATGCGTCGACCCCGTTCATTTGAATAGGTTGAAATCCGGGCGACGCATCATCTTCACAAGAACAACATCGCGCGCCAACCGCGCTCAGTCGCTGCGCGGAGCCATCCTGGTGCACCCGGTCCGGGTAGGTGATTAGCGGTCGCGCACGTCCTTTCGGCGGCCCCAATGCAAATTCCTGCGGTCGGTGAATTGCCGGACGCGGTGATGGCTGATGGCCGGCAACGTCGCGGGCCTATTCAACTGAAGGGTGACAGAGGAATGCTTTCGTGAGAGCCAACGACTCCATGTGAAGGCGCTATGACATGCACAAAATTCTGATCGCGGCCTTGATCCTCACCTCTTCGGCTGCCTGGGCTCAGAGGCAGCCCACGTCCTGCTCCGGCGGCGCGCAGGCGTGCAAGGAAATGATCGGTCGTTCTCGTTCCGGAACATCCGTAACGCCGTCGCAGTGCGAAGCCGCCGCTGCCCAGTGCATGAAGACGGGTGTTTTTGTCGGCCCCGGCAGCGGAACGCAATGGACGGTTCAAAAGAAGTAGTCGAGCAATCCATGCTGGCTCCGCACGCCTGAACCGTCCTGACATCGCATCTGAGGCGATGCATTAACGGAGGACGCCAAACAAAAAGACCGCCCGCAGGCGGCCTTCCTTGTTTGAGATGCGAGGGCGTTCAAACCATCCGCAATACGGGACGATTCTGCTTCCGACGGTAGGCCATAAAGCCAACGCCGGCGAACCCGAGAATCATCATGGCCCAGGTTGAGGGTTCCGGGACGGCAGCAACGGAGACGTTGTCGAGGACGTTTCCTTGCTGGTTGGAGAGGCCGCTATCCGAAAAGCTCAGAAAGCCGGACGCATCGTCGAAGAAGAACGTGTAGAGCGTGAACGGGTCATTGGTGCCAGGGGTCACGCTGAAAGACTGGGAACCAATGCGCACCGTCATCGTGTGAGATCCCACGCCACGACGGTTTCCGGCCAGGTAGAACGACACGTTGTAGTCTGCCAGTCCCAGCGTATTGATCGAGCGGATCTCGCCGGACGGGTTGTTTCCGTTTCCGGTAGAACCATCAAGATCGATGGAATTACCGCTGTAGGCCAGATTGGAATAATAGGCGCCGCCAACGAGATCGACGGACGGTTGGCCCTGCACATTGCCCGGTGCCGGCACCGACACGAATACACTGTCGCCGGACCAGTTCGGACCAGGAGTGCCGCTGCTGTCAAAGTTATCCTGCAAACTATAGACGACAGCGGCGTTGCTCGGCGTGGCTAAAATCAGGCCCGCCAGGAGGCCGCACGCCGATAATACTGATTTCAAATTCGAATACACGTCACTCTCCTTGTTTAAAATGAAACGAAGGAGATTCAAATTAAGAGTGTGTTTTCAACAACGTCAACTTAATTCTCTAAGATTTCGAATGGAACTCTCGAGTCCGGTTGCGTACGAAAGCTTGTTTAGTGATGATTTTAAGTTGCGGTCGAGTAGGCCTACTAATCAGAGCGATCTGCGGCAATGGAATCGGCGCCGCCTCCATTCGGGATCGCTCAGCAAAAAAGCCCGCCCGAAGGCGGTCTGTAGTTCAGAGCTGGATTTAATCAGGCCGGCTGGCGTTCACGCCAGCCGCTTGATCGCCAGAACCTCGCTGCCCGCCGCCTTGATGCGCGCGATGGCGTCTCGCGCATTTTCGATCACCGTGGCCATGTGATGCGCATTGGCGTGCACGATGCTCTCGGCGCCGCGCGCGATGGCGACATGGCCCTTCCAGAAGATCAGGTCGCCGCGCTGCAACGGGCTCGACTCCGCCAGTCCGATCAAGCGGCCGAGGCCGTCGCGCTGCATGTCGCTGTCGCGCGGGCAGCCCGTGCCGGCGGCGTTCAACGAGACCTGGACGAGGCCCGAGCAATCGATCCCAAGACTGCTCTTGCCGCCCCACAGATACGGCGTGCCGACAAAGCGTTCGGCGACCGCGACGAAATCCTCCGCCATCGCATCGATGGTGCCGACATGCTGCCGCGGCAGATACCAACCTTGACGCGTCACCGCGAACGGGCCTTCCTCACGCACCACCGTCAGCGTCGTTCCCATCACAAGCGTTTCCGCCGGCGATAGCTTGATCGACGGGCCGGGGAAGGCAAACGTCCTTGTCGCCGTGACCTTGTGCGTCGGCGCCGCGCCCGGTTTCACCAGCGCGCGGTCGGGCAGCCAGCCGACATAGCCGTCGCTCGTCAACTGGCCCCACGCAAAGCCCTCGCCGTCGCGGTCATAGACCGTGACGCGCTCGCCGAGCAGTGCCTGGGTCGCGAGTTCGGCATCGGAGGCCGGGCCGAGGCGCAGCGGCGCGATCGCTTCAGCGATCTCGAATTCCTCGCCGGCGACGAAGCGCGCCGCTTTGACCTTGCCTTCGAGATATTTCGCGGCGAGGTCGCCGCGTGCCGGCGTCAGGCGGGGATCATGCATATCGTTCGCCCAGCAGCTTGTAGATCGCGCGGGCGGCCTGGCATTCGCCGCCCTCGGGCCGCGCCGGTTTCGCGGATGGCGTCCAGCCGTAGATATCGACATGCAGCCAGCGCGTGGCATCCTCGACAAAGCGCTGCAGGAACAGCGCGCAGGTGATCGAGCCGGCAAACCCGCCCGACGGCGCGTTGTTGATGTTGGCGACTTTCGAATCCAGCCAGGAATCGTAGGCCGGCCACAGCGGCAATCGCCACAACGGATCGTTTTCCGCTTTCGCGTGCGCCGCAACGTCGAGCGCCAGCGTCTCGTCATTGGTGTAGAACGGCGGCAGATCCGGCCCCAGTGCCACCCGCGCCGCACCGGTCAGGGTGCCCAGGTCGATCAAAAGATCCGGCTTTTCCTCGCAGGCCAGCGCCAGCGCATCGGCCAGCACCAGCCGCCCCTCGGCGTCGGTGTTGCCGATCTCCACGGTGAGGCCTTTTCGCGATGGGAAGATATCGAGCGGACGGAAGGCGTTGCCGGCGACCGCGTTCTCGACCGCCGGAATCAGCACCCGCAGCCGCAGCTTCAGTTTTGCATCCATCACCATCTGCGCCAGCGCCAGCACATTGGCGGCCCCGCCCATGTCCTTCTTCATGATCAGCATGCCGCTGGATGGTTTCAGGTCGAGCCCGCCGGTGTCGAAGCAGACGCCCTTGCCGACCAGCGTCACCCTGGGATGCGCAGGGTCGCCCCATGAAAAATCAATCAGCCGCGGCGCGCGCGGTGATGCCATTCCGACCGCGTGAATCAGCGGAAAGTTCTGGCGCGTCAGTTCGTCGCCGACGATGACGTTAAACCGGGCGCCGAAGCGCTTGGCCAGTTCGGCCGCGGCCAGCGCCAGTTCTTCCGGCCCCATGTCGTTCGACGGCGTATTGATGAGGTCGCGGGCCAGCGTCGCCGCGTCCGCCATCCGCGCGATATCGGCGATGTCGACGCCCTCGGGCGGCACCAGCCGGACGTCGGGCGCATCGTTCTTGCGGTAGCGGCTGAAGCGGTAGCTGCCGAGCGCGAAGGCCAGCGTGGCAAGCCTGACATCATGCGGCGCATTGGCGAAGCGGTAGACGCCGGGCGGCAGCAGGCCGGGCAGGGCGCCGGGCCGGAACAGGTCGCGGGACTTGCTGGTTTCATCCTCGAGACCGAACAGCACCTGGGCGATCTGACCGTCCGCCGACGGCAGCGTCAGGCAGGCCCCGGGTCTGGCGGCAAAGCCGTTGGCCAGCGCGAACTGCCTGCTCTCGGGGGGGAGGCCAGCGCGGATCGCATCCCACGTCGCCCTGGTCGCAAAGGTAATGGGAATGGCTGATGCGGGCGCGGTCTCGAAGGCGGATGGCATGTGGTTCTCGGTTTCCTTGGCAACGGGGCGGGGCGTAGCGGGTATAGCCCAATTAACCCCGCATTAGGGTTAACGGTCTATTGCTGACGTGTTCGGCTCGCTCGATGAGCCCGATATCGTGAGTTATGTGCCATGCGTCAGCCCTCCAGCCTTGCCCGGCTTCTTGCGTCCGCGGCCATGACGGCGATTTTGGCCGCAAGCCTTGGCGGCTGCCAGACCATGTCCGACGTCACGGGTTCGATCAGCTCGAAGGCCCAGGCCGATCCCGCTTCCAGTGCCGACGCCGATCCGCGCCGCGCCGTCGAAGTCTGGGGCGAGCGCTACCGCGCCAACCCCAAGGATGCCGACGCGGCATTGCGCTACGGCAATGCGCTCCGCGCCACCGGGCAGCGCGCCCAGGCGGTGGCCGTGTTCGAGCAGGCCACCATCGCCCATTCGGGCAACAAGGTGCTGCTCGCCGGCTACGGCCGCGCGCTCGCCGACAACGGCAATTCGCAGCGGGCGTTCGACGTGCTGTCCCGCGCCCATTCGCCCGATAATCCCGACTGGCGCATTCTGTCGGTGCAGGGCACCGCGCTCGATCAACTCGGCCGGCATGACGAGGCCCGCCGCTATTACGCCGGCGCGCTGGCGATCGTGCCGGAGGAGCCGTCGGTGCTGTCCAATCTCGGCCTGTCCTACGTGCTGTCGAAGGATTTGCCGAAGGCCGAAGAGACCCTTCGCCGCGCCTACGCCAGCACGCGCGCCGATGCGCGGGTGCGGCAGAATCTCGGCCTCGTGGTCGGCCTGCAGGGGCGTTTCGCCGAGGCTGAAAGCATCGTGAAGGCCGACCTGCCGGCAGAGGAAGCGGCCGCCAATGTCGCCTATCTGAAGCAGATGCTGGCCCGCAAGGACAATCCCAGGGCCGGCGGTGCGGCATCGGTGCCGGTGGCGGCGCTCAACCGGCCAAACTGATCGATTTTGAATCAACTGCGATTTGCCTGGTCGCTCGCACGGCTCGTAGGCTGCATCAATATTGAGATTCGACGATCTGCTTTTGGAAACAGGAGGGAGATCAAGGTGGAAATCAGACCGGCCAGCCGTCCTTACTTGCTCTTCCTCATTCTCTTGAACGTCCTCGTCCTGGCCGGTTGCATCGCTGCCGTAGTCTTTGTCGGATTTTCCGCCGTGGCGAATTCCTTGCTAGCCGGGCTTTTCGTCATCGCCGGACTATATGTCCTCGGGAGCGCAATGATGTTCGCCAAGGCCCACATCCAGCAACCCTATTTCAGGATAGGGATATCGCCGGGACAGCTCGTGGTGAAGTCGCGCGGACAGGAATTGCAGATCAGCAGTTCGAACGTTGCCGAATACAACATCTACAACAACAAGGTCGTACTCCGGATGCATGCGCCTGTCGGCGGGGGCGATGTTGCGCCTTACGCAAAGGTCCGCGAACAATCCGTCACGATCTACGTGTATCTTCTCAGGGATGTCGCGGAGCTTCTGCGTGGTCTTCGCGAGTTCGACGGCTCTTTTTCGGACAAGACCAGAATCAACGCCGGGATGGTTATCCAGGCATTGGGCTGGGGGGTGAGCTGAGCAAGCCGGTAGTCCGTTGACGTGCGCCGTCCAGCCCCGCACGCTCTCTTCTACGACAGGAGGTGTTTTGATACCTCCGACCTATCTTTGCATGGGGTCGTTTTCGATATTTTGCTTTAGGGCGATCGGGGTACCGGCTCGCCCGGTCAGGGCCTGGCGATGAGGGCCGTCAATCGGTGTCGCCGATGGCCCCGTCGCGAAGGCCGCCAGCCTCACTGCATCGCTGCGACCTTGATGCCGGTCGGCCCGAGGATGACCACGAACAGCACCGGCAGGAAGAACAGGATCATCGGCACCGTCAGCTTCGGCGGCAGCGCGGCGGCCTTCTTCTCGGCCTCCATCATGCGCATGTCGCGGTTTTCCTGCGCCATCACGCGCAGGCTGGTGCCGAGCGGGGTGCCGTAGCGTTCCGACTGCATCAGCGCCAGGCAGACCGACTTGACGCCTTCCAGCCCGGTGCGCTTCGCCAGATTTTCGTAGGCCACCTTGCGGTCCTGCAAATAGGACAGCTCGGCGGTGGTCAGCGTGAACTCCTCCGACAGCGCCACCGACTGGCTGACGATCTCGGTGGCCACCTTGCGGAAGGCGACTTCGATCGACATGCCGGACTCGATGCAGATCAGGAGCAGATCGAGCGCGTCGGGAAACGCGCGCTTGATCGAGAGCTGGCGCTTGGAGATGGCGTTCTTCAGGAACAGCATCGGCGCCTGCAGGCCGAGATAGGCCGCGCCGATGCACATGCCGATCTTGATCGGGGTCGAATGCTGCATCTGCGAGATCACGAAGACATACAGGATGGCGCCGACGAACAGCAGGATCGGCGTCACCAGGCGGAAGAACAGGAAGGTGATGTAGGGCGCCTGGCCGCGATAGCCGGCCATGGTCAGCTTGTCGCGCGCGGCTTCCTGCGCCAGCCATTTCGTCAGGTTGAAGTCTTCCACCACCTTGGAGACCAGCTGCTTCGGCGTCGCGCGCAGCGATACCTTTTCGTTCTTGGTCAGCCGGTCGCGTTCGCGCTGCCGGATCCGCTCGCGTTCGCTGGCAACCGCCTTCATGCGCTTGGCGAGGCCCTCGCCCGCAAACAGCGGCATGATCAGCGTGTAGGCGGTCGCGCTCGCGGCGATCGCGGCGAGCAGCATGGTCATGAACCGCGCGTCGTGGAGTTTTGTGACCAGGAAATCAATCATGCTGCACCGTCAGAAGTCGAAGTTGATCATTCTCTTCATCACGAAGATGCCCGCGGACATCCAGAGCACGCAGCCCACCAGCATCAACTGGCCGGTCGGATGGGTCCACAGCAACGAGATGTATTCGGGGGTCGAGAGGTAGACGAGCAGCATGACGATCGGCGGCAGCGAGCCGATGATGCCGGCGGACGCCTTGGCTTCCATCGACATCGCCTGGATCTTCTCGGCCATCCGCTTGCGGTCGCGCAGCACCTTCGACAAATTGCCGAGCGCTTCCGACAGATTGCCGCCGGACTTTTGCTGGATCGCGATCACGATTCCGAAGAAATTCGCCTCTGGCACCGGCATCCGGTCGTACAGCCGCGCGCAGGCATCGCCGAGCGGCATGCCGATCGCCTGGGTCTCAATGATGGCCAGGAATTCGCCCCGGAGCGGCTCCGGCGCGTCGGCGGCCACCACCTTGATGGATTCGAACAGCGGCAGCCCGGCCTTGATGCCGCGCACGATGACGTCGACCGCGTCCGGCAGCGCCTTGAGGAATGCCTTCTCGCGGCGCGTCTTGAGATAGCCCAGGGTCCAGCGCGGCAGGCCGAAGCCGGCGGCAAACGCCAGGCCGAGTGCGCCGAGCAGGCCGCGCATGCCGCCCTCGGCGTTGACGAAGACGTCGTAGGTCGCGATTGCGGCGCCTGCATTGTCCGACACCACGACGCTGGTGCGGCCCTCGGTGGCGGCGGTGACGAAGATCTGTTGCGTGGAGCGCACGGTCGCATTCGCGACCGCCGGCTGGCTCGAGCGGACACTGGTGACGTTGCGGCGCAGATCGATCACCAGCGATTTTCCAAGGCCAAGTTCGACGGTGCTGTTGGCCGACGCCGGATCGACCATGACCGGGGCCGTTCCGGAACTGTCCGAAGGTTTGAGCGACGGCAACATCACGGCCGCGAACGCCACCAGCCCCAGGATGGCCGAGATCGTCATGAATTTCTTGGGCGTCCAGTCCAGGCCGGCCTGGGTGAGGCGGACGCTGAGCGAAACCTTCTTGTCCTTCTGGCGGCGAGCGTCGAGGTCTTTCAGCGAACCTTCGACCTGCTCGCGGCGCGAACGCTGGTTCTTGTCGACGTTGCGGGCAACCGGCTCCGGGCTGGCCACCGAGGCGCGGCGACTCTCGGCCTTTCGTTCCCCCGACAGCAGCGGATACAGAAACACCCATGCCAGGCCGCCGATGGCGGTGAAAGAGAGAAAGGCCAATGCGAGCGTTTGAATGTTCATGGCTCGCTCCCTCAGACGTCCGTGACGACTTCGGCGGCGTCGAGCGCTGCCGCCAGCCGCTTTTCTTCGCCGTAATATCGCGCACGATCCCAGAAACGGGGTCGTCCGATGCCGGTCGAGCGGTGCCGGCCGATGATGTTCCCGTTGGCGTCCTCGCCGACCATGTCGTAGATGAACAGGTCCTGGGTGATGATGGTGTCGCCTTCCATGCCCATCACCTCGGTGATGTGGGTAATGCGGCGCGAACCGTCGCGAAGACGCGCGGCCTGGATCACGACGTCGATAGAGGCGCAGATCATCTCGCGGATGGTGCGCGACGGCAGCGAGAATCCGCCCATCGTGATCATGGATTCACAGCGCGACAGCGCTTCACGCGGATTGTTGGCGTGCAGCGTTCCCATCGATCCGTCGTGACCGGTGTTCATGGCCTGCAGCAGGTCGAAAGCCTCGGGTCCGCGGACTTCGCCGACGATAATGCGTTCGGGCCGCATACGCAGGCAGTTGCGGACCAGTTCGCGCATCGTGACCTGGCCTTCGCCCTCGATGTTGGGCGGCCGGGTTTCCAGCCGTACCACATGCGGCTGCTGCAGCTGAAGTTCGGCGGCGTCTTCACAGGTGATGATGCGTTCGTCGTCGTCGATATACTGGGTGAGGCAGTTCAGCAGCGTGGTTTTGCCGGAACCGGTACCGCCGGAAATCAGCACGTTGGCGCGGCAGCGCCCGATGATCTGCAGGATGTCGGCGCCTTCAGGCGTGATCGCGCCGAACTTGACCAGCTGATCCAGCGTCAGCTTGTCCTTCTTGAATTTGCGGATGGTCAGTGCCGGGCCGTCGATCGCCAGCGGCGGCACGATGGCGTTGACACGCGAACCGTCGGCGAGGCGGGCGTCGCAGATCGGCGAGGATTCGTCGACGCGCCGGCCGACCTGGCTGACGATGCGCTGACAGATATTCAGGAGTTGCTGGTTGTCGCGGAAGCGGATCCCGGTCTTCTGAATGCGGCCGGCGACTTCGATGAACACGGTTCCGGCGCCGTTGACCATGATGTCGGAGATGTCGTCGCGCGACAGCAGCGGTTCCAGCGGCCCGTATCCGAGGACGTCGTTGCAGATATCGTCGAGCAGTTCTTCCTGCTCGGCGATCGACATCACGATGTTCTTGATCGCGATGATCTCGTTGACGATGTCGCGAATTTCCTCGCGCGCCGACTCGCCGTCGAGCTTGGCGAGCTGGGCAAGGTCGATGGCTTCGATCAGGGCGCCGAAGATCGTGGCCTTGACCTGATAATAGCTGTCCGACCGCCGCGAATCGATCGCGGGCGCCGGCGGCGCCGATTTCGCCGGGGAGATCGGCGGTGAGGCCACGACGGGCGGAGTTGCGACGGCTGCCGGAGCCGCGGCGGGCGGATACGACGCTCCTGCCGCGGGCTTCGGGACCCGCGTATCGCCTTCAGTTCCGCTACGCTTACCAAACACGACGGTACTCCATGCGGGCTACTTGGCCCGCAGCTTCTCGAGCAGGGGCGACAGGAACGAACCCCGCGGTTTTTTGGTCTCGCCGCGGCCTGTCAGCCGCTGCGCGATCTGCAGAAAGATCTCGGTGGTGCGATGACTGGCGGAAATTTCCGCGATCATCTGCCCGTTGTTGGCGGCCGAGCCGAACATTTGCGGATCGAACGGGATCGACGCGATCGGCTGGCTCTCGATCGCCTTGGCGAATTCGCCGGCGTTGATTTCCGGCCGCTTCGGCATGCCGACCATGTTGAGACAGTACAGCGGCGTCCGGTCGTTGGGCCGCGCGGCCTTCAACAGGTCGAAGATGTTCTTGGTGTTGCGCAAGTTGGCGAGATCGGGCGCCCCGACGATCAGGATGTCGTCGGCGCCGATCAGCGCCCGCCTGGTCCAGCCCGACCATTGATGGGGAACGTCGAGCACGATGCACGGCATCGTGGTGCGAAGCGTGTCGAAGATCGAATCGAAGGCTTCCGCGCCGAAATCGTAGACCCGCTCCAGCGTCGCCGGCGCCGCCAGCAGGCTGAGGTGGTCGGTGCATTTCGAGAGCAGGCGGTCGATGAACGCGGTATCGACGCGATCCGGCGAGAACACGGCGTCGGCGATGCCCTGCGGCGGATCCTGGTTGTAGTCGAGGCCGGCGGTGCCGAAGGCGAGGTCGAGGTCGGCGACCACGGAATCCAGCGCCAGATCGCGGGCGATCGCCCAGGCGACGTTGTGCGCGATGGTGGAGGCGCCGACACCGCCCTTGGCGCCGACGACGGCGATGATGCGGCCGACGGCCTTGGCTTCCGGGGCCGAGAACAGATTGCAGACCGAGCGCACCACGTCGATCGTGTTGACCGGCGCGAGCACATAGTCGCTGACGCCGCGGCGCACCAGTTCCCGATACAGCGTGACGTCGTTGATCTTGCCGATCACGACCACCCGGGTGCCGGAATCGCACACGGTGGCAAGCTGATCGAGACCTGCGAGGATATCGGTGCGGCCTTCGGTTTCCAGGATGATCACGTTCGGCGTCGGCGCGGTACGATAGGCCTCGATGGCGGCGGCCATGCCGCCCATCTGGATCTTGAGATGGGCCTTGCCGAGGCGGCGGTCTTCGCCCGCCGACTGCACGGCGGCCGCAGTTTCCACGGTTTCGCAGAACGCCTGCACCGAGACACGCGGCGCCGGCGCGATGTGATCGTCCGCGGACGGCGATGCGTCCGGCTGCTGTTCGCTGTTCTGGCGCGCGTAGCTGATCATTTGCCTGTATCGCTGAGTTTGGCCCTGTCGGACTCGGGATAGGAAGTCGCGCTCGATGTACCCCTGCGATACTTGTCGAAGGCGGCGTTCCGCCGCGAGGTATAGGCCGGTGTTTCACTTCGCGGCTGCACCAGGTCGGCCGGGTTGTCGACCATCGCGGCCATGTTGCGCTGATAGGCGCAGCCGAAATTGTAGTATTGCTTGTTCTCGTAATAGCTCTTGTTCTTGACCGAGGGACCGAGATCCTCGGGCCACAATCCGCAGGGGCCGGCGACCGCCTGAATCTTCGGATAGTTCAGCCGGATCGTCGCCATCGTGCGCGCATCATCCGGCTTGTAATGGCGGGGAACGACCCCGCGCGCCGGCACGCCGGCGGCGACCAGCGTCGCCTGAATTTCCCGGAACGCGTCCGCGGCCGCCCGCGCATTCGGTGTGTTGACGGGCACATCGACAGTGATGGCGCCGGTGCCCTCGCGCAGCCAGACCTGCGCCAGCCCGATCACGTCGGCGCGCTGCGCGCCGGAAAGTCCGCCCCGCGCCTGGCCGACGTAGATCACGACCGAGCGGTTGGCCTCCTCGATGGCGATCGGGTGACGATGGCGATAATCGTTCGGAACGCTCTCGGCCCTGGCGACGTCGCCGGTGTGCTGGCAGGCACCCAGCGCGACGGTCAGACCGACAAGCGCTCCCGCCATGCGGAAAGCGCGACTGCGATCGAGGGGTAGTTTGATTGTCATCGTGTTCGTCCTCGTCCGCTTCAGTCGGTTATAAAGCCGTAGGTGCCGCGATAATTCCGTGCCGGTTCGACGCGGCCCGGAACGCCGTAGATGCGATTGATGCTGCCGAGCAGGTCGGCCTGCGGATCCGACGCGTTGGCGAAGCCGTCATCCGGTCGCGACAGGTCCTTCTGCGCCACCGCCCGCACGATGTAGGGGGTGACGAGCACCACCAGTTCGGTCTGGCTGTTGACGAAGTCGCGGCTGCGGAACAGCGTGCCGAGCACCGGCAGCTGCGCCAGGCCCGGCAGGCCATTGATGGCCTGCTTGGTCTGTTCCTGGATCAGGCCGGCCATGGCCATCGCGCCGCCGGAGGGAATTTCTAGCGTGGTTTCCGCGCGGCGGGTCTTGACGGAGGGCACCGTCAGCGAATTGCCGGATCCCTGGCTGATGGTAATGGCGTTTTCGTTCGACAGTTCCGAGACCTCGGTCATCACCCGCAGGCTGATACGGCCTTCGGTCAGCACCACCGGCGTGAAGTTCAGCGAAATGCCGAACTTCTTGAAGCTGATCTGGGTGGTGCAGACCCGGGTAACGGGATCGCAGTTGTAGCCGGCCGGAACCGGAAATTCGCCGCCGGCGATGAAGGTCGCGGACTCGCCGGAAATCGCGGTCAGGTTCGGCTCGGCCAGCGTGCGCACGACGCCGGCATTCTCCATGGCGCGGAGCGTGGCCGACACCGACGAGCCGAACGCCGCGGTCGCGGCATTGCCGGCGACCAGCGGACGGCCGAGCGCGGTGAAGGGGTTGTTGTTGTTGAAGTTCACGACCGCAGTGCCGTAATTCAGCGTGCCGGAGAGATCGATGCCGAGCTGCTTGATGATATTGCGCGCGACTTCCGCGACCGTGACTTTCAGCATCACCTGGTCGCGGCCGCGCACCGCGATCGAGTTGACCACTTTTTCGGCGCCGCCGGCCAGCCGCGCCGCGATTTCGCCGGCCTGCTGGGCCTCGATCGGGGTTGCCGCCGTACCGGTCAGCATGACGCTGTCGCCGACGCCTTCGATCTGGATGTCGGAATTGGGCATCGAGCTCTTCAACGCCGCGCGAAGACCATTGAGGTCGCGCTTGACTGCGATGTCGTAGGCCGCGATCTGCTGGCCGGCGGCATCGAAGAACACGATGTTGGTCTGGCCCACCGCGGCGCCGATGATGTAGGCGCGCTGCGAGGAACGGACGACGGCGTTGGCGATCTTGGGATCCGCCACCAGCACGTCCTTGATGTCGCGCGGCAGGTCGATCACGATGGACTTGCCGATCCCGAGCGCGAGAAAGCGCGCGTTCATCTGGCCGTCGGCGGCCACCGGCGCCGCGACGCGGTAGTCGCTCGCCAGCACCGGCGTCAGGGCCTGATTGAACATCATCGCCGCGACAGCCGAAAACGACAGGGCGCGAACCATCATGGTCCGCATCACTGGCTGAGTTCCCCTGCTCTTCATTTCGCGCGTCCTCTTTGTCACTTCTGCATCGTCGTCGGGCTGGAAACGCCGTAGCGAACTACGTTGACGCTTTCGCCGCGCTTGGAAATCTGATCGTCGGTTCGGTTCTCGACCATGTTGAGATCGGCGATGCTGCGCAGCGCCAGCGCCAGCGTCCCGGTCTGGCGCGCGCGTGCCAGCGTCTCGGCCTGCTCGGGCTTCAGCTCGAGCGTGACGGTCTTGCCGACCACGGCGTTCTGGCCGTCTTTTTCCTTCGGCGCCTGGTCGATCGCGAGCACGCGGATATTGGTCAGGATGATTTCGGAATTGACCATGTCGGCGCCGCTCTTGTCGGCACCCTTCTCGCGCTTGGACAGGATGACGTCGACGCGGTCGTTCGGCAGGATGAAGCCGCCGGCGCCGGTCTCCGGCGAAATCTCGGTGGAAATGGCGCGCATGCCGGTGGGCAGGATCGCCGCCATGAAGCCGGATCCGTCGGCCCTGACCAGCTTCTGCTCGCGGATCGGTTCGCCGGCGATAAAGGGCGCGCGCGCGATCGAGCCCGCCACCTGCGTGGTGGCCTCGGGACGCTCGCCGCGGCGAATGAAGCCGTTGCTGGTCGACGAGGCCGGCCAGGTCTGCCATTGCAGGTCGTCGGGCTTGAGCGAGTGGCCGAGGCCGATGTCGGACCTGGCGACGAGAACGTCAACCGTCGGCATCTGGGCGACCGGTTCCGCCGGCGCCGGTGGTTTCGGTGAAAACGAGCACATCTCGATCCGCGGTACCGATCCGTCGCTCAACCTGACCCTGATGGATGGCCACAATATGGCGACCGGCGACTGGTTTGTTCTGGACCAGACCTCGGGCGGCC
>JAZJYY010000070.1:31271-36144 GCA_040390145.1 Pseudomonadota bacterium
CAAGATAAGCGGCCACGCCTCCGGCTCCGACAGCGATCGTCAGCACCACAATGCGTGCGGTATTCATACGCTTCACTTTCCACCTTACGCCGCGACGCTTCCGTCGCCGTGATGGGAGTTGACCAGCTATTCGTCAAAGCATGGTTAATGAGGCGTATCTAAATCGCGTTAACGGGAGTTTACCGAACGCGCGCTCAGCGCATGGCGAAATGGGTGAGGTCCACCGCCTTGATCCATTCGGTTTCCGGATAGATCATCAGCGCGCCGATCGCGAGCGCGATGCCGTAGGGAATGCCGGTCTCCTTGGCATGCAGCTTGAGCAGCCAGGGCTGGCCTGCGAGCTGCCAGGGCAGCGGCCATTGCCGGAACTGCAGCAGCAGCAATGTCAGTGCGCCGCCGAACAGCGAGGCATAGAGCAGGTAGTTGAGCAGATGGCCGAAGCCGAACCACAATGCGGCCGCGGCCGCCACCTTGGCGTCGCCGCCGCCGACCCAGCCCATGGCAAAGCAGCCGAAGGCGATGACCAGCACGGTCAGGCCGGCGCCGATGTGGGAGAGGATTTCGACGAATGGCATGCCGCTCAGCAGCGCGAGCGCGACAAAGCCCGCCGCCAGCGCCAGCGACACCCGGTTCGAAATCGTCATGGTGAAGAGATCGCTCGCCGCCGCGAACGCCATCAGGGCCGGAAACAGCGAGAGGCGAACGATATCGAGGATCATGGGACTAAGCGGCCCGTGTGGCTGACGCGAGGTCGGTGTATTGCCCGAGTCTAGCGGTCAGAGATGAACAATCGGGAAACGGCAAGGGTAACCGGAGCAAACCTCGCGACCGGTCACCAGATCGTGGCAATCCGGACGATGACGGCAAGCAGCGCCAGCGCCAGCGCGAGGCAGACCAGTTCGATGGCCCGCCTGTCGCGGCTGCCGGCCGGCAGGGCGCTTGTTCCCGCCGCGGCGGCGATCGGTTTACGCATGTTTACGCCAACACCACTCAATAGAGACAGCAAAGGCCCCGGAACTGCCGGGGCCTTTGACGCTTTTCGGCAGCGATCGCTTATTTCAGCGAGCTGTTGATCGAGGTGAACTTGGTGTTCAGGGTGGTACCCAGACCGTTCACGACAGCGATGATCGCGAGCGAGATGCCGGCGGCAATCAGGCCGTACTCGATGGCGGTGGCGCCGGACTCGTCCTTCACGAAACGCGAAATCAGGTTCTTCATATTCAACTCCATGTGTACACGTGGCTGGTCGACTTACGTTTGGTCTCGCCGGCGTTCTCAGCACCGTGACCATGGACGTAACGTAGGGTCCGGAAATTTCGGCGCAGTTAATTCGACCGCGTAAACATTGATGCATCTGCCAGTTCTTGAGCAGAGTAAACGCGGAATTAAAAGCCAGCCTGCAATTCGATAGATCGCCGGAGTGCCTGTTTTACAGGGCTTCAAGGAAGACGCCGGTCGCGGATTCACAGCTTCTTAACGCGGATTCATCGCTCCTTAAGCGTGAACGGGTACCCATAAAGGGGTTCCATCGGATGAGGTTGCCATGTCCAATTTGCCGCTCGAAGTCGTCGTGATGCTGGGCGAGACCATCGCCAAGGTGGTTCCCGTCACGATCGGCCTGGCCGTGGTGTTCTCGGTGCTGACGCATTTCTGGGCCTGCAATCCGGGAACGCCGTGGTGGCGCAAGAAGGAGCTCGTCACCGACGTCTGCTACTGGTTCTTCGTGCCCCTGTTCGGACGCGTGCTGCGGATCGGGCTGCTGGTGCTCGGCGCCGGCGTCTTCTTCAAGATCCACGACGCCGACGAGTTGATCGCATTCTACGACAACGGCCACGGTCCGCTGGCCCAGCTGCCGCTCTGGTTCCAGGCGGTGCTGTTCCTGGTGCTGTCGGACTTCATGCTCTACTGGCTGCACCGGATGTTTCACCGCGGCGATTTCTGGAAATACCACGCGGTCCACCATTCGTCGGAGGAACTGGACTGGATTTCCGCGGCGCGCTTCCACCCCGTCAACCTGTTCCTCGGAACCATCCTGGTCGACGTCTTCCTGCTGATCGCCGGCATTTCGCCCAACGTCATGCTCTGGGTCGCGCCCTTCAACATGTTCCATTCGGCGTTCGTGCACGCCAACCTGAACTGGACGCTCGGCCCGTTCAAATACGTGCTCGCCACCCCGGTGTTCCATCGCTGGCATCACACCGGGCTGGAAGAGGGCGGCAACACCAACTTCGCCGGCACCTTTCCGCTGTGGGACATCCTGTTCGGGACCTTCCGGATGCCGGAAAACAAGCTGCCCGACAATTATGGCGTCGATGACCAGGCGACGTTTCCGACCGAGATTGCCGGGCAGCTGGCCTATCCGTTCCGGCAGTCATAGGCGGCGGCGGGGGATATCGCCGCCGTTTGCACTTCGTTCACACATTGAGGTCAGATTTGCCCTGTCGGGCGCCGGTTCCGCTGCGTATCGCTTTTGCCGGCTCGTCAACGCCCCGGGGTAGAGTATGTCGTTCAGTTGCCTGCGTATGCGCTCACGCGCGCTTTTTTCATTCCGCTCGCTCGCGGCCGGAATGCTGCTGTGGCCGGCAGCGGCGCTGGCCGCGCCCGCGGCCGACGCCGTTCTTGTCAACGTCGATCAGGCCAAACTCGTCAAACTGCCCAACCGCGTCGCCACCATCGTGGTCGGCAACCCGCTGATCGCCGACGTCACGCTGCAGAATGGCGGCATCATCGTCGTCACCGGCAAGGGCTACGGCGCCACCAACTTCATTGCGATGGACCGCGCCGGCGATATCCTGGTCGACCGCATCATCCAGGTCGAGGGTCCGACCGACCAGCTCGTCACCATCTATCGCGGCGTCGAACGTGAATCCTACAGCTGCATGCCGATCTGCCAGCGCCGCGTCACGCTGGGCGACGGCGAGACCTATTTCAAGGCCGCGATCGATCAGGCCGGCTCGCTCTCCAACCAGGCCAGCGGCGCGGCGGCGGCAGCGAGCAAAGCGCAGCCTTGATGGGCTGCCGCTCGCGGTGGCGAGGTGAGGGCGCCCGGCATAACGCCACCCGCGAAACGCGGGCCACGCCGAAAATGGTTAAGGCCGGGTTAACGGAGCGGGTCACCCTGTTTCGATCGGGCGAAACACTTCAACAATCTGTTTCGGGTAAACCTCGCGGGCAGGAAATTGCTGCCGCGATTTGAGGATTGTTCGATGTCGTTGCCCGCCGCCGCACCAGGCTCGTTCAGAACCGCCTTGCACAGGTTTCGCCGCAACCGCCGCGGCTCGGCCGCGATCGAATTCGCGCTGGTGGCGCCGGTGTTCTTCGCGCTGCTGTTCGCCATCATCGAGACCGCGATCGTGTTCTTCGCAGGCCAGGTGCTGGAGACCGTCACGCAGGATTCCGCGCGCCAGATCATGACCGGCCAGGCGCAGACCGCCAACTACAGCAAGGACCAGTTCAAGGACACCGTCGTGTGCCCGAACGGCGCGCTCGCCAAGGTGCTGTTCAACTGCACCAACCTCTATGTCGAGG
The DNA here is from genome assembly GCA_040390145.1 of Pseudomonadota bacterium. Lineage (GTDB taxonomy): Bacteria > Pseudomonadota > Alphaproteobacteria > Rhizobiales > Xanthobacteraceae > Bradyrhizobium. Next base: position 34,800 of record JAZJYY010000070.1, read on the forward strand.
TGAAGAGCTATCCCACCTTCCCCGACGTGGCGATCACCGAACCGATCAACGGCAGCAAGAATTTCGTGCCGCCCACCAGCTATTGCCCGGGAGAGGGCGGCGACATCGTCGTGGTGCGGATGTTCTATGAATGGCCGCTGTTCGTCACCGGGCTAGGCTACAACATCTCGAACCTGTCCGGCAGCAAGCGGCTGTTGTCCGCGACCGCGGCATTTCGCAACGAACCCTTCCTTGCCACGGCCGCCTGCTGACAGGACAAAGCGATGAAACCGATCTCGATGTCGTCAATCCGCCTTCGCATGCAGCGCACCGCCGCGAGGATGCTCGCGGATCGCAGCGGTATCGCTGCGACCGAATTCGCCGTCATCGTGCCGATCATGCTGGTGATGTTTTTCGGTACGGTGGAGATTTCATCTGCCGTGGCGGTCGACCGCAAGGTGACGCTGATGGCGCGAACGCTGTCCGATCTGACGTCGCAGTCGACGTCGGTCAACGATACCGATCTCACCGGCTTCTTTGCCGCCAGCAAGGGAATCATGACGCCCTATCCGTCGGCGCCGACGCAATCGACGGTTTCCGAATTGTATGTCGACGCGTCGAAAGTGGTGAAGGTGATGTGGAGCAAGGGTTACGCGCCACGTGCCAAGGGAACCAGCGTCACGATACCGACCGAACTCAAGGTGGCCGACACCTATCTGATCTTCAGCGAAATCGCCTATCGCTATGTACCGGCGGTCGGCAAGGTGGTGGCGCCGGCCGGGGTAAATCTGACCGACGTCGCCTATACCCGTCCGCGGCAGTCGAAATGTGTCATCTACCCGACGCCGAGCTCCGGCTCGCTGCCTGCCTGCCCGACATCGTGACCGCAGGTCGATCCGGTCGCGGTCGATCCCGGCCGCGCGTATCGCGCAAATAAAAAAGGCCGCGCACCGGGCGCGGCCTTTCACAACAGTCAGGTCGGATTTCCGCAGGGCAGAGCCCGAAGGTTATCCGTTAGCCAGCGGCGCGCAGATTGTCGGCCGAAGACTTGCCAGAGCGGCGATCGGCCACGATCTCGTAGGAGATCTTCTGGCCTTCACGCAGCGTGCCAAGGCCGGCGCGCTCTACGGCGCTGATGTGCACGAACACGTCGTTGCCACCGTCATCCGGTTGAATAAAGCCGAAGCCCTTGGTCGCGTTAAACCACTTCACGGTTCCCATGCTCACGGGGGTAGTCCCTTCTCAAGATAGATATAGTAGAAGCCCACTTGCGGCGGGCTGGTGAGATCGAATTTTTGGAAGGGTCGTCAGCGTCTAAACCGGCTGTACCGGTGGATAGCTAATGTCGTCCGGCCGAAAATCGATA
>JAZJYY010000071.1:0-2592 GCA_040390145.1 Pseudomonadota bacterium
AGCCGAGCTTTTCCATCCAGTCCTGGAACGGCAGATATTCGCCGAACGGCACCAGATGAACCTTGTCGTAGACCGACAGCACGCTGCCGTCATGATCGATCACATAGATCGAATTATAGGCGCGGGTGATCCGGACGCCGGGCGGCGCGTCGGGCGCCCGCACCGAGCCGGTGATCAGGACGGTGCCCCTGGGCAACAGGTCGGCGATCTGCGCCATCGCATCGGCTTCGCGCGTCAGGAAAAACGGAAACGCCGATTCCGGCCAGATCAGGATGCTGGTGTCGCGCACACCGGTGGATTGCGGCCCGGACGCGCGGTCGGACAGCGCGAGATATTTCTGCATCACCTCCGCCTTGGCGTCGTAGTTGAATTTGACGTCCTGCTGCAGGTTGGGCTGCATGATCCGCAGCTTGACCTTGGCGACGAGCGCGGTCGGCTGCAGCGCCAGGCGCACGCCGCCGAAAATTCCCATCGCGACCAGCAGCGCCAGCGCCATGACCGGCGCGATCCACGGTCTTCGCCCGCGGCTGTTTCCATCGATCAGGGTTGCGGGGCTGGCGAAGATCGCAACGCTGAGAAACGTCAGGCCCCAGAGACCGATCAGCGACGCCGTCTGCGCCAGCGCCAGCGGCTCGGTCAGCGCATAGCCGAACGCATTCCAGGGAAAGCCCGAAAGCGCCTGGCCGCGCAGCCATTCGCTCAACGTCAGGCTCGCCGCGAGCGCGATCACCCGCGTGCCTTCCCGGGTCCAGATCAGCCGCGCCAGCGCGAAGCCGAGCGCGGTGAACAGCGCGAGATAAGCGGGCAGGCCCAGCACGGCGAAGGGCAGCAGCCAGGCGAAGGTGGGCGCATCGACCAGGAAAGCGTAGCCGATCCAGTACAGGCCCGGCACGAAATAGCCGAGGCCGAACCACCAGCCCGCCATCGCGGCCGCCGGCACGCCGCGCCAGCGTCCGGCGCCGGCGCCATCGATCAGCCAGACCATTACCGGAAAGGTCAGAAACAGCACCGGCCATGCGTTGAATGGCGCCATCGCCAGCGCCGACAGCGCGCCCGCGACCAGCGCTATGGCGGCGCGCTTCCAGCCCCATGCCAGCATGATCGCCAGAACAGCGGCGCGGAGTTTATCGGCTGCGATCACTGCGACCCGGCTCCATCGCCGGATCGCGGATTCGCATTGTCGTTGGCCTGCGGCTGACTGGCTTCCGCCGCGGTATCGCGGCGGCGGCTTTCGCGCGCGGGCCGCGCCACCACAGGGCGCTCCTTGCGAGTGGCGATGCGCAGCCGCTTGACCCGCCGCGGGTCGGCATCGAGCACCTCGATCTCGAAATTGCCGGGACCGGAAATGACTTCGCCGCGTACCGGCAGGCGGCCGACGTGGGTCACCAGATAGCCGCCGAGGGTTTCGACTTCCTCGCCGGCCTCGCCGGTGACGAACTCCTCGCCGATGACGGTGCGGACGTCGTCGAGGCTGGCGCGCGCGTCGGCGATGAAGGAATTGTCCGCCTGCCGCACGATTGCCGGCGGTTCGGTGCTGTCGTGCTCGTCGTCGATCTCGCCGACGATCTGCTCGACGATGTCCTCGATCGAGACCAGTCCGTCGGTGCCGCCATATTCGTCCACCACCAGCGCGAGGTGAATGCGCGCGGCCTGCATCTGCGCCAGCAGATCGATCGCCCGCATCGAGGGCGGCACGAACAGCAGGTTGCGGATGATGTTGGCGTCGGCCAGCGGCATCGCGAGGTCGACCGCGCGCAGATCGAGCCCGGCCGGCAAGGGCTTTTTCCGCTTGGCCTTGCTGGTATCGGGCTTGCGGGCGGTGGCCGTCATGAAGGCCAGCAGGTCGCGGATGTGAACGATGCCTTCGGGGTCGTCGAGGTTGTCGTTGTAGACCACCAGGCGCGAATGCGCGGCGCTTTCGAACAGGCTCATCAGTTCGCCGAGCGGAATGTCGCGCTTGACCGCGACGATGTCGGCGCGGTGAACCATCACGTCCGCGATGCGCCGCTCGTGCAGGCCGAGGATATTGCGCAGCATCGTGCGCTCGATGGCGGAAAACCCGACCTCGTCGGGCGTGGAGGCGTCGAGCACGACCTGCAGATCGTCGCGGACCGAGCCCGGCTTCCAGCCGAACAGGGTGCGGATGGCGCGGGTCAGCCAGTTGTCGGCGGCGGGACGCATCACCTCGCCTTCCTGCACCACCGCCGGCAGGTTGCCTGTATTGCGCGGATTGTCGTGGATCGGGTCGGAGTCCGGCATCTCAGTCCATCCGCTCCCGGCCGGCATCGGGATCCCGGTCCGCATACGGATCGGGAATGCCGAGTTGCGCCAGGATCTGCCGCTCGAGGGCTTCCATGGCTTCGGCCTCGCCGTCTTTTTCGTGGTCGTAGCCGATCAGATGCAGGAAGCCATGGATCGCCAGATGGCTGAGGTGATGATCGAACGGCTTTTGTTCGTCGTCGGCTTCCTTTCGGGTGGTCTCAAAGGCGATGGCGATGTCGCCGAGCATGCGCGGCGCGTCGTCGGGTCCAGCCGGGCCGGTCGGCTGCAGCGCCGGAAACGACAGCACGTTGGTCGGCTTGTCGATGCCGC
>JAZJYY010000072.1:0-10564 GCA_040390145.1 Pseudomonadota bacterium
CCTCACCCGTCGCGATGCTGCGCATCGCGCCACCCTCTCCCACAAGGGGAGAGGGGAGAAGAGCAAGATGCCCCCTCCCGATCTCCCCACTGAGCTGAAATCCGCGCTCGACGCCCGGCTGCACGGGCTGTCGCGAAGCGACGCCGCCGAGCGCTCGGCCAGCATTTCGAAAACCTATCGCGATGGCGGCGGCTCCGGCGCGATCCGGTCCGAGGCCGACGCGCTCGCTTATGCTCTGGCGCGGATGCCCGCGACCTATGCCGCTGTCACCGCCAGCCTCAATGCGCTGGCCGAGATCAGGCCTGACTTCGCGCCGAACAGCCTGCTCGATGTCGGGGCCGGCCCGGGCACTGCGAGCTGGGCCGCGGCGGAAGCGTTTTCGTCGCTCACGACATTTGCACTGCTCGACGCCAACCGCGCGCTGCGCGCGCTGGCGCTTGACCTGGGCGCTGACAGCGCGCGCCTGCGCGGCATGGTCTATCGGCAGGGCGAAGCCCGTGCCGAGCTTGCCAAAGCGGATGCCGCCGACCTCGTGGTGGCGAGTTACATGATTGGTGAGATCGGCGACGGCGAACGAACCGCGCTTGCCGAACTGATGTGGGCCAAAACCGGCGACACGCTGCTGGTGATCGAGCCCGGCACGCCGGCGGGCTATGCGCGGATCATCGCGCTTCGCACGCAACTGATCGCGGCGGGCGCACATGTCGCGGCGCCCTGCCCGCATGACGGCCCGTGTCCCTTGCAAGCGCCCGACTGGTGCCACTTCAGCCAGCGCCTGCCGCGCTCGCAGGCGCATAAACAACTCAAATCCGCAGAACTTCCCTATGAGGACGAAAGATTTTCTTACGTGGCGCTGACGCGTGCGCCGGTCGCGCAGCATCGCGCCCGCGTGCTGGCGCAGCCCGCCATCAACAAGGTCGCGGTAACAGCGAAAATCTGCACCGGGCACGGCGTCATCAACGCCGTCGCTCCGCGCCGCGACAAGCCGGCCTATGCGCGCTTCCGAAAATACAATTGGGGTGACGCCGTGTTTGCGGACGGCCCGACATCCGCGGAATAATTCACGGTCCGCGGCGTTTGTCTCTGTGACGCGACCGCGTCCTCAACACGCTTCATCAGGAGTTCAGCTGCAATGTCCAGGACATTCGCCGCAATGGCGGCTTTGACTTTCATTCTCGCATCATCGGCGGCATCGGCGCAGATGCTGAAGACGGCCGATACGTCGAAGGGCAAGACATTTGTCGATGACAAGGGCATGACGCTCTATACGTTCGACAAGGACGCCGGCGGCAAGTCGATGTGCAATGGTCCCTGTGCCGAGAACTGGCCGCCGCTCGCGGCCGCCGACGACGCCAAGCCGGCCGCCGACATGACCATCGTGGTTCGCGACGACGGCAAGAAGATGTGGGCCTACAAGGGCAAGCCGCTCTACACCTTCAAGAAGGACATGGCTGCCGGCGACACCAATGGCGACGGCTTCCTGAACGGCGCCTGGCACATCGCGAAGCCGTAAACCTCAAGTCTGGAGGGCGCCCGGCCGGAGCAATCCGGCCGGGTTGTGACTGAACTTATCCCATCGCTGAGACGACCAACCGAGAGCCTCGTTCCCGGGGCCCGCAGACGCGCGCCGATCTTTCATCCAGGCTGCGCGCCGGTCGTCACATCAGGAGCTATGGGTCATGTCATCAGGCTGGATCGTTCTCGGCGTCATCGTCATTCTCGTTCTCTTCGCGTTCGCCGCGTATAACCGGCTGGTGGCGCTGAGCCAGCGCGTCGGCCAGGCCTTTGCCGACATCGACGTGCAGCTGAAGCAGCGCCACGACCTGATCCCGAACCTGGTCGAGACCGTGAAAGGCTATGCCAGCCACGAGCGCGGCACGCTCGACGACGTGATAAAAGCCCGCAACTCGGCGATGTCGGCGCAGGGCCCGGGACAGGTCGCCACTGCCGAGAACCAGCTCAGCGGCGCGCTGGGCCGGTTGATCGCGCTGTCGGAGGCCTATCCCGACCTCAAGGCCAACGCCAACTTCCAGCAGCTGTCGAGTGAGCTGTCCGACCTCGAGAACAAGATCGCCGCCAGCCGCCGCTTCTTCAACAACGCGGTCCAGGAATACAACACCGGCATCCAGCAGATGCCCGCGGCGCTGTTCGCCGGCACGTTCGGCTTCACCCAAAAGGAATTCTTCGATCTCGGCGCCAGCAGGACGCAGGTCGAGGCGGTGCCGACGGTGAAGTTCTGATGCGTACCGCTCGTCATTCCGGGGCGTCGCACCGCGACGAACCCGGAATCCGGTTCGGGGCACAACTCTCGAGATTCCGGGTTCGATGCTTCGCATCGCCCCGGAATGACGGCCTTTAATGGAATAGCGCATCATGGCGGCCTATGGTCTTTACACGCACATCGCATCGAACAAGTTGCGTTCGATGCTGCTGCTTGCCGGGCTGTTCCTGCTGATCTACGTGCTGGTCTATGCCGGCGCGCTGCTGGCCGAGGTCGCGCTCGATAGCGGCAGGCCGGTCAATTATTACCTGACGGCGGCCGGCCACGACCTCGTCAAGGCGTTTCCCTATGCGACAGGGGCCGCGGCGCTGTGGATCGTGATCGCCTATTTTTTCCACCAGAACATGATCGACGCCGTCACCGGCGGCGCGGACGTGACGCGCAAGCAGCAGCCGCGGCTCTATAACCTGCTGGAAAACCTCTGCGTCTCCCGCGGCATCCCGATGCCGAAACTGAAGATCGTGGAGAGCGACGCCCGCAACGCGTTCGCCAGCGGGCTGAACCGGCGGCAATATGCCGTCACCGTGACGACGGGCCTGGTGAAGGCGCTCGATGATCAGGAGATCGAGGCGGTGCTCGGCCACGAGCTCACCCACATCCGCAACGGCGACGTGCAGCTGATGGTGACCGCGGTGATCATCGCCGGCGTGGTCGGCTTCTTCGGCGAGCTGTTCTTCCGCATGTTCACCAATCTGAGCTGGAATTCCTCCAGCGGCTCATCGCCGTCGCGATCGTCTTCCTCGTCGGACAGCAACGGCAAGGGTGGCGGCGGCGGCGCCGTGATCGTGGTCATCGTCGCGGTGGTCTTGATCCTGCTGGCCTGGCTGCTGTCGCAAGTGGTAAAGCTGGCGCTGTCGCGCTCGCGCGAGCTGCTGGCCGACGCCGGATCGGTCGAACTGACCAAGAACCCTGACGCCATGATTTCGGCGCTGCGCAAGATCGAGAACCGCGGCGAGCTTCCCGGCGCCACCTCGGCGGTGATGGAATTGTGCATCGACAACCCGCGCGAGGGCTTTGCCGACCTGTTCGCCACCCACCCTTCCGTGGATTCCCGGGTGCAGGCGCTGGTGAAATATGCCGGCGGACGCGATCCGGGCCGGCTGGCGCTGCCGTCGGATACCGGGGAGCAGCCGGACGCGGGCGAGACGGCACAGGCAGAAACCACCGGCCAACCCCCGCCGCCGGTCCCGTCCGGACCCTGGAGCGATGGCCCGGTCCGTGCCGCGCGCGGTCCCTGGGGCGGGCGCAGCTGAGCCTGTCGCTGGCCGAATCGACCTCCGCGCGTTAACAACACCGCGGGATTAAGCTGAACGGCCGTCTAATTCATTGAATTCTCCCTTGTTTCTGCCATGTTCGCGCCCAAAGCAGGAGGGGACGCTTCTGCGATCGGGGACGAGGCACGGTCCGGGGCCGATTCCGCCAACAGACGGTTCGGTTTGCTCTAAGATCATGCCTGCAGCAAAAAATGGCGCGTAAGGGAAATTCATGACGACGAAGCCGGTAGTGATCGTGGTGGGCGCGGACAAGGGCGGGGTCGGCAAGACCACGGTGTCGCGGACCCTGCTGGATTATTTCAGCGCCAACAACATCCCGACCCGCGCTTTCGATACCGAGTCGCCGCGCGGCACGCTGATGCGCTTCCATCCTGGCATCACCGAGATCGTCGACATGACGACGACCGCGGACCAGATGAAGATCTTCGATACGCTGAATGCGGCCAGCCCCTCGGTTACCGTGATCGACGTGCGCGCTGGACTGCTGTCGCCGGCACTGGCCTCACTGCGCGACATCGGCTTTCTCGATGCCGCCAAGTCCGGGCAGATCACCTTTGCCGTGTTCCATATCCTCGGCCCGTCGATCGCCTCGCTGGACGAAATCGCGCAGACCGCCAATTTCATGCAGGGCGCCAAGTATTTCCTGGTGAAGAACTTCATCAACGATACGCAGTTCTTCCAGTGGGACCAGGCGACCTACAATTCCTATTTCCACCGCATCAAGGACGCCACCGAACTCACCATCCCCAAGCTCAACGAAATGGCCTACGAGCAGGTCGAGGTCTCCTCGGTGCCGTTCCTGAAATTCGTCGCCAACAAGGGCGTCAATGACGAGCCCGCGAACTATTCGTTCGTGCTGCGCGGCTATGTCCGGCACTGGCTGGCCAATGTCTGGAGCGAGTTCGACCGCATCAAACTGACCGACCTGGTCGGCTCCAGCAAATCGGCGACGGGCGGCGGCGAAAAATAATTGCGCGGACGGCCGCTATTTTGGCTGGATTAGGCGCCGAATTCGCCTGATATAGCGCCAATGTACCGGACGCCCGTCTTCATCATCTGCTCGCCCCGCCCGCTGGTCGGCAAGACGCTGATCGCGCGGCTTTTGACCGAGTTCCTGCTGCTGAAGCACGGCGCGGTCGCGGCTTTCGACATCAACCTGAAAGAGCCGTCGCTGCTCGACTTCCTGCCCAGGGTCACCGAGACCGCCGACGTCATCGACACATTCGGCAAGATGCAGCTGATGGACCGGCTGATCGTCAATGACGGGATCGCCAAGGTGATCGACCTCGGCTTTCACGCCTTCGACGAGTTTTTCAAGATGACCGGGGAGATCGGCTTCATGAAGGAGGCGGCGCGGCGCGGCGTCTCGCCGCTGATCCTGTTCGTCGCCGATACCGACCGCGTCTCGGCGCGCGCCTTTCCCATGCTGCAGCAGCAAATTCCGCCGACCGCGCTGGTCACCATCGACAACGAACATATCGTGCGCGGCGAACTGCCGCCGGCCATGGGCCGGGGACGCGTGCTGCGCATCGCGGCGCTGCCGGTGTTCCTGAAGACCTATATCGACCGGCTGACCTTCTCGTTCACCGGCTATCTGCGCAACGAGAAGGACTCATCGACCGAGCTGCATCAGTGGATCCGCGCAAACTATTTCAGCTTCCGCGAGCTGGAGCTGAATTTGATGCTGCAGGGGTCGTGAGACACTTCACCCTCCCCTGGAGGGGGAGGGTCGACGCGCGTGTAACGCGCGGCGGGGTGGGGTGACAGTCCCTCCCCGCGAACAGTGCTCGAGTTGAGAGACCGTCACCCCACCCCGTCTCGCATTTCGCTGCGCTCATGCGAGCCGACCCTCCCCCTCCAGGGGAGGGTAAGAAATTCAATGCCCCTCGAATGCCATCAGCGTTCGCACCGGCACGTCCATCGCCCGAATCTTGTCGGCGCCGCCGAGGTCCGGCAGGTCGATAATGAAGCAGGCCGCCACCACGTCGGCACCGATCTGGCGCAGCAGTTTCACGGCGCCCTCGGCGGTGCCGCCGGTAGCGATCAGATCGTCGACCACGATCACCCGTTCGCCGGGCTTGATGGCGTCGGCGTGCATTTCCATTTCGTCGAGGCCGTATTCCAAGGAATAGGCGATGCGCACCGTGGTATGCGGCAGCTTGCCCTTCTTGCGGATCGGCACGAAGCCGGCCGAGACCTGATGCGCCACCGCGCCGCCGATGATGAAACCGCGCGCCTCGATCCCGGCGACCTTGTCGATCTTCGAACCGGCCCAGGGATCGACCAATTGATCGATCGCGCGGCGGAACGCGCGGGGGTCGCCGAGCAGCGTGGTGATGTCGCGAAACAGGATTCCCGGTTTCGGGTAATCCGGAATGGTGCGCACGGTGGCCTTCAGATCATGTTCGAACGTCATCGGTTTTTCTCTTCTCTACTTCTTCGCCATTCCGGGGCGATGCGAAGCATCGAACCCGGAGTCTCGAGATTCCGGGTCTGGTGCTAGCGCACCATCCCGGAATGACATCAATTTACAACTCCCAGTCGGAACGCATTCTCCACGATACGCAGGCCGACTTCGCCGCCGAGCGACATCAGCGATTCCGGGTGAAACTGCACGCCGCCGACTGGCAGGGTTTTGTGCTCGATCGCCATCGCCACGCCGTCCTCGGTGCTCGCGGTGACGCTGAGCACGTCGGGCATGCTGTCGCGCTCGACATAGAGCGAATGATAGCGGCCGATCACGATTTCATTGGGCAGGTTCTGCATCAGGCGCCCGCCGCGCACGTGAACCCGCGACGGCCGGCCATGCGCGGGCTGGCCGAGCTGGCCGAGCTGGCCGCCAAAATATTCGCCAATCGCCTGCACGCCGAGGCACACGCCGAAGATCGGCAATTTCCTGTCGAGCGCCGTGTCGATGGTCTTTGCAATCGCAAAATCCTCGGGCCGCCCGGGACCGGGCGACAGCACCAAGAGATCGTAGGCGTTCTGCGTCAGCATCTGCTGGGCGTGAATGTGCCGCACCACCGTGACGGTGGCGCCGACCTGGCGGAAATAATCCGCCAGCATATGCACAAAGCTGTCGTCGTGGTCGATCAGCAGCACCCGCTTGCCCGAGCCCGTGGCGTCGGGCGCGATGCTGGACAGCGGTTTGGCCGGATCGCCGCGCAGCGCCTGGAACAGGGCGGCGGCCTTGACCTGGCATTCCCGGTCCTCGGCCGCGGGATCCGAGTCGAACAGGCAGGTGGCGCCGACCCGCACCTCGGCGAGGCCGTCCTTCATCCTGATGGTGCGGATGGTCAGTCCGGTATTGATGCTGCCGTCGAAATTCACCGCGCCGATCGCGCCGGCATACCAGCGCCGCGACGAGCGCTCATTGTCCTCGACGAATTGCATCGCCCATAATTTCGGCGCACCCGTCACCGTCACCGCCCAAGCGTGGGTCAGGAACGCATCGAGCGCATCAAACCCCGGCCGCAGGATGCCTTCGACATGGTCGACGGTATGGAACAGTTTTGAGTAGGTCTCGATCTGCCGCCGCGCCAGAACTTTTATCGTGCCGGGCACGCAGACCCGCGCCTTGTCGTTGCGGTCGACGTCGGTGCACATGTTGAGTTCGAATTCGTCCTTCTCCGAATTCAGGAGTTGCCGGATCTGCTCGGCATCGCCGATCGCATCGACGCCGCGGGCGATGGTGCCCGAGATCGGGCAGGTCTCGACCCGCCGGCCATCGGAGCGCACGAACATTTCGGGCGACGCCGCCACCAGGAATTCGCCCTCGCCGAGGTTCATCAGCGCGCCATAGGGCGACGGGTTGATCCGGCACAGCCGCTGGAACACTTCCGCCGGCGAGCGCTCGCAGGGTTCGGCGAACAACTGCCCCGGCACCGCCTCGAACAGGTCGCCGCGCGCGAAGGCGGCGCGGGCCTTTTCGACGGTGGCCTGATATTCGCCGGCCGCGTGATCGGCAAATCCCTGCCGCGGCGTCTGGGCGTAACCGCTCTCGGCGGTTTCGCGCGGCAGGCCCTCGGTGGATCGGCCGTTCCAGGCAAAGTCGTAGCTCAGCACCACGCCGCGCCCGGTGGCGCGGTCATAGGCCAGCAGGCGATCCGGCACGTAGAGCACGATGTCGCGCTGGTCGGCCTCGCGCGCCCGCTTCTGCACGAGGTCCTCGATCTGGAACACGAGGTCATAGGCGAAGGCGCCGAACAGGCCGAGCAAGGGATCGTCATTGGCGCCGAGGGCGGCGACGAGGTCGCGCACCAGCGACATCACGCTGGCGCGGCGGGTGCGCTGGTCCTCGTCGACCGGCGCGGCGCCGCGCACGATATGGCCCTTGAGCCGGGTGGCGCTTTTCCCGGTCATGACCACGCAGGGCTCGCGCAGCACGTCGCCGAGGAACGCGATCAGCACCTCGCCGCGCGCGTTCAGTGCTTCAAGCGAAAATTCGGAGCCGGTGGTCTGCAGCCAGAGCGGCGGATCGGAGAAGCCGAGGTCAAAACTCTCGTAGCGGCCGGGCACCGTGGTGCCCGATGACAGCACCACGCCGCGGCGGCGGTCGAGCAGTTCGATCAGGTCGTCGAGCCGCTTGGCGTCGCCGGTGAACTGTTCGACGTTCCGCGTCACCGCCAGCCCGCCACGGGTGCGGTATTCGCTGTGGTCCGGCAGGGAAAAGGCTGTCCTGTTCATGTGATCCTCTTACGAAACTTGGTGAGGAAACGCCATGCAGGACAAACAAAAGGGCCGTCGCACTGCGATGACGGCCTCAGACGATTTGGGAAAATGAAATCGCACCGGCCACCTCTCAGGAGGTGCGCCACCAAAGACGGCTATCGCGGACGACGGTGTTCATGGCTCGATAAACACCATGCCGGGGCGGAAACGTCAAGGGAGCCTCGGCCGGGAAAGAACCGGAAATTGCCGCGGAATCGGGCAAAAGACTGTCCCGGATTATCCGAGAGCAGCGGCACGAAATGACCGGGCCCCAGAGTAATTTGCGGCAATACCCCGAAGTCTTGATGGACTCCACGTCATAAATGCAAATAATCGCTCCGACCATTGTGGATGTGTGAGACCGTTAGATGGGTTGGAAAACGCAGACGATTCTCATTCGTCCAGCTGGTCTGGATGGCGGTCCGGAGAAGCTCTTGGCCGAACTCGGCTACGGCAGTCCGCGCAAGGTCAGCGAGACGTCATTTGCAGAGGCTGGGGCTGGCAGCATCTGGATCGGTGCGATCGCTGACTGCGTGATCCTCTACACGTATCTGGCGGGTGGCTTTTTCGGCGACGAAGATCGGGCATCCAACGAATTCAAGACTGCACTGCTTCAGCGCTTTGCCGACGCGGAAGTCGCGGCGCTGTCCTTGCATAGCGTGGTGGGGGCTTGGGGTTTCGCGGTGTATCAGCGTAACTCGCTGATCCGTCACCAGGACGGCTATGATGGAATGGTGCTTCGCGACGAAGGGCCCCGGTTGCCGGCGGAAGAAGCCTGCCTTGCACGGTTCGAACGTCATGACGTCAACGGGACTATAATATACCGGGACCCCGCTCATCCCGAATTCGATGACATGAGCGATCCTGACTTCGGTGAGGAACTCGTGTTTGAAGTTTGCCGTTCGTTTACCGGCTTTCCTCTTGACCAGTTGGAGAATGTCAAGGGCGTTAATTTCTGGCTGAGCGATGAAGAGGAACAACTGTATACGCAGCGCCCTGCGTCCAATTCAGCTGCGACCGATGCTGCTCGTCCGTGGTGGAAGTTCTGGGGCTGACACTGGTTTGCCTCAACCCTGATCGCGACACCGCGGGTCAAACGGACATTTCAGGGCCACTCATCATCGCGAGCCCACACAGCAGCAGTGCCGGAGCACCATGGCCGCCGTCGCAATGGAATGTGAAACAGCCTCGCGAGCCTCCAATAAAATGCATAGTATCTGGCCGACAAATGAAGGCACGGGAGTCGACAATGCCGATACAGGCGCTGGGATATGCCGGATTCGGATCGAGTGCGCTGGACGATTGGCGGCAGTTCGGCACCGGGCTGGTCGGCCTGCAGGCGGTGGAGCGCGGCAATTCCCTGCTGGCGTTCCGGATGGACGACCGCAAGCAGCGCATCGTGATCGACCGCGCGATGCCGGACGGAGGCCGCTTCTTCGGCTGGGAGGTCAAGGACGCGGCCGATCTGGACGCCCTCGCCGCCCGGCTCGAACAGGCCGGCGTGGAGGTCTCGGCCGAACCGCGGACGCTGGCCGATGCACGGCGCGTGGGCGGCCTGATTTCGTTCGCCGATCCTGAAGGCAACCGGCTCGAGGCCTTCTACGGCGCCGAGATCGACCAGACGCCGTTCAGGCCCGGCCGCTCGATTTCCGGTTTCCGCACCGGCCCGCTCGGCCTCGGCCATGCGGTGCTGACGGTTCAAAATATCGACCCGATGATGGCGTTCTATGTCGACCTGCTCGGCTTCGGGCTCAGCGACTACATCACAAAACCGTTCCGCGCCTATTTCTTCCACGTCAACGCGCGCCACCACAGCCTCGCGATGATCGAGACCGGCAAGAGCGGCATGCATCATCTGATGGTGGAGTTGTTCTCGCTCGACGACGTCGGGCAGGCCTATGACGTGGCGATGACGCAGGAGGATCGCGTCGGCGTCACGCTCGGCCGCCACACCAACGATTTCATGACCTCGTTCTATGCCAAGTCGCCGTCCTCCTTCATGATCGAATGCGGCTGGGGCGGCCGCGAGATCGATCCCGGCAACTGGCAGCCGATCGAGATGTTCGACGGCCCCAGCCTGTGGGGCCATGAGCGCGTCTGGCTGCCGCCCGCCGATCGCGAAGTCGCGCGCGAGATGCGCATGCGCGCCGCAGCCGAGGGCCGGCGCGCGCCGGTGCAGGTGATGGAAGGCAACTTCAAGCTGATGTCGGGGACGTGCGCCTGGTGGGACGGGGTGAAGGAATAGGTGGCGCCGACCAACCGCTGTCGTCCCTGCGAACGCAGGGACCCATAACCACAG
>JAZJYY010000072.1:10574-21573 GCA_040390145.1 Pseudomonadota bacterium
CTACCACATCGTTCGATTGCAACGGCCGCGGCGTATGGGTCCCTGCGTTCGCAGGGACGACGGTGAGATTACTCCCGATAACACCCCTGCTCGATCTCCTTGATCACGCTGCGTGCCGTCGGCGTCCAGCCGAGCTGTCGCGCGCGCCTGGCGCGCACCCGGCTGTTCGACGCCATGGTGTTTTCCGCGGCGCCCTCGCCCCATGCGGCGGCCGCCTCCGCCATCGAGATCGCGTCCGGCGGGCCCGCAAAGCCCAGCATGCGGTTGATGGCCTCGCAAAGCTCGCGCATCGAATGCTCGCCGTTCTCGACGAAGTAGAACGATCCGGCCGGCGCCTTCTCGATCGCCAGCGCATAGAGCGGCAGGAGGTCGTCGATATGGACATCCGACCAGATGTTTTCGCCGGGGCCGGCATGCGCGGCATTGCCGCGCTTTTTGGCGAGGTTGACCAGGTACGGCACCTGCACGCTGTCCGCCTTGGCGCCATGGCCTGCGCCATAGATCAGGCTCGGGCAGATGATGACCGGACGGCAGCCCTTGTCGCGGTACGACAGGATGAGTTCGTTGAGAGCGACCCGCGCCGCGCGCGCGGGCGATGGCGTGAACGGCGTGTCTTCATCGAACACCGCATCGGAGCGTTCGCCCCGGGCCGGCGTGCCGACGATGCTCGACCCCGAGGTGTGGATGAACGCCTTGCCGCTTCCGGCCAGCGCATCGAGCAGGGCGACGACCGCGCCCTTGTGATCGGCACTGGCCGCGTTGACGACGGCATCGGCGGCTTTCGCTGCCTGCGCAAGCACCGCTGCGTCGTCCAGCGTGCCCAGCACCGGCTCGATGCCGCGGGCGCGAACTTCGTCGGCCTTGTCCTGCGAGCGAACGAGGCCCGTCACCTGATGTCCGGCCGCGACCAGATGCGCCGCCACCGATCCGCCGATATAGCCCGACGCGCCTGTGCAAAATATCTTCATGTCAACCGAGATGCTTCTTGAAGAATTCGGTGGCCCGGCCCCAGGCCAGTTCGGCCGCCTCGCGGTCGTGCACCGACTGGCGCTGCTCGTTGACGAAGGCGTGCTCGGCATCGTAGCGGAACAGTTCGAGCGACTTGCCGGAGGCCTTCATCGCCTTCTCGAAACCATCCACCAGCGCCGGCGTGCACCAGTCGTCCTTGTTGGCGAAATGCGCCTGCAGCGGAATCTTCACGTCCGCGGGTTTTGCCGCCGCCTCCGGCGGAATGCCGTAAAACACCACGCCCGCGGCGAGTTCGGGAATTTTGGTGGCGCCGATGATGGTCACCGCACCCCCGAGACAGAAGCCGGTCAGGCCGACCTTGGCGCCGTTCCTGGCCAGATATTGCGCGGCGCCGCGCACGGTCTGGGTGGTCGCGTCCATGAAATCCAGCGAGTTCATCTCTTTGCCGGCGGCATCGGTGTCGTGATAGGGCACCACCTTGCCGTTGTAGAGGTCGGGCGCCAGCGCATCGAAGCCGGCCAGTGCGAAGCGGTCGCACAGCCCCTTGATCTGCTCGGATAGCCCCCACCACTCCTGGATCACCACCACGCCAGGCGCATTGCCGCGCGCGGCATTGGCGAGATAGCCGCCGGCGTCCTTGCCGTCCGGACGCTTGAACGTGATGCTGGTACCCATGGTTCCTCCGGGGAATTTTCTTGAGGGGACGATTGGCAGCTATTTTGGCCGCTGTGGCAACGAGATGCAATCGGGGCCGTCATTCCGGGATGGTGCGCAAGCACCAGACCCGGAATCTCGAGATTCCGGGTTCGATGCTGCGCATCGCCCTGGAATGACGCCTGCACCCCAACAAAAAAGCCCCCGCAGGGGCTTTTTCCGAATGACGTTGCCGAAGAGATCAGTGCGCGTCGGCCCAGATCTTCTTCTTGGTGAAGTAGAGCAGGCCGGTGAGCAGGATCAGGAACACGAACACCTGCAGGCCGAGCCGCTTGCGCGCTTCCATGTGCGGCTCCGCCGTCCACATCAGGAACGTGGTGACGTCCTTGGCGTATTGCGCCACGGTCGCCGGCGCGCCGTCGTCGTAGGTCACCTGACCGTCGCTGAGCGGGGGCGGCATCTTGATGGCGTGGCCGGGGAAGTACTTGTTGTAATGGGAACCCTCCGGCAGCGTGAACCCGGCCGGCGGCTTCTCCTCGTAGCCCTGCAGCAGCGCATCGACGTAGTTCGGGCCCTGCTCCTGGTACTGGGTGAAGAAGTCGACGATGAACTGCGGAAAGCCGCGCGGATAAGTGCGCGCCTTGGTGATCAGCGACAGGTCCGGCGGCAATGCGCCGCCATTGGCCGCCCGTGCCGCCTGCTCGTTCGGGAACGGGGACGGGAAATAATCGGCCGGCCGGCCCGGCCGCTCGAACATGTCGCCCGCGTCGTTGGGGCCGTCCTTGACCTTGTAGTCGGACGCGAACGCCGCCGCCTGCGCCATTGAGAAGCCGGGGCCACCGGCGTCGGCGAGGTTGCGAAACGCGATATACGAAAGGCCGTGGCAGGACGCGCAGACTTCCTTGTAGACCTTCAGGCCACGCTGCAATGAACCGCGATCGAACTTGCCGACCGGACCTGCGAACGACCATTTCAGCGACGGCGGTATTTCCTGTCCCTCGGCCGCGCGGGCGTTCTGCATGGATCCCGCGAACAGCGCGCCTGCGACCGCAAGCGCGATCACGGAGGACACCATCGGCGTCGACTTGCTGCCGGTCTTGGCCAGCACGTCGTCGGCGATCGAGTTCGGCACCGGCCGCGGCGTCTCGATCCGGCTCAGGATCGGCAGCACGATCAGGAAATAGGCGAAGTAGCAGAACGTCAGCACGCGGCCGGCGATCACATAGATGCCTTCCGCGGGCTTGCCGCCGAGCCAGCCGAGCAGCACGCAGACCACTACGAAGATCCAGAAGAACTGCTTCGCCAGCGGGCGATACTTCGACGACTTGGTTCTCGCGCTGTCGAGCCAGGGCAGGAAGGCCAGGATCAGGATGGCGCCGAACATCGCGACCACGCCGGCCAGCTTGTTCGGGATCGAGCGCAGGATCGCGTAGAACGGCAGGTAATACCATTCCGGCACGATGTGCGCCGGGGTCACGCCGGGGTTGGCCGGAATGTAGTTCTCGGCGTCGCCGAGATAGTTCGGCATGTAGAAGATGAACCAGGCGAAGAACAGCATGAAGCAGGAGACGCCGAACGCATCCTTCATGGTGGCGTAGGGCGTGAATGGCACGGTGTCCTTTTCCGTCTTCGGCTCGACGCCGGCCGGATTGTTCTGGCCGGCGACGTGCAGCGCCCAGACGTGCAGCACGACCACGCCGGCGATCACGAACGGCAGCAGGTAATGCAGCGAGAAGAAGCGGTTCAGGGTCGGATTGCCGACCGAATAGCCGCCCCACAGCAGGGTGACGATGCTGTCGCCGACATAGGGAATGGCGGAGAACAGGTTGGTGATGACGGTGGCGCCCCAGAAGCTCATCTGGCCCCACGGCAGCACGTAGCCCATGAAGCCGGTAGCCATCATCAGGAGATAGATGATGACGCCGAGAATCCACAGCACCTCGCGCGGCTCCTTGTAGGATCCGTAATACAGGCCGCGGAACATGTGGATGTAGACCGCGATGAAGAACATCGAGGCACCGCTGGCATGCATGTTGCGCAGCAGCCAGCCGTAATTCACGTCACGCACGATGCTTTCGACCGACTTGAAGGCCATGTCGGTGTGCGGCGTGTAATGCATCGCCAGGATCACGCCGGTGAGGATCTGCACCCCGAGCATCATCGAAAGGATGGCGCCGAAGGTCCACCAGTAGTTCAGGTTGCGAGGCGTGGGATAGGCCACGAACGAGGAATGCATAAGTCCCAAGATCGGGAGGCGCCGTTCAATCCACTTCAATGCGGGATTGTTCGGCTGGTAGTCGGATGGTCCGCTCATGATGCGATCCTAGGGAAGTAAGACGACGCGACGGGCTCAAGTCTCGGAAAAGCAGGTTCCGCGGCTCAACCGATCTGGATTTTGGTATCGGAAACGAATTGATAGGGCGGCACCGGCAGGTTCGTTGGCGCCGGACCCGAGCGGATGCGGCCCGAGGTGTCGTACACCGAACCATGGCAGGGGCAGAAGAAGCCGTCATACTGGCCCTCATGCGCGATCGGAATGCAGCCGAGATGGGTGCAGATGCCGATCACGACCAGCCACTGGTCCTTGCCCGGCTTGACGCGGGCCTCGTCGCTCTGCGGATCGGGCAGGCTGGCGACTGGCACCTTGCGGGCATCGTCGATCTGCTTCTTGGTGCGATGGCTGATGTAGATCGGCTTGCCGCGCCAGAACACCTTGATGTCCTGCCCCTCGGCGATCGGCGTCAGGTCGACTTCGATCGGCGCACCGGCCGCGATGGTCGAGGCGTCCGGATTCATCTGGGAAATCAGGGGCCACAAAACGGCCGCCCCGCCGACCGCAGCGACGGCTCCCGTTGCAACAAAGAGGAAATCACGGCGTGTCGGATGATCCGCCGAAGACGCTGTCGTCACGATCCCAATCCCTTTCTTGTCCGCAGCCGGTGGAACCGCCCCAGGGAACGCCAATACGAACCAGAGGAGGCTGCCGGCGCCCGCGACCCCCGCGGCGGCAGAAAGACCACTTTTCCCGGCCCAATCGGGCGGAACAAGCAGTCCAGAATCGTTCTATTGGCACCCTTGCCGGAAGAGCGCAAGCCCGCTATCGGCTCCCGTGCGTGCAATGCACTAATTCCGCACCGCGCGGCGAATTATTCAGACATTTCATGGAGCCCTCGGGCGGGCGGTCAGATCATGCAGGTTGCGCTTTTCCAGCCGGATATCCCCCAGAACACGGGGACGATTCTGCGCCTTTGCGCCTGCCTGGATGTATCGGCCCATATTATCGAACCCGCCGGCTTCCCGGTGTCCGACCGGCACTTCCGCCGGGCGGGCATGGACTATCTCGACCAGGTAACCATCATGCGCCACGACTCGTGGTCAAAATTCGAGCAATGGCGTAACGAACAGGGCTATCGCCTGATCCTGTTCACGACCAAAAGCCCGGGCGGCTACCTTGATTACCATTATGAAGCCGATGACATCCTGCTGTTCGGACGCGAATCCGCCGGGGTTCCCGACGAGGTGGTCGCCGCGGCCGACGCGCGGGTGGTGATCCCGATCAAACCCGGGTTGCGCTCGCTCAATGTCGCGGTCGCGGCAGCCATGGCATTGGGCGAAGCCCTGCGGCAAACCGGTTCCGCATCGAAGGAGACGGCGCGGTGAGTTACGCGGTCAAGGAAATCTTTCTGACCCTGCAGGGCGAAGGCGCCCATGCCGGCCGCGCGGCGGTGTTTTGCCGATTCTCGGGCTGCAATCTCTGGAGCGGCCGCGAGCAGGACCGCGCCACCGCGACCTGCCGGTTCTGCGACACCGACTTTGTCGGCACCGATGGCACGCTGGGCGGCCGCTACGCCTCGGCCGACGAGCTCGCCGATACCATCGCCAGCCAATGGGCCGGCGAGCACGGACATCGCTATGTGGTGTTGACGGGCGGCGAGCCGCTGCTGCAGGTCGATGCCGACTTCATCGACGCGCTGCACGCGCGAGGCTTTGAAATCGGCATCGAGACCAACGGCACGATCGAGCCGCCGGACGGCCTGGACTGGATCTGCGTCAGCCCGAAGGCCGGCGCGGAATTGCTGGTCCGGCGGGGCCACGAACTCAAGCTGATCTACCCGCAGGCGGACGCCATGCCCGCGGCCTTCGCGGATCTCGCCTTCGAACGATTCTCGCTGCAGCCGATGGATGGCCCTGACATCGGGCGCAATACGGAGCGCGCGGTCGACTATTGCATGCGCCACCCGCAATGGCGGCTCAGCCTGCAGACGCACAAGACACTCGGCATCAGGTAAAGGTTGGACTTTTAGAATGTGGGAACTGACAAAGGCGTTCCGGTTCGAGGCGGCGCATGCGCTGTCGGGAACGACGCTGGGCGACGCCAGCATGGAAATTCACGGCCACTCGTTCCGCGCCGAGGTGACGATCCGCGGCACGCCCGATCCCGAAACCGGGATGGTGATGGATCTCGGCCTGCTCGACCGCAGCATGGCGGAGGTGCAGAAAATGCTCGACCACAGGCTGCTCAACAAGGTCGAGGCGCTGGGGCAGCCGACGCTGGAAAACCTTTCGCGCTTCATCTGGGAGCGGGTCGCGCATGCCGGCAAGCTCGCCCGCGTCAGCGTGCACCGCGACAGCTGCAACGAAAGCTGCACCTATTACGGCCCGCAGGGCTAGATTGTCATTCCGGGGCGATGCGAAGCATCGAACCCGGAATCTCGAGATTCCGGGTCTGGTGCTCGCGCACCATCCCGGAATGACGGATGAGAGATCAGGAAACGCTCTATGGACCTGTCCGTGATCGAAAATCGCAAGACGCAAGCCCGCAGCTGGTTTGAAGCCTTGCGCGACGACATCTGCGCTGCCTTCGAGGAACTCGAGGATGACGCCCCGGCAGCGCTATATCCCGGCGAAGCAGGCCGCTTCGTGCGCACGCCCTGGGACCGCGCCGACCACAGCGGAAAACCCGGCGGCGGCGGCGTGATGTCGGTGATGCGCGGAAGATTGTTCGAGAAGGTCGGCGTGCACTGCTCGACCGTGCATGGCGAATTCGCCCCCGAATTCCGCGCACAGATCCCCGGCGCCGCCGACGATCCCCGGTTCTGGGCCTCCGGCGTTTCGCTGATCGCGCATATGCGCAATCCGAACATCCCGGCGGTGCACATGAACACCCGCTTCGTCGTCACCACCAAATCATGGTTCGGCGGCGGCGCGGACCTGACACCGGTGCTGGACCGGCGGCGAACCCAGGAAGATCCCGACACGGTGGCGTTTCACGCTGCGATGCAAGCCGCTTGCAATAAGCACAGCAGGGTCGCTGATTACGACAAGCTGAAGAAATGGTGCGACGAGTATTTCTACCTGCCGCATCGCAAGGAAGCGCGCGGCATCGGCGGCATCTTTTACGACTGGCTCGATTCCGGCGACTGGGATGCCGACCTCGCCTTCACCCAGGATGTCGGCCGCGCTTTCTTAAGAGTCTATCCCGAACTGGTGCGGCGCAATTTCGAGACGCCGTGGAGCGCCGGGGACCGCGAGGAGCAGTTGGTCCGGCGCGGACGCTATGTCGAATTCAACCTGCTGTATGATCGCGGCACCATCTTCGGACTGAAAACCGGCGGCAACGTCGATTCCATCCTGTCGTCGATGCCGCCGGAAGTGAAATGGCCCTGAACACAATGACGCCCCTGCCCCGCGCGATGCTGATCGATATGGACGACACCATTCTGTCCGCCTATGGCCGGCCCGAGATCGCCTGGAACAAGGTCGCGGCGGAATTTTCCAGTGAATTGGCGCCGCACTCGCCGCAACAGGTCGCCGCCGCCGTTCTGTATTCAGGCCGAACATTCTGGGCGACGGCGGAAGCCGCATGGCGATTGAAGCTCGCCGAAGCGAGACAGGTGGTCGTCAAGGATGCCTTTGCCACGCTGGCCGCCGCCGGCCGGCCCGCGCTGCCGATGGAGCTTGCGGTGCGGCTCGCCGACCGCCTCACCGCCTATCGCGAAGAAGAGATGTTCATGTTTCCGGGCGCGCATGACGCGATCGACGCCCTGAAGGCGCGCGGCATCAAGCTGGCGCTGGTGACCAACGGCGCCGCCGACACCCAGCGCGCCAAGGTCGAGCGCTTCGAGCTGGCGCACCGGTTCGATCACATCCAGATCGAGGGCGAGCATGGCTTCGGCAAGCCGGAGGAGCGCGCCTACCTGCATGCCATGGAAGCGCTGGGCGTGACGGCGCCGGACACCTGGATGATCGGCGACAATCTGGAATGGGAAATCGAGGTGCCGCAGCGCCTCGGCATCTATGCGATCTGGATGGATGCCCATGGCGACGGCCTGCCCGCCGACACCCATGTCAAGCCGGACCGGATCATCCGCTCGCTGACGGAATTGCTGCCGGCCGGATAAGCGTGGCGCTTTTGCCGTTGCAGGATAGGCCCGTTCCGGTCCCAAACCAGAAATATCGAAAACGACCCCATGCAAAGATACAAAACGCTGCCGCTACAGGGTGATGGCAGCGCCACCATTTGACGCGTCGGGCAAATGAACAGCCCTTTTTAGAGGGTGAGCGCTCGTTGACGCTCCTTGCAAGCTGTTGAACATTTGTTATATTTTGTTCAACAGGAGAGATTGCGATGGTTGAGCGGATCCGCGCATCGACGGAGACCGAGGAGCACATTGCGCTCGAGCGCAACCGGCTCGTACTCGAGCAGGCGCGCGCCGTCGGGCTGCTCGGCGAGGCCAAGAACACACGCCTGTCCGGTCGGGTACGAGCCGGCCTGATCGAAGCGGCAAAGAAGCGGGCCCACGTCTCCTCCGATACCGAGCTTCTGGAACTCGCGTTGTCGCGCCTGGCGCTCGAGGACGATTTCGGCGCGCGCCTTGTCCGGCGCAAGGGAAGCGTCCCGGCAGATATCGATCTTGCCATTTGATCTC
Organism: Pseudomonadota bacterium; assembly: GCA_040390145.1. GTDB lineage: Bacteria > Pseudomonadota > Alphaproteobacteria > Rhizobiales > Xanthobacteraceae > Bradyrhizobium. Next base: position 19,127 of record JAZJYY010000072.1, read on the forward strand.
CGGGGAACGCTGTGGAGGCTGAAGCCGCACAAGCATTTGGAGCGGCTGACGCGACGCGACGATTCCGAGCTTGCCTGGGCATCCGACCAGCCGCTCATCGGCAGTCCGCTGATGCTCGATACCAGCGTTTATCTCGACGTCCTGCAGGGACGCACGCCGAACGCCGTCGATGAATTGCTGACATATCGCGTCTGCCACCACTCGGCCGTTTGCCTTGCCGAACTGACGCATGTGTTTGGTCGGCTCGATCCGACTCACCGCTCAACGAGCGGGATCCTGCAAACCATACGGGGGGTGATTGAAGACATTCCGACGCATCGCTTGCACGCCCCGGACAAGGCGACATGGGGCGAAGCGGGAATGCTGGCGGGCGAACTCTTTCGTCTGAGCGGGGCGCCGAAGGGTGCGGGTCATGAGCGAAAACACCTCAACGATGCGCTGATCTACCTGCAGGCGCGGGGGATCGGTGCGAGCGTATTGACGGGGAATGTCGCCGACTTCGATTTCCTCAACCGGCTTGGTCCGGGAGTTGCGGTCGTTCTGTATCGGCAGGCGTGAGCCCGCGGCGTCACAGGCCGGACGCGCGCCAGGCGCAGCGGACCGGGAGTGACGAGATGCCGCTGACCATGGTTGAGCAGGTGCGGCGAGGCGGCGCGGCAAGTTCGACCGACTCCAGCCGCGGCAGCAAGGTCTTCAGCAGCGCCCGCATTTCAAGCCGGGCCAGATGAGCACCGATACAGTGGTGCTGACCCAGTCCGAAGGCAAGATGGGGATTGGGGCGGCGGTCGATCCGGAACCGGTCCGCATTCGCGAAAACAGTCTCGTCGCGGTTGGCGGAATTGAAAAACAGCGCCACTGCTTCGCCTGCCCGGATGGTTTGGCCACCGAGTTCGATATCCTTCGTCGCGGTGCGGACGATGTGCCGGCCCGGCGTCGTCCAGCGCAGCATTTCCTCGATCGCCCCATCGATCAGCGAAGGGTCGGCCCTCAGCATGGCAAATTGGTCCGGGTGCTCGATCAGCGCGTGCATGCCGCCGCTCAGGCAGAAAGCGATCGTGTCGTGGCCGCCGGTGGCGATCATCGCGTAGTAGGAGAACCGCTCGTAGTCGGGCATCGCCTCACCTTGCAGTTCGGCATTGGCGATGACGCTGCTCAGGTCATGCCGCGGACATCCACGGCGGTCGGCGGCGACCGGATCGAAATAGGCCTGGAAGCCGAGCCCGGCCCGGCAGATCGCGACAGTCGGGTGATCGGCCAGGCGGCGCACCGGATCTTCCGGCCCGACCAGCCCCCAGGACAGTTTCAGGATCAGGTCGTCATCGGCCTCCGGCAGGCCGAGCAGGCGCATGATGCCGCGGATCGAAAACGGCACCGCGATTTCTTTGGTGAAGTCGAACGGATCGGTGCGGCCGGCAATACGGCTGACCACGTGGTCCGCCCAGTCTTCCAGCCAGGGCTCCATTTCGGCGAGCGCCGCCGGCCTGAGCCACGGCTGCGCCACGGCGCGATAGGCGGCATGCTCGGGATCGTCCATCTGCAGCAGGCCACGGATGACATAGGGCTTGCCGAGCAGCCGCTCGAGGCGCTCCTCGGTCATCCTGCTGGTGAGGAAAGTACGCGGAGCGGAGGTGAAGGGCGCGCCTCTGCGCTCCACGGTCGAGATGTCGCCATGGCGGCTGAGCAGCCAGAACGGGCGCATGCCCGGGGTGTCGACCCAAACCACCGGCGCCGCGGCGCGCAGCAGCTTGAACGCGGCCTGAAGTCTTTCGTCGTCGGCATGGCCGTCGGGGGAAATGACGAAACGGGCGGCCTCGTGAATTTGGCAGTCGGTCGCCGCTGATGGCGGCAACCGATCGTCAGGCGCGGGGCACCGACTCGCGGACTCGGAGTCGGCGACCGCCGCGGGACCCATGACCATTCGCTACCGCCGTTTTGCTCAGGACGATTGGTCGGGAGGCAGGGGGCAGGGTGAATTGACCGTGCTTGGTTTCGCCCCCGATCCTTGTTTGGTGTGGACGTGTCCGCCGTCGACCGGCACGTGTACATCCGTCGCCATTGGCTCGTCGTTGATCAAGCCGTTGTAGCGGAATTGCGCGATCTTGAAGATATTTTCCGGTCCCTGCTGCGGCCCATCCTTTTTAACGGTGCCCAGCAGCCTCAGATAAGCAGCCCATCCCCCGCTGACCTTAATCCCCGCCTTCTCATAAGCGGCGATGAGATCCTTGTAGTTGCCCTGAGCGTTGCTGACCTTGTCAAAGGTGTTATTGCCCTTCGCGTACTTGTATTCTTTAGAAGTCGGATCACCGAACACGCTGTTCAGGTCCTTGAGAACGTCATCGCCGTCGCAGATGATCACTCCCGTTTCTGTAAAGCCTCCACCCATAGCCTCGCCCCTACGTTGCCCGGTTACGATGCTGCCCGCACAAACACATCACGAGGGGCGTGGG
>JAZJYY010000072.1:21583-53789 GCA_040390145.1 Pseudomonadota bacterium
ATTTTTTTCGCCGCTTGCCCAAGCTCGCATACGCAACATCATGGGCTCATAGGCTTTCGCGCCCGTTTCATCGATCAGGGCATTGGCGCGATGCAATAAGCCAGCTGCCGACTGTGCGCTTTGAGAGCCGCCCGGTGCCAGACAGGCCCAGGCTGCGACTAGGCTCGCGTGGCACTCGGCCAGCCGATCTGCCTTCCGTGCCGCCACACCAATCGCCTCCGTGGAAACCTCACGGGCGCGCTGTGGATCGCCGCCGTGCATGAGATTGTCAGCCTGGCACGCCAGTATTCTGGCTTCCAACTCCAGGGCTGCCCTGCCGCGGCGGGATGCGTCCAATGCCTGCTTGAAGAAGCCGTCGGCCTCCATGAAGTCTCCTGAGGTCGAGGCTGCCAGCCCCTGACAGAAACTCGCGATCACGAACCAGTACGGGTTGGCCGCCTGGGTGGCGAAGCGGGCGACCTGATTGGCATGTCGCGTCGCCACCAGCGGGTCGTTGCGAAACCAGGCAAGTTCAGTGGCGTACCAGTGCGGGATGCCCTGATGAAGCGGCTCGGCATCGGCCTGTTCCCCCTGGAACAGGCTTGTTAGCCGCTCGTCCGCGTCGGAAAACCGACCCAGCATGACCAACGACCTGACCCGAAGGGCCTTGATCCAGTATCGAACGTCGAAGCCGACCATTTGGCCGACCGTCAGGCCAAGCACGACGCCGGCACTGCCTTTCCGCTCACGGTCGATCAGATCCAGCGCCGCGCTATTCGCCGACAGCGCGTCGCCGACGAAGCCGGCGAGCATATTGCCCTGGCAAAGCAACCCGTTCAGCAACAGCGCCTCCTCCGGGTTGGCCTGCGGATCCAGCACCGCCAGCCCTTCGCGAACCAATCGGACATACTCGTCCGCCGAACCGCTTGCCGCGATGATCCGTCCGTAGCCCGCGATCAGCATCGCTTCGTGGCGCCGGTTGCCGGCTGCCCGGGCGTAGCCCAACGCCTCCTCGACATAGATCTTGGCCTCTTCGACCGGCATCCCCTCGCGCCAGCCGAAGGTCAGCAACTGTCCGCCGGCCAGCGCCCGCAATTCATCGTTTTCCTTCGAGCGCGGCTGATCCCGCATCATGCCGCGAATCTTTTTCCAATCCGCCAGCGCCCGTCCCGAATTCGTCCGCCCGACCCAACGCGCCGAACGCTGCAAATGCATGGCCGCGGCAACCATGTTCCCCGCGGCCTCGTAATGATGCGCCAGCAAGCCCGCGAACTCGTCACGCTGCCCCCATTCCTGCCCCTCCATCGCCTGGGCCACGGCGGCATGCAGACTGGTGCGCGTGGAGCGCAGCTGCATCGCGTAGGCCACCTCCTGAATCAGGGGATGACGAAACGCGAAGCTTTCTCCCATCGCGGTTTGCCGCGGCTGGATCAGTTCGGCCGCGCGAAGCCGCCTCAGCAGCGGCCGGGCGGCCGTATCGGACAGGCCGGTGACCGCGCGCACCACCTCGAACGGAAACTCCTTTCCGATGATCGCCGCGGTCTGCAACAGCGCCTTTTCGGATTCCGGCAAGAGATCGATGCGCGCACCGATCACCGCCTCGACGGTCGTCGGCAGGGTCGGATTCTGCCAGCCGGACGGTGCCAGCCGGTAGTTGCCGCGCTCCCCCAGCAACACGCCGCTTTGCGCCAGCGAGAGGATCAGTTCTTCCGCGAAAAAAGGATTGCCATCGGATCGTTCCGCGACATGCGCCACCACCTGGTCCAGCCCGGCGCCGTCTCCGATCAGATCGCAAATGACCTGACCAACTTCGCCAAGGCCGAGCTCCGGCAATGCCAGTTCGCGATACCAGGCGGGCCGCGAAGGCGGCGACCAGTCGGGCCGGTAGGTCAGAACCATCAAGACGCTGGTACCTTCCACCGCCGCCATCCAGGTTTCCAGAAAGTCCTGGCTGGCTTCGTCCAGCCAGTGCAGATCCTCGATGATGATCACCGACGTCTGCGACCATGCCGCCTTCACGATCAGGCTGATGCTGTTGCGCAACCGCATGCGTCGCGTGGCGGGGTCGATGACCCGGGCCGCAGGTTCCGCCTCGGCGCATCCCAAAAAGTCGGTCAGGGCCGCCAGATGCTCGGCCGCCGGCAGCGCCAGCATCGTCAGCGTCTGCTCGATCCGGGCGCGCGCCAATTCGGCGTCCATGTCCGGCTCGATGCGGAAGAAGGCGCGCAATGCTTCCAGCACCGGCAACAGCGGAGTCGCCCGGCTGTGCACCTGCGCGCGCGCTTCCAGCACCGTGATCTGACGTTCGCGGCACCATTCACCGAACTCGAAACAGAGCCGGCTCTTGCCGACGCCGGGCGGCCCGGAGATACCGATGACCCGTGGCGAGCCGGGCCCGGTGTCGAGCAGCGCGCGCTGCAATGTCTCCAGCTCCAGTGTGCGCCCGCGCAAAGGCATCAGCGAGGCGCCACGAAAATGTTCGCTGTTCACGGCCGGCTTCAGGCCGACCAGCCGAAAGATCTCGATCGGATCGGGAATGCCCTTCAATGCGCGTGCGCCAAGCGGCTCGGTGTCGCAATAGGCTCCGAGCAGGGTCTGGCAGGCGCGGCTCAGGCAAATCTCCCCGGGCGGGGCTTCCTGCTCGATCCGGCTGGCCAGATGCACGGTGAGGCCCGTCGCATCCTGCTCGATCGCCGAGCCGGTATAGAGTTTGCCGGAAACGACCTCGCCCGAGTGCAGCCCGATCCGGATCATGGGAGCATCCGGCAGCGCGGCGACGGCGGCGCGCATGGCGAGCGCGGCATGGCAGGCGAGCACCGCATGCCCCTCGCGCGCGTGCGGCACCCCGAACGCGGCCTTGAGCCCGTCGCCCAACGTGCGAAGCACTGTGCCGTCGAAGCGATGCACCGTACGCGCCATGATCGTCACGATCGGATGCAGGAAATTCATCGCCGCTTCGGCGTCCATGCTGACGATCCGCGCGGTCGAACCGGCGATATCGGCGAACAGCACGGTCGCCTGTTTGCGCTCGCCCGCCACGTCGGCCGCGCGGCCGTTGAGCTTTCGCGCTTCACCGCACCAGGCGCAGAATCGGGCTGCTTCCTGGAAATCCCGCCCGCAATGGGCACACTTCGAAGCAAAGGAGACGCCGCAGGCTGCGCACGAGCCGCTCCCGGGCTCATTATCGCAAGCGCATGCCCAGCATCGCATCGTGAACCGCCGTCTGCACGATCACATTGGCTGTCAATATAGAGGCGTGCGATCTCCGTGGACCAGTACTATTTTGGCGCCTGAAAACCATTCAAGGCGATAATCTTGAGCAACTCTTGACCATCAATTATCAAAAAAACAACCTTCACGAGTTCGCCTTCCGGGCGGCGCCACGTCGAAGCTGAGGATTCAAACATCGCGTGTCGTCGGGCCCATCAAGCGCGGCGGGCCTGCGCCGTGATCGGCCTGTCATGACAAATCGCTACCCTGAGAACCGCGTCAATCCGCGCGGAGGATAGATCATGGAACTGAAACCAGGCGATGTTGTCATTCTGAAATCCGGGGGCCATCCGGTGACGGTGGCGGAAGTGAACGAGGACGCCATCGTGTGCCTGTGGATGGGCGGAGAAGGCGATCTGTTTCGCGAAACACTCCCCCTCGCCGTGCTCGAACCGGTCGACCTCGACGATTTGGACGACGAGGAAGAAGGTGAGGAAGGCGAAGAGGAAGGGGACGAAGACGACCACGAGAAGAGCAAGGTCGCCTGAGGTCATGGCTAGTCCCGCCGGGTTCCGATACCCGGCGGTGTTTCTCTCGAACGACGACGCGCGCAGCGCCGATCAGCACGGCAAAGGCCGGCACCTGCGCATAATATCGGCGAAGCCGGCAAAGATGCTCACAGCCTGAGGTCGCGGGTAAACCGCGCGACGGCCTGGTCGGCGATGGCCTGCACGGCGGATTCCTCCAGCGGGAAATTCGCCGCCAGCCAGCCGTCTTCGGCGAGCGCCAGCACCTGGCCGAGCAGCGGGCCCTGGGCGATGCCGCGGGCGATGAAATCCGCCGCCTTCAGCGGGAATTTCGGCGCGCTCCAGCGCGTCGGGAGGGTCGCGAGTTCGCGCCATGGCCTGGGATCGACGCCGCGTCCGGCCCGCGCCCATGCCAGCATCAGCCGGTCGCGGTAGCGGTCCGCGCCGAGCCGGTAGAGCCTGCGCCGCGCGACCGCCTCATCCATGCCGGCCAGCCGCCACCAGCGGTGGCCCATGGAATCCAGCGCCTTGGTTTCGGCATTGGTGAGACGCATGCGCAGCGCCAGCCGTCTGGCGTCCTCGGTGACGGCAACGGCGAGCGCGCCGAGCCGGCGAACCGGATCCGGCGCAAGTCCGAGCAGCCGCTCCGCCGCGATCATCGCGGCGAACGGTCCGGTATAGGCGACGCCGCCGAAAATCGGCAGCAGCAGCCCGCCATCCGCCATCGCCTGCACCGCAACGGCCGCCCCTTCCGCGACCATCAGCTTGAGCATTTCCATCCGCACGCGCTCGGCGGACAGCGTGGCGAGGCCGGCGCGGCCGCCGATACAGGCGAGCGTGCCGGCGCGATCGGGCTCGCCTGCGCCGTAGGCGGCATGAATGCGGAAGAACCGCAGGATGCGCAGATAGTCCTCGGCGATGCGCGCATGGGGATCGCCGATGAAGCGCACCCGTCGCGCGATGATATCGTCCCACCCGCCGACATGGTCATGCACGAGGCCGGCGGCATCGACCGACAGGCCGTTGATGGTGAAATCGCGCCGCTCGGCGTCGCGGACCCAGTCGCGGCCGAACGCGACGGTCGCCTTGCGGCCGAACGTCTCGGTATCCTCGCGCAAGGTGGTGACTTCGAACGGATGGGCGTCGATCACCAGGGTCACGGTGCCGTGCTCGATGCCGGTCGGCACGCTCTTGATGCCGGCGGCCCTGGCGCGGCGAATTACCTCGGCAGGCAGCGCGGTGGTGGCGATGTCGATATCGGCGATCGGAATCTTCAGCAGCGCGTTGCGGACCGCGCCGCCGACCACGCGCGCCTCCTCGCCGCCGCCGTTGAGCAATTCCAGCACGCGGGCGGTCGGACCGGATTGGAGCCAGGGCGCGTCGGACAAAACGCGCGGCGAGCTCATTTTTCAACTCCGGGAACGAGTCTGCCATTCTCGATATGGGCCGGAACGTAGGTCGAATCCGGCGGCGCACCGCCAAACTCCGCCAGCAGCAGGAAAGTGACGACCACCAGCAGCAGCGCGCCGATCGCCAGCTTGGCGATGACATGCATCGGCCATGACGATTGCACCAGCAGGCCGGAGCGCGTCGCGAGCAGGAACGCCGCATAGAGCGCGAACGGGATCAGGAAAATTGCGACTTCGGTCAGAACCGGACGGATCATCGCAGGCATATCCGTTCGTAGAGCACGCGCAGGATGCCCGCGGTGGCGCCCCAGATATAACGTTCGGCAAACGGCATGGCGTAATACGACCGCTCCATGCCGCGGAATTCCTTGCTGTGCAGCTGGTGGTTGGCCGGGTCCATCAGGAACGCCAGCGGCACCTCGAAGGCGTCATCGACTTCGCCTCGATTGATGGTCAGCTTGAAGCCGGGTTTTACCCGCGCCACCGTCGGCAGGATGCGAAATCCGAAACCGGTCGCGTAGAGATCGAGATAGCCGAGCGGATCGACGAATTGCCGATCGAGTCCGATCTCCTCCTCGGCCTCGCGCAGCGCCGCGTCGAGCGGCGACGCGTCGGTCACGTCGATCTTGCCGCCGGGAAAGGCAATCTGGCCGGCATGGTCGTTGAGATGCGCTGAACGCTGCGTCAGCAGCACGGTCGGCTGTGGATGGTCAACCACCGGGATCAGCACCGCGGCGGGCCGCACCGGCTGCTCGCGCGCGATGATCTCCAGCATGCGGTCGTTGCCCTGATCGCCGCTCTTCGGGATGATGTTGGGATCGATCAGGCCGGGCGGCACGTCGAAGCCCAGCCGCGCCCGGCTTCGATCGAAAAACTCCCTGGAGTTGATCGCAGCCGGATCCGCCTTCAGCATCGGCTCGTTCAAAGTGCGCCCCTCACCTGCTCCGCATCGGCCATCGCAAAGAATTCGCCGCCGGATTCGATCCCGAACATGGTGATACCATCGACCACCCGCTCCTCACCCATGTCAACCAGATCGTAGTAAAGCGCCCGCGTCACCTTCGCCCACAGATCGGCGCGGACATGCAGGTAGGGCTTCAGGCCGCCGTCGGCGGCGGGCTCGAATCGCAACCGGTGGGCGGAATCGCACGGCACCCAGTCGTCGACATTGGTGCGGAAGCGCAGCAGCCGGCCGCGCTCATCGGTTTCCCTGGTCATCTCCACCGCCAGAAACGGCGCATCGTCGACACGGATGCCGACCTTTTCCACCGGGGTCACGAGAAAGTGCTTGCCGTCCTCGCGCTTCAGGATCGTCGAAAACAGCCGGACCAGCGCCGGCCGTCCGATCGGCGTGCCCAGGTAGAACCACGTACCATCAGAGGCGATTCGCATGTCGAGATCGCCGCAGAACGGCGGGTTCCACAGATGCACCGGCGGCAGCCCCTTGGCGGCAGGGCTGCTTTTCGCTGCGCTGGTAGCTGCAGCGGTGAGGCCTTCGAGGCCCTGGTTGCCGGTTTGCCCTTGCTTCGCCATTGTTTGCTCTGACTCTCACGCCTCGATTTGGCACGATAGATGCACCTTCCGGTACATGTCCTGAGCGCAAGGCCCGGATAGACTACCGCTCAGGTCGCTACATCGTGATGCCGTTCATACCCCGAAACGCCGATAAGGTGGGGATAGTTTAATTCAACGAATACATGGCCTTCGCGTAAGTTTAGCATGGGGTCGCTGGTTTGATGGCGCAAGCGGCGCCGCGGGCCGGATGATCTTGAGACGTGGCTCGAAGATTTGGACCTGAGGAGAACGAGATGGCCGGCGCAGACAATGTCGAAAAGATCGACGATGGAATCGTCCGCGCGGCCGAGGAGGTCGTCGGACAGATTCGCACCGCGAAAAATGCGATCTCCACCGTGATCTTCGGCCAGGACCGGGTGATCGAAAACACCCTGGTGACGATCCTGTCCGGCGGTCACGCGCTGCTGATCGGCGTGCCCGGCCTCGCCAAGACCAAGCTGGTGGAAACCCTGGGCACCACGCTCGGGCTCGACGCCAAGCGTATCCAGTTCACGCCCGATCTGATGCCTTCAGACATTCTCGGCGCCGAAGTGCTGGACGAGAGCGCTACCGGCAAGCGTTCGTTCCGCTTTCTCGCCGGACCGGTGTTCGCGCAGCTGCTGATGGCCGATGAAATCAACCGCGCCAGCCCGCGCACCCAGTCCGCGCTGCTGCAGGCCATGCAGGAGCAGCACATCACGGTGGCCGGGGCGCGCCACGATCTGCCGAAACCCTTCCACGTGCTGGCGACGCAGAACCCGCTGGAGCAGGAAGGCACCTACCCGCTGCCGGAGGCGCAGCTCGACCGCTTCCTGATGGAGATCGACGTCGACTATCCGGATCGCGACGCCGAACGGCGCATCCTGTTCGAAACCACCGGCGCCGACGAGACGCTGGCCAAGGCAGCGATGAGTTCGGAAATCCTGATCACGGCGCAGCGGCTGGTGCGCCGGCTGCCGGTCGGCGACTCCGTGGTGGAGGCGATCCTGTCGCTGGTGCGCTCGGCGCGCCCGGGCGAAGAAAGCGGCGAAACCGGCAAGCTGATCGCCTGGGGGCCGGGTCCCCGCGCCAGCCAGTCGCTGATGCTCGCGGTGCGCGCCCGCGCGTTGCTCGACGGCCGCCTCGCGCCCTCGATCGACGACGTGCTCGATCTGGCGGAACCCATTCTCAAGCACCGCATGGCGCTGACCTTCTCCGCCCGCGCCGAAGGCCGCACCATCCCCGACGTCATCAGGCAATTGAAGACGCGGATCGGTTGATGGCCGCGGACACCGGGCACGCGCCGAGAGAGATCACAGCGATCCGACGGGCCGACGGCGAAAGCCGTTCGCTCGCCGCCTCGCTGCCCCGGCTCGTGCTCGAAGCCCGCCGCATCGCCGCCAATGTGATCCACGGCCTGCATGGACGGCGCCGCGCCGGCGCCGGCGAAAGTTTCTGGCAGTACCGCCGCTTCGTTTCGGGCGAGCCGTCGCAGAATGTCGACTGGCGGCGCTCGGCGCGCGACGATCATCTCTATGTCCGCGAGCAGGAGTGGGAAGCCTCGCATACGGTATGGCTGTGGCCGGACCGCTCGCCGTCGATGGCGTTCGCCTCGAAGCAGGCGCGCGACTCCAAGCTGGAACGCGGGCTGATCGTCACCTTCGCACTCGCCGAACTGCTGGTCGCGGGCGGCGAACGGGTCGGCATTCCCGGCCTGATGAACCCGACCGCGAGCCGCAGCGTGATCGACAAGATGGCGCAGGTGATGCTGCACGACAACGCGGCGCGGCTCAGCCTGCCGCCGTCCTTCGTGCCGGCGGCGCTGGCCGAAATCGTGGTGCTGGCGGACTTCTGGTCGCCGCTGCCGGAAATCCGGACCATGCTGGCGGGCCTGTCGGCCTCCGGCGCGCACGGCACGCTGATCCAGATCGTCGATCCCGCCGAGGAAACTTTTCCCTATTCGGGCAGGGTCGAATTCATCGAACCGGAGAGCGGCACCGTCATCACCGCCGGCCGCGCCGAAAAATGGGCCGATGACTACGTGACGCGGGTGGCGCTGCATCGCGACCAGATTCGCGCCGAGACCAACAAGCTGGACTGGCTGTTCTCGACCCACACCACCAGCCGCTCGGCCGCCGAACTGCTGCTGTTCCTGCATTCGGGCATGATGGTGAGCAAGGGCAGCGCGCGCGGCGCCACCGTCAAAGTGGGGCGGCGGGCATGATCGCCGGATTTCCCCTCGCTTTCGCCCAACCCTTCCTGCTGCTGGGGCTATTGAGCCTGCCGGTGCTGTGGTGGCTGCTCCGGGTGATGCCGCCGCGGCCGCGGCGCATCGAGTTTCCGCCGACACGGCTGTTGTTCGACATCGCGCCCAAGGAGGAAACCCCCTCGCGCACGCCATGGTGGCTGACCCTGTTGCGGCTCGCCGCCGCAGCACTGGTGATCCTGGCGGCGGCCGGGCCGATCTGGAATCCGCAAACCGGCCTCGCCGGCTCCAGCGCGCCGCTGGTGATCCTGCTCGACGACGGCTGGAGTGCGGCGGCGAGCTGGGACTCCCGGATCAAGGCGGCGGACGAACTGATCGCGAACGCCGACAACGACCGGCGCGGCGTTACCCTGGTGCCGCTGTCGGAGCCCGCGCGCGACATCACCCTGATGCCGGCGGGCACGGCGCGGGTGGCGCTGCGCCAGCTCACACCCAAACCCTATTCGATCGAGCGGGTGGAAACCCTGCCGGCGCTGGAGCGTTTCCTGAAAGCCACCGGCGACGCCGAGATCGCCTGGCTGTCGGATGGCGTCGATACCGGGCGCGGACCGGAGTTCATCGAAGCCCTCGGCAAGACCATCGGAGATCGCAGCTTGACGCTCTATGAAGGCGGCACCGCACCCCCGCTCGCGCTGGCCGCGGCGGAAAATGCCGCCGCCAAGATGACGGTGAAGGTGCTGCGCGCCGGCGGCGGCGTCGCGGCCGGCGTGGTGCGCGCGATCGACCTCAAGGGGTCGCCGATCGGCGAGGCGCGCTACAGTTTCGCGCCTGGGGATCGCGAGACCGAAGCGTCGTTCGATCTTCCGGTCGAATTGCGCAACGACATTTCCCGGCTCGAAGTGGCCGGCGAGCGATCCGCCGGCGCGGTGCAACTGCTCGACAAGCGCTGGCGCCGCCGCGCCATCGGCATCGTCTCGGGATCGACCAGCGATACCGCGCAGCCGCTGCTGGCCTCGACCTTCTATCTGACCCGTGCGCTGGCGCCGTTTGCCGACGTCCGGCTCGGCGATCGCGGCGCGCCGCAGCAGGCCATCGCGCAGTTTCTCGACCAGAAGCTGCCGATGATCGTGCTGGCGGATGTCGGCACGCTGTCGCCCGAAATTCGCGAGCGCATCAACGCATGGATCGAGCAAGGCGGCGTGCTGGTGCGGTTCGCCGGCCCGCGGCTGGCGCAGGCCGACGACGATCTGGTGCCGGTCAAGCTGCGCCGCGGCGGACGCAGCCTCGGCGGCAGCCTGACCTGGGAAAAGCCGCAGCATCTCGCCGCATTCGCGGCCGACGGGCCGTTCGCGGGCCTCGTGGTGCCGAAGGATATTACCGTCACCCGGCAGGTGCTCGCCGAACCCAATGCCGCGCTGGCGACCCGGAGCTGGGCCTCGCTGGAAGACGGCACGCCGCTGGTGACGGGCGAGCATCGCGGCAAGGGCGTGGTCAGCCTGTTCCATGTCAGCGCCGACATGCGCTGGTCCGACCTGCCGATGTCCGGCAGCTTCGTCGAGATGCTGCGCAGGATCGTCGATTCCTCCGGCTACACCTCCACGCCGGGCGCCGGCGTCGCGGGCGAAACCGGCGTCGAGACCGTGGCGCCGCTGCGCACGCTCGATGGCTTCGGCGCATTCGGACCACCGCCCTCGACGGCGAAACCGCTGCCCGCCGACTTCCGGGACCGCGCGACACCGGATCATCCGCCCGGTTTCTATGGCCCGGCCGACGGCCCGCTCGCGGTCAACGCGCTGGCGGCCGCCGACCGCATCGCGCCGCTCGACACTGCTTCGCTGCGCGCGCGGCGCGCCAGCTACACCAATGCCGAACCGCGCGACCTCAGGGGGATTCTGCTGGCGTCGTCGCTGGCGCTGTTCCTGATCGACGCCGTGATCGTCGCATTGCTCGGCGCCGGAATCGCCGCGCTGTTGCGGCGGCGCGCGGTGCCGGCCGCCCTGGCTTTCGCATTGGCGCTGTCCACGATCGCAGCGACGACCATGGCGACGTCATGGCCGGCGCGCGCCGATACGCCGGACGAGTTCGCCATCAAATCGGTCTCGCAGACCCGGCTGGCCTATGTCGTCACCGGCAATGCCGACGTCGACTCCATCGTCAAGGCGGGGCTATCAGGGTTGACCCTGTTTCTGGCGCAGCGCACCGCGCTGGAAGCCGGCGATCCCGTCGGCATCGATCCGGCGCGCGACGAGTTGGCGTTCTTCCCGCTGATCTACTGGCCGGTCGTGCCGGGGGCGGCGAAGCCGACGCAGGACGCCATCAACCGCATCGACGCCTATATGAAGCAGGGCGGCACCGTGCTGTTCGACACCCGCGACGCCATCGAGGCGCCACCCGGCGCCAGTGGCGCATCGCAGACGCCCGGCATGCTGGCGCTGCGCGGCATTCTCTCCGCGCTTGACGTTCCCGAACTCGAGCCGGTGCCGCGCGAGCACGTGCTGACCAAGACCTTCTACCTGCTGCGCGATTTCCCCGGCCGCTTCACGGCGGGCCAGACCTGGGTGGAAACCCTGCCGCGCGACGAAGACGACGAGGCCGCCTCGCGGCCGGCCCGCGGCGGCGACGGCGTCTCGCCGATCATCATCACCTCGAACGACCTGGCCGGCGCCTGGGCGTTGCGGCCGGACGGCCAGCCGATGCTGCCGCTGACGCCGGGCGAACCGCGGCAGCGCGAATTCGCCTTCCGCGCCGGCGTCAACATCGTGATGTACACGCTGACCGGCAACTACAAGGCCGACCAGGTGCACGCGCCGGCGCTGATCGAACGGCTCGGGCAATGAGCACCGCCGAGCGCCGCCGTCATCCTGAGGTGCGAGCCACGCGGTGCGTTTGCACCGCTGGGCGAGCCTCGAAGGATGGCATCAACGATATGTGCAAGCAGCCATCCTTCGAGGCGCGTCGCAAGGGCGACGCGCACCTCAGGATGACGGCAACTTTGCTGGATACATAAATGCAGTACGGTATCGCCTTCACCCCTCTCGTGCCCTCGCTGGTGCTCTGGATCGCGCTGGCCGCCATCGCATTGATCGCGGTGCTGCTGTTGCTCGCCCGCGCCCGCGGCGCCGCGGTGCGCGTCGCCGCGCTGGCGCTGATCCTGCTGGCGCTGGCCAATCCGTCGTTTACCCGCGAGGACCGCGAGCCGCTGTCGTCGGTCGCCGCCGTCGTGATCGACAAGAGCCCGAGCCAGAATTTCGGCGAGCGCACCCGCGAAACCGACAGGGCGCGCGAGGCGCTGGTCGACAGCCTGAAGAAGATCAAGGGCGTCGAGGTTCGCGTCGTCGAGGCAGGGCAAGCCGACGGCGAAACCGACGGCACCAAGCTGTTCGGCGCGCTGGCGTCGGCGCTGTCGGACGTTCCGGTCGATCGCGTCGCCGGCGCCTTTCTGATCACCGACGGCCGGGTGCATGACATTCCCGCCAATGCCGCCGCGGTGGGATTCCAGGCCCCGGTGCATGCCCTGATCACCGGGCGCAAGGACGAACGCGACCGTCGCATCGCGATTGCTGCAGCGCCCCGCTTCGGCATCGTCGGACAGGCACAGACCATCACCTACCGGCTCGACGACCAGGGCATCAGCGGCGAGCGCGCCAGGATCGTGGTGCGCCGCGACGGCGAGACCATCAACGAACGCACCGTGGCGAGCGGCCAGACCGTCAATATCGATGTCGACATCAAGCATGCCGGGCCCAACATCATCGAGATCGAGGCTTCGCCGCTGCAGAATGAACTGACGCTGGTCAATAACCGCGCGGTGGTGGCGATCGACGGCGTGCGTGACAAATTGCGCGTGCTGCTGGTCTCCGGCGAGCCGCATTCGGGCGAGCGCACCTGGCGCAACCTCTTGAAATCCGATGCCAGCGTCGACCTCGTGCATTTCACGATTCTGCGCCCGCCGGAAAAGCAGGACGGCACGCCGATCAACGAGCTCAGCCTGATCGCGTTTCCGACCCGCGAACTGTTCCAGCAGAAGATCAACGAATTCCAGCTGATCATCTTCGACCGCTACGCCCGCCAGGGCGTGCTGCCGATCCCGTATTTCGACAACATGGCGCGTTACGTGCGCGCCGGCGGCGCGGTGCTGGTGTCGGCGGGGCCCGATTATGCGTCGACCACCAGCATCTGGCGCACGCCGCTGGATTCGGTGCTGCCGGCAGAGCCGGTCGGGGTCACCGAGAAACCCTACTACGCGCATTTGAGCGACGCCGGCAAACGCCATCCGGTGACGCGCGGGCTGGAAGGCGCCGGCAGCGAGCCGCCGCGCTGGAGTCGGTTCTTCCGCACCGTCGAGACCCGCAATGCCACCACCCCGCCCGTCATGACCGGCGCCGACGGCAAGCCGCTGTTGCTGCTGTCGCGTGTCGGCGAGGGCCGCGTCGCGCTGCTGCTGTCGGACCATATCTGGCTGTGGGCGCGCGGCTATGAGGGCGGCGGGCCGCATCTCGACCTGCTGCGGCGCATGTCGCATTGGCTGATGAAGCAGCCTGACCTGGACGAGGAAGCGCTGCGGCTTCAGATCAGCGGCAAGGATCTCGTGGTGCTGCGCCAGACCATGGCCGACAGCGTCCCGCCCGTGACGGTGACTTCGCCCTCCGGCGCCACCCGCGAGCTGACGCTGAGCAGCAGCGAACCCGGCAGCTGGCGCTCGACGCTCCCGGCCAGCGAGCTCGGCCTGTGGCAGGCCACCGACGGTACGCTGAAGGCGCTGATCAATGTCGGCCCGACCAACCCCAAGGAATTTTCCGAGGTCACCTCCACCACCGACATGCTCAAGCCGCTGGCGCAGACCACCGGCGGCGATGCAAGGCGGCTGGTGGACGGCTCCAGCTTCGAGGTTCCGCGCATCGTGCCGGTGCGCGCATCGGGCATCTTCCGTGGCGACGGCTGGATGGGCGTCAAGATGCGCGATGCCAGCGTGGTGCGCGGCGTCGGCGTGCTGCCAATCTTCTCCGGCCTGATCGGCCTGCTGCTACTGCTCGGCGCATTCGCCGCGACGTGGCTGCGCGAGGGGCGCTGAACTAGGCGCGCTTTTGACGATCGGTATCCGCCGGAATCCCTACGCAGCCTCGTCGGCGCGGCGCCATCTCGGGAACGGATCGGCCAGCCTGGACCATTCCTCGATCTGCATTCCCGGCTTCCCTTCGACGAGGCAAGCGTCGAGGCGCGCCTTGATCGCTTCCTGATCCATGTCGGTGCCGATGAAGACGATCTCCTGTCGCCGGTCGCCGTAGAGTTCGTTCCAGTTCTTCTTGAGCGATTGCCGCCAGAACGGATCGTCCGGCCAGCGGTCGGCGGGCACGTTGGCCCACCAGAATCCCAAACCTTCGGTCCGGACGATCGCGCCCGCCTGACTGAGTTCACCCAGCCATTGCGGACGCGTGGCGATCCAGAAATGGCCTTTGGCCCTGATGACGCCGGCCCATGTCTCCTTCAGGAACCGGTGGAATTTCGCGGGGTCGAACGGCCGGCGCGCGCGATAGACGAAATTGCTGACGCCGTATTGCTCGGTCTCCGGCGTGTGATCGGCAAAGCCGTACAATTCCTTGAACCAGAGCGGATGCTGCTGCGCCTTCTCGAAATCGAACCGGCCGGTGTTGAGTATCCGGTCGAAAGGCGCGTTGGCGAAACTGGTCTCGACGATATCGGCGCCGGGGTTCAGCGCCCGGATGATTTTCCGGGCGGCTTCCAGCTGGGCTTTGGAAGCATCGTCGATCTTGTTGAGCACCACCACGTCGGCGAATTCGATCTGCTCCACCAGCAGATCCACCATGGTGCGCTTGTCGTCGGCGCCGAGCGATTCGCCGCGATCCCTGATGAAGTCGGTCGAGGAATAATCCCGCAGCAGGTTTACGGCATCGACCACCGTCACCATGGTATCGAGCACCGCGACGTCGGAAAGACTGTCGCCGTCCTCGTTGCGGAAATCGAACGTCGCGGCGACAGGAAGCGGCTCCGAAATGCCGGTCGATTCGATCAGGAGATAATCGAACCGGTCGCTCTCGGCGAGCGCCCTGACTTCCTTCAGCAGATCGTCGCGCAGCGTGCAGCAAATGCAGCCGTTGGTCATCTCGACCAGTTTCTCGTCAGTCCGCGACAGATTCGCACCGCCATCGCGGACGAGGTCGGCGTCGATGTTGACCTCGCTCATGTCGTTCACGATCACCGCCACCCTCAGGCCGTGACGGTTGTTCAGCACGTGGTTCAGTAAAGTTGTCTTCCCAGCCCCGAGGAAGCCGGACAAGACCGTGACGGGGAGTTTGCGCATCGAGATCAAAGAGCCTTTTGAGGGTGCGGAGGCCCAATCGGGGAGGCTTGGGCATGAGAGGTTCCGACTGTTATGTTATAACATTACATCCGTTGCTGAGCGTTCTGTCAATCGGAAAAACGGCGTCGCGAACAGCAGGCCGGAGCGATGAGGCCTGCTCGCATGCTCCTGCAACCTGAGCACGCGCCCCTGTACCCATCGCGCGGGCTTTGGCCCCGGAGACTCGCGTGTGCAGAACTCTCCATCGCCGTCCGTGTGGCGTTGCGCAAATCACACACGTCTCCGGGATTGTGCCGGGATGTATACCGACTACCGTTGACCCGTCACCTGATGGCTGCTGTTATATTATAACATCGAGCCGTTCCGGGATGCCCCGGCCGTTCGATGTGGGGCGCCTGTCGGCATGAAGTGGTTTCGCTCTAACATCAAACACGGCTCGCGGCTGGCGCTGGTGGCGCTCGCGCTGCAGTTCGGGCTGTCGTTCGGGCATTTCCACGCCGGTGCGGCGCAGGCGGCGGCGCTGGCCGTTCAATCGGTCGCCGCCCCATCCGACATCGCCGTCACGCCCGACGTCGCCGCTCCGTCTGCCGCGCTGCCAGATTCCCACCATGACTCCGACCGACACCCGGGCGAGGATTGCGCCATCTGCGCCGTCATCGCGATGGCGGGCACGGTATTGTTCGCAACACCGCCGCTATTGCGGCTGCCGCAAGCCGAAGCATTTTTATACCTCGTCACCGACGCCGCGTTCGTCGATCTGAACCCGGTCAGCGTCGCGTTCCAGCCTCGCGCGCCCCCCGCCTCCTGACATCGATGGCTTGATGCCCCGCAAGGGATCGCCGCGTCGTCTGCGGCCGATTCTGCCGGGATAAATCGAAATCGAACCGTCTGACATCGACGGCTATCAGGATCAGGATAATGACATTCCCAACAAGACGGGCATTCCACCTCGGTGGAGCAAGCTGGCTACTGCTATGCACGATGGGTGGCGGCGCCATGGCGCAGGACGCAGCACAGCCCACTACGCAGCTGCCGGAAATCACGGTGACTGCGCCGAGCCCGATCGTGCGGCGGAGCGTCAGGCCCGTGCGAGCGCCGGTGCGCGTGTCGCGTGCCGTTCCAGGGCGCAATCGTGAAGCCGCTGCACCGCCGCAACCTGCGCCGGCCGCGGCAGCGCCTCAGCAAGGCGTATTGCCCATCGTCACCGATCAGTTCGCCACGGTCACGGTGGTGCCAAACGAGGAGATCCGCCGCACGGGCGGCGGCACGCTGGGAGATCTCCTGTTCTCCAAGCCAGGCATTACCAGTTCCAGCTATGCGCCCGGCGCCTCGACCCGTCCGATCATCCGGGGTCTCGACGTCAATCGCGTCGGCATCGTCGAAAACGGCATCGGCAGCAACGGCGCTTCGGATCTCGGCGAAGACCATTTCGTCCCGATCGATCCGCTTTCGACCAACCAGATCGAGGTGATCCGCGGACCCGCGACCTTGCGCTATGGATCGACCGCGATCGGCGGTGTCGTCAGCGCGACCAACAACCGGATTCCCGATGCCCCGCCCTCCTGCGCGGCGGCACCGTTCCAGACCTATGGCCTCCCCGCCAAGGAAACCCTCAAGGCGCCGCTCGCCAATGTGGCGTCGCCGTCCTGCGTCACCGTGGAAACGCGAACCGCGGTCAGCTCGGTCGATCGCGGTGTCGAAGGCGCCATCCTGCTCGATGCCGGCGCCGGCAATTTCGCCGTGCATGCCGACGCCTATGGCCGCAAGAGCAGCGATTACAACATCCCGGGTTACCCGTATCTGTTCGACCAGACCCGGCCGGTCAATGGCCGCCAGCCCAATTCGGCCGCGCAGGCCACCGGCGGGTCGATCGGCGGCTCCTATATTTTCGATGGCGGCTTCTTCGGCGCCGCGATCACGCAGAACGATGCGTTGTATCATATTCCCGGCATCGAAGCCTCCGACCACAACTCGCGCATCGATGCGCGCCAGACCAAGATCACCGCAAAGGGCGAATATCGGCCCGATGCCGCGGCGATCGAGGCGATCCGGTTCTGGGCAGGCACCACCGATTACAAGCACAACGAGGTCGCTCTCGCGGATGCCGCCGATCCCGCGACGTTGGGCGTGCGGCAGACCTTCACCAACAAGGAGCACGAAGGCCGCGTCGAGGTCCAGTTGATGCCGTTCAATGCGCGCTTTGCGACGGTGACGACCGCATTGGGTCTGCAGGCCAGCCACCAGAAATTGACCGCATCGAGCCCCGACGATCCCGGGTCCCCGCTCAACGGCCTGTTCGATCCCAACAAGAACACCAAGGTCGCCGGCTACGCGTTCAACGAATTGAGATTCACCGAGACGACCAAGGCGCAGGTCGCGGGTCGCGTCGAGCGCGTCGATCTGACCGGAACAACGCCTCCATTGATCCCCGAATTGTTCGACCTGGGCGCAAATCCCGGCGATATCGGCCCGCCGACGGCGCGCAACCTGCACTTCACGCCGAAAAGCGCCAGCGTCGGCCTGATCCAGGATCTGCCATGGGGCCTCGTTGCCAGCATCACCGGCCAGTATGTCGAGCGCGCGCCGAAGCCCGCCGAGTTGTTTTCGCGCGGTCCCCACGAAGCGACCGTCACCTTCGACATCGGCAATCCCAACCTCGGCATCGAGACCGCCAAGTCCGTCGAAATCGGGTTACGGCGGGCGACGGGACCGCTGCGCTTCGAGGCGACCGCCTACTACACGAAGTTCAACGGCTTCATCTTCCGGCGCCTGACCGGCAACACCTGCGAAGACGTCGCCTGCGTCGGCCCGGCGGATCCGGCTGCTCCGCTCGAGCTCAACCAGGCGATCTATTCGCAGCGCGATGCCACCTTCCGCGGCGCCGAATTCCAGAGCCAGCTCGATGTCGGCCAATTCCACGGCGGCATCTGGGGCGTCGAAAGCCAGTTCGACGTCGTCCGCGCCACCTTCGCCGACGGCAGCAACGTTCCGAGAATTCCGCCGGTGCGCGCCGGCGCCGGCGTGTTCTGGCGCGATGCGAGCTGGCTGGCGCGGATCAACTATCTGCATGCCTTCGCGCAGAACCACATCGCCGTGATCGGGGAAACGCCGACCGCGGGCTACAATCTGCTGAAGGCCGAAATCAGCTACAAGACCAAACTCGACGCAAGCTGGTTCGGCGCCCGCGAGATGATGGTCGGCCTCGTCGGCAACAATCTGCTGAACGAGAACATCCGCAATTCCGTGTCCTACAACAAGGACGAGGTCCTGCTGCCGGGCATCGGGGTGCGGGCGTTTGCGAACTTGAAGTTCTGACCGGTGAATCTCCCTCTCCCCGTTCTTCACGGGGAGAGGGTCGGGGTGAGGGGCTCTCTCAACGCGCCCCTGACTCGCAGAGAGTCCCCCTCACCCGGCGCTGCGCGCCGACCTCTCCCCGCAAGCGGGGCGAGGTGAGAACTTACTTCGCCAGACTCCAGTCCGGGCGGATCGCGCCGGAGACATCGGTGAATGCGCCTTCGACGAGTTCGGCAACCAGAAGCCGGTCGTAATTCACCGGGCCGGGCATGGTCAGCAGTCCCTTTGGGACCGGCTTGAAGCCGACGCGGCTGTAATAGGCCTGGTCACCGACCAGCAGCACGAGGCGATGCCCCTTGGCCCTGGCGTCCTTCAGCGCGCGATCCAGCAGCGCGCGGCCGACGCCGCGGCTGCGAAACGGCGGTTCGACCGTCAGCGGCCCCAGCAGCAATGCCCTGGTGTCGCCGACGCAGATCGGCAATTGCCTGACGGAGCCGACCAGCAGGGTGCCGATGCGGGCGGTGAACGACAGGTCGAGCAGGTGATCGACATGCTCGCGCAGCCGGTAGGCGCTCAGCGCGAAACGGCCGGGCCCGAAGGTGCGCTGGTGCAGGCGTTCGATCGGCAGCGCGTCGCCGGGGGTCTCGGCCAATATCGTCAGTGACAGGTCGTTCATGCTGGGGCGCGGGATAGCATCTGGTGGACGCGCGGTCCATCGCCATCCCACCTTAATTAAGGCCGCATCAGTTCCTGTTGACGGGTCCCTGGGACAAATAGGCCAGCAGCTTCATCTCGCGCCGTCCGCGCGTCACCGTGTCGAGCACGAGCCCGGAGGATACCGACAGCACCGCCAGGATCATCAGGCCCATCGACAGCACGGCGGTCGGCAGCCGCGGCACGAGGCCTTCCTCGAGATAGGTGACGATGACGGGGATCGCGAGGCCGATCGAAACCAGCGTCAGGAAGATGCCGATGGCGGTGAAGAAGCGCAGCGGCTTTTCCGAGCGATAGAGTTTCAGGATGGTACCGAGGATGCGAAATCCGTCGCGCCAGGTGTTCAGCTTGCTGAACGACCCTTCAGGCCGGGCGTAATAGGGCGTCTCGATCTCGGCGACCGGCAGCGCCAGCTCGAGCGCGTGCACGCTGAGTTCGGTCTCGATCTCGAAGCCGTCGGACAGCACCGGGAAGGATTTGACGAAGCGGCGCGAGAACACGCGATAGCCGGAAAGAATATCCTTGAAGGCCTGGCCGAACACCGTGGAGAGGAAGCTGGTCAGCATCCAGTTCCCGGTGCGATGGCCGGGCCGGTAGGCGGCCACGGCCTGGTCGACACGAAACCCCACCACCATGTCGAGATGATCCGACAGCAGCATGTCGATCATGCGCGGCGCGCTGGCGGCGTCGTAGGTCGCGTCGCCATCGACCAGCACGTAGATATCGGCATCGACGTCGGCGAACATCCGCCGCACCACATGGCCCTTGCCCTGGCGGCGCTCGCTGCGCACCTCGGCGCCCGCCGCTCGCGCCACCGCTATGGTCCGGTCCGACGAATTGTTGTCGTAGACGAAGATCTCGGCCGAGGGCAGGCTCTTGCGAAAATCTGTGATCACGGTTGCGACCGCGGCTTCCTCGTTGAAGCACGGCACCAGGACCGCAATCCGCATCGTCGGGGTGATCATCGCCGCTCTGTCTGCCGAATCAGGTTTGCCACGAGGTCGTGCCCACTTTTACCGGTTGCCGTCCGCTAACGCCACGTCGCGGTCCGCTCCCGGCCCTCGAGCACTTCCGCGATCCGCAGCCGGGTGCCCCGGGTCGTGTCCTCCGGCAAGGTCGCGGCGTCGAAGAAACCGCATTCGACGATCTCGTGGTTGGCCTCGGGCAGCCGGTCCTGGCTGAATTGCCGGACCACATAGACCGCGACGTGGTCGCGGCGGGAGACATGGCTGTTGAGGAACAGGCCGTGCAGCGGCGGCTCGCCTGCCAGTTCGATCCGCCCCTCCTCCGCCAGTTCGCGGCGCAGCGCCTCGTGAAACGTTTCGCCGACCTCAACGCCGCCGCCCGGCAGATGCCAGCCGGAGACATAGCTGTGCTTGACCAGAAATACCCTGCCATCGCCGTCCAGCACCACGGCGCGGACCCCGAGCGTCATGCCGCGCGCGAACCGCCAATAGAGATGGAAAACCCGCCGCAGCGCGGGCTCGAGCGACGTTCGCAGCTTCTGCAGGTTCATCGCCGTCGCACTCTCAGGTCACCTGACATCACGTTTGATCCTTGCGCCGCGACAGCCGGCTTGCCAATACTTTCCGGGAACTTCACAGGATATCACGAGATGATCGCGCAGCGGCTTCGTCCAGAGCGTGACGGGTTCGGCTCAGGGCGGAGATCACTTCTCCCTCTCCCCGTTCTTCACGGGGAGAGGGTTGGGGTGAGGGGCTGTCTCCACGCATTCGGACTCGCGGATAGCCCCCCTCACCCGGATCACATCTGCGATGTGATCCGACCTCTCCCCGCAAGCGGGGCGAGGTGGCCGAACTCCCCCGCTGGATCAAGTCAAAGCGATCATGCTCTTATCGGCCACGGCGACGGACCGGGCTGATGGCGGCATTCACCCTGGCGCATCTGTCCGATCCGCATTTGCCGCCGATGCCGGCGGCGCGGTTGCGCGATCTCCTCGGCAAGCGCGCGCTCGGTTATCTCAACTGGACCCGCAACCGCCACAAGGTCCACCGGCGCGAGGTGCTGGACGCGCTGGTAGCGGACCTGCAGGCGCAGGCGCCTGACCAGATCGCGGTCACCGGCGATCTCGTCAATCTGGCGCTGGACGCGGAGTTTGCACCGGCGCGGGCCTGGCTGGAAAGCGTCGGCGCGGCCGATCGTGTCACGGTGATTCCAGGCAATCACGACACCTATGTTCGCGCCACGCAGCATCGCTTTGCCGAGGCCTGGGGCGATTATCTCCGCAGCGACGAAGCGCCCGGCGGCGATGTCGCCTTTCCCTTGCTGCGCCGGCGCGGCCCGCTGGCGCTGATCAGCGCGTCGTCGGCTGTCCCGACGCCGCCCTTGATGGCGACCGGATGGCTCGGGCGCAGCCAGCTCGATGCGCTGGAGCGCATGCTGGCGGGGCTCGCCGCCGAGCCGGCGTTTCGCGTGCTGCTGGTCCATCATCCGCTCCGCTCGGATTCCCGCCACAAGCGGCTGACCGATTCGGCCGATCTGCTGGCGCTGTTGCAGCGGCACGGCGTGGAACTGGTGCTGCACGGCCACGATCACGTTCATTCCACGATCTGGATCGAGGGGCCGCGCGGAAAAATCCCTGTCATCGGCGTGCCGTCCGCCTCCGCCATCGCCCATGGCCACTACCCGGCGGCGGCCTATAATCTGTTTTCGATCGAACGCGAGGCCGACGCGTGGCGATGCGAACAGACCGTGCGAGCGGTGGACGATACGCTGCGGGTTCGTGAAATAAGGCGGGTACGCCTGTCATAGCGCGGCAAAGCGTCAGTCTCCGCCACCTCCGCCGCAGCCGCCACCTCCACATCCGCCGCCGCTGTCGCCGCCTCCGCCACCTGCATCCGCGCTGCCGCCGTCGCTAGCGGCGTGTCCGCCGCTGCCGCCATCGCCAAAGCCCGCGGTGCCGCCGTCGACCGAGCCATCGGCGAAATCGCCGCCGCAATAGGCCGCGCCACTGCCGCTTCTTCGCAGCGCTTCGCATTGCGGGTGATAGACGAATCCGTTTGGAATGTTCAGCTTGGAGTCCAGCGCGAACAGCAGCGGCAGCCGGGTCGGATTGACCGGGTCGATATTCTCGTATTTGCAGCAGTACCACCACACGCGACGCAGACCCTCGTTGCTCTTGCGATGTTCCGACAGCACCACCGCCGGCGTATGGTGCAGAAAGGTACCGAAGGCGCGGCGGCAGAACCTTTCGTATTCGCGGGTGTAGAGAATGAATTCGTGCCACAGATCGTCGGCGACCTGCGACGGCATCGAGACGTAGCGCTTGCCGCTCATCAGATAGGCGATGAAGAACTGGCGCAGGCCGCGCGACACCAGCGCGCTGTCCTTGCGTTCAAGTCCCGGGCGATGCTTCTCGAGCCGCTCCAGCAGCCCTGCCGGCCAGCGATAGGTTCGGATGAATTCGGCGCGTCGAAGCTGCAGCCACCGGGGTATGATCGCGACCAGCACGACCGCGCCGATCCCGATCAGGACGACTGCTATCACCGGAGACATCGACGCTGCTCCGGCGCGGCTAGAGATTCCGCAAGGTCGCAAACAGCGCGAGGGCGAACAGCGCCATCGCGCCGGCGAGGAATCCGAGCACGAAGGTCCAGAAGCCGCTGCGGCGCTTCTTCTCGATGACCACCGGCTCGGGTGCCGGCGTCGCCACCAGCGCGTGCTCGCGCTCGATCATGCGGCGGGCGACGTAGTCGGTGACGGCATCGACGATGACGGGGACGTCGTGTGACTCTGATATCACGATGCGGCCGAAGCGGGTGTCCTGCACGAAGCGGTAGATGCGCTTGTCGCGGCCCATCAGCACGTGGGCGACGACGTCGATCCACAGCCGCGGCGTATCGCCCTGGCTGATGCCGCGGTCGAACAGGTCGACCTTTTCAGGGATTTGCGCGAACAACGGTTCCAGTGCGTCGTTGAGAATTTCGAGCCGCGCCACTTCGGCGTCGCGCAGATCGACCACGACCCCGGTACGGTCGGCGGCCTCGATCCGCGCCTGCCGCAGGGCATCGCGCAGACGGACTGGACGCGTGCTGCTGGCGGCCTGGCTCCCGGTATTCTGCGCGTCTGACATCCGCTTGATCGCCTTTGTCCTGAGGTATTCGCCATATTAACCTATCAGTAACCACGTTCGGAGCAAAGGCCGTTTATTCCCAAGGGGTTATGTCTTTCTTGCCTCTCCCGCTTGCGGGGGAGGCCGACGCGCTCGGCGCGGCGGGTGGGGTCTCTTTCAACGTCTGCGCACGTTGAGGCTCCCCCACCCCGGCCCTCCCCCGCAAGCGCGGGAGAGGGAGAAGAAGCAAGAACGGCCCCATCCGGGGTTACCGGATGGGGCCGCTCTCGTCCCTGGACGTCTTCTTCTGGTTCTGGTCGGCGACAGCCTTACGCCGAGACGCGGGCCGGCTCTTCCACGATGGAGAAGCGCACGCCGGCCTTGTGCCGGTTCTCTTCCGAGACGGTGCGCCAGGCTTCCTCGGCATCCTGGCGGGTCTTGAACGGACCCTGTACCTGGGCCGAGCCTTCCACGAGCTTGTGGAAGTTCATCGAGCCGAACTCGCCGCCAATCACCCAGAAATTGCTGCCTTTGGTCATGATCGTCTCCTGTTCTTACCGTTAGCCGAACTGGTTCATCGTGTTGTGGGCGCCGCCCGCCTTGAGAGCGGCCTCACCGGCGAAATATTCCTTGTGATCGTCGCCGATATCGGAGCCGGCCATGTTCTGATGCTTGGCGCAGGCGATACCCTGACGGATCTCCTGGCGCTGAACACTCTTCACATAGCCCAGCATGCCCTGCTCGCCGAAATACTCCTTCGCGAGATTGTCCGTCGACAGCGCCGCCGTGTGATAGGTCGGCAGCGTGATCAGATGGTGGAAGATGCCGGCGCGCTTGGCTGAATCGGCCTGGAAGGTGCGGATGCGCTCGTCGGCTTCGATGCCCAGCGGCGTATCGTCGTATTCCGGCTTCATCAGGTCGGCCCGGTTGTACTTGCTGACATCCTTGCCGGCTTCCTTCATCGCGTCGTAGACCTGCCAACGGAAATTCAGCGTCCAGTTGAACGAGGGCGAGTTGTTGTAGGCCAGCTTCGCGTTCGGAATAACCTCGCGAATGCGGTCGACCATCTTGGCGATCTGCTCGATATGCGGCTTCTCGGTTTCGATCCACAGCAGGTCGGCGCCGTTCTGCAGCGAGGTGATGCTGTCGAGCACGCAGCGATCTTCACCGGTGCCGGCGCGGAACTGGTAGAGAT
This sequence comes from Pseudomonadota bacterium, assembly GCA_040390145.1. Lineage (GTDB taxonomy): Bacteria > Pseudomonadota > Alphaproteobacteria > Rhizobiales > Xanthobacteraceae > Bradyrhizobium. The sequence goes on from JAZJYY010000072.1 coordinate 46,042, forward strand.
TGCTGGGCAGCCGCTTCGGGCGCAGCAGCTTGCCGCCGCGGCTGATGATCACGTCGCCGTTCCCGACCTTGGTGGCATCGACCTCTTCGCAATCCAGGAAGCTGTTGTACTGGTCGCCGAGGTCGCCGGGCTTGTGGCTGACGGCGATCTGCTGCGTCAGACCGGCACCGAGCGAGTCGGTACGAGTGACGATGACGCCATCTTCGACGCCCAGTTCGAGGAAAGCATGGCGGCAGGCCCGGATCTTGGCCAGGAACACCTCGTGCGGCACGGTCACCTTGCCGTCCTGATGGCCGCACTGCTTTTCGTCGGAGACCTGGTTTTCGATCTGCAGCGCGCATGCGCCTGCCTCGATCATCTTCTTGGCGAGCAGGTAGGTCGCTTCCGCATTGCCGAAGCCGGCATCGATGTCGGCGATGACGGGCACGACATGGGTCTGGAAGTTGTCGATCTTTTCGATCAATGCCGTTTCCTTCGCCTTGTCGCCGGCCTTGCGGGCGGCGTCGAGGGCGCGGAAGGTATCGTTGAGTTCACGGGAGTCCGCCTGGCGCAGGAAGGTGTAGAGTTCCTCGATCAGCGCCGGCACGGAAGTCTTCTCGTGCATCGACTGGTCGGGCAGCGGGCCGAACTCGGAGCGAAGTGCCGCGATCATCCAGCCGGACAGATAGAGATAGCGGCGATCGGTCTTGCCGCCGAAATGCTTCTTGATCGAAATCAGCTTCTGCTGCGCGATGAAGCCATGCCAGCAGCCGAGCGACTGGGTGTACTTGGTGGGATCGGCGTCATAGGCAGCCATATCGCTGCGCATCAGCGCCGCGGTGTAGCGGGCGATGTCCAGGCCGGTCTTGAAGCGGTTCTGCAGGCGCATGCGCGCCACGGCCTCGGCGGTGACGCCGTTCCAGGTCGGCTGGGTCTCGAGCAGCGCCTTGGCAGCTCCAAGCTCGCTCAAATAGGAGCCGGGTCCCTGGAGAGCCTGGTCGCTGATCCCACGTGGCTGGTAGTTCATGTTCGTGATCCTTCGACATTCGTGACAGTGCATTGCAAAACGTGCTGAGAGCTAAACGCCAATCCGAGGATTTCGTATAGATAGCTTGTCATTTAATGGTGATGTCATGTAACATACGTACTTGTCATAGATGTCACGTTGTCACTTTTGTCACAAAAAAGGCTGCCGCCATGGCCGGAGATTCCGCAAAAAAGCTGTTCGTCGGGCCAAGGTTCCGGCGAATCCGGCAGCAATTGGGGCTGTCGCAGACCCAGATGGCCGAGGGGCTGGAGATTTCTCCGAGCTACATCAACCTGATCGAGCGCAACCAGCGGCCGGTGACGGCGCAGCTGCTGCTCCGGCTGGCGGAGACCTATGACCTCGATTTGCGCGACCTCGCCACCGCCGACGAGGATCGATTCTTCGCCGAGCTGAACGAGATCTTTTCGGACCCCCTGTTCCGCCAGATCGACCTGCCGAAACAGGAACTGCGCGACCTCGCCGAACTGTGTCCCGGCGTCACTCATTCCTTGCAGCGCCTTTACGCCGCCTATACCGAGGCCCGCCGCGGCGAAACCATGGTGGCGGCGCAAATGGCCGACCGCGACGAAGGCACCCGCTTCGAGGCCAATCCGATCGAGCGCATCCGCGACCTGATCGAGGCCAACCGCAATTATTTCCCCGAACTGGAACAAGCCGCCGAAACCCTGCGCGACGAGCTGAACGTGCCGACGGAAGAACTGTTCGCCGCCCTTGCAGCGCGCTTGCGGGAAAAGCATTCGGTCGTCACCCGCATCATGCCGGTCGATGTCATGCGCGAGACACTGCGCCGGTTCGACCGGCATCGCCGGCAACTCCTGATCTCCGAACTGGTGGACGGCCCAGGTCGCGCTTTCCAGCTCGCGTTCCAGATCGGCCTTACCGAAAGCAGCGGCAGTTTTGACGCCATCGTCAACCGCGCCGGGCCGCTCGACGATACGCCGCGGCGGCTGTACCGCATCACGCTGGCGAACTACTTTGCGGCGGCCGTCATGATGCCCTATCAGGCGTTCCATGGCGCGGCGGAGGCCTTGAACTACGACGTCCATGTGCTGGCGCAGCGCTTCAACGCCGGTTTTGAACAAGTCTGTCATCGCCTGACCACGCTGCAGCGGCCCAATGCGCGCGGCGTGCCGTTCTTCCTGCTGCGCGTCGACAATGCCGGCAACGTGTCGAAACGATTCTCCTCCGGCACGTTCCCGTTTTCAAAATTCGGCGGCACCTGCCCGCTGTGGAACGTGCACTCGACCTTCGATACGCCGGACCGGCTGCTCAAGCAGGTGATCGAATTGCCCGACGGCACCCGCTACTTCTCGATCGCGCAGATGGTGCGCCGGCCGGTGGCGCCGCATCCGCAGCCGCAGCCGCGCTTCGCCATCGGCCTCGGCTGTGAAATCCGCCATGCCACCAAACTGGTCTACGCCACCGGCATGGACCTGGAAAAAGCCGAGGGCACCCCGATCGGCGTCAACTGCCGGCTCTGCGAACGCGAAAACTGCAGCCAGCGCGCCGAGCCGCCGATCACGCGGACGCTGATCCTGGACGAGAACACGCGACGGGTGAGTTCATTTGCGTTCAGCAATGCAAGGGAGGTGTGAGGCATTCTTCCCCTCTCCCCTTGTGGGAGCCGAGACGAGCGAAGCTCGCTCTTGGGGTGGATCGAATGCGCTTGCGCATTCGAGCGGGTGAGGGGTTGGTTCAACGAGCACTGTGCTTGGAGTTCGAGACCCCTCTTCCTGCGCTTCGCGCCACCTTCTCCCACAAGGGGAGAAGGGAAGAGAAGAGTCAGCTGCCGTATTCGATGAACTTCTTGTAGATCCAGCGCCGGCCGTCGTGGCGGCGCCAGACCTGGCCGGTCAGCAGGCGTCCGGTGATCGATCGGCGGGGAACGATCACGTTCCACAGATGCCAGACCTCGGCCCATGCCGGTTTTGGGCTCAGGCCCAAAATTCGAAATCGCTCCCGGCTTTCAATCAGCATGTTTGGTTTTCCGAAAGCAGACCGCCGCCCTCAACCGGAGGTGCGACGAGCCTCGTTGTCCCTGTCGCCGGATGAAAGATCTCCGGCGCTTCACAAAATAGCGTGCGCCGCGCGCGCCGCAATTGAAGTCGGCGGTTAAGCTAACCTGTCAACCTTACCGGCCGGGATCGCGGGTCAGTGAAGACGGCCAGTCGATCGGCCGATGCTGCAGGCGCCGCCGGATCATCTCGTTGCGCAGCCTGTCGGCATAGTCCCGGATGGTTGGCGCTGAGGTGAAATGGAATTTGTGCGCCCGGTCGGCCTCGGCCTGCTGCCGGATGTTTTCGTAATAATGAATCAGCCGTTGATCCGGCATTTTTTCGACACTCACCGCCACGCCCCCGTCAAATCAGGAAGGCTACGCAACATCACATCCCGCAGCCCCGCCGGGACTAAAAAATGAATTGTCGAAAAAAAACGTCAGCCCCGTTCTGCCAATCCTAGTTCACGTGAAGGGCGCGGGTAAGTGCAGAAACCGCTTCGCCGCGCAGGAACCGCCGAGTTGTTGCGATCCCGACACAGACGTGCGCCACATCAACGGCGGTGACGCCTCTTCGGCGGGTGAACAACCCGCGTCGGCCGCGTCGAGAGTACCGCCCCCGACTGATTCGGAACATAGCCCCGGGACTCCTGCAGGCGCCGCTGATAGCCGGGCGAGTTCATGATGCTGGCGGCCGCCCCGCGCGCGAGGGCTTCGGTCGCGGTGAGCAGGACGAACAGGGCTGCGGTGCATTTCAGGAACTTGTTCATTCGCCACCTCCGGAACACTGTGCGATGGTTGGGATATCGGAGATATCACACATTGCTGCCGTGCGTATTGGCACCTTGGCGTGGCGATCTGCGGGCAATCCGGGAAACTTTGGTCAGGGAGACGGAATTCATGCGAATCGCGGTAATCGGTGCCGGCGGAGTCGGCGGCGGGTTTGGTGCCGCGCTGGCGAAGGCGGGAGCCGATGTCACGTTCATCGCGCGCGGCGCTCATCTCGCCGCCATGCAGAGCGCGGGCCTGAAAGTGCTGAGCCCCCGCGGCGACACCGATCTGGTGCCGACCAGGGCGACCGACGATCCCGCCGAGATCGGCCCCGTCGATATCGTGCTGTTCTGCGTCAAGTTGTGGGACGTCGAAAGTGCCGGCGAACGCATCAAACCCTTGATCGGTCCCGGCACCGCCGTGATCCCGCTGCAGAACGGCATCGACGCCCCCGAACGGCTGATTCCCATCGTCGGGAAGAACGCCGTGATGGGAGGCGTGGCGCAGATCTCGGCCTCGATCACCGCCCCCGGCGTGATCACCCAGGTCGGCACCTTCATGCGCATGATCTTCGGCGAATTCGACGGCAAGCGCAGCCGGCGCGCCGAGGAATTTCTGGCGCTGTGCCAGAAGGCCGGCTTCGACGCCACCCTGAGCGATCAGATTCTCACCGACCTCTGGATGAAGTTCGTCCTGCTCGCCACCAACGCCAGCATCACCGCGCTGGCGCGCCAGCCGATCGGCCAACTGCGCGACGATCCCGACATCCGCCCGGTGTTCATCGCCGCCCATCAGGAAGTGATCGACGTCGCCCGCGCCCGCGGCGTGGCGCTGCCGGCCGATGCGCTCGACAAGATTCTGGAGTTCAACCGCCAAGCGCCGCCGACCATGAAAGCCTCGATGGCGCTCGACCTCGAGCGCGGCAACCGGCTCGAGCTGCCCTGGCTCGGCGGCAAGGTGGCTGAACTGGGCAAGCAGTTGGGCGTGCCGACCCCGACCCACAGCGTGATGTATGCGATGCTGAAGCCGTATGTGATGGGGAGAACGGGGTGAGCCGGGGGACGCAGGATTGAGCGGAGCGACACCCATCAACAGCCGTTTGGAGACGCGGTGGGTTTCGAAAGAACGTAACCCCGTCCTGGAGGCTATTTCTACCGTCGATTCTGGGTCTGGCTCCAGTCAGCGCCCCTTACGTACGCCCCGACGACGCCTAGCCGCTCGAATCCACCAGCCCGATCAGCGGCACGTCCACGCCCAGGGTCAATTCCATGATGGCGCCGACAACGCCATAGACGACGGCGATCTCGGCCGCTCCGAAAGCCGCCAAGGCACCCAGGCCAATCATCTTCCGTATTCTGTTCGAGCCCACGATCTTCCCTCATCGAGCCTTTCCGGTTCCGCTTGATTCAGGACCGGACTGCAGTCTTTTGTTTTGACGCGTTCGCTTAACGGGAGGTTGATATCATGGCTGCGGCGGGCCTGGTCGCGCGGCCGGCTTCCACTTGTTCTTAACCCTAATTCGCCCGATGGCGCCGCCTGGAGTTGCGCGCCCGCAGGGCGGTTTGCGCGATCCGTTGGCCGATATGTCCGGCTGGCCGGCGCCGCAGCGGCAACGCAGGATTAACCGGTCGGGCGCACATTCGCGCAGCCCCCGGGTGGTCTTGGCCACGAGCCTCGCTCGGGCGCTGAGCGGCCTTCATCGGGCGGGGACCCCATGGACTATCGAGCCTTCAACAATGACAGCCTGACCATGATGTATGAGAGCGTGCGCGGCGCGCTGGCGTCGGACGATGCGCTCGCCGGGCTTGGCGAGGAACGCCGCTTTCGCGTGCGCGAGACCCCCGACTGGAAAAAGCACGCCGCCGACCTCGAAGCCGAAATGCTCAAGCGCGGAATGTTTTTCGAAGTCATCGACTGGTCCGAGGATCAGGCCAGCCTGCCGTTCGATCGGTGACGCCGCCAGGCTGCGGGCTCTGAAGCCAGCGCGGCTGATACCAGAGCGGTCCCTCTTCGGAGGCCGTCCCTGACTATCTCCTGCAGATTGAACCAGTTCGCCCGCAGCGCGTTATCCACCATGCCCCGGCCGAACCGCCCCTTGACTGGTCCCATGAGCGTGCAGCCTATCGAGCACGACTCGATCACGCTGATGCAGTCTCGTCCGATGACATCCGAGACGAGCCAGAAACCGAAGAAAGCCTCGCGGAAACAATCCACCCGTGCGGATGCAGTGCGCATCGCGAAAGCGAAAATCAGCCGGCGCGGTTCGCTGAGCAAGCAGCGGCAGGCGCTGAAGGATTAGGCCCGCGAACCCATTCGGTCGATGTTCCCGAAAGGATTTCGTCGACTTCCCTTTCGGAAAGGCGCACCCTGTAGCCGTTCGACGCTGAATTCCGGCGACACCGACGTTGCTGGATCCCTGCAACTATCGAGGCGACCCGCATGCGCGATCCCGCCGTCACCTTCCTTGTCATCCTCGTCATCGGCATTGCCGCAGGCTTGCTGTTCGACCGGCTGGCGGGGCCGTCATGGCTGGCACGCCAATTCTCCGGATCCAGCCGCGGTATCATCACCAGCGCCCTGGTGGGAATTGCGGGCGCGTTCATCGGCTTTCACATCGCGGTGCTGCTGGCGCTAGGCAGCGGGCTGTTAATGGCAGTCGTCGCCGCGGCGCTCGGCGCAGCCGCGGTGCTGTTCGCATGGCGGATGGCCAAGTAATCGTGCTTTGCGCTCAAGTATGTCTGCCGGGACTGCCGGAACGCCGTGTAGGGGCGGGATAACGCGCGGAACTCGAGCAGCTGACTCTCGACTGCAGCTGACCTGTTAACCTTGATATCCCGAATGGCCGCATTCCCGGATTAGTTTTCCTCTGCATGGAACGCAACTTGCGGCGGCAGGTTGGTTCCGCAGAGGGCCAACATGTCAATTCGCTTTGGAGCTTCCGACACACCGACGTGTCCGGAATGCAAGAACATCATGCGCGTCAGCCGGCGCGCGCCGCATCCGATCCTCGGCTACGACTATGAATTGCAGACCTTTACCTGCCGGAAGTGCCAGCATCAGATAAAGAGAGAGGCCGATATCGGCGGCGAGGTTGCGGCATGATCCGGCTGCAAGGCAAACCTCCAACGCTCTGGCCCGCGGCGGATACCGTCGCAGAGGACCGCGAGCCGCTGGATCAGGCGCTCCAGGACATGGTGCAAAACGATCAATGGATCGACGACTTCATGGAACGCCTGAACTGCGCGATCCGCGACATCGTCAAGAAACCCTAGCGTCCCTTGTAGACCGCCTTGCGTTTTTCCTTCACCGCCGCGGTCGCCTCCGCGGCGTCTTCGCTTTCCTTGACCTCGTACAGCGTGCGCTGGGCCCGGCCGGATTGTTCCGACGGCCCCTGCGCCAGCACGCCTTCGGTCACAAAGCGCTTCAACGTCTTCAGCACCAGCGGCGAGAATTCGGCCATTTCGCGCGCCATGTTCAGCGCGACGGGAACCTGCTGCCCTGATGGCACCACCTCGTTGACGAGACCGATATTGAAGGCGCGCTGCGGCTCGACCACCCGGCACAGCAGCAGCATCTCCATCGCGACCTTATGAGGAATCCGCGCGGCGAGGCCGGCAATCAGACCGCCGGTAAAACCGAGCCGCGCCTCGGGATAGGAGAACTTGGCGTTTTCCGCCGCCACCGTGAGATCGCACATCATCGACAGCACCAGCGCGCCGCCGATGCACCAGCCGCCGACCGCCGAGATGATCGGCTTGGTGGTCTCGAAGCCGACGGTGGGAATGCAGCGCCACAGTTCGGGAAAGTTGCCGGTGTCGGCGCCGGCCGAAAACGCCTCATTGCCGGCGCCGGTCAGGACCGCGGCCTTCTGGGTCGGCGAGCGCTCGAAATCCACGAACGCCTTCTGCAGCAGCAGCGCCGTCTCGGCGCAGATCGCGTTGCGGCGTTCCGGCC
>JAZJYY010000073.1:0-24682 GCA_040390145.1 Pseudomonadota bacterium
TCCTGACCGAGATCGAGCAGTTGCAGGTCGAACCGGATCTCGCCGCCAAGATCGTGATCGACGAACGCTCCGGCATCATCGTGATGGGCCGCGATGTCCGCGTCGCCACCGTCGCGGTGGCGCAGGGCAACCTCACCGTTTCGATTTCCGAAAGCCCGCAGGTCAGCCAGCCCAATCCGCTGGCGCGCGGGCGAACCGTGGTGACGCCGAACTCGAGCGTCAAGGTCACCGAGGACGGCAAGAAATTCGCGCTGGTCAAGGACGGCGTGTCGCTGCAGCAGCTGGTCGACGGGCTCAACGGCCTCGGCATCGGCCCGCGCGACCTGATCAGCATCCTGCAGGCGATCAAGGCCGCCGGCGCGATCCAGGCCGACATCGAGGTGATGTGATGGCAAGCAGCCTGATCAACGCGACGATCGGCAGCGATCCGGCCAAAGCCGCGATGCCGACGCGCTACGGCCGACCGGACTTTCAACTCGCCGAAGCCCTGACCAAGGTATCGCCCCAGGCGAAAGCCAAGGCCAAGGCTTCGTCGGAAGACTTCGAGGCGATGTTCCTGAACTCGATGTTCTCGCAGATGACCAGCGGCATCAAGGGCGAAGGCCCGTTCGGTGACACCAAGAGCACTGGCGTCTGGCGCTCGATGCTGACGGACCAGTACGCGAAAAACTTCGCCAAGGCCGGCGGCATCGGCATTTCCACCGACGTCTATCGCACGTTGATTCTGCAGCAAGCCAACCGCGCCGGCTAATCAGGGAATCCGACATGAACCAGCAACCTTCACGGCCGCAGGCGCCCGCGCCGATTCCGGTCGCCTCGACGCCCGCCGAAGCCCGCACGATCGCCGAAAATCTGGTGGACTCGATGAGCAAGCTGCTCGCCGTCATCGAGCGCGAAACCGCGTTGGTGCGCGCCGGCAAGGTGCGCGAGGCGATGATGCTGGAGACGGAGAAGTCCGAGCTCTCCCGCCGCTACAGCGTCGCGGTCGCGTATCTGAAAGCCAGCCAGAAATATCTCAAGCAAACTGCGCCCGAGCTTCTGACCTCGCTGCATCGCCATCACGACACCTTCCGCGCCATGCTGCAGGTCAACCTCACGGTGCTCGCCACCGCGCATGCGGTGTCGGAAGGCATCGTGCGCGGCGTCAATACCGAGATCCAGCGCCGCAATATTCCCAATACCTACACCGCGGCCGGGCAGCGCGCGCAGCCGGGACGCGCCAACCTCACGCCAATGGCGGTCAGCCGCTCGCTCTGAGCGGGCCGAACTGCCGACAATTTGCATCAAACTGCCGCGCTGATTTCAGCGCGGTATTCATCGCGTTTTCTAACTCGCCGTTGAGAGGTGTCCGGCATAGTTGCGTCCGACGAGGGGTTGGGATTTGACTCGAAGCACGCCAGGAGGCTGCCATGAGTATGGATTTCAACATCAAACCGGTGGGGGCACCGGTTGCCACACCGGTCGCTGCGCCCGTGAGCGAAGCGGCCCACCATGCGGTCGCAACCGAGCTGCCATCGCCGCAGAGCGTCACCGTCGTGGACGCCAGCGTGCGGGTGCGCACCGATTCCGGATTCGTGACCCCTTCGGTATCGCATCACGTGCTGATCGATCAGGCGGCGGCGTCTATCGTCTATCAGGTGGTCGACGAGAAAACGAGCCAGGTGGTCAAGCAATTCCCCGAGGAAGCCATTCTGCGCCGCCGCGCCTATTTCAACAGCCTCGACCAGAGCAAGGGCGTGCCGACGCGGATGCTCGCCACCGACCGCAAGATTTGAGTTGAGCTGGAAAGGCTCGATCGAGCCTGAGTCCTAGCGGGTCGACTGCTTGGCGTAGGCGGTATCGAGCAGCGTCTGGCCGCTCGCGGGATCGACGATGACGTTCTTGATTTCCGCCGTCCCGATCTTGGTCAGCTTGAACTTGGTATCCCCGATCCGGAACGCGTTGTCCTTGATCAGAACGTCGGCATATTTGTTGGTGCCGGCGCTCTGATATTGCACCTTGGCGCGAAAGCCTGTGACGTTCGAGACCGAGATCTTGAACGTCTTGTTGTCGGCATATTTGCCGGTCCAGTCGCCCTGATACAGCGTGGGATCGACCGGGACATACGGCGTCTTCGACGGGATGGTCGTTCCCACCGTCTTGTAGTTGGCCGACAGGATGCTGAGGACGTCAGCCATCTGACCGCTCCGTTCCCATCAGCCGCGGCCTGACAGGCCGGCCGCGAGATTGCAATTGATGTCGATCAGCGACTTCAACTTGGCCGGATCCGGATTCAGCTGCATTTCCACGGTCTGGTTCATCACGAACACGCCGATATTGGCGATCTTCTGCCTGACGTCCACGGGCTGCTGATTCTCCTGGTTGGTCGCCGCGCTCATGAAAATCGACCACAGGCGGCGATTGAACAGCAGCGCTTCATGCAGATTCTTGTCGGGACCGGTCCAGTTGTCCTGGACATCACGAAGTTGCCTTGCAGCCTTCAGCAGCGCCTGCGCCTCGATTTCGCGGGGAGATGACGTGGTCTGGGAGGTACGCGCATACGCCTGGGCTGCATTGGACATTCAGGACCTCGAAGGGAAGCGGCTCGCTGAACCGCGGGGGCTTGTGACTGCCCATCTTTCATACAGAGCGCGCCTTTAAATATGGTTATCGCGCATTACCAAATGCGTTCGGAACCGGGCAAAGGCCGGCCGGTATTCAGGCAAATAAAAAGCGGCGGGGTTGCCCCCGCCGCCTTGCTCGTTGGTTCCGACGTCGAACTTAGCGCAGCAGCTGCAGCACGCTCTGCTGCGACTGGTTGGCCAGCGCCAGCGCGGACACCGCGATCGACTGGCGGGTCGACAGCGCCTGGCTGTTCGCCGCTTCCTCGTTGGTGTCGGCCAGCGTCAGGTTGGACGAGCCGGTCTGCAGCACGTTGATCAGGTTCTTCGAGAAGTCCTGACGGATCTGCACGATCGACAGGTTCGAACCGAAGGCCGAAGCCTGGGCGCGAAGCGTGCCGCTGGCAGCGCTGAGGCCTGCGACCACCTTCTGGACAGAGTCGTTGTCCTTGAAGTCGCCGGCGGTCAGGTTCGCCAGGCCGAGGCCTGCGGCGTTGAAGTTGACGCCGCCGATGCTCAGCGTGGACTTGCCGGTCTCGTTGAAGGTCAGCTTCAGGGTGTCGCCGGTCAGCAGGTTGACGCCGTTGAAGGAGGCATCCTGAGCCGTGGTCGTGATCTGGTTCAGGATGTTGTTGTACTGGTTGACCAGGTTGTCGCGTGCGGCGCTCGCATTGGCATCGACGACCGGCGTACTGCCGGTCTTGCCGAAGAACAGCTGGCCGGAGGCCGCCGCGGTGCCACCGATGGTGCCGATGGTGGCGGAAGCCGCGTCGTTTGCGGTGGTGATGGTCAACGTGCCGTCCTGCGCCAGCGTGGCCTGGAGATTGTTCGATGCCAATTCCGCGTTGAGGTCGTTCAGCGTGTTGACATGACCCGCACCGCTACCGCCGAAGGTGATGTTGGTCACGGTGCCGCCACCGGTGGCGCCGATCGACAGGGTCAGGCCGTTGAGCGGCGACGGACCGACGCCGCGAGCCTGGCTGACGCCCGTGCCGAGGCCGAGCGCGGAGAGCGCAGCGCCGTTCGACGAGGAGATCGTCAGGTCGCTGGCGGCGCCCGTGTGCAGGGTGATCTGGCCGCCGATGACAGTCGAGGGCGTGGAGCCCGGGCCGATGTTGCCGGACAGCGTGTCGATCTTGGTCAACAGGTTGCCGACGGTGTCGCCGATATTGATCTGGTTGTTGCCGGTGGCGCCCGACGTCACGAAGGTGAGGTTCTGACCGTTCACGGTGATGGTGTCACCGACACCAAAGGCCGTGGTCAGCGAGTCGCTGGTCGGCGAAGCCGCGCCGGAAAGCAGCGTCGCCGTGCTGATCGACGGGGTGGCTGCCGCGGTACGGGTTACGCTGGTAGTGCCGGTGAGACCGAGCTTGGTAAGCGTGCCGGCCAGCGAGCCGGCGAGGCTGATGTCGTTGGCAGTACCGGTATCCAGGCTGATATGCCCGGTGCCGTCGACGGTCGCGGTGCTGCCGACAGCCGCCTGTTGAATCGCATCCAGGACGTCGTTGAGCGTGCCGTTGGCGAGGCCGATCGAGTAATTGTTGCCCGCGATCGAACCGGTGTTGCCGCTGCCAGCATGGAACGTGATCGTCTTGTTGTTGACGATCAGGTAATCCGACGTGGTGAGGGCAGAGGCCAGGGTATCGGAGCCGCCGGGGACCGGAGGGCCGGCCAGCGTTGTCGCCGAGGTGGCGACTGCAGCGGTGGTCGCGCCCCCGCCGCGGTTGGTGGTGGCGATACCGAGCGCGGTCGCCGCGGCGCCTGCGGTGATGGTGACGTCGGTCGTCAAGCCGGTGTTGATGGCGAGGTGGCCAGTACCGTCGATGGTGACGGCGACACCAGCGCCAGCCGCCGTCTGAATGGCAGCACGGATATCGCCGAAGGTCGATGTCGTACCAGCACCGAGGCCGATCGTGGTGTTGCTGCCGACCGTGGTGGTCGACGTCGCGGCAGCGGAAAAGGTGATCGTGTTGCCATTGACGGTAAGGGAGGTGCCGGACAGTGCCGTCAGCGTGGCCGTGGCAAGGTGGGTACCGGCGGCGGCGTCGAGCGACGTGCCGGCGACGGCTGCTGCGGCGGCGTTGTCCACGTGAGCGACGCTGCCCGTCGAGGTGCCGGCGGTGTAGGCGTTCTGGTTGGTAGCGGCGATGACGGTGCCGAGACCGGTCGAGGCGGAGTAGACCACTGACTGGTTGTTGACCGCGGCGGTGCCGGTGAAGGACCCGTCGATCGGGGCGCCGGTGCCAAGCAGGTTGCCCGCAGTGGCTCCGTTGATGCTTACGCTGAGGCTCGACTTGGCGGAATAGCCGACGGTCGCCTGCAGCGCCTGGGTGGCGACCGACTTGGCGCCATCGACCAGCTTCTGCAGCGAGGTGATGCCGGTGTTGGCAGCCTGCAGCACCTGCACGCCGTTGCCGATGCCATCGAGCAGATTGCTGATGTCGCTGGCGCGGTTGTCGAGGGAGGCGGCGGTGAAGAAGTTGGTCGGGTTATCAAGCGCGGTGTTGACCTTCTTGCCGTTGGCAAGGCGATTTTGCGTGGTAGCGAGCAAATCAGCGGTCGACTGCAGGGAGAGGAGGTTCTGGCGAACCGAGGCCGAAAGAACAATGCCGGACATGTTCATACCTTTCTGGTGTGAAACTGGAGTACGAGCGTGCTCCCAATCTTTTTTGATCGGGGCGACGGCTCACCTTGGAACCAAGCTTCTAAGAAAAAATGAATCGTTACCGGCAGAAATCCACGAACCAGCAGCACGAAACGACTAGGTTCACGACGACTTACTCAGCAATACTACTGATAAGGCGGGACATTCCGCAGATCGGCGGAAAACGGCGGATTCTTCTGTTCACCAATGGTTAACCATAATCAGAAAGGATTGCGGCCACAGCGGCTCAGGAACAGTGCCGGCGCACATCTGGCGCTCGTCAAGGCCGACACCCAATTGAATTCGCGGTACGATCGCTTGCGCGAGTGCGGCAACGGAGAACGTGAATGGCTTTAAAAGTTGAGCTCAAGCCGCACGAGCGGATCATCATCGGCGCCTGCGTGATCACGAACACCGATCAGCGCGCCCGGCTTTTGATCGATGGCGACAGGATTCCGATCCTTCGCGAGAAGGATATCCTGACGCCGGAGACCGCGGATACGCCGGCCAAGCTGATCTATCTCGCGGTACAGCTGATGTATCTGTCGCCGGATCCGATGGCCCATCACCCCACCTACTTCAGCCTGGTGCGGGATGTGCTGAGCACGATGCCGAGCGCATGGCCTTTCATCGAGGGCATCAACAATCATATCCTGAACGGTGACATGTATCACGCGCTCAAGGAATCAAAGAAGCTGATCGGCCACGAGGAAACGCTGACTCAGGCCGCGAGAAGCCTGCAGGCATCCGGCATCGCCGCCGAGGACGAGCGCAAATCGGCGTAACGCAGCCAGATTTCCTGCATCCAAAGAAAAAGGCCTCCGACAAGGAGGCCTTTCGCGTTTCGGCTGCAACGCACCGATCAGAGATACTTAAGCAGGCTGGTCTGGTAGAGCGTGGCGGTGGTTTGATACGACGCCTGCAGTGAAGTCTGCAGCGCCAGAATCTTCGTCGCAATCTCTTCGGTCGATATTCCCTCGATCGAATCGAGCATGGACTGCGCCATCCCCTTCAGCTGGGTCTGCCGGTCCGTGGTCGACTTGACCGCGTGCTGCGCGCCGGCAAACTCCGCCTGGATATCCTGAAGCGATTGGTAGCCGGTCTGTGGCGCGAGATTGGCCCCAATGCGCTGACTGAGCGCGGTGCTCTGCGCGCTGGCGTTCGGATTGGCGGCATTGGTCGTGACCACCGCGTACGCCGCGACGTTCTTCAGCAGATGCCGGAAAGCCTGCTCGTCGGCGCGGGCGCCATATTGAACGGTGATCGACTGGTCGACGCGCGCAACCGCCGTACCTCGGGGGGAATCCGAACCGGCTTCGCCGGTGTACCAGATCACGGTGTTGGCGGGTGTTCCCGCCACCAGGGTCGTCGCCGTGGCGAATGGCGGGCCACCGACCCGCAGCGGCGCCGGGCTCGCGGTCACCGTGGTGCCGAAGCCGAGCGCCGCGAACGCAGTGGCGTTCGAACTCGTGACCGTGAGGTCGGCGGCGTTGCCGCCATGCAGCGTAATCACGCCGCCGTTGACCGTCGAAGGACTGGTGGTGCCCGTGATCGAATCGATCTTCTGCAACAACGCCTGAACGCTGTCGGTGACGTTGAGCTGGTTTCCGGTCGCCCCGGAGGCAACGAATGTGATCGGCGTGCCGTTGACGGTGATGGTGTCGCCGGCGGCGAAGTCGACCCCCAGCGAATCCGATACCGCGGCGCCGGACAGCAGCGTTGCGCCGGTGATCGGCGCCGGGACCGTATCCTTGTTGTTGACAGCGGTTCCCGAAATGGTCGCGGACGAATTGAAGAAATTATCCGACGCCTGGATCGCGGACGCCGCCACCAGCGAAGTGTCGGCAAGAGTCTTCACCGACGCGGTCAGCGCGGCCTGCAGATTCACCGTGGTGGCGGCGGTATCGACGCCGATCTGGAAGGTCCCTGCCGCGGGCGGCGTGGTGGTGGTCGTCAGCGCCGTCAGCTCGATCGATTCCATGGTGCCGTCGGGCAGCTTGAAATTGAACTTCACCTTCTCGCCATTGTTCGGATTGACCGCGCCGAGATCGACCGTCGTCGCCGGCGGCACGCCGGCCGGCTGCGCGATGGTCGCGCCGGTCAGCGTCGAACTTACCGAGGAGAGCTTGAGACCGAACGCGGAACCGTCTTCCGCGACGCTGGTGACGGTTGTCGTCAGCGGCGGCGACGAGACGGCGATACGCCCCATGGGGGCAGCACCAGGTCCCTGATCGGCCTGCCTGCGTTCATTGATCATCTGGGTCAGGCCGGCCTGGGTTCCGATGCCGTACAGCATATCGTTGGCCGGAACCGTCGCGGGCCGGTCGGTGGCGCGACCCGAAAACAGATAGCGGTCGCCGGACTGGGTGTTGAGCATCGAGATGGCATTGGCGAACGCGGCCTGCGCCGTGATCTGACCGGAGGTCTGGCCGTTGTTGTTGAGCACGATGGTCGAGGAAGTCGACGCGCTCTTGACCGAGCTGCCGACGCTCGCCAACCCCTGCAGCGACAGGTTCGCGACATTGATGCGGGTCTGGACGTTGTTTGCGCTGTCCGCATAGGCGTTGATGTTGGCGATCTGCGCGCGCAGGCCGAGCGCGAATGCCCGGTCGGGGCCCTGCCCCGCATAGGTCGTGGACACCTTGCCGGTCGACAGCTGCGTCTGCAGATCGTCGAGCTGACTACGGAGACCGAGGATTTGCGCGCCGATATAGGATGTCTTGCCGCTTACGCCGACGATTGACATGAATGCCTCACATTGCCGCGATCAGCACGTCGTACATGTCCTTGACCGTGGACATGACACGTGCGTTTGCCGAATAGGAATTCTGCAGCGCCAACAGATGCGCCATCTCGTCGTCGATGTTGACGCCCGAGGTTGCATTCATCTTGTTTTGCAGGGTGTTGAGAACGACTTCCTGGCCATCCGCCAGCAGTGCCGCGGAGCTCGCGGCTTCACCTTGCATGCTGATCACCTGCCTGGCGAAATTCAGCAGCGTGCCGGTGAACGGCGTGCCGGTGGTGCCGATGCCGCTTTCCGGCGAATACCGGTAGCTGCCGGTCATCAACTGGTTGAGGATGAAATCGGAACGCGTGGTATCGCCTGCCGCGGTCAGCGGATTGGTTGAATAGACGATGGTGCGGGAGGGATCGCCGATCAGGGCCGTGTTGATGCTGATGCGGCCCGCGAGACCGGTCTGCTGGGCGCCGTTGGCCGTCAACGCGCCGGTATAGGGCACGCCGCCGTCGGTAAACAGCGGCAGCTGAGCGCTGCCGCTGGTCAGCGACGTCACCGTCTTGGTGACCGAAGCCGCGGTGACATCGGTCCGGTTCGCCGCGCCGTCATCGAGCACGCGCAGGGTCGATCCCGACGGATTGGAAAATTGCAGGCTGGCGCTGGCGCCGAGCGCCGCGTTGAGCTGGGTGACGACGGAGGCCATGCCGCCGGAAAAATCGATACCGAGCACTTCGTCCTTCGGATCGAGCGTCACGTTATTGCCCAGCGGCAGGATGCTGGGGTCGTCGACCCGCATGATCGAAAGATTGTGCGTGATGCCGGTGATATTGTCCTTGTAGGTGATATGCGCGACGTTGCCGGCCTGCAATCCCGCCAGATCGAGATCGAAGCCGGCCTGCGGCAATGCGCTGGCGGGCGCCGCGACGGCGGTCGTGGTCTGGTCGGACAGCGCGCTCGACATCGACGCCGCAAACTGGTCGATCTGCGCCTGCGCCTTCACCAGCGAGTTGTCGCGCAGTTCGAGATAGGCAGCAAGCTTGCCCGAGCGGATCGCATTGGTGGCGACCAGATCGTAGCTGCCGCCATGCGGAAAATCGATGGTGATGGTGCCGAGATTGTTCTTCGACGGATCCTGACTGTACAGCGTGTTCGGCGTCACCGTGCCCTGCGGATTGAAGGACAGCTTCGCCGCCTCTGTTCCCACCAGCTGCACGCCGGAATTGGTGAACAGCGTCACCTGGTTGAGGTTGTTGGTAACGACGCGAATGTCCATCAGCTGCGACATCTGATCGATGTACTGGTCGCGCTGATCCAGCAGCGACGCCGTCGCTGCATCGGTCCGGCCGTTGTTCTGCAACTGATTGTTGATCAACGCGATCTGCTTCATCGCGTTGTTTGCGACGCTGATGGAATCGTTAATTCCGGTTTCGGCGTTGGCGCGGAGATTCTGGATCCCCTGCGTCGTGGCATTGAGCTGCTGCGCCAGCGCCTGCGCGGCGTTGACCACGCCAATTCGGGCCGACGCCGAGTCCGGGCTGGTCGACAGTCCCTGCACCGCCGTCGTCAGCTTGTTGAATGCGTCCTCGATCGTGCCTGCCGAATCCGGGTTGCCATAGACGGACTGCAGATTGGCGAGATAGGTCGAGCGGACGTCGGCATAGGACGCGCCGGACATTTCGGTGCGGATCTGGGTCTGCAGATACTGATCGAGTTCGCGGTTGACGCCGTTGATGCGGACGCTGGAGCCGAAGTCGCCGGTAACGCCGGTGATCTGATTGAGCGTCTTGCGCACATAGCCAGGCGATTCCGCGTTGGCGACGTTCGACGAAACCAGCGCGAGCGACGCCTGCGTGACGCGCAGGCCCGACATCGCGGTGGCAAGGGCTTGACCCAGACTCATGACATACTATCCATCTTGGATCGATCGCGGACCGCGACTATCGCAGCACGTTCAGGAGATCCTGCACCATCGTGTTGGAAGTGGTGATGACCTTGGTGTTCGCCGAATAGGCCTGCTGCGTGACGATCAGCTTGGTGAATTCGTCGGCGATGTCGGTGTTGGATCCCTCGAGCGACGAACCGACGATGCTGCCGCCCTTGCCGTACAGCGCCTGGCCGGATCCGTCCGTCGCCTCGAAGGCGCCGCCGTCGGCGCGCTTGAGAAAGTTGGTGCCGTTGAAGCTGGCCAGCGTGATTTCGGCAAGATCGAGGTTACGGCCGTTGGAGTAGTTGCCGACGATGCGGCCGTTGGTGGAGACACCAACCGATTGCAGCTGGCCGGCCGGAAAGCCGTCCTGCTGGATCTGGTTGACCTGCACGTTGCCGTTGGCATCGGCGAACTGCGTCACGCCGCCGCTGCCGAAAACCAGTACCGGACTTCCGATCGACAGGCCGTTGACCGTGGCGTTGGTCAGCGTGATGGAAGCGATCGCGGGGGTCATCTGGCCGCTGGCCGAGAAGGTGAAGTTGGTGCCGACGTTCTGCCAGGCCACGTTGGTGCCGGTCGCGTTGGGATTGACCTGATAGAACATGTTCCAGGTATCGGTGTGACCGGCGCCGAGAGATGAACTGTCGGTCTTGCCCCAGCGAAACTGCAGGTTCACCGGAGCGCCTGATACGTCGTATGTGGTCACGGCACCGCCGGCGATGGTCATATTGAGGAACGTCGAATTGTCCTGGCCGATCACCTGGCCGGTGCCGACGGTGCCGCCGCCGGTGCGCAGCGCGGTCGCAGTGCCGGTGAAGCCGAGTGACGCAAATGCGCTGGAGTTCGAGCTGGTCACCGAGAGATCGGAAGCCGTGCCGGAATGCAGGGTGATGGCGCCGCCGGACATCGAGGATGGAATGGCCGTGCCGGTGATGGAATCGATTTTGGCCAGCAGGGTCGAAATGCTGTCGGTGACGTTGAGCTGGTTGCCGGCAGCACCTGATGCCACGAAGGTGACGACGGTGCCGTTGACCGTGATGGTGTCGCCCGCGGCGAAATTGGCGGTGATCGAATCGCTCGGTGTCACGCCGGACAGCAGGGTGGCGGGGGTGTTGGCCACGGACGGCGTGGCCTTGTTGTTCTGGACGGTGCCGCCGGTGCTGGCATCGACATAGGGCTGGGCCGGCGTTCCCAGCACCAGCGGATTATAGCCGGTGGTGAAAGCGCCAGGACGCAGCAACTCCGATCCCTGGATCGATTTGTCATGCGCGGTCGTCAGCGGATAGCTGGCGAGGTTGGCGCGATACTCGATCTTGGAGGTTTCCTGCGCCGGCAGGAAGTCGTTCTGGAATTTAAGAACCTGCGGCGAACTGCCGGTCAGGTTGCCCGTGGTCGGATCGACCGGAACGCCCTGGAGGAAGTAGCCGGCGCCGTTGACCAGGTAGCCGCTCTTGTCGATCTGGAAATCACCGCGGCGGGTGTAGCGGTCGACGCCGTCGAACACCGGCTGGCCGTCGGTGAATGTGCCGGGCTTCTGCACCGAGAAGAAGCCGGAGCCGTTGATCGCCATGTAGGTGGCGACCGAGGCCGACTGCACGTCGCCCTGCACCGTGTTGGTGCTGCGCGAATTGGTGGTGACGCTTCCGGAGAGCTGGTTGGTCAGCCCGGTCGACGGAATGAGATCGAGGAAACTGGTATCGATGCGCTTGAACGCCGTGGTCTGCGAGTTGGCGATGTTGCCCGAGATGTTTTCCAGTGCGTACGACTCCGCGCGCAAGCCGCCCACGGCCGTCGTAAGAGCGCCGAAGATACCCATGACATTTTCTCCAAATTCGATCCGGGCAGCCCGCCGGTCCCAAAAAACCATGGCCGCTATCGAAGGAGAGTGTCGCAAGCCCCGTGCCAGACTCTAAATATCAGCAAAATCAGATGCTTGAATAAAAAGCCCCGGTCCAGGGACCGGGGCGCAATTGCCGGGGCGGGCAACAATTGCCGGGCCCGAGGTGTTGCACGAGGGGCCGGATCAGCTCGGCGACGCGGCCGCCGGCTTGAACACCATGCCGAAGCCGTCGATGCAGTAGCGCAGGCCGGTCGGCTTCGGTCCGTCATCGAAAACATGGCCGAGATGCCCGCCGCAGCGACGGCAGTGCACTTCGGTCCTGAGCATCCCGAGGGTGCGGTCCTCGGTCTTGCCGAGGGCGTTATCCAGCGGCTGATAAAAGCTCGGCCAGCCGGTGCCGCTCTCGTATTTCGTCTCCGAGGAAAACAGCGGCAGGTCGCAGCCGGCGCAGGCGAAGACGCCCTTGCGCTTTTCCTTCAGCAGCGGGCTCGATCCCGGACGTTCGGTGCCGTGCTTGCGCAGGATCTCGTATTGTTGCGGCGTCAGCTGCGCGCGCCATTCCGCATCGGTCTTTTCGACCTCGAATTTCTCCGCGGCCTGGGCCGGGGTGGATCGCAGCCAGCGGAAGGAGGCGAGGCCGAACAGACCGGCGACGGACGCGAGCAGGATACGGCGGTTCATGATGGTCTCCGTGAAGCGAAACAGGACGTGTTCGCTGTGAGATACGGGGGGCTGCATCCAAAGTTACACGGAACCGGAACGAAATTTCTCACTTTGTCGCGAGAAGTACCACCCTCGCCGCTGCGCCGGCGAGATCAGGAAGCTGCCTCGCCCTCGCCGGGGCTTGCCGCGACCGGAGCCGCGGGACGCTCGGGACGCGGGCGGCCCGGCGGCTGGCGCGGCGGCGGTCCGCGGGTTCCGGCCTGCCGATTGGCCTCGGCCAGCCGCGCCTCGCGAATGCGCTCCTGGACCCGCGCCCGTTCCCGATAACGCGCCAGCGTGCCGGCGGCGGCGGAACTGCCCCGCCCCCACAACCCCACGAGTTGTCCGGCGACCCGGCCGGTCGCGCCGCCCGCCCAGACCAGTTCGAACGGCGAAAACAGCCGCCAGCGTTCATCGCCCCACAAAATGCTGCGCGCGATCAGCATTCCCGCCATCGCGGTGGTGTTGAGGCCGTGGCGGCCGAAGCCGCTGGTGACCCACAGGCCTTTGCGCAACTGGCCGATCTGCGGCATGCCATGCACGGTTTCGCCGACCACGCCGCCCCATGCTTCCGAGATCGCGACCTTGCCGAGTTGCGGAAAAATGGTCCGGATCCGGCGGGCAATGGCGGGCGCGAAACGCTGCGGCCGCGCCGCCCAGGTGGTTTCCGGACTGGCCCACATCAGGCGGTCGCCCTCGACAATG
The DNA here is from genome assembly GCA_040390145.1 of Pseudomonadota bacterium. Taxonomy (GTDB): domain Bacteria; phylum Pseudomonadota; class Alphaproteobacteria; order Rhizobiales; family Xanthobacteraceae; genus Bradyrhizobium. The sequence continues at coordinate 13,156 of JAZJYY010000073.1, forward strand.
CGGAAGTGGTCGATGCCGTCGCTGTCGCTCACCGATCCCTGGAACGTCATGGCCTCGGCCAGCCGCTCGCCGAGCGGCTCGGTCACCGCGGCGTAGCGCCACACCGGCAACAGCGTTTCCGATAGCCGCCGCAGCGGCGCGCCGAGATGGACGTTGCCGGCGAGCACGATATGCGACGCGCGCAACCGCGCCGAAGGCGTGACGATGCGCTTGCGGATGCCGGAGGGATCGATGCTGACGACCGGCGTATCCTCGAAAATCCGCGCCCCTGCCCGCCGCGCCAGCGCGGCGAGGCCGTGCAGGTATTTGCGGCCGTCGACCTGAAACGCTCTTGGATAATACACGCCGTGAAAATAGCGATCGGTCTTGAGTTCGGCGCGCACGCGGTCGACCTGCCAGCCCTCGACTTCGGTATCGAAATCCTCGCCGAGCATCTGCAACCGGCTGATCAGGGCATCGCCGACCTCGACGTTGGAAACCTCCAGCGCCCCCTCGCTCAGCGCAATCCCCGGCATCTGCGCGTCGGTGGCGTTGGCGCGGACATATTCCGCACCCTGCTTCGACAGCGACCACAGTTCGCGGGCATCTTCCAGCCCGATGCGCGCGATCAGCTCGTGGAGGGCAAGTCCGTAACCCGGCATGACCGTGCCGAGTTGATGGCCCGAGGCGTTCCAGCCGACATGGCGGCCCTCGAGCACCGCGACGCTGGCGCCGAGCCGTGCCGCCTCCAGCGCCACCGTGAGGCCGGCGAGTCCGGCCCCGACCACGCAGATATCGACATCCAGATCGAACGACAGCCGCGAGCGCGCCGGCGCCGCGGCGGCATCGGCTCCATTGGCCGCACTTGTGAAAGTCTCGTCCATATCGTTTTCTTAGGGACCGATCGGGCGCTTGTCACCTTGTCTTGTCACCTGGTTCTGGGCATGAGCTTGTAGATTGATCCAAGAGACCCGAAACGAATCGAGATTGCGCCATGCGCCGTTTGCTGCTGCTGCGTCACGCCAAGACCGAGACCGACGCACCGTCGGGCCGCGATCAGGACCGCCGGCTGGACGACCGTGGCCGGCGTGACGCCGCCGAGATCGGCGGCTGGATCGGCCGGCATCCGCCTTTTCCCGAGTCCGTGCTGGTTTCACCGGCGGTGCGGTCGAGCCAGACCTGGGAAATCGCCTGGCAGGCGATGCAGGCGCTGGTGCCGCAGCCGCAGGTCGAGTTTCCGCCGGAACTGTACGGCGCCGATCCGGCGCAATTGCTGGAAGCCGTGCACGCCGCCGCGGCAGCCGATCCGAAGGTCCTGCTGCTGGTCGGGCACAATCCCGGCATGCATGAACTGGCGCTGATGCTGGCCGGCAGCGGCGACGCCGCCGGGCGCAAGGCGCTCGACGACAACATGCCGACATCGGGCCTGGCGATATTCGACTTCGCGGTCGACGACTGGAGCGACGTGGCATTCCGCCGCGGCCGGCTGGCGAAGTTTGTCAGCCCCAAATTGTTGAAGCAGGCATCGGGCGACTGAAGCGGACGAAGGTTTTTGTGTTAGCCTGATCGCGAACACGGAGGCGCAGATGTTCAAATCCATTCTCGTGCCGATCGATCTCGCCGATACCGAGCTCGCCAAGCCGGCGATCGCCACGGCGGCGACGCTGTCGCAGACTTGGAGCGGCACGGTGCGCCTGCTCAACGTGCTGCCGATGACGCCGGTGATGCTGGCGGAATATGTGCCGGCCGATTTCGACGCCCAGCAGCGCGCGACCTCCGAGGAAGCCCTCATTATCGTGGCGCGGGAATCCGGCATCGAGCCGTCCCGCATCTCCAGCGTGGTGCGGCAGGGCGGCATCTATCACGAGATCCTCGAGGAAGCCGCGGCGATCAAGGCCGACCTCATCGTGATGACGTCGCACCGGCCGGCGATGCGCACCTATTTTCTCGGCTCCAATGCCGGCCATGTCGTGCGCTACGCCAAATGCTCGGTGCTGGTGGTACGGCACTGAGCCAGGGGTCTTCCGCGCCATTTTGCGAAAACGAGCCCATGCATAGATACGAAGTGCTGCAATTACAACGACTTGTATTACAACGACTTGCGCACTCGCCCCATGTCCGGGTTGAAGGCGCCGCCGACCGCTGCCTCGATCTGGCTGCGGACGATGCCGATGTCGCGCAATTCGCGGTCATCGCGCTCCAGCAGCGTCCTGATCGCGGCGCGGCGCTCCCAATAGGCGGCCGCGGCCAGCGCGCCGGCCCCGACCCAGCGGATCAATCCACCGGACAGGCCGGGGATCGAGGGTTGCGCGGCACCTTGCGTGATCGTGGTCATCTTTCTTCTCCAAATGCTTCGGCCCGGCAAAGCGATGCCGTTGGCGCAGGCGCTGCTCGAGCGGCTGTACCCGGCAACGTCGGATTGCTCTCGCTCTCCTCAGTGCAATGTCTGGCCTTGATGAGGCTTAAATGATCCTGTAATTGTATCGGTGCAAGTGAAACATTGCTCTCGGTGCAATAATGTCGAAATTCGAATACGCCAAACTGGCCGACGCCGTCGCCGCCGAGATCGAAAGCGGCGTGCTCAAGCCCGGCGACCGCCTGCCGCCGCAGCGGACCTTTGCCTATGAGCGCAAGATCGCGACCTCGACGGCGAGCCGGGTCTACACCGAACTCCTGCGCCGCGGCCTCGTGGTCGGCGAAGTCGGACGTGGCACCTTCATCTCGGGCGATGCGCGCCGCGGCGCCGCCGCGACCACCGAGCCGCGCGGCGCCAAGATCGATCTGGAATTCAACTATCCTGTCCTGCCGACGCAATCGACGCTGATCGGCAAGAGCCTGGAAGGACTGAACCGGCCGGAGACGCTCGATATCGCCTTGCGGCAGGCGACCAGCACGGGAACGCTGGCGTTGCGAAAGGTCGCGGCGGATTATCTCGGCCGGCAGAGCCAGGACTGGGTGCCGAAGCCCGAGCAGATGGTATTCACCGCCAACGGCCGGCAATGCATCGCCGCGGCGCTGGCCGCCGTGGTGCCGGCCGGCGGCCGCTGCGGGGTCGAGGCCCTCACCTACCCGTTCATCAAAGGCATCGCCGCCCGGCTCGGCGTCACGCTGGTGCCGCTGGCGATGGACGAACACGGCGTGCGTCCGGACGCCGTGCAAAAGGCCCATCGCGAGGCGCATCTGTCGGCGATCTACATCCAGCCGATCATTCAAAACCCGCTCGGCATCACCATGCCCGCCGCGCGCCGCGCCGATCTGGTGCGCGTGGTCGAAAAACTCGATCTCGCCGTGATCGAGGACGGCGTCTACGCCTTTCTCGACGACGAGCCGCCGCTGGCCGCTTTGGCGCCGGACCGTTGCGTGGTGCTGGACAGCCTGTCCAAGAAGGTGGCGCCGGGGCTGTCGCTCGGTTTTGTCATTCCGCCGTTGCGGCTGCGCGAAAACGTCATGGCGTCGGTGCGCTCCGGCGGCTGGACCGCGGCGGGATTTGCGCTTGCCGCCGCCCAACAGCTGATGGCCGACGGCACCGCCGCCGAGCTGGCGCGGCTGAAACGGATCGATGCGCAGGCGCGACAGAAAATCGCCGCGGCCTGCCTGGCCGGCCTCGAGATCCAGACCAATCCAAAGTCCTACCATCTGTGGCTGACCTTGCCGCCGCACTGGCGCTCGCAGACGTTCGTTGCCGCCGCAGCGCGGCGCGACATCGCGCTGACGCCGTCGACCACCTTCGCCGCCAGCCCCGGCCATGCGCCGAACGCGGTACGGCTGGCGCTCGCCGCGCCGCCGATCGACCAGCTCGAAGCCGCGCTGCGCACGCTGGCGGGGATGCTGGGTTCGACGGAAGAGGATTTTGATTTGACGGAGTAGCATTTGGCGCCCGGAATTATCCCCGCTGAACGAAACGAATACCGCTGTCATCGCCCGGCCCCGACCGGGCGACCCAGTATTCCAGAGACGCTTGGGATAGACCGAGAGGGCGCGGCGTACTGGGTCGCCCGGTCAAGCCGGGCGATGACAGTTTTGATTGGTGCGGCACCTCCCGCTGCATGGGCAGCGAACGACCCACTGGTCCAAGCCTTCACCTTCACGCCACCGGCCACTCCGCGATGAATCCCTTGGCCAGGTAAGGCTCGATCTTGTCCCATTCGCGCAGCATCCGGATCCGGAATTCGGGATCGGTGTGCCAGCGCGCGCGCGGCGTCGCAAAGCTGTCGACGGTGATCAGCATCTTCTCCACCTCGGGCCAGTGCTGCTGCAGCGTCATCGGGTAGCGCCGCGCGGTCCAGGTGTTGCCGAGGCAGATCACGCTACGGATGTTTTTCAGCCCCAGGGCGGCGTCGATCACCGGCAGCGAGAAGGTCACGTTTTCGCCGGTGTTTTGAGCGCGATGCTCCTCCATGATTTTTTCGGCCGGGATGCCGCGCGCCACCATCGCCGGTTTGATGATGGCGCATTCAGAAAGGTGGGAGCCCGGCGTCACGCCGCCGCTGACGATGGCGCAGCGAAACAGGCCGTCGCGCCACAGCCGGGCGGCTTCATCGACCCGCCGTTCGACATCCTCGCGGGTGCCGAACACGAACAGCAGATCGGCGGGTTTTAGCGGCGTGTCGACCAGATGCCGCGCATTGATCGCGGCGATTTCGGCTTCGCTTGGCCATCGGTCATGTCGATCGTTCACATTCCCGCTCCGCATGGTGAGACGCTTGCCGCCAATGAAACAATACCGCTGTCATCGCCCGGCCCCGACCGGGCGACCCAGTATTCCAGAGAAGCTTGCGATAGACCGAAAGGGCGCGGCGTACTGGGTCGCCCGGTCAAGCCGGGCGATGACAGTTTTTGTATCGATGCGGCTTGCACAGCTTCGGCGCTCTATTTTTTCCTTACGGCAGCAGCGCGCGCGGCAGATGATCGAACGTGTAGCTCTGTGGCCGGTTGCGGAGCAGGAAGCCGCCGATCTGCCAGCCGAACAGCGCGGCGAAGCCGACCAAAAACAGGGCGCCGGCGAATTCGCCGATCGCGAGGGCGCGCAGCAGCAGTCCCAGAATCGAGATCGCGACCAGCGCCACCACCACGCTGCCGGCGACGTAGAGCCCGGGTTTGAGGCCGCCGATCAGCGCGGCGCTGCTGCCGGCCCATTTCATGCGTTCGTGCAACTGCGTGATGAAGCCGCGGTATTCCCGATCCTGCGGCGCCATCAGGGCGACGGTCTGCCAGCTGGTCGACAGGATGGCCATGCGCTGGCCGTCCTTGCGCGCGATATCGCAGCGGAAACGGCGCGACTGCATCGACACCGGCCGGTACGACAGCCGCAGCTCGGCAATGTCGGCATAAGGCCAGACGCCGGATTTGCCGCCGACCTGCCACGACAGCCCCTCGTCCGTCAGTTCGAATTGATGGGCGCTGCCGATCAGCGACGCCTTGTAGGCGTAATGAGTGACGGCGGGCTCGCTCAGTGGATCGCTCGTCATGGCAGCTTGCACACCTCAAGGGGGACCGGCGCGCGACGGGATATCCGCCGCGGCCGCCTCGCGCGGGCACCATGCCCACAAAACGCCGCCCGTGGCGAGCGCGCGCGGCTTGCGCGGGCCGCCGGCTTTCCCTTACAAACGGCCATGGCCGAGACGACCTATTTTCCGCGCCGCCTGATTCTGGCCGGCGCGATGATTTCGGGGGTGCTGCTGGCGCTCGCCGTGCACATGCTGGGCGTGCGCTACGGCCTCGACCTCGGCGGCCTGTGGCGCGCCGGATCGGGCGACTTCATGCCGACGGGGGCTGCGATCGCGTGGTGGCTGATCGCCACCGTCGGCTTCTCCGGTGGCTATCTGACGGCGACGCTGATGGACAGCGCGGTATCCGGGCAGATCCCGCCGCGGATGCGCCAGTTCCTGATCGCGGTCGGCGTCCTCGTGCTGGCCGGCGCCGGCCAGGCCGCCTCCGCGCCGAGCCCGGTCCCGACCATCTCCGGCGTGCTCGCCGGCCTCGCCGCCCTCGGCCTCGGCGCCGCGATGGCGTTCTGCGGCGCGCATTTCGCGCTGCGCCGCGCGTGAGGCAATAGGGGTCTCGTAGCCTGGATGGAGCCAGCGGCCGGCGCGAAGCGGCGCCCGATGGCGCAATCCGGGAATGAATGCCGCAAAAGCCCCGGATTTCGCAAGGGCTCTATCCGGGCTACGGGCCCCGCACGTGATTTCCAGACAACGCATATCCTCAGACATGCCTTCATGATCTCGCGGCGCGTTTCGCCCGAGGTTTGCCATCAATTGTACGCCCTCTCCATTCGAGGGCGCAGGGAAAGCCGGATGCGCGCTGCACCCGCGGTCTCGTGTGCAATGAGGTAGCAGAAGGCGCACACGAGCATACAGGTCCAGCGGAAACATCCGACTTTCCCTGCGCGGCAGTTTACGGCTTATACGAGGTCTCCTCGGCGAGCTATGCACTTTGCCACCGTCGCCCGCGCGCCAAAGCTTGCGAACTTGACACCAGCCTGAGGGTGTCGGGACCCCACGATTTCGCCGTCCGCTTCAGGCGCCCTCGTCAGAAGCACCCTCCCCGTCCACCGCATTCCCCGCCCCGCGCCGGTACGTTGCGCAACGCCCCTCTTGGTGGGACGGGATGCCCATTCATAGCTCGATTTGTGTTTCTGCAAAACAGAAATATTTTTGCTCCGAGGGCTTGACATGAATTCTGATAAACGGAATTGATTTGCCCGTCGGGTGGATTTGTTGGAATTGTTTAAGAAATTCGCCGCTACGACGCCTCGTAGCTCGCCTTGAGCAGTTCAGCCGCCGCATCAATGTCTTTCTTCGTTTTGATTGTAAGCTCTAGGTCTCCTGTGCCGAAATGCCCAACCTGACGAACGTCGCGGATTATTACACCGTTCGGTACGACGGCATCTGGATCAAGATTAAGATACACTCGCACGACCTTCTTTTGGTTGTAAACTTGAACACATGCAAAGTTTCGATTTCGCCGAAATGCCATGTAATGCTTTTGGGGGTGGGTGGTTACATCTTCCCCCAGCGACTTCAGGCGACCGACCAACTCCTCGTAGATCGCCCTTAAATCCTTCGGCGCAGCATCAATCTTGGCTTTTATACTTGAGATGGCTTGAACCGCTTTTGCTTTCGAGCCAGCCCCTCTGCCCGGCACCGCTTCTTCAAGCTCCTCCGCCAACTTCGGCAAAACCAGCAGGCGGTGAATCAGTCCCTCAACCGTATCGAGGATGATTGCTAGTTGTTCCTTGGTCGGCGCCCACCCACGATGCGCGGCGGCGTGGCCGGCCTGAAGCACGGGCTCCAGGATATCGCGTTCATGCTGCGAAATCTTTCCTTCGGCTTGCAGAGCGGCTAGTCCCTTCGTGAAGTTTCCCTTGTCGCCAACCGTCAATACGATCAATCGGTCAATCAGCGTTCGCGAGCCGAACGTGGCGAGGTAGTGCGAACCCGTTTGAAGCGACTTGTAGATTTCGTCGGAAATCTCCCTAAGGGTAGGGTCGGGAAGATCTTCGAACCAGGTCGGAGGAACGCGATAGGTTACGGGCGGATAGATCACCTCATCCCAATTGGGAATTGTGATCGTCTCATTTGTGGCCGGATGATAATCGTATTCGACGTCTTCTGAGAAATGCGTCTTCTTGACAAGAGCCAGGTTCTCACACCCGCAGCATTCAATGATCAGGAGCCGTTGCGTTAGACTCACCGGGGCCTGATCATCGTGATCCGTCTTGCTGTACTCTCCGCGAATGAAATGATTAGTCCTGCCTTTGCAGATATTGCAGAAGAACTTTTCGATTTCCGATGCATCTGTCATGTCTGCTACGCCACCCGTCGCAACGCAAAAGTCTTGCCGTCTTCCGACGTGACGTAACCAAGCCGCGCCAGCGAGGCCAGCACCTCGCCGACCTTCTTCTCGGTGGTCCTGGTGCGCTTGAACTGCTCGGCGAGGCCCTTGGCGTCGAGCGGGCCGCCGGCTTCCACGGCTTCGTTATTCTTGGTTTCCCCCATGCCGCAACCTAGCGGGAACTGGGGAGCAGGCACAACCCTGCAGGCTGACCGGCTCGGCAGCCTAACCGGCTTTGCCTGAGGCTCCATCATCAAGCGGGAGAACGGACTTTAGTCAGCGACGATGATCGCGGACGTATCCAGCACCATCAGGACGGCAGCCCGTAACCGTCATAACCCACGATGTCGTCCGCCGACCGGGAATCCAGAACGCGCATGCGGGATACCCGATCGAAGAACGCTTCCAGCGCAGCGTTGCGGTCGCCGGGCGCCGGCGGCGCAACACGGGACAGCCGTTCCTCGATCGCACGCTCCAGCGCGGTTTCGACGTCTTCGCCAGTCAGGCGGGCAAGCCGCTGTGCGAGCTGATCAACCCTGGCGGAACGAATGTTCATGGACCACCGACAATCATTGAGAGCGAAAATATATCATCATTGAGGCCGGGAGACAGTTTTGACCAATGAACTCCTACGAACTTGAAATGATATCATTGGAATGATATCATCTGGCTCATAAGGAGGCCGCCATGCGAATTTCAAAGTGGGGCGACAGCCTTGTCGTGCAGCTTCCCAAACAGCTGGTCGAGCAGCCTGGGCTCAAGGAAGGCGACGATGTCGATGTCACGTCGGCGGATGGTCGAACTATCGTGATCGCGAAAAGCGATGCCGATGACAAGCGCGCCGAATTTCTGAAGCAGATGGAGCAGTTCCATTGGCCCGCTTCGGAGGATGAGAACGGCTTTATCGACAAGCTCCGCAGCGTGCAAAAGCCCGCGCCCGCGGATTTCGTCTGGAACCGCGATGACGCCAACACGCGGTGAAGTCTTCATACCAGGAGGCAGCAATGCAGGTTTCAAAATGGGGTGACAGTCTGGCCGTGCGGTTGCCCAAGGCGCTGGTCGAGAAGATGGGTCTGGTCGCCGGCGACGAAATCAACATCGTCGATGTAGCCGAACGAACGCTGGTCGTGCAGAAAGAGGACCTTCGCAAGGCGGCGCTGGAGCGCATCGCATCACTCAACTGGACGCTTCCCCCCGATTACAAGTTCGATCGGGACGAGGCCAACGAGCGGTGACGGCGTTCTTCGATACCAACATTCTGGTTTACGCTGCGAGCTCGGAAGCGAAAAGACGGATAGCCAACGAGTGTCTGGGACGGCGTGGCCTCGCGAGCGTGCAGGTGCTGAACGAGTTCGTCCATGTCACCCGGAGGAAGTTCCGCCACGATTGGCCGCAAGTCGAGTTGGCCCTCGGGCTGTTTCGCGCCGCGCTCGACGATGTCGTGCCTGTCACCTTGAACACCCATGCCGGCGCAATGACCCTCGCCCGCGAACACGGACTGTCCTTCTTCGACGCGCTGATCGTGGCCGCCGCGCAAGAGGCCGGCTGCGACACGCTGTACACCGAGGACATGCAGCACGGCCGAAGGTTCGGCGGGCTCACGGTCGTCAATCCGTTCATCGAAGGCGCGGCCTGAGTCGCAAAATAGAAAACGCCGCGCGAAATTTCTTTCGCGCGGCGCTTTCGGTGTGTTGGCGTTCGCCGATCAGCTCGCGGCGCGCACGTTGATCCGGCTCTCGGCCAGCGTGGTCAGCTTCTTGTCGGTGGCCTTCTCCTCATCGAGGGTCTTCTGCAGCACGGCGGCGCAATCGTTGCGGCCGAGCTGCCTGGCCCAGGCGACGAGGCTGCCGTAACGCGTGATCTCGTAATGCTCGACGGCCTGCGCCGCGTTGATCAGGGCGGCGTCCAGTACCTGCTTGTCCTCGACCTCGCCGGCGACTTCATCGGCTTCCGCAATGATGCCGTCGATCGCGGGGCAATTCACCGCCTTCACCTCGGCCGTGCATCTGGAACACCTGCTCGAGGCGCTGCACCTGCGTCCTGGTTTCTTCCAGATGGGTCATAAAACCCTGTTTCAGCGCCTTGTCGGTGGCCTTGTCGGCCATTTTCGGCAGCGCCTTCAGAAGCTGTTTCTCGGCGTAGTAGATGTCCTGCAGCTGATGCACGAACAGGTCGTCCATGGTCTTGATGTCTTTGCTGAACAGTCCCATTGGGGGATCCTTTTTTGTTGTGGAACCGAACGCGGCATTGCGCCGCGTCTGGATGTGTTTCGCTGGGGTGATGCCAGACCAACCGGCGGAATGCGGGGATGTTCCTGGGAACGGGCAAAAAGCCCGGGCCGGGGAACGGAACAGGGCCGTTCCGCCCAGTGATCGGGATCAATGCCCCGACTCGGATTTTGCGCGTTAAGGCATATATGCAAAATATGACAGACGCCCCCGCGGAGAGCATGGCCCGGCGTTGTCAAGGACTGCACAAGGCGACGAATTTGCCTTATGGAACATCGCGGACGGAGCGATCGGCGATAACGCCTGTCATCTTTCGCTGCGAAAAGCCGCTCTTACCTTTGCCGCCCCGCCGGGAGGACGAATGCATCGACTGCTGACCGCGCTGGGGCGTGGCTTCAAGGAACGGATCGGCTGGAAACGGCTCGGGATCGCCGCGAGCCTCGTCATCATCGCCTTCGCCATCACCACCATGGTTCGCACCCTCAAGGGGGTCGATACCGGGGTGATCCTGACGGCCCTGACGGAGATTCCGCCCTCCCACATCGCGCTCGCCGCGCTGTGCGTGATCGGCGCGTTCTGCACGCTGACCTTCTATGATTTCTTCGCGCTGCGAACCATCGGCAAGACGCACGTGCCGTATCGCACCGCGGCGCTGGCGAGCTTCACCAGCTACACCATCGGCCACAATATCGGCGCCACCGTGTTCACCGGCGGCGCGATCCGGTTCCGGATCTATTCTGATCACGGGCTTTCCGCCATCGACGTCGCCAAGATCTGCTTCCTGTCCGGCCTCACCTTCTGGCTCGGCAATCTGTTCGTGCTGGGCATCGGCATGGCGTGGCACCCGGAGGCGGCCACCGCGATGGACCTGCTGCCGCCGCAGGTCAACCGGCTGATCGCGCTCGGCTGCCTCGCCGGCATCGCGGCCTATTTCGTCTGGCTGGTGACCGGCAAACAGCGCCGCGAGCTCGGGCAGAACGGCTGGAAAGTGGTGCTGCCCTCGGCGCGGCTGACGCTGCTGCAGGTCGCGATCGGCGTGGTCGATCTCGGGTTCTGCGCGCTGGCGATGTACCTGCTGATGCCGGCCAGTCCCGGCATCGATTTCGTCTCGCTGGCGGTGGTGTTCATCCTGGCGACCCTGCTGGGCTTCGCCAGCCACGCGCCGGGCTCGCTCGGCGTGTTCGACGCCGCCATGCTGGTAGCCCTGCCGCAGTTCGTCCCGGAGCAGCTGTTGGCCACGCTTGTCGTGTTCCGGATCCTGTATTTCGTCATTCCGTTCGGAATCTCGATCTCGATCCTGGGCGTCAGGGAATTGTGGCTCAGCGTGGTGCAGCCCTGGATGGAACGCCGCCGGCTGGCCGAACTGAACGAGGCGCCTTCCAACGCCGTGCGCCAGAAGGTGAAGCGGCAGGCGCAGGGGTAGGATGCTTTCTTCCCCCCTCCCCCCGCGCGGCTCTTCGCCGCGTGGTGGGGAGGGGTCGGGG
>JAZJYY010000073.1:24692-25119 GCA_040390145.1 Pseudomonadota bacterium
CCCGCCTCGGCAAATTCGCTGTCGGTCGAATGCACAGATTCTGCCGGCCGAATGCGCCGATAGACCCCCCACCCCCGACCCCTCCCCGCCGCTTCGCCCGCCTTCGCCGAGTGGCTTCGGCGGACAAAGCGGGTGGGAGGGGAGAAGAAAGATAACAGCGACGTTATCGCGTCTGTTTTCGGTTCTCTTATTTCTGCCCTACCAGTAGCGTCAAACGCGCCATGGTTCGAATTCAACTCCGCCTCATCATGCCCGCAGTCCTGCTCGCGGCAGCGCTCAGCGCGTTGCCGGCGACGGCGCAGATCCCCCTTATCCCGCCCGCGGCCGTGCAGACCCCGGGCGCGCCCGACGGCGCGATGCAGATTTCGTGGGAGGTGCGCAACCGCTTCCGGCTGTTTCGGGAGGAGCGCGACTTCCTGCTGCATGC
>JAZJYY010000074.1:0-55188 GCA_040390145.1 Pseudomonadota bacterium
GGAAAACCAAGACGTTGGAAGAGATGTCCAGCGCCGAATGGGAAAGCCTGTGCGACGGCTGCGCGCGCTGCTGCCTGGAAAAGCTCGAGGACGAGGATACCGGCAAGATCTACTTCACCCACGTGTCCTGCAAGCTGCTGGATGCCGGGCTGTGCGCCTGCAAGGACTATGCGAATCGCTCCGACCAGGTTCCGGACTGTGTCCGGCTGACGCCTGAAAACGTTCGCACCCTGAACTGGCTGCCGCCGAGCTGCGGCTACAAGCTGGTGGCCGAAGGCCGCGATCTCTATTGGTGGCACCCGCTGATTTCGGGCGATCCCAATACCGTGCACGAGGCCGGCGTCTCCGTGCGTGGGCGGGTGCAGGGAACCGAGAACGAGATCGCGGACGCCGACCTCGAGGACCACATCGTTCAATGGCCGGCGCTGCTGCCAAAGCGGGCCCGGCTGAAGAAGCGGCCGGCATAAACATGAAGCGCTAGAACCCCGCGGCCGGTATCGGCAGCGGGCGTCCCTTGAGCGCGCGCCCGGACTTGTCCGCGCTGGCCTGATTGTCATCCCTCCAGGCGAGGAACGCGATGTCGCCGGCGGGGCCTGATGTCGCGGCGGCGCCGAGGCTGAATCGCGTTCCGCCCGTCAGGGTGTTGACCTGGAATATTCTTGCCACCACGTTGGTTCCGGCGGCGGCGTTATCGACATTCACCTGGGTCCACGCCAGCAGAAAGCGCCCGCCCGGTAACGGCACCAGCGTCGGCCATATGCGCGATGGCGAAGCGGCCGGCATCGAGCGCGGCCATGCAATGTCCGTCACATTGAGCGTCGTGGTCTGCTCGGCGCCGGCAGGCCCATTCGCATCGAAAATCTGCAAGTGAACCCCCGGCAGATGCTCGATCCACGCCACGGCAAAGCCCAGTCGCGTTTCGAGAATGGTGGGGAGGCGACGTTTGGTCCCCGGCATCCGCGGCAGGTTGACGGTGAACTCGTCGCTGCTCGGGACGGCGTTGCCCATCGTGCGCTGCCGGCAATCGGATGCTGCAATGTCTTCGTATGCTGTCCGCGGGTAACCCCGCGCGCGGCCACGCCGCACGGGGAAATGCCGCACGGAACAAATGGAGCGTCGAGTCGACGCCGCGAGCGCTTCGCGCCATCACGACAAAGCGATGCGACCCTGACGGGACGCACCTATGCGCCTGACCCGCTGCCGCGACCTGGATTTACCGCGTAGATTGCGGGCATAGCGATTCCGTGCGGTTTCCCGCCGGGTTTCCATCATATACGGCGATATGAACAAGTTCGAACGGCAGAGCCCTCAATTGGGCGATCAACAAACATTGCCCGACGCGATCTCCGGCGATCTGTCGCATGTCCCGGCGCAGGTCATCGAACTCAACGATGCGCCGCCGCTCGCCCCGCAGGTGCCGCTGACGCCGAGCGAAGTCCGCACCATCCTGATGAGCCTGTTGCTGACGATGTTTCTGGCCGCGCTCGACCAGACCATCGTCGCCACTGCGCTGCCGACCATCGGCCGCCAGTTCAACGACGTCTCCAGCCTGTCCTGGGTGATATCGGCCTATCTGCTGGCGTCGACCGCGGTGGCGCCGGTGTTCGGTACGCTCAGCGACATCTACGGCCGCCGCGCCATGATCATCGTGTCGCTCAGCCTGTTCGTCGCGGGCTCGGTGCTTTGTGCGCTGGCGCCGAGCATGCCGGTGCTGATTCTGGCGCGCGGCCTGCAGGGGCTCGGCGGCGGCGGCATCATGCCGATCGTGCAAACCGTGATTTCCGACGTGGTGAGCCCGCGCGAACGCGGCCAGTATCAGGCCTATTTCAGCGGCGTATGGGTGGTCGGCGGCATCGGCGGCCCGATCCTGGGCGGCGTATTCGCCGAGCACCTGCACTGGTCGATGATCTTCTGGATCAACGTGCCGCTCGCGCTCGGCGCGCTGGCGCTGCTGCTGCCGAAGATGGGCAAGATCCCGGTGTTTCACCGCCGGCGCAAGGTCGACTGGCTCGGCGGCGTGCTGCTGATGGCTTCTGCCGTCGTGATCATGCTGGTGCTGACCTGGGGCGGCAACCGCTATCTGTGGCTTTCACCTGTCATCATGGCGATGATCGGCGCATCCATCGCACTCGCGCTGGCGTTCGTATGGCATGCCCGCCATGCCGCCGAGCCTTTCCTGCCGCTGCCGCTGATGGGCGGTACGGTGGTGCCCTATGCGATGGCGGCCGGCAGCTGTGCCATGGGCGCGATGCTGGGGCTGACCGTGCATCTGCCGCTGTATTACGAGGTGGTCTATCACCTCAGCGCCAGCGAAGCCGGCCTGGCGCTGATTCCGCTGGCGGCGATTTCGACCGTCGGCGCCGCGATCGCGGGCAAGACCATGGCCCGCGCCATGCATTACAAGCGCGTGGCCATCGTCGGGACCGCATGCGCGGTGCTGGCGGGAGTTGCGCTCACGCTGGTGGCGATGCCGCTATGGGGCCTGCTGGCGCTGCTGTCGGTATACGCGCTCGGGCTCGGCACCGTATTTCCGGTCAGCGTCGTGTCGGTGCAGAATTCGGTGATGCGATTCCAGGTCGGCACCGCCACCGGCGCGATGAATTTCTTCCGCGCACTGATGGCATCGTTCATGGTGGCGGCGTTCAGCGCGATCCTGCTGATGGCGCTCGGCGCCGACATCTCGCTCGGCGGCGAACATCGCGGTCCGGTGAATTCGATCGCCGCCGCCGACATGGTCACCGCATTCCGTTACGTGTTCGGCGCCGCCACCGCGCTGATCGCCACCTCCTTGCTTTGCATGATCCTGATGGAAGAAAAGCCGCTGGCCGGCCCGGCGACGATCCCGGCCGATATGGCGGAGTAAGGGCGCGCTCGCGCGGTCGAACCGTCTGCGCATGCTGGCCTATCTATCGGCTGGCAATTCATCTAACAGCGGCCGCAGCAATCAGACATTGAACCCAACAGGAGCTCGTCATGAGCAAAGCTACCGTTGAACAGACCAAGATGGGCACCGAGGCGATCGCCTTCTGCATCGCGCGGACCCTGATCGAACGCGACCCTTCACTGAAAGCGCCGATGCGGGCCAATCTGCGCAAGATGTGGGAGCTTCTGGAAGAGCGCGAGGATCACGCCGCCGCCGATATGGTCGACAGCATGATCAAGGCGCTCAACGATCCCGCTTTCTTCAAGCCGTAACGACGCTGGCAGCTCACAGCGAGAGATGCCTGGACAAAAAATGCGAAAACGAGCCCATGCAAAGAAAGGCGATTCCGTTCTGTTCAGTAAGTGACTGATTTACCTTGGATCTTTTGACGGTATGGTAGCACGGATTACTTCGGGATCGAGGGAACCTTTTGCCTTGGCGCGCGTCTTCCTTGGCCCTGATAGCGCTCGGAAGGGCCCACCTCGCCGGGTCACGGCAGGACGGGCCGAATAGTCGCGATTCTGGTTGTCACGGCAGAAAACGCTTTCATGGCTGTGATCCTGATCGTTGAAGACGACGGCTTTCTGCGCGATGACGCGGAGACGATGATCCAGGATCTGGGTCACGATATCCTTTCGGCCAGCGACGTCGACGAGGCGCTTTTGCTGCTGCGGTCGCCCCGACGGATCGACGCCTTGTTCACTGACATCTACCTCAAGCGCGCCATTCTCGGCGGCTATGAGATTGCCGCTCAGGCCATCAAGCTGCGGTCGAACCTTCCGGTGCTCTATACGACCGGCACGACCATCGACGACAAGATGAAGACCAGGTTCGTTGACGGCGCGCACTTTCTTCAGAAGCCGTACACCCGATTCGAGCTGCAAAACTCGATTGAAGTACTGCTCGCACCGGTAGCTTTGAGTCCTGCGTAATTGATCCGCTGAGCGGGCCAGGCATGATTACAGGGAGAAGTAACCTTGACCCTTGCAGACGACGGGATGAGGACACGCATCGGCGCCCCCGAGAGTGCTGGAGACGCCGTGCCGAGGCAGGCAGAAGACGTTCTGTTGAAGGCGGGGGCCTTGCAAAGCGCGATTTTCAACAGCGCCAACTTCTCCAGCATCGCCACCGACGCCAGGGGCGTCATTCAGATTTTCAACGTCGGCGCCGAGCGGATGCTGGGCTTCACGGCCGCGGAAGTGACGAACAGGATCACGCCGGCCGACATCTCCGACCCGCCCGAACTGATCGCGCGCGCCAAGGCGCTGAGCGCCGAATTCGCGACTCCAATCACGCCCGGCTTCGAGGCGCTGGTGTTCAAGGCCTCGCGCGGCATCGAGGACATCTATGAACTGACCTATATCCGCAAGGATGGCAGCCGGTTCGGGGCGGTGGTGTCGGTCACCGCGCTGCGCGACGCCCAGGATGTCATCATCGGCTATCTCCTGATCGGCACCGACAACACCGCGCGCCAGAAGGCGGAAGAGGCGCTGCTCAAGGCCGGGGCGCTGCAGAGCGCGATTTTCAACAGCGCCAATTTCTCCAGCATCGCCACCGACGCCAAGGGCGTCATTCAGATCTTCAATGTCGGCGCCGAGCGGATGCTGGGCTACGCCGCCGCCGACGTGATGAACAAGATCACGCCGGCCGACATTTCCGATCCGCCGGAACTGATCGCGCGCGCCAAATCGCTGAGCGCCGAGTTCGCGACCCCGATCACGCCGGGCTTCGAGGCGCTGGTGTTCAAGGCCTCGCGCGGCATCGAGGACATTTACGAACTGACCTACATCCGCAAGGACGGCAGCCGGTTTCCGGCGGTGGTGTCGGTCACGGCGTTGCGCGATGCGCCGGGCACCATCATCGGCTACCTGCTGATCGGCACCGACAACAGCGCGCGCAAGCAGGCCGAAGAGGCGCTGCAAAAGGCGGGGGCGCTGCAGAGCGCGATCTTCAACAGCGCCAACTTCTCCAGCATCGCCACCGACGCCAAGGGCGTCATTCAGATCTTCAACGTCGGCGCCGAACGGATGCTGGGCTACACCGCGGCCGAAGTGATGAACAAGATCACGCCCGCCGATATTTCCGATCCGCAGGAACTGATCGCGCGCGCCACGGCGCTTAGTGTCGAACTGGGAACCCCGATCACCCCGGGCTTCGAGGCGCTGGTGTTCAAGGCCTCGCGCGGCATTGAGGACATTTACGAGCTGACCTATATCCGCAAGGACGGCAGCCGGTTCCCGGCGGTGGTGTCGGTCACGGCGCTGCGCGACGCGCATGGCGCCATCATCGGCTATCTCCTGATCGGCACCGACAACACCGCCCGAAAGCTGGTCGAGGAAGAACAGAAAAAATCCGACCAGCGCCTGCGCGACCAGCAATTCTACACCCGCTCGCTGATCGAGGCCAATATCGACGCGATCATGACCACCGATCCCTCCGGCATCATCACCGACGTCAACAAGCAGATGGAGGCGCTGACCGGGTGCACGCGCGATGAATTGATCGGTGCGCCGTTCAAGGGCTACTTCACCGATCCGGCGCGGGCGGAGGCTGCGATCAAGCGCGTGCTGAGCGAAAAGTCGGTCACCGACTACGAGCTGACGGCGCGCGCCCGCGACGGCAAGCAGACGGTGGTGTCGTACAATGCGACCACCTTCTACGACCGCAACCGGACCCTGCAGGGCGTGTTCGCCGCAGCGCGCGACGTCACCGAGCGCAAGCGGGTGGAGGCGGAATTGCAGCAGGCCAAGGCCGCCGCCGAGAGCGCGAGCCGGACCAAGTCGGACTTCCTGGCCAGCATGAGCCATGAGATCCGCACCCCCATGAATGCGATCATGGGTATCGCCGACCTGCTGGCGAAGACCCCGCTGTCGCCCGAGCAGGACAAGTATGTGCAGATCTTCCGCCGCGCCGGCGACAACCTGCTCAATCTCATCAACGACATCCTCGATCTCTCCAAGGTCGAAGCCTCGCAGCTGGAGCTGGAGCGGACCAGCTTCTCGCTGAACGATCACCTGGAGAAGGTGACGGAGATGGTGGTGGCCCGGGCTGATGAAAAAGGGCTCTCCCTGGTGCTCGAGATCGCGCCGGATGCGCCGACCAACCTGGTTGGCGACCCGACGCGGCTGCGGCAGGTGCTGCTCAATCTGATCGGCAACGCCATCAAGTTCACGCAATCGGGCGGAGTATCGCTGCGGGTGGCTCCGGATGCGGACTCCTCGATTCCGACGGCATTGCGCTTCACCGTCACCGACACCGGCATCGGCATTCCCGACGAGAAGCTGGCCCGCGTGTTTGAACGCTTCACGCAGGCCGACTCGTCCACGACGCGCAGGTTCGGCGGCTCGGGGCTGGGCCTGACGATTTCGAAGCGGCTGGTGGAATTGATGGGGGGACGCATCTGGGTCGAAAGCGAAGTCGGGAAGGGCAGCGTGTTTGCTTTCGCCGTGCCGTTCGAGATTTCGGCCGCGGTCAATCGGCCGGCGGCAGCGCCGGTCGGCCTCGGTCCGGAGCCGCCGTTGCCAGCGCTGCATATCCTTCTGGTGGAGGACTCCCCTGATAACCGCACCATTACGATGGCCTATCTGGAGCACACCCCGTACCGGGTCGACATCGCCGAAAACGGCGACATCGCCTGCAGGAAGTTCACCGCAGGAAATTACGACCTCGTGCTGATGGACCGGCAAATGCCCGTGATGGACGGCCTGACCGCGACGCGGACCATACGGGCATGGGAACATGCCAACGAACGGCCGCCGACGCCGATCATTGCGTTGACGGCTGCCGCATTGAAGGGGGACAGGGAGAAGTGTCTGGCGGCGGGATGCACGGCGTTTCTGACCAAACCGATCAAGCAGGAAGTGCTGTTGCAGGCGATCAAGGAGCACTGGAGGGCCGCGCCCGTCGCCTTGCCGTTTCTCGTGTCCGCGGTGGATCAAGACAGCCAGATGGACCCGATCCTCGCGCGCGTGAACGCCAGGCTGGCGGCCCGGATCCCGGAATATCTGCAGAACTGCAGGGAGAATGTCATCACGATGCGCGACGCGCTGGATCGCGTTGATTTCGAGACCCTCACGAGTCTGGGGCACCAGATGCGGGGTTCCGGGGGCGCTTACGGCTTCCAGGCCATCACCGACATCGGCGCCGCCCTCGAGGAGGCCGGCGAGAGCGCCGACAACGATGTGTCGCGCAAGTGGGTGAACGAGTTGTCGAGCTATCTGGACAGCATCGGCACCGATGTCCGGATCGGATCGTAGAGCAAAAATGGCATTTTCTTGAATCGGTCGTCCGCGGATTCGGTTCGCCTCTCCCCAGCGGGGAGAGGTCGATTTGCGCAGCAAATCGGGTGAGGGGTGCTGCCCTTACGAGAGACCGTAACCCCTCACCCGGCGCTGCGCGCCGACCTCTCCCGAAGGGAGAGGTAATTCCGGTGCTGCTCCAACTCAATCCAATCTCATCGCGCGCGAGGCGCCGATACCGAGTGGATGACCTCGCTCACGTCCCCGGCCTTGAAACCTCGGTCTCCTTCGAGGTGATGAACTCCAGCAGCACCGGGATGCCTTCCCTGGTCTTGGCAATGCCGCGCTGGATCGCCGGGATGATGTCTTCCGGTTTTGTCACCCGCTCGCCATAGCCGCCGAAGGCGCGCGCCATCGCGGCGTAGTCGCCGGAGATATCGGTCGAGCGATATTTCTCGGTCGAGATCGGCATCACCTTCAATTCGATCGCCATGCTGAAATTGTTGAGCAGGATTGACATGATCGGAATCCGCTCGCGCACGGCGGTCTCGAAATCCATGCCGGTAAAGCCGATCGCGGCGTCGCCCCAGACGTTGATGCAGAGCTTGTCGGGCTTGGCGAGCTTGGCGCCCATGGCGAGGCCCAGGCCGTAGCCGAGCTGGGTGGTCTTGCCCCAGCCGATATAGGACAACGGCTCGACCGACTTCCAGAACGGCGAGAGCTGGTCGCGCGGGCTGCCGGCATCATGGGTGATGATGGTGTTCTTGATATCGACGGTGTGCTGCAGGTCCCAAAGCACGCGATAGGGATTGAGCGGCGCGTCGTTGTGGGTCAGCTTCGGCAGCCATTTTTCCAGCCATTCCCTGTGCGATTCCGCGATCTCGGCGGCGACGGCGGTGGCATCGCGATCGGATTTGACGGATTTGTTGATCTCTTCCAGCAGCGCGTCGAGCACCAGGCCGGCGTCGCCGACCAGGCCGATCTGGGCCTCGACATCCTTGTTGAGATGGGCGGGGTCTAGCGTCGAATGGATGATGGTCTTGCCCTTCGGCATGGCGATGCCGAACGAGGTCTCGGTGAACGAGCAGCCGATGCCGAATATCACGTCGGCCTCGGCAAGGAATTTAGGCACCGCGCGCGGCACGGCAAGGCCGCCGGAGCCGAGCGACAGCGGATGGTCTTCCGGGAACGACGACTTGCCGCCGAGGCTGGTGGTGACGGGGATCGCGAGCCGTTCGGCCAGCCGTTTCAGCTGCGGCCAGGCTTTGGCGTAGTGCACGCCCTGGCCGGCATAGATCACCGACCGTTTCGCCGCCATCAGCACGGCGGCGGCTTCCTTGATATGCACGGGATCGGCGCCGTAGCGGGTGCGCAGCACCGGCGTGTAGTTCAGCGGCTCCGGCACGTCCTCGTTCCACATGTCGGCCGGAATTTCCACGATCACGGGGCCGCCGCGGCCGTTCTTCAGTTTTGTGAAGGCGCGTCGAAAAATGTTGCAGACTTCGGCGGCGATGTTGATCGGCTCGGAGGATTTGGAGAAAGCCCGCATCGCCTGGCTGGAATTGAAGTTCGGATCGATATTGGCCAGCCGCCGCGCATAACCCATCGGCAGCACCAGCACCGGCACCGACTCGCCGTAGCATTGCGCGACGCCGCCCATGGCGTTTTCCGCGCCCGGGCCGTGCTGCATGCAGAAGGCGCCGATGGTTTGCCCGGACGTGACCCGGGAGATCGCATCCGCCATGTGAATCCCGATGCGCTCCTGCCGCACCATCACGGGCCGGATGTCGGCGGCGGCGGCGTGCTCGATCAGGTGATTGACCGGATAGCCGCAGAGGATCTCGATACCCTCCCGCTTCATGATTTCCGCGATGGCGGTGCCGAGCTTCATGCCGTTCTCTCCCTTGAGGTGGCCGATGTTGAGGCTCGGCCTGTGCATAGTTGGAACAGGAATCTCCTGTGCGGTAAAGCGTTGCCGCCCCCTGCGGGCGAAGTCCTGATATGCACCGCAGCGTGCTGAGCGGCGAAGAATACTCTCGCTGTTGCACCGGCCTCGCGAAGGAAAAGCCGGTATTTCCCCGGACGTGGCGTAAACATCACAGCGTCAGGCCAAATGCTTGCTGCTCACGGGCTTGTTATTCCGGGTAAGGATTTTTGCGTTAGGTAGCGTATGACACATGCATCTGCATGAAATGCGAATCAGGGGACTCCCATGGCTACCAAGCATCTCATCCTCGGCTCAGCGGCGGCGCTGGTGCTGGTCAGCGGCGCGCAGGCGGCTGATCTTCCGGTCAAGGCCAAGGCGGTCGAGTATGTCAGGATCTGCTCGCTGTACGGTGCCGGCTTCTTCTACATCCCGGGCACCGACACCTGCATCAAGCTCGGCGGCTATCTGCGCGCCGACGTCACCTTCAACGGCGGAGCGCACGGTGCGCCGGCATGGAACGGCGATCTCGGCCAGCAGAACCGCTTCCGCGATCAATTCGTTGGCCGTTCGCGCATGGCGCTGACGGTCGATACCCGCACCGCCACCGAATACGGCGTGGTCCGCACCTTCGGCCAGGGCGATTTCCAGTTCCAGAATTTCGGCAGCACCAACCCCGGAAACCCCGCTGCCAATTTCCCCGGAAATGCCCTCAACTCCGCGCTGCTTTCTACGGCAGGCGGCGGCTATGTCGCGGTCGAATACGTCTTCATCCAGTTCGCCGGCTTCACCTTCGGCAAGTCGTCTTCCGCTTACTCGTCACCCTGGAATGGTTTCCCTGGCAACATCAGCGCGAACCTGCTCGGCGGCAACAACACCGACACCGGCGTCAACAACATCCAGTACACCGCGCAATTCGGCAACGGCGTGTCCGCCAGCGTCGGCCTCGATGATCCGACGGTGTGGAATCGCACCGCGGTCTACAATCTGAGCATTCCCGGCGCGATCGGCGCCAACGGCACCGGATCGAGCGCCTATGCCGGCGCGCGCGTCCCCGACATCGTCGGCAACATCCGCGTCGACCAGGCCTGGGGCCTGTTCCAGCTCTCCGCCGCGGCGCACGAGGTCAGTGGCTCCTACAACAACCTTTCGGCCAGTGCCGCACCGAACAACCTCTCCGAGATCAGCGGTCACCCCGACAGCAAGTGGGGCGGATCGGTGATGGCGGCCGTGAACATCAAGAACATCCCGACCGGCGCAGGCGACGATATCAAGTTCGATGTGTCCTATGCCAAGGGGCACGTCAAAAACGTGATCGCGACCTCCGGCACCTCGCCGAGCTTCGCGATGTTCGGTGATAGCAGCTTCGGCTACCAGAGCGTCGGCTTCGGGGCGACCACGGACGGCGTCTATATGCCCGGCGCCGGCGGTACCGGCGGTATCAGGCTGACCTCGGCCTGGGGCTTCCGCGGCGCCTTCAACCACAACTGGAATCCCAACTGGTCGACCAGCCTGTTCGGAAGCTACTCCAGCGTGCGCTATGACGGCGGAGCCAACGACAACATCAACGGGCTCGGAACCACGACCGCCAAGGGAGCGTATTGCGCCGCCTTTGCCGCGAGCCATCCGGGCCAGGCAGCGGCTGGAAACCAGGCCGGCAGCTACACCTGCAATCCGGATTTCAACGTCTCACAGCTCGGCGTGATCACCCGTTGGGTGCCGGTCAAGAATCTGACCTTCTCGGCCGAAGCCCAGTGGTTTCACCTCGACCAGAAGATGTCGGGCAGTTCGGTGTTTACCGCGAGCGCTCCGAAGCCGACGGCGCTCTACGAGTTCAAGGACCAGAACACGGTCTTGCTGCAGCTTCGCGCCCAGCGCAATTTCTGATCGATGCCGCGTTCGATCGAAATCGCGACGGATATGTAGACTTTGATGACGAGAACGAAATGCGCCAACAGGTTTGTTGGCGCATTTTTTTTTGTGACCGGCTTCCGGCGTGCGAACTTTAACGCCGCTACTTGCGCGGGGTGCGTTGCACAAAGAGCACAGGCGGTTCCTAAACTGGGCCGCGTCACCCCACTGTCATTTTCCCTGATGAACTCTGCGCTACTCGTGCATGCATCGACTTCACGCACTGCAGGCCCGTAGGTCACACCGGAGAAAACAAGAAATGACTATGTACCGAAAACTCATCCTCGGCTCGGCGGCGAGCCTTCTCGCCATCGGCGCAGCCCAGGCGGCCGATCTTCCGGTCAAGGCCAAGGCGGTCGAGTATGTCCGGATCTGCTCGCTGTACGGCGCCGGCTTCTTCTATATCCCGGGCACCGACACCTGCATCAAGCTTGGCGGCTATCTGCGTGTCGACACCACCTTCAACGGCGGCGCGCATGGCACCCCGGCCTGGAGCGGCGATCTCGGCCAGCAGAATCGCTTTCGCGATCAATTCGTTTCCCGCTCGCGCATGGCGCTGACGGTCGATACCCGCACCGCCACCGAATACGGCGTGGTCCGCACCTTCGGCCAGGGCGACTTCCAGTTCAACAATTTCGGCAACACCAACCCTGGAAACCCCGCCACCAATTTCCCGGGCAATGCCCTCAACTCCTCGCTGCTTTCCACGGCGGGCGGCGGCTACGTCGCGGTCGAATTCGTTTTCATCCAGTTCGCCGGCTTCACCTTCGGCAAGTCCGCCTCGGCCTACGCGACGCCCTGGCAAGGGGCTCCCGGCAACATCGACTCGAACCTGCTCGGCGGTCACACCACCGATACCGGCGTCAACAATATCCAGTACGAGGCGCAGTTCGGCAACGGCGTCTCCGGCACCGTTGGCCTCGATGACCCGACGGTGTGGAACCGCACGTCCATTTATAATCTGGGTATCCCCGGCGCGATCGGCTCCAACGGGACGGGTACCAGCGCCTATGGCGGCGCGGCTGCCCCCGACATCGTCGGCCGTATCCGCATCGATCAGGCCTGGGGCCTGTTCCAGCTTTCCGGCAGGGCGCATCTCGTGAATGCCACCTACAACAACCTGTCGGCCAATTCGGCGCCGAACAATCTTTCGGAAATCAGCGGCCATCCCGACAGCAAGTGGGGCGGTTCGGTGATGGCGGCGTTGCAGATCAAGAATATCCCGACCGGCGCGGGCGACGACATCAAGATCGACGTCAGCTACGCCAAGGGCAGCACCAAGAGCGTGATCTCGACCTCCAGCACCTCGCCGAGCTTCGCGATGTTCAGCGACAGCAGCTTCGGCTACCAGAGCGTCGGCTTTGGCGCGACCACCGACGCCGTTTATCTTCCCGGCGCTGCCGGTACCGGCGGTCTCAAGCTGACGACGGCCTGGGGTGTCCGCGGTGCGTTCAATCACAATTGGGATCCGTACTGGTCGAGCAGCCTGTTCGGAAGCTACTCCGCCATCAGCTACGACGGCGGCGCCAACGACAATATCAACGGGATCGGAACCGGCTCTGCCAAGGGAGCGTATTGCGCCGCTTTCGCCGCCAGTCATCCGGGTCAGGCCGCCGCTGGTAACCAGGCCGGCAACTACACCTGCAATCCGGACTTCAACGTCTCTCAGCTCGGTGCGGTCACCCGCTGGACTCCTGTCAAGAACCTGACGTTCTCGGCGGAAGTCATGTGGTTCCACCTCGATCAGAAGATGTCGGGCAGCTCGGTCTTCACCGCTTCTTCGCCGAAGCCGACCGCGCTCTACGAGTTCAAGGACCAGGATACGTTCCTGCTGCAGGTTCGCGCCCAGCGTAATTTCTGATCGCGAGTTCCAGTCATAACTTGAAGTGAAACGAGGTGAGGCGGGAAGCAAGGTCAGCTTCCCGCCTCGCGCCGTTTCAGCACGGCTGCCATCAGCGCGAGCAGATAGTCCTGCACGAAGCGAGCGGATGTCGCCGGTGACTCGACGGCGCGTTGCTCCGCGATCCGGTCGTTCACGAGGCCGATATAGTTCTTTCTCGGGTTTCGCGGCTGGGCTGCCATGGTGCTCATTTCACACGGCGACCATGTGAGCCGGGCGCGAAATCAAACGTAAATTTCTGCTTCCGTAGGAATACCGGCAGATGCATCCTTCAAATTTCGAGGGCGACCTTAATCGTTCCTTCAGCCCGTTCGTCAATCGACCGTCAACCAATCCAATTTAGGTTCTGCCGGATATATTGCACGGGAAAAACCCGTGGCGCGTCGACAGGAGTTCTGGATGCGACGGCTTTTTTCAAAATTCATAAGTGACCGGTCCGGCGCTACCGCCATCGAATATTGCCTGATTGCGACCGGGATCGCCTTCGTGATTATCGCGGCCGTCAACGGCATCGGCACCTCGCTCAGCGGCAGCTTCACCTCGGTGAATTCTTCGCTGAAGTAGCTGGAATGCGGTTGCGGCGGGATTGAATCTGCGGGTACGGGCTTTCGCCATCCCCGTTCAGGGCGCGCAGCATCCCGATTCGCGCGAACATCAGCCAGCCGCCGCCGATCTCGGCGGCATTGAGCAGGTTTTCCACCGCGATCTGCCAGCGCTCCTGCTGCTGAACGTCTTTCGGCAGCTTCATGACATGATCGGCGGCGTGCTGCAGCGTGGTCAGTCTGGCGCCGCCGGGCAGGCGGATCGGCTCGTCGAACGGCGTCGACCACGGCATCTCAGGCGTGCGGCCGCGGCAAGGTCGCCATGGCTTGCGGATCCGGAACGGTGACGCGCCGCGGCGCGCGCCGGCGCATCTAGCCAGCCTTCTTGGCGCGGACCGGCGCGCGCGCCGGCTTTTCGGCCTTCTTCAGATCCTGATTCGGCTCCTGCTTGGCCGCGCGCTTGCCGCTGCCCGAGATCGGCAGCAGCATCTCGCGCTGGCCGGCGGCGGCCTTGCGTGGCTTCTTGCCCTTGTTCGTATCCTTTGCCTTGTCTGCGGCTTTGGCGGCAGGGGCGGACTGCTTTTCGCTGGCGAGGCTGCGCTTCAGCGCGTCCATCAGATTGATGACGTTGCCGCTCGATTTCGGCGCGGCCTTCGCTGCGATGGGCAAGCCGTTGCGCTTCTGATTGATCAGCTCGATCAGCGCGGATTCGTAGCGGTCCTCGAACTGGTCGGGTTCGAACGAGCCGGACTTCTGTTCGACGATATGTTTGGCGAGATCCAGCATGTCCTTGGTGATTTTCACATCCTGGATGTCCTCGAAATATTCCTTCTCGCTGCGCACCTCGTAGGGGTAGCGCAGCAGCGTGCCCATCAAGCCCTTGTCGAGCGGCTCCAGCGCGATGATGTGCTCGCGGTTGGTCAGCACGAGGCGGCCGATCGCAACCTTGTTCATGCTGCGGATGGTCTCGCGGATCACAGCGAAGGCGTCGTGGCCGACCTTGCCGTCGGGCACGAGATAATAGGGGCGGATCAGATAGCGGTTGTCGATGTCGGTTTTCGGAACGAACTCGTCAATCTCGATGGTCCGTGTCGACTCCAGCGCGATGTCCTCGAGTTCGTCCTTCGACACCTCGATGTAGGTGTCGGTGTCGATCTTGTAGCCCTTCATGATGTCTTCGGCCGCGACTTCCTCGCCGGTATCGGCATCGACCTTGGCATATTTGATGCGATGGCCGGTCTTGCGGTTGATCTGGTTGAAGGAGACCTTTTCGGTGTCCGACGTCGCCGGATAAAGCGCGACCGGGCAGGTCACGAGCGAAAGGCGAAGGAAGCCTTTCCAGTTGGCGCGGGGGGCCATGGGATACTCCAAAACGCAACAAATGACCGGTGAGGATACCACCGGCGAACCCGGTTTCAAGCGGCCGGGCGGGGGAATCTCCTAACGGCGTTAACCGCGGCGGGGTGGGATGGTTGCATGGGGCAGGGCGCGGCCGCCGCGCCGGACACGTGGTGCGGCGATCTGGCATCGCAGGCCCGGAATTCGGAACATCGTCCGCCATGCGGCGTTGCTTCCGGGACGTGACGTCGCAACGACTTATCGTCTTTCGCGACATCCAGGAGGGCACCATGGCAACGAAACATCACGAGCAGATCGTCGAAACCGCGACGGAGGCCCGCCAGGCCGAGCCGGGGCCGTCGGTGCTCGCGCTGCTCTCGGTCTCGACCGGCCTCGCGGTGCTGATCCTCGGCGTGGTCTGGTTCGTGTTCTTCCGCACCTGAGCGCGTGTCAACGCGACGGGCGGCGTGCGCCGCCCTGCGCAAGCGTCGCGTGCGTTGTTGCTAAGCCTACCGTTCTTCCGCTCCTCTCGCAAAAAGCGCCCGGCAGCCATGGGGCCACCGGGCAGTCGGGGAGGAAACGCCCAACGTGGGCCTCGGACAGCGATGCGGCAGCCAATGCATCCAACGCAGGGCCTGCGCGTCGCCGAATTTCAATGCTTCGAAAGCCACCCTATCCAGATGGCGAAGATGTCGCCGATAACGGCGACTTCGCGATAGAACACCGGTCTGCGGCCGAGCATGCATCGCAAGCTTGAGAGCGGACGCCCGGTCGGCTTTGCCTGTTGTTGCGTTGACAATCCTCATCCGAGGAGGCGGGAGCGCAAAACTCTCAGTCACCAGCAAATCGCCAAAGGGCCTCTTGGTGATGCAGCCAGCGTGCCTCCCGGGGTTGCCGAGTCGCTGGTCAATAGCGCTCGCTTTGGCTGGCTAAATTGACGCACGCTGCGGTGGTGTGCCGCGAGAAATTTGGTCTCGGGGCTCCATCCTGGGGTTTCCTGCCGCCGGCAGATTCGGGCGGACGCTGGCCGATCTGCCGGCGGCCTTTGGGCCTCTGATTCGGGAGGTCAGGCGGTCAGATCGGCGCTCGGAGCCTGGTCCCGCTCCCGGCGATCGGCGCGGTTGGGAGGAAGTCGACGCGGTTGTGACAAAAAAGTAATATCCGAATCGATTGCTGTTCATTCGGCATTCACGCCGCGACGCCTCATCTGGAGGGCGGCGATGTTGCCGGGGACATACTGAGGGAAGACCAGCTTGCGCCTGCTCGTCGTTGAAGACGACCCGGATCTCAACCGTCAGCTGACGACGGCGCTGAGCGATGCCGGCTATGTGGTTGACCGTGCCTTCGATGGCGAGGAGGGGCACTTCCTCGGCGACAGCGAGCCCTATGACGCCGTCGTGCTCGACATCGGGCTGCCCAAAATGGACGGCATCTCGGTGCTGGAGGCGTGGCGCCGCAACGGCCGCGCGATGCCGGTCCTGATCCTCACGGCGCGCGACCGCTGGAGCGACAAGGTGCAGGGTTTTGACGCCGGCGCCGACGACTACGTGGCCAAGCCGTTTCATCTCGAGGAAGTGCTGGCCCGGATCCGCGCGCTGCTGCGCCGTTCCACCGGGCACGCCCAGTCCGAACTGACCTGCGGACCGGTGTCGCTGGATACCAGGACCGGCCGGGTCAGCGTATCCGGCAACCCGATCAAGATGACCTCGCATGAATACCGCCTGCTGGCCTATCTGATGCACCATACCGGGCGCGTGGTGTCGCGCACCGAACTGGTCGAGCATCTGTACGACCAGGATTTCGACCGCGACTCCAACACCATCGAAGTGTTCGTCGGCCGTATCCGCAAGAAGCTGGACGTCGATATCATCCAGACCGTGCGGGGGCTCGGCTATCTCCTGACTCCGCCCACGCCCGGCGCCTGATCAAAAGTGTTGATCGGGCCCCCGGCTTGCGCTCTGGTCCGGGCATGATCCTGTCCAACAACCGGCATCCATCGATCGGGTCGCATGTTCAAGACCTGCGTTTCGCCCTGCGTTTCGCCCTGCGTTCGGGGATGACGCCCTGATGCGCGGCAGCTCGCTCGCTACCCGGCTGTTCCTGTCGGCGACCGCCTGGGTGGTGGTGATCCTGCTCCTGACCGGCATCGTGCTGTCGTCGGTCTACCGCAATGCGACCGAGCGCGCGTTCGACCGCCGTCTCAATCTCTATCTCCGCACCATCATCGCCGACGTGGCGACGCCGGATGCCACGCCGGATCAGTTCCAGTCGCTCGGCGAGCCGTTGTTCGAACTGCCGCTGTCCGGCTGGTATTGGCAGATCACCCGCGTCGACGGCGACAAGCCCGAGCTGCGCGCGTCGCGCTCGCTGTGGGACAAGAAGCTGCCGAAGCTCGAGGAGCACGGCGCCGAGTTGAGCCCGGCCGGCATCCGCCTCGGCTATGTCGATGGTCCCGAGGGCCAGGTGTTGCGGATGGTGGAACGGCCGGTCGATCTCGGCATCGACGGCAGGTTCCTGGTCAGCGTGGCCGGCGATGCCCAGGAAATTTTCGACGAAACCCGCAGCTTCGATTACTATCTCGGCGGCACCTTTGCGGCATTGTCGATCGTGCTGGTGCTCACCACCATCTTCCAGGTCCGCTTCGGGCTCGCGCCGCTGAAGCGCATTTCGGAATCGATCGCCGATATCCGCTCCGGCCGCGCCGAGCGGCTCGAAGGCGAATTCCCGGTTGAGATCGCGCCGCTGGCGCGGGAAACCAACGCGCTGATCGATGCCAACCGGGAAATCGTCGAGCGCGCCCGCACCCATGTCGGCAATCTCGCGCATGCCATCAAGACGCCGCTGTCGGTCATCGTCAACGAAGCTTCCGCGCGGGGCGGAGATGCCTTCGCGACCAAGGTGCTGGAGCAGACCGACATCATGCGCGACCAGGTCGCGCACCATCTGGAGCGCGCCCGCATCGCAGCAAGGCTCACCGTGATCGGCACCGTCACCGAGGTCGCGCCCGCGATCGAGGCGTTGCGCCGGACCATGGAGAAGATCCACCGGGATCGCGACATCGCCATCGGCATCACGGCCGACCCGAGTGCGAAGTTTCGCGGCGAACGGCAGGACCTCGAGGAGATGGTCGGAAATCTGGTCGACAATGCCTGCAAGTGGGCGGCGGCGCAGGTCTTCATCGAGGTGCTGGTGGAACCCGCGGCCGAACCCGGCGCGGGGCCGATGCTTCGCATCAACGTCGACGATGACGGGCGCGGCTTGTCGGCGACCGAGCGGGCGCAGGCCTCGCGCCGGGGCCAGCGGCTGGATGAATCCAAGCCGGGTTCGGGGCTGGGGCTGTCGATCGTGGTCGACCTCGCGGCCCTGTACGGCGGCAGCCTTACCCTCGGCAACGCGCCGATCGGGGGATTGCGGGCGGAACTGGTGCTGCCGGGGGTGTGAGCTCGGCCGGATGCCCGATTTTCGCCGTTTGGAGCGCCCTCCGATGGATTATTCCTAACGGCTTCTTAACGTCGGGGCTTTTATGATAACTGGTGGACGCTTAATGCGGTCCGAGCGAAACACGCATCCATACCGGGCGCATGAGCCAGACATCGATCGAGCGGCTAAGAGACTATCTCGCGCAGCTTCCGCCGCAGGCGCAGGCGCTGCTGATGCGGGAGTTCGAACGCGCGATCGAGCGCGGCGAAGACACCACGGTTGCCACCTTCGTGCTCGAACAACTGCGCAAGATCGTGCGCGGAACCGACGAGGAGGCGCGGCCGCGGATCGACGATCCGGCCCGCCTGCTGTTCCGCCCGCTTGAGCCATTCCTGGTCGAAGGCAACGCGCCGGTGCGGCCGGGGCAGATCCGCCGCACCTCGTTGCTGCCGGTGTGGCAATGGCTCAACCACGAGGGTGCGCCCGAGCAGGCGCGGGAATTCGAAGCGGCGCTTGCCCGGATGCAGGAAACCGGGACGACGTCCGATCTCGAAGTGGCCATCCGCAAGTTTCAGCACGCCGCCGCGGACGCCATCTTCAAGGTCGCCAAGCCGGTGCCCGGCGGCGACCATCAGCGCGCGCTGACCCGGATCGGTCCGCCCAAGGTGATCGAGGACGTGCTGCCGATTGGCTCGGTGCTGCAGGCGCGCGAGGCCATCGAGACCCTCAACGGACGGCTCCCCAGCCTGCTGCGCGTATTCGCGGATTCGCAGATCGCCTCGATAAGCGCCTGCCTCAACGTTCCCTCGCTGCAAACCCCGCAACTGCTGCCGTTCGCGCTGTCGCTGGTGATGCAGCGGTTGCCCGCGCCGTGGCAGATCATCCGTCTGGCCATCAAGATGGCCGCGTCCGACGATGAGATCCGCGTCGCCGCAACACCCTACGGCGTTGCCGTCACCATCGCGCTGCAGGATCTGTCGTTGCTCGCGGCCAGCCTGCGGGCCGACATCAAGCGCGGCCATTTCGACACCGTCGCGGATCAGCTCAAGACCCTCCACGACGGCGTGCGCGGCTTGCGGACCGAGCTCGATCTGCGCAACGATTCTTCCTGGGGCAAGCTGCTGACGTCGATCCGGGCCGATATTTCCAATGCCCTGCAATCGGAAATCGACAGCGTTCCGGGCCGGGTCCGGCGTCTGCTGCGTCAGCGCGCCGACAAGGATATTCCCGCCGGCGCCAAGATCGACCCCGTTGAAGTCGATGAGGCCGCGGCTTTGATCGATTTCGTCGCGGTGTGCCGCACCTACGCCAGCGAACTCGCGATCAACGAGGTTACGCTGCGAACCTATTCCGACCTGCAGCAATACGTCGAGAAGTCCACGGAGTCGCTGGTGCAGTCGCTGCGCGGCAGCGACGCCAGGACGCGCGGCTTCCGGCAGATGCAGGTCAAGGCGGCGATTCGCTTCTGCGAGGTATTGTTCGGCCAGGATTATGCATCGCTGATGAGCAGGGCGGCCGAAAACGCGCAAACCGTCGAACGCAAGCCGTCGCGCGCCGGCTAGACAGATAGTGAATTTTTATCGCACAATTTTGAGTTGACGGAATCCGGCGCCGGACCTACACATTTGCGGTGCCGGATCATCAAGT
The DNA here is from genome assembly GCA_040390145.1 of Pseudomonadota bacterium. GTDB lineage: Bacteria > Pseudomonadota > Alphaproteobacteria > Rhizobiales > Xanthobacteraceae > Bradyrhizobium. Next base: position 19,844 of record JAZJYY010000074.1, read on the forward strand.
CATTGAATTTGAAATATGAACTCAGTCATTAATTTCGTCGAAATCGAAAACCGGATCGTCTCCGCAACCTACCGAAATCTGATGATCGGCGCCAAGGTGGTCCTGGTCGACAAGACCAGCGATCAACCATTGCCCGATCCGATCACGACGATCGCGTCACCGGCCCCGACCGGCTCGCTCAGGATCAAGTTGCCGGCCACGGTCCAACCGGGGGACTATTATCTGAAAGCGCTGAACGGGCACGGCGCCCCGATCGCGCAAAGCGTCGGCTTTCATGTGAGCTGACACCGGTTTTCGAGGGGTTTTCGCGGTTCCCCGCCGCGACGGCGGCTTGATAATTGTCAATTGCCGGGATCGCCGCCCGTGGTGTAAAGCGGCGCATCGGTGCCTCATGTGTGGGCACCGTTCCCACCGGAACTTGGCTGATGACGCTGTGGTTTGTGTTCGCGCTGATGACGGTCGCGGCGATCTTCGCCGTGCTCTGGCCGTTGAGCCGGGGTGGCCGGCCGCAACGCGAAGGCAGCGAGGCTGCGGTCTACAAGGACCAGCTCGGCGAGATCGATCGCGACCTTGCCAGCGGGCTGATCGGTTCCTCCGAAGCCGAGGCCGCGCGCGTCGAGATCAGCCGCCGGCTGCTGGCCGCAAGGGACAGCCAGGACCATCAGCCGGTCGCATCGAGCTCTAATTTGCGCCGATCCGCGGCCATCCTGGCCCTGGTCGGGCTTCCCGTCATCGCGCTGGCGATTTACCTTCCGCTGGGGTCGCCCCGGCTCGGCGATTTTCCGCTGGCCCAGCGCGCCCGCGCGCCCGATGCCGCCCAGCCATTTGAGAATATGGTGGCGCAGGTCGAGGCGCATCTGGAGAAGAATCCGACCGACGGCCGCGGCTGGAACGTGCTGGCGCCGGTTCTGGCGCGGCTCGGCCGCTTCGACGAAGCGGTCCGCGCCTATCGCAATTCGATCACCTACAATGGCGACAGTTCCGAGCGCCGCTCCGACCTCGGCGAAGCGCTGGCCGCCGCGGCGGGCGGCGTGGTCACCGCCGAGGCGAAGGCCGAATTCGAGCGCGCCATCGCGCTGAACGCCGACGAGGTCAAGGCCAGCTACTTCCTTGGGCTGGCCGCCGAGCAGGACGGCCGCGGCAGCGAAGCCGCCTCGATCTGGCGCGCCATGCTGGCAAAGGCGCCACCGGATGCGCCGTGGCGTCCGCTGGTGCAGGCCGCGCTGGGACGGGTCGGTGGCGCGGCCCCGTCGCCCGGAGCTCCGGCGCTGTCCAACGAGGCGATGGCGGCGGCAAAAGACATGAATGAGGCCGACCGCGGCGAAATGATCCGTGGCATGGTCGAGCGCCTCGCCGTCAGGCTGAAGCAAAATGGCGACGATGTCGAAGGATGGCTGCGGCTGGTGCGTGCCTATATGGTGATGGGCGACCGCGACAAGGCAAAGTCCGCGCTCGGCGAGGCCCGTCAGGCGGTCGCCAATGACGCCGAACGGCTGCGGAAACTGAATGAGGGTCTGAAGACCCTCGGGCTCGACGGATAGCATGATGGCGAAAAGCAGAGGCCAGGCATGACGCGCAAGCAGCGGCGTTTGACGATGATCGGCGGCTCGCTGGCGGTGCTCGCCGTCGCGGCGGCGCTGGTGCTGAACGCGATGCGCGACTCCATCGTGTTCTTCTCGACGCCGACGATGCTGGCCGAAAAGCCGGTTGCCGCCGGCAAGCGCTTCCGGCTCGGCGGCCTGGTGCAGCCGGGGTCGCTGGTTCGCGGCGACAATCTTGCGGTTACATTCGAGGTTGCCGACGGCAGCGCCACGCTGCCGGTCGCCTTCAAGGGCATTCTGCCCGATCTGTTCCGCGAAGGGCAGGGCGTGGTCGCGGAAGGCGCCCTCGATGCCACGGGCGTGTTCAAGGCCGATACCGTGCTGGCCAAGCATGACGAGACCTACATGCCCAAGGAAGTCGCCGACGCGCTGAAAAAGCAGGGACACTGGAAAGACGATTACGGCACCAAGAAGCCGGATTACAGCGCCCAACCCGCTGCCGCGGCGCAGGCGAAACAGGGCGCATCGCCGACGAAACAGGGAGTTTCGCAGTGATCGCGGAATCAGGACATTACGCACTGGTGCTGGCGCTGGCGCTGGCACTGATCCAGTCCACCGTGCCGATCCTCGGCGCGCGCTGGCGCGATCCCGCCTTGATGAATGTCGCGCGCGCCACCGCGCTGGCGCAGCTTCTGTTCGTCGCGGCGTCGTTCGCGGCACTGGCGACGTTGTACGTCACGTCCGACTTCTCCGTCGTCAACGTGTTCGAGAACTCGCATTCGACCAAGCCGCTGCTCTACAAGATCACCGGCGTTTGGGGCAATCATGAAGGCTCCATGCTGCTGTGGGTGTCGATCCTGGCGCTGTTCGGCGGTCTGGTCGCAGCCTTCGGCAACAACCTGCCGTTGTCGCTGCGCGCCTATGTGCTGGCGGTGCAGGGCTGGATCGCCAGCGCGTTCTATTTGTTCATCCTGATCACCTCGAACCCGTTCCTGCGCATCGCCAACCCGCCGATCGAGGGCCGCGACCTCAACCCGGTGCTGCAGGACATCGGCCTCGCGGTGCATCCGCCGATGCTCTATCTCGGTTATGTCGGGTTCTCGATCTCGTTTTCATTCGCGGTCGCGGCACTGCTCGAAGGCCGGATCGACGCGGCATGGGCGCGCTGGGTGCGGCCATGGACGCTGGTGGCGTGGATATTCCTCACCCTCGGCATCGCGATGGGCTCGTACTGGGCCTATTACGAACTCGGCTGGGGCGGCTGGTGGTTCTGGGATCCGGTCGAGAACGCCTCGCTGATGCCGTGGCTCGCCGGCACCGCGCTGTTGCATTCCGCCGTGGTGATGGAAAAGCGCAACGCGCTCAAGGTCTGGACCATTTTGCTGTCGATCCTGACCTTCTCGCTGTCGCTGCTCGGCACCTTCCTGGTGCGCTCCGGCGTGCTGACATCGGTGCATGCGTTCGCCACCGATCCGACGCGGGGCGTGTTCATCCTTTTGATCCTGTGCTTCTTCATCGGCGGCAGTCTTTCGCTTTATGCCTGGCGGGCGTCGGCGCTGAAGCAGGGCGGGCTGTTCGCGCCGATCTCGCGCGAAGGCGCGCTGGTGCTCAACAACCTGTTCCTGACCGCGGCGTGCGCCACCGTGTTCATCGGAACGCTGTATCCTCTGGCGCTGGAAGTCCTGACCGGCGACAAGATTTCGGTCGGCGCGCCGTTCTTCAACCTGACCTTCGGGCCGCTGTTCCTGCCCTTGATGATCGCGGTGCCGTTCGGACCGCTGCTGGCGTGGAAGCGCGGCGATCTGCTCGGCGCGGCGCAGCGCCTGACCGCGGCCGGGATCGCGGCGCTGCTCGCGGTCGCCATGTTGTGGGCGTGGACGCGCGGCGGCAATGCCTTCGCGCCGCTCGCCATCGGGCTCGCCGTCTTCGTCATCGCGGGTGCGTTGACCGACCTGGTCGAGCGCACCGGCCTGTTCCGGGTGCCGTTCGCCACCGCCGGACGGCGCGCCCGGGGACTGCCGCGCGCGACCTGGGGCTCGGCATTCGCTCATGCCGGGGTCGGCGTCGCCCTGATCGGGATCGTTTGCGAAACCACCTGGAACAGCGAATACATTGGATCGATGCGGCCCGACGACGTCGCCAGGATCGCCGGCTACCAGTTGAAGCTCGAGGGCGTGACGCAGTCGAAGGGCCCGAATTTCAGCGAAATGCAGGCGCAGTTCTCGGTCAGCCGCGATGGCCAGCGGCTCAGCGACATGACGCCGTCGAAACGCAATTTTGCCGCGCGCGGATCCTCGACCACCGAGGCAGCGCTGCTGACGCGCGGCGCCAGCCAGCTCTATATCTCGCTGGGCGAGACCACCGCCGACGGCGCGATCGCGGTGCGCATCTATCACAAGCCGTTTGTGCTGCTGATCTGGTGGGGGCCCATGCTGATGGCGCTCGGCGGCGTGCTGTCCTTGTCGGACCGCAGGCTGCGGGTCGGGGCGCCGAAGCCCGCGAAGGCTTTGCGCGGCTTGCAGGCGGCGGAGTGATCGGTTGAAACAGATCCGCGCTTTCGTGTTGGCCATGGCGATGATCGCGGGATCGCAGGCTGCCCATGCCGTGCAACCCGACGAGGTCATGTCCGATCCGGGCAAGGAGGCCCGGGCGCGGGAGCTGTCGCGCGAATTGCGCTGCATGGTGTGCCAGAACCAGTCGATCGACGATTCCGACGCGCCGCTGGCGCGCGATCTGCGCCTCTTGGTGCGGGAGCGGATCGCGTCCGGTGACAGCAACGCACAGGTGATCGACTTCCTGGTGGCGCGCTACGGCGAGTTCGTCCTGCTGAAACCAAGGTTCAACTCCCACACGCTGTTGCTGTGGCTGTTGCCGCCGCTGGCGCTGGCCGGAGGCGGGCTCGCGCTGTGGGTCAATATGCGGCGGCGCTCCGGGTCCAACGCCGGCGCAGACGACGCGCTGGTCAAGCTGACGGCGGACGAGGAAGCGCGCGTCGAGGCGCTGATATCGGGCCAGACGCCGGAGAAGCCGGTCTAGGTATTGTTACTGATATCCTCGCTGATGCGACCGAATTGCAGCCTGGCGATGCCCGCTGCACCACAGCACCGGCAGCGTTTGCGATCGGCGTCGACCGACCGGTGCGGCCTCGCGGGACCCAGCCTTCACGCAATATTGACCTTTGTCTGGACAATTCATGACGCCCTGAATCTCTTGCCTGAGCACGCCCATGTTCGCCAACAGCGATTTGACCATCCGCTTCCTGGTGGGAGCCGTCGTGGTGGCCCTGTTGTCGCTGCTGGCCGTCGGTGGAGGCACGGGATTTGTCGCGGTGCTCTACCTCAACAACGAGATCACAAGTCTCTCCGCCGACTTCGCTGCGCTGAGCGGCTCCAGCCGCGAGCACGCGTTGCAGACCTATCAGCAGGCCCAGGCGGCATTTTCATATTTCCTGATGGCTTGCGTTGCCATCGCGGTGGTGGCCACCGTCGTTTGCCTGGCGACCTACTTTGCGGTTCGAAACGGCATCCTGGGACCGCTCGCCGCCATCGTCCACGCGATGCGGCAGGTGGCCGATCAGAAATACGAAACCCCGATCCCCGGATTGGGACGCGCCAACGAAATCGGCCTGCTGGCAGGTGCACTCGAGGTCTTCAAGACCACGGGTATCGAGCGCCAGCGCATGACCGAGCACGAGTTGCAGCAGGCCCAGCGGCAGGGCGAGCGTTCCCGCTATCTCGACGAGAAGATTGGGGCCTTCAACGGCCTCGTCGCCAATGTGGTCAGCAGCGTCGCTTCATCCGCGGTCCGGTTGAAGAGCAATGCGGAAACGCTGTCGCAGGTCGCTAACGAAACCAGCGCCAAGGCCAGCGCGGTGGCGGACGCCGCGAGCCAGGCCAGCACCAGCGTGCAGACCGTAGCCGGTTCGACAGAGGAGATGACGACCTCCATCGGCACCATCAGCCGGCGCGTGACCGACGCCACGCAGCGCGCGGAGGGGGCGGCGGCACAGGCCCGCAAGAGCGGCGACACCATTCATGCCTTGTCGGAGGCCGCCGAAAAGATCGGGGCTGTCGTGCAACTGGTCCAGGCGATCGCCTCCCAGACAAATCTGCTGGCGCTCAACGCCACGATCGAGGCGGCGCGGGCGGGCGAGGCCGGCAAGGGCTTTGCGGTAGTGGCTTCGGAGGTGAAGAATCTCGCCCACCAGACCAGCAAGGCGACGGACGAAATCTCCACCCAGGTAGCGAGCATCCAGGGCATCACGGGGGAGACGCGAGAGGCGATGGAAGACATCTCGAACACGATCGCCGAAATCAGCGCGATCATGTCCGGCATCGAGGTTGATACCGAGCAACAGCGAAACGCGACGCTGGAGATTTCGAAGAGTGTCAAGGACGCCGCCCGCGGCACGCTGGACGTCTCAAATCACATCGCGCAGATCACCTCGACATCGTCCGAAACCGGGCGCATGGCCAGCGACGCGCGGGATTCGGCGGTCGATCTTTCGCAGCAGGCCGAAACCCTGAAACGGGAAGTCGACGGCTTCATCGTGAGCGTCAGGGCGATCTGACGAGGCGGGGGCTGACGCGGGGCGCTTGAAGGGCAGCTAAAATCAGCCGAACTCGCGCCCAACCAGCCGCTAACCCGTTGTCTGTCCTGCGATATTCCGTCGCACGCCTGTTTCTCATTATTACAAAAGTTTAATTCCCCCGCCAGCGCGCGGTAAGGCTGAGATCCCCATCTTCAGATCCGTAAGGTGCTCGCCCCCCGCACCGTCGAATAGGCTCTGGAGATTTCCTACATGACCGAACGTCCCACCGATCTTTCGTCGCTTCCGTCCTATCGCGCGCCGCGCCGCCGGCTGTTCTCCGCCCGCAAATTCGCGCTGATGGCCTCCGTCGTGGCCGGCCTCGGCGTCGCCGTTTACGGCTTCAGCCCGTCGCACGGCCCGGTCGATGTCTTCACCAGCGCGGCGCACGCGCAGGTCAACACCGAGGTCCGCAAGGTTGAGAAGCCGATCGGCTTTGCCGACATCGTCGAGCGCGTGAAGCCGTCGGTGATTTCGGTCAAGGTCAATATCGCCGAGAAGCTCGCCTCCAAGGACGATAATTCCAACAATGACGACTCGCCGTTCCAGCCGGGCTCGCCGATGGAGCGCTTCTTCAAGCGGTTCGGCGGACCCGACGGTCTGCCCCCCGGCATGCGCGGCGGCCCCCGCGGCGGCCGTGGCCCGGTATCCGGTCAGGGTTCGGGCTTCTTCATCTCGCCCGACGGATTTGCCGTGACCAACAACCACGTGGTCGACGGCGCCGACAAGGTCGAAGTCACGATGGACGACGGCAAGACCTACACCGCCAAGGTGATCGGCACCGACCAGCGCACCGACCTCGCCCTGATCAAGGTCGCCGGCCGCACCGACTTCCCGTTCGCCAAGCTCTCCGACAGCAAGCCGCGGATCGGCGACTGGGTGCTGGCGGTCGGCAATCCCTTCGGTCTCGGCGGCTCGGTGACGGCCGGTATCGTTTCGGCCAGCGGCCGCGACATCGGCAACGGTCCGTATGACGATTTCATTCAGATTGACGCGCCCGTGAACAAGGGCAACTCCGGTGGCCCCGCGTTCGATACGTCAGGTGAAGTGATGGGCGTCAACACCGCAATCTATTCGCCGTCCGGCGGCAGCGTCGGCATCGCGTTCTCGATCCCGGCATCGACCGTGAAGAGCGTGATCGCCCAACTCAAGGACAAGGGCTCGGTGAGCCGCGGCTGGATCGGTGTCCAGATTCAGCCGGTGACGGCCGATATCGCCGACAGCCTCGGGCTCAAGAAAGCCGAAGGCGCGCTGGTGGCCGAACCGCAGGCCAGCGGACCCGCGGCCAAGGCCGGCATTCAGTCCGGCGACGTGATCACGGCGGTCAATGGCGAGCCGGTCAAGGATGCCCGCGAACTCGCCCGCACCATCGGCGGCCTCGCGCCCGGTGCCGCGGTGAAGCTCAACGTGCTGCACAAGGGCCAGGACAAGGTCATCAACCTGACCCTCGGTCAGTTGCCGAATTCGGTGGAGGCCAAGGCCGACACTGACAAGGGCGACCAGGGCGGCGCGACCAAGGGCACCGACGAGCCGAGGCTCGGTCTGACGCTCGCGCCGGCCAACAGCGTTGCCGGTGCCGGCAAGGACGGCGTCGTCGTGACCGAGGTCGTTCCGAAGAGTGCGGCGGCCGAGCGCGGCTTCAAGGAAGGCGACGTCATTCTCGAGGTCGCCGGCAAGAGCGTCACCAATGCCGGAGACGTTCGCGAGGCCATCAACGCCGCGCGCACCGACAACAAGAACAGCGTGCTGATGCGGGTCAAGAGCGGTGCGTCGTCGCGCTTCGTCGCGGTGCCGCTGGCGAAAGGCTGAGCGTCAAGAGTTGAGATCCTGATCCGGTTGATCGGGTCAGGATCGAGAGATGGAGGGTGTCGTTGGCATTAGTCGCCCCCGCCGACGGCTCTTTCCGGGGGGCGGGCCTTAAAATCCGCTCCCACCAGTTCCCTTTCGATGGAACACGCCCCCCTCTGTCGGAAGGGTCAAAGGGCGGTGAAGTCCCCCAGCTTCACCGCCCGCTTTTTTCGCTTAACCGCGAGGCGACGGGTCGCCTTGCATGAGGATGCCGGCCGCGCCATGGTGACAGAGAGCTCGATTTCCTTGACCGCACCCGATCGCCATATGCGCCTTTTGATCATCGAAGACGACCGCGAGTCCGCCGACTATCTGGTCAAGGCGTTTCGCGAAGTCGGCCACATCGCCGATCTCGCCGGCGACGGCGAGGAAGGCCTTTCATTGGCCGAATCCGGCGACTACGACGTGCTGGTGGTCGACCGCATGCTGCCGAAGCGCGACGGCCTGTCGGTAATCGGCAGCCTGCGCGAGAAGGGCAATCGCACGCCGGTATTGATTCTCTCCGCGCTCGGCCAGGTCGACGACCGTATCAAGGGCCTGCGCGCCGGCGGCGACGATTATCTGCCAAAACCCTACGCCTTTGCGGAGCTGCTGGCGCGGGTCGAAGTGCTGTCACGCCGCCATGGCGGTCCGGCCGAGGAAACCGCCTACCGCGTCGGCGATCTCGAACTCGACCGGCTGTCGCACCGGGTGGCGCGCGGCAAGGACGAACTGACGCTGCAGCCGCGCGAGTTCCGGCTGCTGGAATATCTGATGAAACATGCCGGGCAGGTGGTGACGCGCACCATGCTGCTGGAAAATGTCTGGGACTATCATTTCGATCCGCAGACCAACGTCATCGACGTGCACATTTCGCGGCTGCGCTCCAAGATCGACAAGGGCTTTGAGCGCCCCTTGCTGCATACGATCCGCGGCGCGGGATACATGATCCGTGACGGGATACGGTAGCTCAGCCCGCTGGTGCTGATTTCGGCCTCGAACTCCGTTTTGCCAGCTGCGTCCGTGTACGGCGCCGCCCGGTTGATTTTGCGGTGAAGATTTTTAGAGCTCTTAGCTCACGCTTCGTCGCTGATTTGACTGGCCTCGGAATGACCAGGTCATCCAGCGATATCGCTAGCACGCTGGCCATAGCGGCAAGGGTCTTTACGTCGCCGGTCTTTGTCCCGTTCTCGATCTCCGAGATAAAGCCTTGAGCGACGCCGATTGCCTTTGATAATTCCTGTTGCGTCATGCCCCGATGTTTGCGCCAGAATGCCAGTGGAGTTTTAGCGTCGAGCAACTGGCTCGCCTGTTCATTCGTCAACAGGGCCTCGGTGCCGCTCGCAATCTCGGCCAGGATGTTGTTGGCATGGGCCGCATCGGCGGCGTCTTCGCGCCGGCCGGCCGTCAGGGCGTCATATTCGGCACGGGACAGGATCACAATGTCATCGCCTCGCGGCGTCTTGGTCATGACGGGCATGGGTCTATCCTATTGGTAGATTTTGGACTGTGTATCGATTGAGATAATATTATCTCCTATAGAGATAATGGTGTCGATAGATGATCGGCTTTCCAGTCGGATGACGTCGCCGGGGGAGCTTCACGATGATCATCCCGACTGCCGCCATTGACGGGCTTGAGCCCTACATGAACCCTTTGTCACTTATGGCGTCCCGACCACCCGTGATAAGGTTACGGCATGTGTAGCAGTCAAGACTTTCAAGATCAGGCGATTTGATCCGTGACGGCATTCGGTAAGCTGATCCGCACCACCGCGTTTCGGTTGACGCTGGTCTATCTGTTGCTGTTTGCGCTGTTTGCCGCGTCGCTGCTGGGCTATTTCGCCTGGAATACGCGCCGGCTGATCACCGAGCAGATCACCACGACCGTGAATGCGGAATTCAGCGAGATCACCGACATCTATACCAGGCGCGGGTTGCGCGGGCTGGTGTTCACGATCGAGAACCGTGCGCTGCGGCCGGGCGCCAATCTTTATCTCGTGACCACGCCGACGGGGCAGGCGATTGCCGGAAATGTCAGTTCGCTGGGTCCGGGCGTGATGGCAAGCCAGGGCTGGTCGGAGACCGCCTACCGGCGGCTCGACGAGCAGAGCAGTCGGGACCATCGCGCGCTGGTGCGCGTCAACGAACTCGAGAGCGGATTCCGGCTCCTGATCGGGCGCGACCTCGAGGAGCGGCGGCGGCTGTTCGGCATCGTCGTGAAGGCGGCGAACTGGTCGTTGCTGGTCGTCATCGTGCTCGGGCTCGGCGGCGGCATCTTTGTCGCGCGCCGGGTGCTGCGGCGCATCGACGCGATGACCGGCACCACCCAGCGCATCATGGCGGGCGATCTGAGCGGGCGGCTGCCGGTCGGGCGCAGCGGCGACGAACTCGATCGTCTGGCGGAAAATCTCAATGCCATGCTGGAGCGGATCGAAGCCCTGATGACGGGGCTGAAGGAAGTTTCCGACAACATCGCGCACGATCTGAAGACGCCGCTGACGCGGCTGCGCAACCGCGCCGAGGAGGCGCTGGCGAAATCCGGCAGCGAGGCCGATTACCGCAGCGCCCTGGAGCGAACCATCGAGGAGTCCGACGGCCTGATCCGCACCTTCAATGCGCTGCTGATGATCGCGCGCGCCGAGTCCGGGCAGGCGCGCGGCAACATGGATGATTTCGACGCCGCCGACGTCGCGCGGGGCATTCAGGAACTCTATGAACCGCTGGCCGAAGACAGCGGCATCACCTTGCAGGTCAAGACCGCGCCGGCACCCGTGCACGGCAACCGCGAATTGATCAGCCAGGCGCTGGCCAACCTGGTGGAGAACGCGATCAAATACGGCAAGCCGCTGCCCTCCATTCAGCCACTCGGCGACGGCGCCGCGGACGCCGCCAATGAAATCTGGATCGAGGCGCGGCGCGACGGCGCTTTTGTGCTGCTGAGCGTCGCCGACCATGGGCCGGGGATACCGGAAGCCGACCGCGGCAAGGCGGTGGAGCGGTTTGTCCGGCTGGAGGCCAGCCGCACCCAGCCCGGTTCGGGGCTCGGCCTCAGCCTGGCCTCGGCGGTGGCGACGCTGCATGGCGGCGAACTCAGGCTCGGTGACAACAAACCCGGGCTATCGGCGACCTTGGCGATCCCGGCCCGGGCCGGCGCCAGTGACAGGCTTGCGGCCCAAACGCCGGATGTGCCACAGAAGGTGGCATGACCTCATCCGCGAAGGGCGACGCGGACCAACATCGTCTGGCCGCGCGGTTCGTGGACGGACCGCATGTGTCCGCTCCCGATAAAGCCGAAGCGCGACTGGCCGATTGGCTGACCGATCTGGCGCCGGCGCAGGCGGCTGCGATCGTCGGTCTGACCGGCCGGTTCCCGCGTGCCAAAACCATTCTTCTCGGCATCGCCGAGGCCTCGCCCTATCTGTTCGATCTGCTGCGCGCCGACGCCGCGCGCGCGATCCGGCTGCTCGAATGCGAGCCGGAGCCGCATCTGGCCCGGCTGATCGAAAACACCTGTCGCGATGTCGCGGCCGCTTCGGCCGAAGCCGACGTGATGCAATTGCTTCGCCGCATGAAATCGGAGGCGGCGCTGCTGATCGCGCTGTGCGACATCGGCGGGCTCTGGCCGGTGATGCAGGTAACGGCGGCGCTGACCGATCTCGCGGTCGCCTCGGTGCAGGCGGCGCTGCGCTTTTTGCTGCGGCAGGAAGCCGGGCGCGGCAGGATGACGCCGCCCAGTTTCGATTCCCCCGAGGACAACAGCGGCCTGGTCGTGCTCGCCATGGGCAAGATGGGCGCGGGCGAACTTAATTATTCCAGCGACATCGACCTGATCGTGTTCTTCGATTCCGATGCGCCGACGCTGGCGCCCGACATCGAGCCGCAGACCTTCTTCGTGCGCGTCACCCAGGCGCTGGCGCGGATCCTGCAGCAGCGCAACGGCGATGGCTACGTGTTCCGGGTCGATCTGCGGCTGCGGCCGGATCCGTCCTCCACGCAGGTGGCGATCTCGATGGCCGCGGCGCTGCATTATTACGAGCGGGACGGGCGGACCTGGGAGCGCGCCGCGATGATCAAGGCGCGGCCCTGCGCCGGCGACGCCAGGGCCGGCGAGGCGCTGGTGGCGGAAATCGCCCCCTTCGTCTGGCGCAAGCATCTGGATTTCGCCGCGCTGGCCGACGTCCATGACATGAAGCGGCAGATGCAGACCTTTCGCGGCCAGAGCGAAATCGCGGTCGAGGGGCACAACGTCAAGGTCGGGCGCGGCGGCATCCGCGAGATCGAGTTTTTCGCGCAGACCCAGCAACTGATCGCCGGCGGCCGGCATCCGGAACTGCGGGTGCGGCCGACGCTGGAAGCCTTGGGCGTGCTGGCCTCGAGCAACTGGATCACGTTTGAGGCGCGCGACGAACTCACCGCGGCCTACATCTTCCTGCGGCGGGTCGAGCACCGGCTGCAGATGGTCGCGGACGAGCAGACCCATGCTCTGCCCGACGACGCCGAGGCGATGGAGCGGTTTGCCGCCTTCTTCGGCTATGAGAGCCGCGCCGCCTTCGCCGGCGACCTGCTGGGCCATCTCAACGTCGTACAGGGCCATTACGGCAAGCTGTTCGAGGGCGATCCGGCCGGCACCGCGCAATTGCCGGCGGCGGATTACAGTGCCGGTCCGGAAGATCCCAAACTGATCAAGCATCTGGCTTCGCTCGGCTTCAAGAAACCCGTCGTGGTGGCGGGGACCGTCCAGCAATGGCTGACCGGCGATTACCGCGCGCTGCGCGTCGAAGCGACCCGCAATGCGTTCGTCGAGTTCCTCCCGGGATTGATCGACGGCCTGGCGCATGCGGAAGAGCCTGACAATGCGGTGGCGGCGTTCGACCGTTTCCTCGGGGCATTGCAGCGCGGCGGCCGGCTGATCTCGCTGCTCAGCCAGAACCGCGAACTGGTAGCACTTGTGGCGCTGATCCTCGGCGCGGCACCCCGTCTCGGCGACATGCTGGCGCGGCAGCCGCAGATCATGGACGGGCTGATCGATCCGCGCTTCTTCGGCGCCATGCCGGACCAGCGCGAATTGTCGGCGCGGCTCGCGGCGACCCTGGCGGACGCCAATGCCTATGAAGAGTTTCTCGACCGGCTGCGCCTGTTCGGCCAGGAGAGCCTGTTCCTGATCGGCACCCGAATCCTGTCCGGCACGGTCTCCGCCCAGCAGGCCAGCGTCGCCTTCGCCGACGTCGCCGAGGGCATCGTCCACACCGTGCATGGCCTCGTGACCGACCGGTTCGCCGCCCAGCACGGCCGCATCAAGGGACAGCAGACCGCGATCCTGGCGATGGGCAGGCTCGGCAGCCGCGAGATGACGGCGTCATCCGATCTCGACCTGATCCTGCTGTACGATTTCGATCACGAATATCCCGATTCCGACGGCGAGCGGCCGCTGCACGGCGCGCAGTATTTTGCCCGCTTCACCCAGCGGCTGATCAGCGCGTTCACGACGCGGACCAATTACGGCGTGCTCTACGACGTCGACATGCGGCTGCGCCCGTCGGGCCGCGCCGGGCCGGTGGCCTCGCGGATCGACTCCTTCGCCGACTATCAGGAACGCGAAGCTTGGACCTGGGAACACATGGCGCTGACCCGGGCGCGCGTGATCTCGGCGCCGCCGGAATTGCGCGCCCGCATCGAGAGTATCATTCGTGCCGTGCTGACGCGGCCGCGCGACCGCGCCGGCGTCGCCGGCGACGTCGCGGACATGCGCCGCGCCATCGCGCTGGAGAAGGGCGAGGGCGACGTCTGGGACCTGAAATATGCCGCCGGCGGCATGGTCGATATCGACTTCATCGCGCAATATCTCCAGCTGGTTCACGCCGCCGACACACCGGAGATTCTCGACGTCTCCACGCTGCAGGTGCTGGACAGCGCCGCCCGGCTCGGCGTGCTGGCGCAACCGGCCGCGGAGACCCTGCGTTCGGCGACGCGGCTCTATCATGACCTGACGCAGATCCTGCGGCTCTGTGTCACCGAAAAATTCAAGCCGGAAACCGCGGGCGAAGACCTGCTCCGCGTGCTGGCCCGCGCCGGCGACGCCCCGGACTTCTCCTCGCTGGAAGCGCGGGTCAAGGAGACCCAGACCGAGGTGAGGCGGGTGTTCGGGGAAATTGTCGAAGGCAAGAACTGATCTAATGCGCTGAATGGGATCACCTCGCCCCGCAAGCGTGGAGAGGCGAAGTATCCGACACTTCGTCTCATGACCGCCTACGCCGCCACCGACATCTTCGCCTTGGCCTTGCGGGCGTCGCGCGGCAGCGAGACACAGACCACGGTGCCGGTGCCGAGCTTCGAGCGCAGCCTCATCGAGCCGCCGTGCAGATTGGTCAGCGACCGCGCGATCGCCAGCCCCAGTCCGGAACCGTGATAGGTTTTGGTCAGCTGGCTCTCGACCTGCTCGAACGGCCGGCCCAGCCGGAGCAGCGAATGCGGCGCGATGCCGATGCCGGTGTCGGCGATCATCAGCACGATGGAATCGCTGAGCAGCCGGCTTCGCACCACCACCTTGCCGCCCTCGGGTGTGAATTTGACCGCGTTGGACAGCAGGTTGACGATGATCTGCTTGACCGCGCGGCGATCGGCCACCACCGAAATGCTGCTGTCGATATCGGCGTCGAGCACGAGGTGCTTGTCGTCGGCGCGCCCGGACACCACCCGCAGCGATTCCGCCAGCGTCTTCGACAGATCGAGCTGCTCCATGTCGAGCTTCATCCGGCCGGCCTCGATCTTCGACATGTCGAGGATGTCGTTGATGACTTCCAGCAGATAGTGCCCGCTGGTGAGAATGTCGTGGCAGTATTCCTGGTATTTTTCCGAGCCGAGCGTGCCGAACATGCCGCTGCCCATGATCTCGGAAAACCCGATGATGGCATTGAGCGGCGTGCGCAGCTCGTGACTCATATTGGCCAGAAACTTCGACTTGGTCTGGTTGGCTTCCTCGGCGCGGTTCTTTTCCTCGGAGTATTTTTCGGCGAGATCGGCGAGTTCGATGGCCTGGCGTTCCAGTTCGGACTGCGAGCGCTTCAGGTCGATGACGGTGGCGCGCAGGCGAAGATCGTTGTCGATCAACTTCTGTTCGTGCTCCTTGATGCGGGTGATGTCGGTGCCGACCGAGACGTAACCGCCGTCCTTGGTGCGGCGTTCGCTGATGTGCAGCCAGTTGCCGTCGTCGAGCTGCGCCTCGAAGGTGCGCGCGCCCGGCGCCTGGCTGGCGCTTTCCTGCTGACGGGTGCGGACCTCCGGCATCGAGCCCACTTCGATCACGGTTTCATAGGAGGTACCCGGCGCCACCGCGGTGTCCGGCAGCCGGTGCAGGCGCTGGAAATGGGTGTTGCAGAGCACCAGGCGGTCTTCGGCGTCCCACAGCACGAACGCTTCCGGAATGGTTTCGATCGCATCGCGCAGCCGCAGATCGGCCTCCACGGTTCGCTCGGCGAGGCTCTTCTGCTCGGTGATGTCGACGGCAATGCCGATCAAATGCAGGCCGGCATCGCCCTGGCTCGGCCCCTGGCCCTCGCTGAGCTCGCAGCGAACCCGCAGCCAGATCCAGTGACCGTTGGCGTGCTGCATCCGGAAACTCTGGTCGATGTGGTCGATCTTGCCGGAAATCAGCTGGTCGCCGATCGCGAACAGGTCGATGTCGTCGGATTTCACCAGCGCGTTGACCTCGCCGAAGGTCAGCAGGTCGTTGCGGGTGTCGAGCCCCAGCATGGTGAACATCGATTGCGACCAGAAGATCCGGCCGCGTGAAAGATCCCAGTCCCACAATCCGCAGCGTCCGCGATTGAGCGCGGTATCGATCCGGCCGCGCACCGCGTCGTTGATGAGATCGCCCTCGCGCGCGCGGGTCGACTGCCAGTGGAAGGCAAAGCCGAGGATCAGCACGACGAAGCCGGTGGTGGCGGAAAGCGTCACCGACAAGGCGGCGTCCGAGCGCCAGATCGAATCCACCTTCTCCTGGATGATGATGACTTGGCCGGGCAGCGATTTCACGACCCGCTGGATCGCCAGCGCGCCGTTGCCGTTCGGCAGCACGATGTCGGTGACGTTACCCTGCTGCGATGTTCCGGACAGCGCCAGCGCGGCGCTGATGGCCTCGAGAATGCCGGCGGTATCGCCCAGCACGGTTTCGATCGGGACGCGGGCGAGAACCCGCTGGTCGGCGCCGGTGACGATGACGTGGCGGCCGGCGGCGACACCCCACGAGGGGATCAGGCCGGGCAGCAGGCTCTGCAGGCGATCGATATTCGCCGCGCGTTCCTGCCGGACCGAGCCGATGCGGTCGAGACGCTCGGTGAGCAGATCGGCGACCGCCGCGAGGTCGCGCTTGAGGGTGCCGCGCTTTTGCCGGTTCTGATCGACGACCTGGACGAATGCGCCGAGGCAGATCGTGATCAGGAAGGCGATGATCAGGGTGGGCACCGCACGGCGCAGCGCAGGTTCCGCGACCAGCAGCCTGTGATAGGCCGGTTTCGCGATCGATTGCGCCAATCCCTTGATCGAATCGGATTGGACGCACGCGCTCGCCGCGTGTGCGCGCGCCATACTTGACCCCCACGGAAACTGTTTTGCACCTAATTTGGAAGAGCCCCAGCCGCTTCCGAATCACAGCGATTTGAATCCAGTTTGCCCGGGCTGTCGAGAGTCAACGATTCCTTAATGAAAATAAATGTTGTCCAACGGCGAATCGAGACTCCAATTTGCCCGCAAAATTACCGGCAAAGTGAGTCCGAAAGGAGAACGCTCACCTGACGTCGAATTTCACCGCGCGTGCGGCGGCTCGGCGTGGCTGATGACGCGCTTCACCGAGGGGAAGGCGCGGCGCAGCGCGCGCTCGATCTCGTCGACGTTCTGGTGAACCTTGATCACGCTCATCGAGGGCGCGGCGCGGCAGTGGAAGTTGACGATCTCGCCGGCCTCGGTGTTGCGCACCCGCACATTATGCACGTCGTGGATGGCGCCGTCGGCGGCGAAGCGCGACAGCGCCGCCTTGATGGTTTCGACGCGGTCCGGCGCGGCATCGGTCCCGAACGGAAGTTCCGGTTCCAGCGGCTCGATATGGGTGTCGACCTCGACGTCCTCGCCGAATTCGTCGCGGATATTGCGCTCCAGTCCGTGGGCGATGTCGTGCGCCGCCGTCAGCGGCATATCGCCGTCGACTTCGAGGTCGATGCTGACGGTCAGCCGGCCGCCGAGGTCGTGCACCGTGACATGGTGGACGGCGAGGCCGGAATTGCGGGCGATCACCATGATGCGTTCCCGCACGCTTTCATTGTCGCGCGCCACCGGCACGGCGGTGAAGGTCAGGTCGGCGTCGCCGAGCGCCTTGCTGACCGCGGCCTGCGCCGCTCGCTTGATCTCCTCGACGCGGTCGATCGGATAGGTGCGCGGCACCTGCACGATGGCGTCGATGAAGTGCGTCGAGCCGACCATTCGCACCCGCAGCCGTTCGATATCGACCACGCCGGGCGCCGTCCGGATTGCGGCGTCGGCTTTTTCCGAGACGCCCTCGGGCGCGCGGTCTAGCAGGGTTTCGACGGTGGAACGCGTCATCTTCACGCCCAGCAGCCCGATGATCAAGGCGACTGCGATGGCGGCAGCCGCATCGCCCCACCAGAAGCCGAGGCCGGCCAGGATGAGGCCGGCGATGACGGCAAAGGAACCGAACATGTCGGAGGCGAAATGCAGCGCGTCGGCGGCGAGCGCCTGGCTGCGGGTTTCGCGCGCGGTTCGCTGCAGTGCCCGGGCGCGCCAGAAGTTCACGGCGATCTCGATCACGAGCACGACGAAGGGGATTGCCGAAATGGTCGGCGGCGGCGCGCGTTCGCTCAGGCGGCTCCAGGATTCGACCAGAATGCCGCCCGCCAGCACATAGAGCAGGGCGGTGATGCCGAGCGCCGAGAGGCTTTCGAACTTGCCATGGCCGTAATGATGCTCGTCGTCCGCCGGGCGGTCGGAGACCCGCACGACCGCCCAGGTGATGATGGTGGCGACCATGTCGATCGCACTGTGCAAGGCGTCGGAGATCAGCGCCAGCGAACCGATGGCGATGCCGACCGCAAGTTTGGTGACGGCCATCGCGGCGCTGGCGAAGATCGAAATCGCCGCAACACGGGCTTTGACGTTATGAACGGGGTGGGCCATGCGCTGTCGTGTAGCAGGGCGGCATGCAGGTTAAAAGCGCGGATCAAGCACGCAATTGCCACTCATTCGCAGCAGGAATTGCTGCGAATTGTTCCGATTCAAGAAGGGAGTGGACAAAAGCGGCCGTAGCTCAAGGAGCGAAGGCGGAAGCGTGCCCACCATGCAGGATAGCGTTGGCAATAGTTGGTGGGCACGGCGCAAGTGCGCCTTTGTCCATCCTGCGATATCGCGGCCTACAGCGTCACCACGATCTTGCCGAGGTGCTTGTTGGCTTCCATGTGTTCGAACGCTTTGCCGATGTCGTCGAAGGCGAACACCTTGTCGATCGGCAGTTGCAGTTTTCGCGATTCCACCGCGGGCCAGATGTCCTTGCGGACCTCGGCAAAGATCTCGCGGATCTCCTCGATCGAGCGGGTGCGAAAGGTGACGCCGATATAGCTGATGCGGCGCGCGGCGTGCAGGTCGAAATTGAAATCGCCGTGGGTGCCGCCGAGCCGGCCGACATTGACGATGCGGCCGAGGACCTTGGTGGCTTTCAGATTTTGGTTGGCGACCGGGCCCGAGATCTGGTCGACGATCAGGTCGACGCCTTCCCCGTTGGTGGCCTTCAAGACCTGATCAACCCAGCCGGGATCGGAGGAATCCACCGCGAGGTCAGCACCAAAATCCTTCAGCCGTCCGCGGCGCATCGCGTCGGTCGAGGAACCGATCACGGTTTTGGCGCCCTTGAGTTTTGCGATCTGCATCGCCATCAGGCCGACGCCGGAACTGGCGCCCTGGATCAGCACGGTCTGGCCGGGCTGCAGCGCGCCGTTGGTCACGACCGCGTTGTGCATGGTGGCGAGCGCGACGGGCAGGGTGGACGCGTCCTCAAAACTCATATTGGCATTGGCGGGAACGTGGAACAACCGGCCGTGATCGGCCAGCGTATATTCCGCGAAAGCTGCGCCGCCGGAGCCCATCACGCGGTCGCCGACCACAACGCCTTTGGCATCGGCGCCGACTTCAGCGACTTCGCCCGCCCATTCCATCCCGAGCACGGTGCCGGCGCCGCCAGCACTGCCATGGACATGGCCCTTGGTCATGCCGAGGTCGGCGCGGTTGAGGCCGCAGGCGCGCACGCGAACCAGCACCTGGTGGGCTTTCGGCGTGGGCTTTGCAACGTCGGTGATTTCAGCGCCATTGGCGCCGTAGACGTAGGCTTTCATTGATTACTCTCTTTTCTGCTCCCTCTCCCGTTTGTGAAGGAGGGGCGGGATCGCGCCGAGAACAAGACTGTCGTCGCCCGGCTCGACCGGGCGATCCAGTACGCCGCGGCTTCTCAGTTAAACACCACTGTCTCTGGAATACTGGGTCGCCCGGTCGAGCCGGGCGATGACAGCGGTGTTTGTGTCACTCATAAGAACCCGTAACAACTGGCAAGTAGGAATGGTAAGCGAGAAGCAAGCGGCACGTTATTCCGCCGCCTGCCGTTGCGCGCCGGACAGCATGCCGGCGAAGCGGCTCTGAATGATGGCTTCGGCGTCGCGCATGATGCGCCCCACCAGTTCGGCGCAGGTCGGGATGTCGTGGATCAACCCCTGCACCTGTCCGGCCGACCAGATGCCCTCATCGGCGTCGCCTGTCGCGTAGACCATCTTGCCGCGGGCGCCGGCGACGAGTTCGCGGACATCCTCGAACTTGGCGCCGGCCTTTTCCATCGCGACCACCTTGGTCGAGATGGCGTTTTTGGCGACGCGCGAGGTGTTGCGCATGGTGCGGAAGATCAACTCGGTCTCGCGCTCGTCATTGGCGACGATCTTTTCCTTTACCAGCTGATGGATCGGGCTCTCCTTCGTGCACATGAAGCGCGTGCCCATGTTGATGCCCTCGGCGCCGAGCGCCAGCGCCGCGACCAGGCCGCGGCCGTCGGCGAAACCGCCGGAAGCGATCATCGGGATTTTCACCTTGTCGGCCGCGGCCGGAATCAGGATCAGGCCGGGGGTGTCGTCCTCGCCGGGATGGCCGGCGCATTCGAAACCGTCGATCGAGATGGCATCGACGCCCATCCGCTCCGCCGACAGCGCGTGGCGGACGCTGGTGCATTTGTGCAGCACGATGACGCCGTGCTTCTTGAATTCGGTGACGTGCTCCTGCGGCTTGTTGCCGGCGGTCTCGACGATCTTGATGCCGCTTTCGATGATGGCCTGGCGGTATTCCGCGTAAGGCGGCGGCTTGATCGAGGGCAGAATGGTGAGGTTGACGCCAAACGGCTTGTCGGTGAGGTCGCGGCAGCGCGCGATTTCCTTGGTGAGGTCTTCCGGCGTCGGCTGCGTCAGCGCGGTGATCAGCCCGAGCGCGCCGGCATTGGCCACCGCCGCCACCAGCTCCGCGCGCCCCACCCACTGCATGCCGCCCTGCACGATCGGGTGTTCGACGCCGACGAGTTCGGTGAATCGCGTCTTGATCATAGTGCCCTCTGTTTCCTCGGCGCGGAATATCGCGCGCCATCTTTTCTGGAATTCGAGGGGCAGGATGCCGTTAGCACCGGCAAATGTCCACCGGGCAGGGCAGGCCGCGCCATGCGGAAATGGCGGGCCACCGGCGGTGATTTGCAGGCCTGCGGTGTCGCGGACGCGTCAGCGGAACAGAACTCGGGTCAGGCCGCGAACACCGTTTGCGTGGCCATGGCTTCGTCATCGAACGCGGTGGAGATATCGCGGATGCTGACGACGCCGACCAGGCTGTAATTGTCGATCACCGGCAGATGGCGGATATGGTTCTTGTTCATGAGATGACGCGCATGCTCCAGCGTATCGGTGGAGCTGCATGACACCAGCTGCTGCACCGAGATCAGCTGCGAAACTTTCAGGTTGACGGCGGCAGCACCATGCTCGGCGACGGCGCGAACCACGTCGCGTTCGGTGAACATACCGACCGCGGTATTGCCCTCGGTGCGGACCACGTCCTTGATCACGAGCGCGCTGATGTTGCTGGCGCGCATAAGCTGGGCGGCGATGCCCACGGTTTCGTTCATTCGAATTGTCGCAACACGCGCCGTCTTCTTGCGCAGGATGTCTCCGACTTGCATCGCAACCTCCTTCTGGTAAGCGCCCTGAGCTTTCAACAAACCAATGTTGGTATACATTATGCCAATTGTCAACGCGGAATCGTTCAGATCGCTGTCCGATGATCGGCAAGAAGAGGCAGGTTTACTGACGTTTCTTACGATTCATCGGCGCGTCCCGCCTTGATGGCACGCCCTGAATAGCCGCTCAAAAGTGCATAAGTATACCAGCGGGGACGCTGCACGACGCAAAACGCGCGCTCATCGTTGGGAGCGCGCGCTTCATAGCAGAGCAATGTGACGGGGGTATCAGGCGGCGGCGGTCCGGGTTCCCCGCAACCGGGTGATGCCTTCCTGGATCGCCGACCAGAACAGCGCGATCAATCCCAGCACCATGATCGTCGAGACCAGCGGGTTCGAGAAGAAGATCCCGAGCGAGCCCTGCGATCCCAGCAGCGATTGCCGGAACGCCTCTTCCGCCTTGTCGCCGAGCACGATGGCCAGCACCAGGGGCGCGAGGGGGTAGTTGCACTTCTTCAGGAGGTAGCCGACGACGCCGAACACCAGCATCAGCATCACGTCGAAGGTGCTCGAGTGAACCGAGTAGGCGCCGATCGCGCAGAGCACCAGGATGAGCGGCGCGATGATGCTGAACGGCACCCGCAGGATGGCGGCGAAGATCGGCACGCAGGTCAGCACGACGATGAGGCCGAACAGATTGCCGAGATACATCGAGGCGATCAGGCCCCAGACGAATTCCTTCTGCTCGATGAACAACATCGGGCCGGGCTGCAGGCCCCAGATCAGCAGGCCGCCGAGCAGCACGGCCGCGGTCGGCGAGCCGGGCACGCCGAGCGACAGCATCGGCAGCAAGGCCGCGGTGCCGGCGGCATGCGCCGCGGTCTCCGGCGCGATCACGCCTTCGATCTCGCCCTTGCCGAAATTGTTGCCGTTCTTGGAGACCCGCTTGGCGATGCCGTAGCTCATGAACGACGCCGGCGTAGCGCCCGCTGGCGTAATGCCCATCCAGCAGCCGATGAAGCAGGAGCGCAGCATGGTGAGCCAGTAGCGGGGCAGGCTCTTCCAGGTTTGCAGCACGACCTTCAGATCGATCTTCGCCTTGCCGCCGCGGAAGGCCAGGCCTTCTTCCATCGTGATCAGGATTTCGCCGATGCCGAACAGGCCGATGACGGCGATCAGGAAGTCGAAGCCGTTGAGCAATTCCGTGAACCCGAAGGTCAGGCGCAATTGTCCGGTGATGGAGTCGAGCCCGACTGCGGCGAGCGCAAAGCCCATCATCATCGCCGCGATGGTCTTGAAGGGCGGTTCCTTGCTGAGGCCGACGAAACTGCAGAACGCCAGGAAATACACCGCGAATTTCTCCGCCGGCCCGAACTGCAGCGCGAAGCTTGCGACCAGGGGCGCCACCAGCGTGATCATGATGACGGCGAACAGCGCGCCGACGAAGGAGGAAGTGAAGGCGGCGGTCAGGGCTTCTCCGGCCTTGCCTTGCTGCGCCATCGGATAGCCGTCGAAGGTCGTCGCCACCGACCATGGTTCGCCGGGAATGTTGAACAGGATCGAGGTGATGGCGCCGCCGAACAACGCGCCCCAGTAGATGCAGGACAGCATGATGATGGCCGAGGTCGGCGGCATGCTGAAGGTCAGCGGCAGCAGGATCGCCACGCCGTTGGCGCCGCCAAGTCCCGGCAGCACGCCGATGATGACGCCGAGCACGATGCCGAGCAGCATCACCATGATGTTGAAGGGTTGCAGCGCCACGGCGAAGCCGTGAAACAGATTGACGAGTTCTTCCATGGTGTAAGTCCTGCAACCGTGAACTGACGCTTGAATTGAGCTGACGCTGATGACGAGCGGGCGTTAGAGGCCTAGCCATTCCTCGATGGGTCCCTTGGGAAGCGGGACCAGGAAGTAGCGCTCGAAAATGAAATAGGTGATGATCGGCATGCCGATCGCCACGCCGAGCACCGTTACCCAGCGGTATTTGCCGAGCCATCGCATGAAGTAGCCGATGAAGAGGAGCGAGGCGAGATAGAGGCCGGTAAACGGCATCGCGCCGACATAGATCGCGGTGGGGATGACGACGCTCATGACCTGACGAAGCTGTCCCCACTCCGCGAACAGTCCTTCGTCGCCGCTGCGCAGCACGTGCAGGAGATTGATGGCGCTCGAGACGACAATGAGGAGACCGATGTAGAACGGGAAAAACCCGGCGCGCGGACCCTCCGCGCCCCAGTTGATTCCCGCCTTCACGCTGCCGATGATCACGACGACTCCGAACAGCGCGATCAAGAGCGCGGTGCCGGCCTCCACGGCCCTCTGCTTCGGACCGGCAACATGTGAGCTATTGGTGGTCATGAAAACTCCATGCGGAATCGCAGCTTCGCATTCGCAGCCGTTTCTGCGTCACGCGTCGGGTACGTAGTCCCGGTTTGAGGGATCAGTTTCCGGTGTTGAGGAAACCGGCCTCTTTCATGAGAACTTCGTGGCGCTTCTCTTCGGTCTCGACCCACTTGGCGTAATCAGCCCCGGTCAGGAAGGTCGTGTTGAAGGCGCCGCTTTTCATGAAGTCCTGCCACTCCGGCGTGGCGCGCACTTTCGTGAACAGGTCGATGTAGTACTGGACCTGGTCCTTGGTGGCCTTGGGTCCCATGAAAATGCCGCGCAGCATCAGGTATTCCATGTCGAGACCCTGCGATTTGCAGGTCGGAATATCTTTCCAGCCTTTGCCGTCGGCGATCGGGTCGCCATAGTCCATCTGCTTGCCGTCGAACACGCAGAGCGGACGAAGTTTGCCGCCGCGCCACTGCGCCACCGCCTCGATCGGGTTGTTGACGGACGAATCGATGTGGTTGCCGACCAGCTGAACCGCGACTTCTCCGCCGCCCTTGTAGGGAATGTAGGTGAACTTGGTGCCGCTGGCCTTTTCGACCGCGACCGTGATGATCTGGTCTTCCTGCTTCGATCCGGTGCCGCCCATCTTGATGCTGCCGGGGGGCGCCTTCTTCACGGCGTCGATGTATTCCTTGACGTCCTTGTACGGCTTCTCGGCATTGACCCAGAGCACGAATTCGTCGAGCGCCAGCATCGCGACCGGCGTCAGGTCCTTCCAGTTGAAGGGAATACCGGTTGCGAGCGGAGTCGTGAACAGGTTCGACAGGGTGATGATGATCTTGTGCGGGTTGTTCGCCGATGACTTGACGTCGAGGAAGCCTTCGCCGCCGGCGCCGCCGGACTTGTTGATGACGACCAGCGGCTGCTTCATCAGATTGTGCTTGGTGACGATGCCCTGGATCGTTCGCGCCATCTGGTCGGCGCCGCCGCCGGTGCCGGCGGGTACGATGAATTCGACCGGGCGAACCGGCTCCCAGGCCGCGGAGGCCATGCCGCCGGTGCAAAGTACCGCAACCGTTGCCAGCGCAACACGCAGAACAGAACTCTTCATGTCTCTCTCCCAATGCATTCAAGCGCGCCGGTCTTGGCCGGCTTTGCCATCAACTGATTCCGGGCGGCCTTGAGGCCTTGTCCCGGTCGATCGTACCGCAGGGATTGTTCCTGCGGGACGGTTGCCAGTCAGAATTGTACGAGGGACCTTCCAGCGTGGCATCCGCAATTTTCGGAGTATTTTGGATTTCGAATGGGTAGCACGATCGACGCTTGATCATATTCCCCGAAGGTAGTGGCGGTCCTGCGGACCAGCCATTCCGAACCTTGCCGCCTGATTGCCCCCCATGCTGCGCATTGTTAATGCCGCGCTAACCCGGACATATTGGTATGCGATATGCCAGAGTGCAAACGAATACTCGGTCCGGATTGAGGGTAGGCCAATTTGTCGCAGTTGCAAGTCTGGGGTTGCCCAAACCTTGGCCAAAGATGAGCGAACTCAGCAAGATCGAGTCGAAGCCATTGGCGAGATCCGATGTGCTGGCAGTCAAAACGCCGCGCGATTTCCGCATCCGATCGGGATGCTTAGGTATACGAAATGCCAGTCTAAGGCGGGCGCCCGCGACGCGCCATACCTGATCCACGAAAAAGGCCGCCGGGAGCACCGGCGGCCTTTGAATCGGTGATCGCGGCGCCGCCTATTCGGCGGCGACCTTGCGCGGCGGGTCGAGCGCGCCGGAATCGTGGATCTCGGCGACCTGGTGATCGCTGAAGCCGAGCACCTGGCGCAGGATTTCGTCGGTGTGTTCGCCGAGCAGCGGCGAGCGGGTCACCTCGGTCGGTGAGTCCGACATCTTGATGGGATTGCCGACCGACAGATACTTGCCGCGCTCGGGATGGTCGACCTCGACCACGGTGCCGGTGGCGCGCAGCGACTGGTCCTCCGCCAGTTCCTTCATCGACAGGATCGGGCCGCAGGGGATGTCGTCCTTGTTGAGGATGTCCATCGCCTCGAATTTGGTCTTGGTCATCGTCCACTGTTCGATGCGCGCGAAGATCTCGTTGAGGCGCGACAGCCGGGCCGGCGGCTTGGCGTAATCCGGATGGGTCTTCCAGCCGGGTTCGCCGATCACGTCGCAGATCTTCTCCCACACCGGCGCCTGGGTGATGAAGTAGATGTAGGCGTTGGGATCGGTCTCCCAGCCCTTGCACTTCAGGATGCGGCCGGGCTGGCCGCCGCCGGAATCGTTGCCGGCGCGCGGCACCGCGTCGCCGAACGGAATGCCTTCGCCGAACTGGCTGTATTCCTTGAGCGGGCCATGGGCGAGGCGCTGCTGGTCGCGCAATTTGACGCGGGCGAGATTGAGCACGCCGTCCTGCATCGCGGCGGTGACCTTCTGTCCCTTGCCGGTGACGGTGCGCTGATAAAGCGCGGTGACGATGCCGAGCGCCAGATGCAGGCCGGTGCCGCTGTCGCCGATCTGCGCGCCGGTGACCAGCGGCAGTCCGTCGCGAAAGCCTGTCGTGGAGGCGGCGCCGCCGGTGCACTGCGCGACGTTCTCGTAAACCTTGCAGTCCTCATAAGGCCCGGGACCAAAACCCTTGATCGAGGCCACGATCATCTTCGGATTGATGCTCTGGATCTTTTCCCAGGGAAATCCCATGCGATCGAGCACACCGGGACCGAAGTTCTCCACCAGCACGTCGCAGCTCTTGATCAGCGCGGTCAGCACTTCCTTGCCCTTGGGGTTCTTGGTGTCGAGCGTGATCGAGCGCTTGTTGTGGTTGAGCATGGTGAAATACAGGCTGTCGACGTTCGGCACGTCCTGCAGCTGGCCGCGCGTGATGTCGCCGACGCCCGGCCGCTCGACCTTGATCACGTCGGCGCCGAACCATGCCAGCAACTGGGTGCAGGTCGGCCCCGACTGGACGTGGGTGAAATCGAGAATGCGAACGCCCTTCAGCGCCTGTGTCATGGTCTTGCTCCGTATCGTGTCTGCTCCCGCGCGAGCGCAGGAAGGAATAGGGACGGGGTCCCGTCGCTGGGCTCCGCCGGATGTGGGCGGGTTATTTCTTCTTCAGCTTGCTTTGCGGGTTGAGGTTGCCGATGCGGCCGCTCTCGCTGCCGGCGGCGGGGTCCAGCACCGCGTTGATCAAAGTCGGCTTGCCGGAATCCATCGCCGCGTTGACCGCGCGCTTCAGTTCGTCCGGCGAGGTCGCGTTGACGCCGGTGCCGCCGAAGGCTTCCATCATCTTGTCGTAGCGCGCGCCCTTGACGAACACGGTGGGCGCGGGATCCGCACCCGCCGAATTGACGTCGGTGCCGCGATAGATGCCGTCATTGTTGAAGACGACGATGCAGACCGGCAGATTGTAGCGGCAGATAGTCTCGATCTCCATGCCGGAGAAGCCGAACGCCGAGTCGCCTTCCACCGCGAGCACCGGCTTGCCGGTCTCGATGGCGGCGGCGATGCAATAACCCATGCCGATGCCCATGATGCCCCAGGTGCCGACGTCGATGCGCTTGCGCGGCTGGTACATGTCGATGATGCCGCGCGCGAGATCGAGTGTATTGGCGCCTTCGTTGACCAGGATGGCGTCCGGCCGCTCCTTGATGACGGTGCGCAGCACACCGAGTGCGCCGTGATAGTCCATCGGCGAGTTGTTGTTCATCAGCCGCGGCGCCATTTTTGCGACGTTCTCGTCGCGCTTCTTGGCAACCGCACCGGTCCAGTCGGACGAGGGGGCAGTCCAGTTGCCGCCCATGCCGGCGAGCAGGGCTGCGACGCAGGAGCCGATATCGCCGACCACGGGGGCCACGATCTCGACGTTGGAGTCCATCTCCTTCGGCTCGATGTCGATCTGGATGAATTTCTTCGGAGCATCGCCCCAGCTCTTGCCCTTGCCGTGCGACAGCAGCCAGTTCAGCCGCGCGCCGATCAGCATCACGACGTCGCTGTCCTTCAGCACCGTCGAGCGCGCCGCACCGGCGCATTGCGGATGGGTGTCGGGCAGCAGGCCCTTGGCCATGCTCATGGGGAGGAACGGAATGCCTGATTTCTCGACCAGGCTGCGGATCGCGTCGTCGGCCTGTGCATAGGCCGCGCCCTTGCCGAGAATGATCAGCGGACGTTTGGCGCTCTTCAGCACGTCGAGCGCGCGCTTGATCGCGTCGGGGGCAGGGATCTGCGCCGGGGCCGCATCGATCACCTTGACCAGCGACTTGCGTCCGGCTTCGGCATCCATCACCTGTCCGAACAGCTTTGCCGGCAGATCGAGATAGACGCCGCCCGGGCGTCCCGAAACCGCGGCGCGAATGGCGCGGGCGAGGCCGATGCCGATGTCGGCGGCATGCAGCACGCGGAACGCGGCCTTGCACAGCGGTTTGGCAATCGCGAGCTGATCCATTTCCTCGTAGTCGCCCTGCTGCAGGTCGACGATCTCGCGCTCGGACGAGCCGGAGATCAGGATCATCGGAAAACAGTTGGTGGTGGCATGCGCCAGCGCGGTGAGGCCGTTGAGGAAGCCGGGCGCCGAGACGGTGAGGCAGACGCCGGGCTTCTTGGTCAGGAAGCCCGCGATCGAGGCGGCGTAGCCGGCGGCCTGCTCGTGGCGGAACGAGAGCACGCGGATGCCCGCGGCCTGCGCCATGCGGCCGAAATCGGTGATCGGGATGCCCGGCACGCCGTAGATCGTGTTGAGGCCATTGAGCTTGAGCGCATCGATGATGAGGTTGAAGCCGTCGGTCTGTTCGGCTTCGTCGGCCGCGCCGGTATCGATGCTCTGTACTACTGCGGACATTCCGCTTCTCCCTGATCGTTTCTTGTTACGGACTGGTCCGTCGCTTCGCTGGAACGGCTCTCTCTGTCAAAAGAGGTCTTGTTGTCAAAACAGTTCTTGTCAGAAGAGTTCCTGGCCGTGGGCTTCGACATAGGCGGCAAGGCCGAGCGTGTGATCGCGGGCGCGCTTCTCCGCGAGCTCGGTATCACGCTCCTCGAGCGCCTCGATGATGGCCAGATGCTCCGGCAACGAGGTTGCGGTGCGGTCGACGCGGCCGATGGTCAGCTGCCGGTAGCCGCGAACATGCAGCAGGATGTCGTTGGTCATGTCGACCAGCACAGGCGATTCCGACAGCGAGATCAGCGCCTGGTGAAAGGCGATGTTGGCCTTGGAATATTCCTCGACATGATCCTGCGGCAGCCGGTCCTTGCTGAAATCCTTGAAGAAGTCGCGCAGCGCCGAGATGTCCTTCTTGCGCGCGGTGGTGGTGATCAGCCGTGCCGCCATGCTTTCCAGCGCCGCCCAGGCGCGGATCATGTCGACGATTTCGGTCTTGGTCCGGCGCACCACGACGATGCCACGGCGCGGCACGGTTTTCACAAAACCGTCCTGTTCCAGCATCGCGATGGCTTCGCGGATCGGGGTGCGGCTGACGCCGAGACGCTCCGACAGCGCGCGCTCGTCGAGCATCACCTGCTCGGGCGTCGCATAGATGTCCATCTTGAGAATGGCTTCCTTCAAGGCCTCGTAGGCCTTGTTCTTGAAGCTGGTCTCCGGCGCAATGCGGACGATCGCGATTTCAGCCTCAGCCATGGGTGGCGGTGCCTTGGTTGGTTTCCGTGCGGGCATGACGGGTCTCCTCCGGTCGGGAGACGTCTTTTAACAGAAGAAATCCGAAACAATTTTTGGCATACCAAATACCACCATGTCAAGTTGGCAGTGTTTTCGGCATTTCCACACCTTTGCGTGCCTTGACAATCTTTGCTCTGGCATACCAAATGCCATAACTGGCCGAAGAGGCCGCACCAAATGCTGCAGTGGACGCGCACCTGCGTTCGCAATCACCCGAACCTCGACCGAGTCGGCGCCACCAAGCAGGTCCGATGTTCGTGTGCGCCGCCGATGGAACTAAAAAACAGACGTCAAGGAGGAAGCCAATGTCGAATTCCAAAGATGCGGTCCGCAAAATTCTGGATGCGGTCAAAGCGGACAAGCGCACGAGTCTGACGGCGCCGGAAGGCAAGCTGGTCTGCGATGCCTACGGCATCCCGGTTCCGAAGGAGGGCGTCGCCAAGTCCGCCGCCGAGGCGGCGAAACTCGCCGCCGACATGGGCTTTCCGGTCGTGATGAAGATCGTCTCGCCCGACATCCTGCACAAAACCGAGGCCGGCGGCGTGATGGTCGGCGTCAAGAATGCCGCCGACGCCGAGGCGAATTACGCGACCATTCTGGCCAACGCCAAAAAGTACAAGGCCGACGCCAAGATCGAAGGCATCCAGGTGCAGCAGATGCTGATGGGCGGCCAGGAGGTCATCATCGGCGCGGTCACCGACGGATCGTTCGGCAAGCTGGTGGCGTTCGGCCTCGGCGGCGTGCTGGTCGAGGTGTTGAAGGACATTACCTTCCGTCTTGCGCCCGCGACCAAGGACGACGCACTGTCGATGCTCGACGGCATCCAGGCCCACGAGATGCTCAAGGGCGTGCGCGGCAGCGACCCTGCCAACCGCGACGCCATCGCCGACATCATCGTCAACGTCTCGAAGCTGATCACCGATTTCCCCGAGATTTCGGAGATGGATCTCAATCCGGTATTCGCGACAAAGGCCAATGCGATCGCCGCCGACGTCCGCATTGTCGTCGACTTCGACCCGCCGGCGCCGCGTCCGCGTCCCAACCATGACGACGTCGTGCGCCAGATGAACCGGATCATGAAGCCGAAGGCGGTGGCGGTGATCGGCGCATCCGCCGAGAACGGCAAGATCGGCAACTCCGTGATGAAGAACCTCATCAACGGCGGCTACAAGGGCGAGATCTACCCGATCCACCCCAAGGCCGATGAGATCATGGGCAAGAAGGTCTACAAGTCGATCAAGGACGTTCCCGGCGAGGTCGACATTGCCGTGTTCGCGATTCCCGCCAATTTCGTCGCGGCAGCGTTGACCGAATGCGGCGAGAAGAAAGTGGTCGGCGCCATCCTGATTCCCTCCGGCTATGCCGAGACCGGCAACATGAAGGGCCAGGAGGAAATCCAGGCGATCGGCCAGAAATATGGCATCCGCCTGATGGGGCCGAACATCTACGGCTTCTATTATACCCACGCCAATCTGTGCGCGACCTTCTGCACCGCCTACGACGTCAAGGGCTCGGCGGCGCTGTCGTCGCAGTCCGGCGGCATCGGCATGGCGATCATCGGCTTTTCGCGCTCGGCCAAGATGGGCGTCTCGGCGATCGTCGGCCTCGGCAACAAGTCCGACATCGACGAGGACGATCTGCTGACGTTTTTCGAGCAGGACGACAACACCCAAATCATCGCGCAGCATTGCGAGGATTTGAAGGACGGCCGCGCCTTCGCCGAAGTGGCAAAGCGCGTCTCGAAGAAAAAGCCGATCGTGGTGCTGAAGGCCGGCCGTACCTCGGCCGGCGCCAAGGCCGCGAGTTCGCACACCGGCGCGCTCGCCGGCAACGACAAGATCTACGAGGACGTCTTCAACCAGTCCGGCGTGATTCGCGCGCGTTCGCTGCGGGACATGCTGGAATTCGCCCGCGGCATTCCGGTCTTGCCGACACCGAAGGGCGAGAACGTCGTCATCATCACCGGCGCCGGTGGCTCCGGCGTGCTGCTGTCGGACGCCTGCATCGACAACAAATTGTCGCTGATGACGATCCCGCCGGATCTCGACGCCGCCTTCCGAAAATTCATCCCGCCGTTCGGCGCGGCCGGCAATCCCATCGACATCACCGGCGGCGAGCCGCCGATCACCTACGTCAACACCGTCAAGCTCGGTCTCGAGGACCCGCGCATCCACGCGCTGATCCTCGGCTACTGGCACACCATCGTGACGCCGCCGATGGTGTTCGCGCGCAACATGGTCGAAGTGAAGAACGAGATGAAGGCCAAGGGCATCGAGAAGCCGATCGTGGCCTCGCTGGCCGGCGACATCGAAGTCGAGGAAGCCGCCGACTATCTCTACCAGAACGGCATCGTCGCCTACGCCTACTCGACCGAAATCCCGGTCGCGGTGCTCGGCGCCAAGTACAAATGGGCGCGCGGCGCGGGCCTGTTGTAACGACCTGTCATTCATCAAACACAAGCGCCGCTTCGGGCAACCGGAGCGGCGTTTTTCGTTATTGGCGTTGAAGCATGATCCATCCACGTCATTGCGAGGAGCACTTGCGACGAAGCAATCCAGCCTTCTTCTTCCGTGGCGCTTCAAGAAAGCTGGATTGCTTCGCTCCGCTCGCGATGACGTGGAGACTGTCACACTCACAACTGTCATCGTCCGGCTTGACCGGACGACCCAGTATTCCAGAGACGCCAGAAACAGAACCGGGAAGCCGCGGCGTACTGGATCCCCGCCTTCGCGGGGATGACGGTCGGAGGGTGAGCGCGATCTGGCGGAACATGCGGACGGAACACGCGCGCTGACGCCACCTTCTGGACAGCAGTCGCATTTAAGGATGATATGCGACAAAATGACACGATGCAGCGGAGCCGCTGCCGGCGTCGCCGCATCCCTCCGGAGGAACTCGCATGATCCCATTTCACACGCGCCTGCTCGGCGCCGCCGTCGCGCTGACGCTCGCGACCGGCGTTCCGGCACTCGCGCAGCAGCTCGACCTCAAGGTGATGGCGCCGGCGGCGCCCGGCGGCGGGTGGGATCAGACGGCGCGGGCGATGCAGCAGGCGTTGGTCGCGTCCGGTGTTGCGCGCAGCGTCCAGGTCACCAATGTGGCGGGGGCGGGCGGCAGCGTCGGCATCGCGCAGTTCGTCAACGGCGCCAAGGGTGACGGCAACCAGCTGATGGTGAACGGTTTTGTCATGGTCGGCGCGCTCGCCATGAACAAGTCGCCGGTCACGCTCGATCAGGTGACGCCGATCGCGCGGCTCACCGAGGAGATCCAGGTTATCGTGGTGCCCTCCAATTCGCCGCTCAAGACGGCGCAGGATCTGGCCGCCGCGGTCAAGGCCGACATCGCCAAGGTCACCTTTGCCGGCGGCTCGGCCGGCGGCGTCGACCACATCATGGCGGCGCTGTTCGCGGGAACGATCGGCGCCGACCCGAAGAAGATCAACTACATCCCGTTTTCCGGCGGCGGCGAGTCGCTGGCGGCGATTCTCGGCGGCAAGGTCACCGCGGGCATTTCGGGCCTCAGCGAATATGACGGCCAGATCAAGTCAGGCAAACTGCGCGCGCTCGGCGTGACCTCGGAAAAGCGCATTCCCGGCGTCGATATCCCGACCTTCAAGGAGCAGGGCATCGACCTCGTGCTGGCCAACTGGCGCTCGGTGATGGCGCCTCCCGGCATCAGTGCGGAACAGAAGAAGACCCTGAGCGATGCCGTCGAGAAGATGGTCAAGTCGGATGCCTGGAAGGATATCCTCAAGCAGAAGGGCTGGGATGAGGCCTATGTCGGCGGCGATGCGTTCGCGGATTTCCTCAAGAAGGAAACGGCGCGGGTGACCGAGGTGCTGAAGTCGGTCGGCCTCATCAAGTCATGAGCAACCTGCCGCAGGGCCGGGCGTCGCGGCGCATCGACCCCGCGGGCGTCGTCATTGCCGTGGCGCTCGCGGCGGTGGCCGTGGTGCTGGTGTGGGATGCGAGCCAGCTGCAATCCAACAACCCCTATGGCATGGGGCCGCACGTGATGCCCGTCGTCATCGCCGCAGGCCTCGGCATCCTCGCGATCGGCAACCTGGTCGAAGCGTGGCGCGGCGACCTGCCGGCGCGCGAGAGCGCCGATCCCAGGGCGGTGTGGCTGATCCTCGGCGGGCTCGGCCTGCTGATCGCCATCATCGGCTTCGGCGGCGGTTTCATCCTGGCGACCACGGCGCTGTTCGTCACCACGGCGACGGCCTTCGGGCGGCGCGCCATCCTCACCGATCTCGCCATCGGCCTGGTGCTGACCACCGTGATCTATGTCGCGTTCAGTCGGCTGCTGACGTTGAGCCTTCCTGCCGGCCCGCTGGAAAGGCTGTTCTGATGGACGCCTTTTTCGCACTCGCCAACGGCATGGCCGTCGCGATCCAGCCGATCAACCTGCTCTATGCCCTGATCGGCGTGCTGCTCGGCACCGCGGTCGGCGTGCTGCCCGGCATCGGTCCCGCGTTGACCGTCGCGCTGCTGCTGCCGGTGACCTACAAGCTCGATCCCGGCGGTTCGCTGATCATGTTCGCCGGCATCTATTACGGAGGCATGTATGGCGGATCGACCACCGCCATCCTGATCAACACGCCCGGCGAGAGCGCCTCGATGGCGACCGCGCTGGAGGGCAACAAGATGGCAAAAGCCGGCCGCGGCGGTCCGGCGCTGGCGACGGCGGCGATCGGCTCGTTCGTCGCCGGCACCATCGCCACCATCGGTCTGGCCTTCCTGGCGCCGTGGCTGGTCGACTTCGCCGTGAATTTCGGGCCGGAGGATTATTTTGCATTGATGTGCGTGGCCTTCGTCACGGTGTCGGCCACCTTCGGAAGTTCGCCGATCCGCGGACTGACCAGCCTGTTCATCGGCCTGACGCTCGGGCTTGTCGGCATCGACAAGCTCACCGGCCAGGCGCGGCTGGCCTTCGGCATCCCCGAACTGCTCGATGGCGTCGAGGTGACGACGCTGGCGGTCGGGCTGTTCGCGGTGGGGGAGGCGCTCTATGTCGTCTCGCGCCGCCATCACAGCGAGGAAAAGCTGGAGCCGGTGCGCGGCTCGCTGTGGATGACGAAGGAAGACTGGAAGCGGTCGTGGAAGCCGTGGCTGCGCGGCACCGCGTTCGGGTTTCCGATCGGCGCCTTGCCGGCCGGCGGCGCCGAGATTCCGACCTTCCTGTCCTACTCCGCCGAAAAGCGCCTGACGAAATACCCCGAGGAATTCGGCAAGGGCGCCATCGAAGGCGTCGCCGGACCGGAAGCGGCCAACAATGCTTCCGCCGCCGGCACGCTGGTGCCGTTGCTGACATTGGGGCTGCCGACCTCGGCGACCGCGGCGATGATGCTGGCGGGCTTTCAGCAATACGGCCTCAACCCCGGACCGCTGCTGTTCGCCGAGCGGCCCGAACTGGTGTGGGGCCTGATCGCCAGCCTGTTCATCGCCAACGTCATGCTGCTGGTGCTCAATCTGCCGCTGGTCGGCCTCTGGGTGAAACTGCTGGCGATTCCGCAGCCATGGCTCTACGCGGGAATTCTGGTGTTCGCGACCACAGGCACCATCGCGGCAAAGCCGTCGGTGGTCGAACTGTCGATGCTGGCGGGTTTCGGCGTGATGGGATTTCTGATGCGGCGGTTCGATTTTCCGATCGCGCCTGTGGTGATCGGCTTGATCCTCGGACCGATCGCCGAAAGCCAACTGCGCCGCGCGATGTCGATCAGCCTCGGCGATCCCATGGCGCTGTTGCAAAGCCCTGTCTCCGCCACGCTGCTCGCCATCGCGCTGATCGCGCTGCTGGCGCCGTTCGTGATGCACGGGCTGGGCAGGTTCAGGGCCAACGAGGACTGACCAACGAAAAACCCGGCGCGAGGCCGGGCTGATCGCCAATATTCCTGTAATGCAATGAGCGTGGAATTAATCGACGATCCGGCGGTCAGTTCACAAATGAACTTTGGAACTCGGAAGGTCGCGGGCGCGGTGCGGGTGGTCTCTCAACGTCATTGCGAGCGCAGCGAAGCAATCCATCTCACCTCGCAAAGAAAGAATGGATTGCTTCGTCGCAAGAGCTACTCGCAATGACGGATCAAGAGACCGTGCCACACCCACACCTGTCATCGCCCG
>JAZJYY010000074.1:55198-62349 GCA_040390145.1 Pseudomonadota bacterium
CTGGATCGCCCGGTCAAGCCGGGCGACGACAGTCTTGTTGTGGCGGCGGTCTTGCGCGCTACTCCGCAGCAATTTCATGCGGCGCTCTTTGGTTGTCCTGCTGAGGCAGCCCCGCGAAGCCGCGCAACGCCTCGGCCATCTGCACGCGTGCGCCGACGCCGGTGATGACGACGTCGACCATGGTCAGCGACGAGTGGAAGTGGCCGCGCTCCTTGAGCTGCTCGACCGGCACGCCGGCCGCAGCCAATGCGTCGCCGTAGGCGACGCCTTCGTCGCGCAGCGGATCGAACTCGCAGGTGGCGATGAAGGCCGGTGGCAAGTTCTCCAGTTTGCCGCGCAGCGGCGAGACGCGCGGATCGGTGCGGTCATCCGGCGAACAATACAGGTCCCAGAACCAGTACATCAGCGAGCGCGTCAGGAAATAGCCCGTTGCATTGTCGGTGTAGGAGGGACGGTCGAACGTGCAGTCGGTGACCGGGCACACCAGCAGCTGGCCGGAGATATCAGGGCCGCCGCGGTCGCGCGCCAGTTGGCAGGTGACGGCGGCGACGTTGCCGCCGGCGCTCCAGCCCGCGACCATGACAGGTCCTGTTGTGCCGCCGAGTTCGGCCGCATGCTCTGATATCCACCGCGTCGCCGCATAGGCATCCTCGGCCGCGGCCGGGAAGCGGTGCTCCGGCGCATGGCGGTATCCGACGCTGACGAAGATCATGCCGCTGCGCCGGCACATGTCGCGGCAGAACGGCTCGTCGGATTGCTGGTCGCCGAACACCCAGCCGCCGCCGTGGAAATAGACCACGATCGGATGCGGCCCCGGCGTCGCCGGCCGGTAGAGACGATAGGGCAGTGGACCGTCGGCGCCGGGCAGGGTGCCGTCGACCACCTCGCCGACCGGCCGGCCCGCCGGACGGGCCTTGTTGAACTCATTGACGAAGTCGCGCGATCCCTGCGCTCCCAGCGACTCGATGGGCGGCAACTGCATCTGCGCGAGCATGCCCAGCACCAGCCGCACGTCGGGCTGCAGCCGAACCACCTCGCCGTCATTGCATTGCTCGGCAATGCCGGGGCCGGCGAGCCTGAAACCGAGCATGCCGCGGCTGACGACCTCGTCGCAGATGCTGCGGTAGGGGCCGACGCCGCCGGTATAGGGCATCACGCCCTGCGCCTTGCCCGGCACGTTGGCGCCCGTGTACCAGGTGTTGGCCAGCCGGTGCAGCGTCAGCGATGCGCAGTCGGCCATGTGCTGCGCCCAGCCGGCCTGCGCCGTGTCGGTCGCCTCGATCGTGGTGAAGCCGGCGTCGCGCATCGCGATCAGCCGGTCGGCGACCCAGTCGACATGCTGCTCGATCGACACCGCCATGTTCGACAGCACCGACGGGCTGCCCGGGCCGGTGATCATGAACAGATTGGGGAAGCCGGCCACGGTAAGCCCGAGATAGGTTTGCGGGCCGTCGGCCCAGACCTCGGACAGCGACTTGCCGCCGCGGCCGGTGATCGGATGAACCGCCATGATCGCGCCGGTCATGGCATCAAAACCGGTGGCGAACACGATCACATCGACGTCGACCGTGCGCTTGCCTGTCTTGATACCCGTGGCGGTGATCGCGGTGATCGGCTCCTGCCGCAAATTGACCAGCGTGACGTTGGGACGGTTGAAGGTGGCGTAGTAGTTGGTATCGAGGCAGGGACGCTTGGCGCCGAATGGATGATCGTAAGGGCTCAGCGCATCGGCGGTTTCCGGATCCTTGACGGCCGTGCGGATTTTCTCGCGGATCAGCTCCGACACCAACGCGTTGCCGTCGACGTCGACGCCCTGGTCGGCCCAGAGCTGGGTCAGGATGTAGACCAGATCGCCGGCGGCCCAGGCCTGCTCGAACCGCGCGCGGCGCTCGGCATCGCTCAATTGCCAGCTCACCGCGGTTTGCTGCGGCCACGGCACGCCCGCCATCGACCAGCGGGCCTGCTCGCGGTAGCCGGCGCGGTCTGCTTGCAGCAGGCTGACGCGATCGGCCGGCGCCGGACCATTGTGCGCGGGCAGGGCGAAGTTCGGCGTGCGCTGGAACACCGTCAGATGATCAGCCTGTTCGGCGATCACGGGGATCGACTGGATCCCCGACGATCCCGTCCCGATCACCGCGACGCGCTTGCCGGCGAGATTGACCTCGTGATGCGGCCAGCGGCCGGTGAAGTAGACCTCGCCTTCAAAGTCCTTGACGCCATCGATTTCCGGCGGTTTTGGCGCGGAGAGACAGCCGGTCGCCATGATGTAGAAGCGGCAGGATACGGTCGCGCCACTGTCGGTCGCAAGCTGCCAGCGTTGCGCTGTATCATCCCACGTCGCCGCCGTGACCTTGGTGTCGAAGCGGATGTCGCGCCGGAGATCATAGCGGTCGGCGACGAAGCCGAGGTAGCGCAGGATTTCGGGCTGGGTAGCGTATTTCTCCGACCATTGCCACGCGCGCTCCAGTTCCGGATCGAAGGTGTAGCTGTAGTCGATGGTCTGAATATCGCAGCGCGCGCCGGGATACCGGTTCCAGTACCAGGTGCCGCCGACGTCGCCGGCCTCCTCCAGCACCAGCGTGTTAAAGCCGGCCTTGCGCAACCGGTGCAGCAGATACAGCCCGGCAAATCCGGCGCCGACCACCGCGGCGTCGACCTGTTGTGTCGTACCGCCGGTCGTCGCTCCCAAAGAAGATGCTGCGGCCATCGTGTCTGGCATGCCACCCTCCCGTGCTTTTATTTTGCCGCAGGCTACATCCACGCGCCCGGTATGTCATCAGGACAATTGCAATCCTGGGTAATTGCGCCCGCCACAACGGCGCTGCAGCAAATACCAAGAGAAAGCCGCCTCAGTGGCCAACTTCCGACACACCATAACGGCGAAAAGGGGCGATCCGACATGACGCGTGCGTGAAGGCAAATGCCGAAACCGGTTTTGCCGTCGTGCACCTATTTTTCAAAGGGAACTTCGTGTCGCACAAACTTTTCCCCTCGATCCTGCTCGCCTGCGCGCTGTTTGCGTTGCCTGCTTTTGCGCAGTCCGCCGCTTCACCCAAGGCAGCCGCCGCAATGACTGACAATGCCGATGCGCTGACTTCAGATCAGGCGAAGCGGGCGCTCGATACGCTTCAGGACGACAAGAAGCGCGCGCAGATGATCGATACGCTGCGGGCCATCGCCAATGCTGCGCCGCAGGCGCCAGCCGCGCCGGAACCACAGCGCGTCATTCCCCTCACGGCGGACAGCCTCGGCGCGCAACTGTTGTTGTCCGTCTCCGCGCAGGTCGGCGAAGTCTCGCGCGAGATCGCCGACATAGCGCGGACGCTGACCCGCTTTCCGGCGTTCTATTACTGGTTCCTGCGCACGGCCAACGACCCCGCCGCGTATCATCAATTATTCGACATCGCGTGGAAACTGGCGCTGGTGTTCGGCTGCGCCTTCGCTGCCGAATGGTTGATCTTCCGTGCCGTCAGGCGGCCGCTGGCGCTGCTGGAAGCGCGTGTTCCGCAATCGGCGCGCGCCCCGGCGCAGACGCTGGCCATCGCCGATCCGCCATCCCCCGCGGCCGGTGCTGCCGCGGAGTCCGGGCTGCATCGACGACGTCTCAGCCTGGCGCGCGCCTGGCAGTCGCTGGTCAGGCTGCCGTTCGTGCTGGGACGTCTCGCGCTCGAACTGCTCCCGGTTGTCGCCTTCATCGGGGTCGCCACGTCGTTGCTGGGTACCGAGATCGGCGATCTGCCGATTGCCCGGCTCGTGATCCTCGCGGTCGTGAACGCCTACGCGCTGTCGCGCTGCCTGATTTGTGTCGTGCGCGCGCTGGCAGGGCCTTTCGGCCTGTTTCGCGTTCGGCCGGAGACCGCGGCCTATATCGAGATCTGGGCGCGGCGCATCGTCGCCGTCGGCGTATCCGGCATCGCCTTTGCGAACGTGGCGTTGCTGCTCGGACTGCACCGCGCCGGTTACGCTGCGTTGCTGCGCCTGGTGATGCTGGTCGTGCATTTGTTTGTCGTCATCATCATCCTGCAGTGTCGCCGGCAGGTCGCCGCGGCGATCCGCGCGCCGGAAGGCCGCGAGGGGCTGGCGGCCAGGGTTCGCAATCGCGTCGCCGGCCTGTGGCACCTGCTTGCGATCGCCCTGGACCTCGCTTTGTGGGCGGTTTGGGCGCTGAACATCCGCAACGGCTACGCGCTGTTGCTGCAGTATTTTGTCGGCACCATCGCGATCGTGCTGGTCGCTCGTCTCGCATCGATCGTGGCGTTGAGCCTGATCGATCGCGGCTTCCGTATCAAGCCGGATATCCTGCAGCGCTTCCCCGGCCTGGAGGCCCGCGCCAATCGCTATCTGCCGCTGTTGCGCAGGATCGTCGCGGTTGCCATCGGCTTCATCGGCTTTGTTGCATTGCTTGAAGTCTGGGGCGTGAATGCCGTGGTCTGGTTCTACGGCGGCCAGATCGGCGGCCGGTTGTTGTCGGCGGTCGTGACGATCGCCGTCGCGGCGTTTGCGGCGGCGGCGATCTGGGAGGTCAGCAACGCGCTGATGGATCGCCAGCTCAATGCGCTGTCGCGCGACGGTCATTACGCGCGGGCGGCGCGGCTGCGTACCTTTCAGCCGATGCTGCGAACGGCGCTATTGTGCGTGATCGTGGCGGTGGTCGGCCTGACGGCGCTGAGCGAAATCGGCGTCAACGTCGCCCCGCTGCTGGCCGGCGCCGGTATCGTCGGCATCGCCATCGGCTTCGGCTCGCAGAAACTGGTGCAGGATCTCATTACCGGGCTGTTTCTCCTGTTGGAGAACACCGTCCAGGTCGGCGACAACGTCACGGTGTCGGGCCTGTCGGGCACGGTCGAGAATGTTTCGATCCGCACCATCCGGCTGCGCGCCGGCGACGGATCGGTGCACATCGTTCCCTTCAGCGCCGTGACGACGCTCACCAATGCCAGCCGCGGCGCCGGCAATGCGGCCGTCAGCGTCAACGTGTCCTACAAGGAGGATACCGACCGCGCCGGCCAGATCCTCAAGGATATCGTCGCCGAAATGCGTGGGGAATCCGAATACCGCCATGCGATCCGCGGCGATCTCGATCTGTGGGGCGTCGACAAGGTGGACGGCAGGATGGCG
The DNA here is from genome assembly GCA_040390145.1 of Pseudomonadota bacterium. Lineage (GTDB taxonomy): Bacteria > Pseudomonadota > Alphaproteobacteria > Rhizobiales > Xanthobacteraceae > Bradyrhizobium. Next base: position 60,317 of record JAZJYY010000074.1, read on the forward strand.
TCGATCGTCGGCCAGATTCGCTGCACCGACAGCGGTCGCTGGCCGGTGCAGCGCGAATTCAACCGTCGCATGAAGCGGCGATTCCAGGAGTGCGGAATCGAGATTGCATCCGCGGCCCAAACCATTCTCATGCAGATTCCCACGCCGGCCGAAATCGTCCCGGATGCACGGCCTCGACGGGCGGCCGGCTAGCGATGCTGAAGTGAGTTCCCGCCGTCGGGACGGGTGAACCCGGTCAAACCCCGCGCCTCCCTCTCTTTTTTCGCGCCGGGCGCCAGTTGAACAGGCGTTCATCAAGATTAAATTTGACGGTGAGTACCGTTCAGCCTCCCTCCGCGGGAAACCTTCGGCTAAGTTGCCGGTTGGAAGGCGGAAAAACTGGAAAGGTTTGACATGAAGAAAGCAGTATTGGCGTTGTTAACCGCAGCTGTGGTCGGCTTCACCGCTCTGGCGGCTCCGTCACCGGCTGAAGCGCATTGGCGGGGGCGGGGGTTTGGTCCCGGACTGGCGGGCGGATTGATTGCGGGAGCGGTGATCAGCGGCATCGCGTCCAGCGCCTACGCCTATGGCCCGCGCTACGGAGGCTACTATGGCGGCTATGCGCCCGCCTATTACGGCGGTGGTTATGCTCCCGCCTATTACGGCGGAGGATACGGTCCGGGTTACGGCTATGCCCCGGCCTATTATGGCGGCTATTCGAGCTACTACGCCCCGGCCTATTACCCCCGAGTCCGGCGCGTGATCCGTCCGGCCTATGCCTATTACGGTGGACCGCGCTACTACGGCGCACGCTACTACGGCGGCGGACCGCGCTACTACGGAGCACGCTACTACGGCGGCGGCCCCCGTTTTCATCGCGCGTATCGCCGCTGGTGATCAGCCCACAAGCTGACGACAAAAGGTCACAGAAATTCTGTGACCTTTTTTTTGCGCTGGGCACGCCGGGCTTTGTTCCGGCACGGGAACCGGCGCGATGCGAAAATTCCAGCGCGGGAACTTGCCGGATGCTGGAACGTCCCTCCTGTCCCGTGGTTGAACCGCATCGTCAATTTCATGGAGGACATCATGACCAGTCGTCTTACCGTTGCTGTCGTTGCCGCGTCGCTGCTCGCATCGAGCGCCGCATTCGCCCAATCGACCACGAGGGAAGGTGCGCGAACTGGCGCGCAGACCGGTGGCGCGGTCGCAGGTCCGATCGGCGAGGCCGTTGGCGGCACGGTCGGTGCCGCGGTGGGCCTCGGCCTGGAAATCCCGAACGCCGTGATCACCTCGATCCAGGGCGAGCGCGCGCCGTCCGTGACCGTCCGTGAGAGGATTGTCGTCGGTGAGCCGCTGCCGGCCAGCGTGGAACTGCGGACGGTTCCGAGTCACACCGAATATCGCTACGCCGTGGTCAATGACCGCCGGGTGATCGTGGAGCCCCGCACGCGCAAGATCATCAAGATCATCGACTGATCCAAGGGGATACAGGCATTAGAACGCAATCGATCCTCGCGGGGATTTTTCCCCGCGGGGATTTTTCGTGTCAGGACAGTTTTGCCGGACGCCAACGCGCCACGATCCAGCCGAGACCGGCCGCGACCGCGAGGCCGGCAACGGCCGCCAGCGCGTCGACGACGAAATCCGACCACCGCGCGTGCCGTCCCGGCGCCACGAGCTGCAGGATTTCGATCAGCCCGACCCCGGCGAGCGTCATGATCGCCGTCAGCCAGCGCCGCTGCGGATAGGCGAGGCCGAATGCCAGCCCGACCAGCACGAAGGCCAGCCCATGCTCGCCATTCTGTCCAAGATCGGAATGCGGCCGCGATCCCGGCGGTCCCAGCGTGGCGAAAGCCACGGCGGCGGCCAGCAGCCAGGCGAGTATCTTGAGCAGAATGGTCATCGCCACCGGATAACACGTTTGTCGGCCGGATATGCCGCAGATGCGAATTGGCGATGCGTCTTGGTTAATGCCTGGCGCGAGATGGCCTTTTGTTGAATCGGTCGTCTGCGGTCGCTTTACCTCTCCCCATCGGGGAGAGGTCGATTTGCGG
>JAZJYY010000075.1:0-5387 GCA_040390145.1 Pseudomonadota bacterium
CGCAATGGTTTACGGCTTATACCTGCTCTCCTCGGTGAGCCCTGCGCTTTTGCCACCGTCGCCCGCGCGCCTTGACGCGAACTTGACACCAGCCCTTGGGGTGTCGGGACCACACGTCTTTGCCATCCGCTTCAGGCGCTCGGGTCATGAGCGCCGTCCACGTCCACCGCATCCCCGTCCCGCACTGGTGACCTTGCGCAATGCCCCTCTGAGTGGGACGGGATGGCGGGAATGTAGCTCAGTTTTAAATTCCGGAAAACAGAAATATTTTTGCGCGAGAGGCTTGACGTCGATTTCGGACAATCGGAAGTGATTTGCCCGTCGGGTGGATTTGTTGAATCTGCTCAAGAATACGGTCTCTTCGCGCGGGTTTGTTCATCAGGAAATTTTTGCGCCAAAGTGCGCCGCGTGGTGCGCCGCCACTATCGCCCCCCAAACAAAAATGCCCGGCGATCTCTCGCCGGGCATCCTGTTCGCCTAACGCCGCAGCGTCAGCTTACTTCTTCACCAGCGGACACACGCTCTTGTCGAGCGGAATGAACGCTTCTTCCGCCGGGATGGTGGCGACCAGCTTGTAGTAGTCCCAGGGCGCCTTGGATTCCGCGGGCTTCTTCACCTCGAACAGGTAGGCCGGGTGGATCTTGCGACCGTCGGCGCGGATCGAGCCCTTGCCGAACAGATCGTCGTCGGTCGGCAGTTCCTTCATCTTGGCGACCACCGCGCGGCCGTCATGCGGATTGCCGCCGAGCGCTTCCAGCGCCTTGAAGTAATGGATCAGCGAGGAATAGACGCCGGCCTGCACCATGGTCGGCGGCTGCTTCTTGAACTTTTCGTTGAAGCGCTTCGTGAACGCGCGGGTCTTGTCGTTGGCGTCCCAGTAGAACGTCTCGGTGAAGTTCAGGCCCTGTGCCACCTTGAGGCCGAGCGAGTGCACGTCGGTGATGAACAGCAGCATGCCCGCGAGCTTCTGGCCCCCGGCGACGATGCCGAACTCCGCCGCCTGCTTGATCGAGTTGGTGGTGTCGCCGCCGGCATTGGCGAGACCGATGATCTTTGCTTTCGAGCTTTGCGCCTGCAGCAGGAAGGAGGAGAAGTCGGCGTTGTTGAGCGGATGCCGGACGGTGCCGAGCACCTTGCCGCCATTGGCGGTGACGACGGCCGCGGTATCGCGCTCCAGCGCGTGCCCGAAGGCGTAATCGGCGGTCAGGAAGAACCAGCTGTCGCCGCCGGATTTCACCAGCGCCTTGCCGGTGCCGTTGGCGAGCATCCAGGTGTCGTAGACCCAGTGCACGGTGTTCGGCGAGCATTGCGAACCCGTGAGGTCGGACGAGGCCGAACCGGAGTTCAGATTGACGACGTTCTTTTCCTTGGCGAGGTTGGCGATCGCGAGGCCGACGCCGGAGGAGGCGAGGTCGACGAACACGTCGACCTTCTCGACGTCGATCCACTGCTTGCCGATGTTGACGCCGACGTCGGGCTTGTTCTGATGGTCGGCGGAGATCAGCTCGATCTTCCAGCCCTTCTTCAGCAACCCGGAATCCTCGATCGCCATCTGCGCCGCGACCGACGAGCCGGGACCGCCGATGTCGGCGTAGAGGCCGGACTGGTCGCCGAGGCTGCCGACCTTGACCACCTTGTCCATGGTCTGCGCAAGGGCGCCGCCAGCCAGAACCAGGCTCGAGGTCATCACCAGGGCCGCAATAGAACGCTTCATTTCCCCTCCAGAGATTGTTTTGAATTGACGCCGAAGCAGCTTCAGCGAGGCGTCATTATGCCCGGCATTGCCGACGCCGCATAGGCGACAATATGGTCAGCGGGGCGGGGAATATTTCACGTCGCGGAGAATTGGCGCGTTAGCCTGCCGGCTCAACGCCAGAAATAGCGGACGCCGGCGTAGACGATGACGAGACAGATGAAGATCAGCGCCACCGGAAGCCGGGGTTTTGCCGCGGGACCGCCGGCCGTCTTGGTCGGCTTCGGCGCCGGCCGCTTGAAGGCGGTGACGTTGTCCGCCACCGGGCCCGAACCGTTGATCTGGGCCTTGACGTCGGGGGCCGTGCCGGCCCCGCCCATTTCGCCGTAGTAGCTGCGGTAGATCAGGTGGATGGTGGCCTCCGAAGCCTCGGGCTCCGCCATCTTCTCAAGCAGGGTTTTATAGCCGGCCAGAAAGTTCTGGGCTTCGGCGGGCAGCGACGAGGTGCCGTTCAGCTTGGCCAGCATCTTCCAGGTCGCAAAGTCCGCGCGCGCCCTGGTGTCGGCACGTCGCGCGATCAGCATGTCCGCAGCTTTAATCAAATTGGCCTCAAGCCTCGTCGGCATCTACTCAGGCTTAGACTACACATTGCCGGTCAATACGAGAAGGAATCGGATCACATAGCCGGTCGATGTTCGTACTATCGTTGAAATAACATCAAGATTCAGGCCGAACTGGGAACCGGCGAGCGGCAGAACGACCAGAATCCCGATCAGGATCAGCATGCCCCAGGGTTCCAGCCGGGACAGCGGGTAGGCGAGCACGTTGGGCAGCAGCCCGACCGCGACCCGGCCGCCGTCCAAAGGCGGGATCGGCAGCATGTTGAACACCGCCAGCAGCACGTTGACGATCAGCGCATTTTTGAGGTTGTCGGCTACCCATTTGGCATAGTCGGCGGGCGCCAAGGGCAGGGCATGGAACGCCAGCGCCGCCAGCAGGGCCAGCGCGATATTGACGGCGGGGCCGGCCAGCGCCACCCAGACCATGCCAATTCGTGGGTTGTGCAGGTTGCGGAAGTTGACCGGCACCGGCTTGGCATAGCCGAACAGGAAGGGGGCGTGGGACAACAGCAAAATCCCGGGCAGCAGCACCGTGCCGAACGGATCGATGTGCTTGAACGGATTGAAGCTGACGCGGCCAAGCTGCCAGGCGGTGTTGTCGCCGAGCCGGTGCGCGACAAAGGCGTGCGCGGCCTCGTGAAAGGTGATGGCGATGATCAGCGGCAGGACCCAGACCGAGATGTCGTAAAGCGAGATGTTTGAAAACAATGGATTTGTCCGCTCGGTTCAGGAAACGCCGACGAGGCTATGAGTTGTCCGCCGCAACGACACCTCGTCGCGGCGGTTCGAGATGCCGGTGCGCAGATGCTCGGCGAGCAGCGCGCCTGCCGGTGATAGGTGAGTGGCGCGATGCAGGCAAATGTCGGCGGCCGGCAATCTCGGCATGCCCTCACGATCCGACAGCAAGCGCAATTTCGGTGGAAAGGTACCGGCCTTCACCACGGTTACCGCCAGTCCCTGCGCCGCGACCGCCTCCACGGCGGCAAGGCTGTGGCTGACGAAGGCCAGCCGCCAGGGACGCCTGGCGGCATCGAGCGCGTCGATCGTCCACTTCCGGAACAGACAGCCCTGCGGATACAGCGCCAACGGCATCGGCTCCAGCTGTTCGACCGCGTGCGTTGCGCTGGTCGCCCATACGGCCTGTTCGCGCCGCAGAAACTCGCCGTCGCCGCGTCCCGCCGGATGCATGGCGATCACGAGGTCGTAGGCCTCGCCCAGCCTTGCCGGCATGGAGGAGGTGAGGCCGGTTTCCATCTCGACATGGATGCGCGGATAGCCGGCGAGGAAGCTTGCCAGCAAGGGCGGGACGACGCAGGTGCCGTAATCGTCCATCACGCCGAGGCGCACCACGCCTTCGACCTTGCGCTCGGCGAGCCGGCCGACCGCCTCTTCGTTGAGCGCGAGAATCCGCCGCGCATAGCCCAGCAGACCTTCTCCGGCGGCGCTCAAATCGACATTCGCGTTGGTGCGGGTGAACAGCTCGGCGCCGAGGCGATCTTCCAGGCGCTTGATCTGCATGCTGACGGCCGACTGGGTCCGGTTCAGCAGGGCGGCGGCACGGGTGAACGAGCGGTGGTCGGCCACTGCGACGAACGCGCGCAACAGGTCGGGATCAAGGTCGGTTGTATGCATCACGATCCGTTATTCATGCCATCACATAAATTCCATTTGTTGATTATTAGACCTGCCATATCCTCGCGCGCAAGCGGGAAAAAGCGGGGATTGGTGGCATGGGCGAGGGGTGGGGCGTACTGGCGGCGGTGTTGTCGAGCGCGCTCGGCGGGACCTCGATCGGCGCCACCCGCTATCTGGTGAACGCGATGGATCCGCTCGCCATCGGCTCGTTCCGGTTCGGCATCGGATTTGTCCTGCTGTTGCCGGTGGCGCTGCTGCAGGGCGGCCGCTGGCCCGCGCGCCGGGACTGGCCCGCGGTGGCCGGTCTGGGCGTGCTGTTCTTTTTCCTGTTTCCGCTGCTGTTCAACGCCTCCCTGATCTTCACCACGGCAGCGCGGGGCGCGCTCGCCTTGTCGACCCTTCCGCTGCTGACCATGGTGGTCGGTGCGGCACTCGGCAGCGAGGCGCTGACTGCGCGCAAATCCGCAGGCGTCGTGATCGCAATGCTCGGCGTCGCGCTCGCGCTACTGTCGGGCCTGGCTCATGCGCCCGCGGGCGCGTGGCGCGGTGATCTGCTGATGGTTGCTGCTGCCCTGTGCATGGCGTTCTACAGCATCTGGTCCAAGCCGTTCATCGCGCGCTGCGGGCCGATCCGTTTCACCGCGATGGCGATGGGCGTGGGCGCGGCCTGCCTGATCGCGATGTCATGCTGGCGCGGCAGCTTTGCGCCGGTTGCCGGGTTCGGGATGCCGCAATGGCTGGCCGCGACCTATCTCGGCGCCTTCGGCAGCGCGCTCACCTTCTATCTATGGGCGTTCGCGCTGGCCCGCACCACGCCGACCCGTGTCGCCATATCCGTCACCGTCAACCCGGTCGCAGCCTCGCTGGTTGGCGCGGTGTTTTTGCACGAACCGCTCAGCTGGAACCTGGTCGGCGGTATCGTGACGGTTTTCGCCGGCATCTGGATCGCGACGACGTCGGGACGCGCGACGCAACAGGCGTAGCTTTCTCGTCGTCGCTGCCTGGCGCGCAATTGCGCGCGGGCCGCAGGGCGACGAGGTACCTCAAGTCGGCGGCATCGTGCCCTGATATTGCGGCAGTCCGTCGTCGAGTTTCACACAGTTCATCTTTTCCGAAACCCACATGTGCACGGTCGGTGCGAAGGCGTTGGGATCGTCGAAGGTCGCGAGCGCGACGCCGGTCGCCGTGCCGTTGCGGCGCCGGGTGAACAGCCTCGTGCCGCAGACCTTGCAGAACACCCGGTCGATCGCTTCCGACGAGGCGTAATGCGCGGTCTCGCCGGTAACCGCCAACGCCCCCGCCGGAAACAGCGCGCGGGCATAGAACGGCGAGCCCATCGCCTTCTGGCAGTTGCGGCAATGGCAGATCCGCACGTTGAGCGGGGCGCCCTCGCACTTGAACCTGACCGCGCCGCACAGGCAGCCGCCTTCGTGTGTCAT
>JAZJYY010000076.1:0-6209 GCA_040390145.1 Pseudomonadota bacterium
TCAGCCTGGCCTATTTCGGCGACGGCGCCTCCAACCAGGGCCAGGTCTACGAGAGTTTCAACATGGCGGAGCTGTGGAAGCTGCCGGTCATCTACATCATCGAGAACAACCGCTACGCCATGGGCACCTCGGTGACGCGCTCCTCGGCGCAGACCGATTTTTCCAGGCGCGGCATCTCCTTCAACATTCCCGGTGAACAGATCGACGGCATGGACGTTCGCGCGGTGAAGGCCGCCGGCGACCGCGCGGTGGCGTGGTGCCGGGCCGGCAAGGGCCCCTTCATCCTGGAAATGCAGACCTACCGCTACCGCGGCCATTCGATGTCCGACCCGGCGAAGTACCGCACCCGCGAGGAGGTCGACAAGGTCCGCCACGATCAGGATCCGATCGAGCAGGTGCGCAACCGCCTGCTGGCGGCCAAGGTCAGCGAAGCGGAATTGAAGGCGATCGACGCGGAAGTGCGCGAGATCGTCAACGCCTCCGCCGACTTCGCGCAAAACGATCCCGAGCCCGATGCGTCCGAACTTTATACCGATGTCTACCGCTGAGCGCGGCGCGCACCTTGCCGCCTGACGAGTGAATTCCTGGAGCCACCATGCCAATTCAAGTGCTGATGCCCGCGCTGTCGCCGACCATGGAAAAGGGCAACCTTTCGAAATGGCTGAAGAAGGAGGGCGAGGCGATCAAGTCGGGCGACGTCATCGCCGAAATCGAGACCGACAAGGCGACGATGGAAGTGGAGGCCACCGATGAGGGCACCCTCGGCAAGATCCTGATTCCGGAAGGCACCGCTGACGTCGCGGTCAACACCCCGATCGCCACCATCCTTTCCGACGGCGAAAGTGCCGACGATTTAGGCAAGGCGCCGGCAAAACAGGAGAAGGCCGCCGAAGCTGCAGCGCCGGCCGAAGCCAAGCAAGAGGCCAAAGAGACGGCCAAGACGGAAGCGCCGGCCTCCGGTGGTGACGACAAGAAAGCCCCCGCCGCGCCCAAGGCCGCCGCCGAACCGGATCCGGAAATTCCCGAAGGCACCGAAATGGTGACCATGACCATCCGCGAAGCCCTGCGCGACGCCATGGCCGAGGAAATGCGCCGCGACCCCGATGTGTTCGTGATGGGCGAAGAGGTCGCGGAATATCAGGGCGCCTACAAGGTTACCCAGGGCCTGCTGCAGGAGTTCGGCGCCAAGCGCGTCATCGACACCCCGATCACCGAGCACGGCTTTGCCGGCATCGGCGTCGGTGCCGCGATGGCGGGGTTGAAGCCGATCGTCGAATTCATGACCTTCAACTTCGCCATGCAGGCGATGGACCAGATCATCAATTCGGCCGCCAAGACGCTGTATATGTCGGGCGGCCAGATGGGCTGCTCGATCGTGTTCCGCGGGCCGAACGGCGCCGCGGCGCGGGTCGGCGCCCAGCACAGCCAGGATTACTCGGCCTGGTACTCGCAGGTCCCCGGCCTCAAGGTGGTCGCGCCGTTTTCGGCCGCCGACTACAAGGGCCTGCTGAAGGCCGCGATCCGCGACCGCAATCCAGTGATCTTCCTCGAAAACGAAATGCTCTATGGCCATTCCGGCGAGGTGCCGAAACTCGACGATTATGTGATCCCGATCGGCAAGGCGCGGATCGCGCGGTCCGGCAGCCACGTCACCATCGTGTCGTGGTCGAACGGCATGTCCTACGCGCTGAAGGCCGCCGACGAACTGGCCAAGGAAGGCATCGAGGCCGAGGTGATCGACCTGCGCACGCTGCGCCCGATGGACACCGATACCATCGTCGCCTCCGTCAAGAAGACCGGCCGCGCCGTCACGGTGGAGGAAGGCTGGCAGCAGAACGGCGTCGGCGCCGAAATCGCCGCCCGCATCATGGAGCACGCCTTCGACTATCTCGACGCGCCGGTCGGACGGGTCTCCGGCAAGGACGTGCCGATGCCCTATGCGGCCAATCTCGAAAAGCTGGCCTTGCCCTCGGTGGCCGAAGTGGTCGCCGCCGCCAAAGCCGTTTGCTACAGGTGAGCCATGGCCGGTCCCAGGGAGCAGCCATTGCCGCCTGACGTCATCGGCCGCGATGACGCCACCGAGGTGTTGAGCGCCTTCGTCGTCGACGGCGGATTGTCGATCGCGTTCCAGCGCGCGTTCGAGGAGCCGGACATGTGGGGCATGCTGCTGGTCGACATCGCCCGCCATGCCGCCCGCGTCTATGCCCGCGAGGGCGACTACACCGAGGAAGATGCGCTGCGGCGCATCGTCGACTTGTTCGAAGCTGAAATCGCGCGGCCGACCGACCTCGGCAACACCACGCCACGGTCGCAACAGGGTCACTGACAATGCCAATCAATATTCTGATGCCCGCGCTCTCGCCGACGATGGAAAAGGGCAACCTTGCCAAGTGGCTCAAGAAGGAGGGCGATAAGGTCAAGTCCGGCGACGTCATCGCCGAGATCGAGACCGACAAGGCGACCATGGAAGTCGAGGCGGTCGACGAGGGCACGATCGCCAGGATCGTGGTGCCCGAGGGCACCCAGGACGTCGCCGTCAACGACGTGATCGCGGTGCTGGCCGGCGACGGCGAGGACGTGAAGGCGGCGGGGGCAGGGGCTGCGAGCGCGCCCAAGGCTGAAGCCAAGGCTGAAACCAAGACCGAAGCCAAACCCGAGGCCAGGACGGAAGCGAAGGCCGAAGCGCCGGCGCCTGCGAAGCCTGCATCTGCCGAAGCTCCGAAGGCTGCTGCTGCTGCTGCTCCCGCGCCGCAGGCGGCGCCCGCGCAACAGACCAACGGCCATGCCCGGACATTTTCATCGCCGCTGGCGAGGCGCCTGGCCAAGGAGGCCGGTATCGAACTCGGCCGTATCAACGGCTCAGGCCCGCACGGCCGCGTCATCGCGCGCGACGTCGAGGAAGCCAAATCCGGCAAGGGGTTGAAGGCGCCCGCTGCCGCACCCGCCGGCACCGCGCCGAGCATTGCGCCGTCGATGTCGGACAAGCAGATCCTGGCGCTGTTCGAGCCCGGCAGCTACGAGGTGATCCCGCACGACGGCATGCGCCGCACCATCGCGCAGCGCCTGACCGCGTCGGTACAGACCGTTCCGCATTTCTACCTCACGATGGACTGCGACATCGGCAAGCTGCTGGCCGCGCGCGAGGAGATCAATGCGTCGGCGCCGAAGGACAAGGAAAAGAAGCCGCTCTACAAGCTCTCGGTCAACGACTTCGTCATCAAGGCAATGGCGATCGCGCTGCAGCGGATACCGAACGCCAATGTCAGCTGGACCGAAAGCGGCATGCTGAAGCACAAGCATTCCGACATCGGCGTCGCGGTGGCGATGCCTGGCGGCCTGATCACGCCGATCATCCGCAAGGCCGAGACCAAGTCGCTGTCGACCATCTCGGCCGAGATGAAGGATTTTGCCGCGCGGGCGCGGGCGCGAAAACTCAAGCCTGAGGAATATCAGGGCGGCACCACGGCGGTGTCCAACCTCGGCATGTACGGCATCAAGGATTTTACCGCGGTGATCAATCCGCCGCACGCCACCATCCTGGCGGTCGGCACCAGCGAGGAGCGCGCGGTGGTGCGCGGCGGCAAAATCGAGGCCGCGCACATCATGAGCGTAACCCTGTCCTGCGATCACCGCGCGGTCGACGGCGCGCTCGGCGCCGAACTGATCGGCGCGTTCAAGATGCTGATTGAAAACCCTGTGATGATGATGGTGTGAGAGCAATGAGAGGTGCCGAACGCACCTCTTTCTTCCCTCTCCCCCTGTGGGAGAGGGTGGCCGCCGAAGGCGGACGGGTGAGGGGGATGCGTCAACGGGTACCGAAGCAGAAGAGGGCCTTCGCCAAGACCTTGCGCGCCAATGCGACGGACGCCGAGGTTGCGCTTTGGCGGCTGCTTCGTTCCCGCCGCCTGGCAAGCATGAAGTTTCGCCGCCAGGTTCCGATTGGACCCTGGATCGTGGATTTTGTTTCGTTTGAGCAGCGCTTGATTGTCGAGGCAGATGGTAGCCAGCACGCGGAAAGTGAAGATGACAAGCGGCGTGATCTCGATTTGTCGGAACGCGGATTTCGTATCCTGCGCTTCTGGAATAACGACATTCTGTTGCGGTCGCAGTCGGTGCTGGAGATGATCTTCGAGTCTGCTGTGCCAACCCCCTCACCCGTCTGCGCGCCTGACGGCGCGCATCCACCCTCTCCCACAGGGGGAGAGGGGAAGGAAGCGAACAGCGAGTAATAACATGGCCGACACTTCCTTCGACGTCATCATCATCGGCGCCGGCCCCGGCGGCTACGTTACCGCGATCCGCGCGGCGCAGCTCGGGCTCAAGACCGCGGTGGTCGAGAAGGCCTATTTCGGCGGCATCTGCAACAACTGGGGCTGCATTCCGACCAAGGCGCTGCTGCGTTCGGCGGAGGTGTATCATTTGATGCAGCACGCCAAGGATTATGGCCTGGCGGCGGAAAAAATCTCGTTCGACCTGCAGGCCGTGGTGAAGCGTTCGCGCGGCGTGGTGAAGCGGCTGAACGACGGCGTCGGCTATCTCTTCAACAAGAACAAGGTCACGGTGATCTGGGGCGAGGCGATTCTGGATGCGCCGGGCAAGCTGACGGTGAAGAAATCCTCGGTCGAGGCGCCGAAGGGCGCGCTCGGCGAGGGGACGTATCAGGCCAAACACATCATCGTTGCGACCGGCGCGCGGCCGCGCGTGCTGCCGGGGCTTGAGCCGGACAAGAAGCTGGTCTGGACCTATTTCGAGGCCATGGTGCCGGACAAAATGCCGAAATCATTGCTGGTGGTCGGCTCCGGCGCGATCGGCATCGAATTCGCCTCGTTCTACCGCACCATGGGCGCGGAAGTGACCGTGGTGGAGGTGCTGCCGCAGATCCTGCCGGTGGAAGACGCCGAGATCTCGAAATTCGCGCACAAGGCGTTCGAGAAGCAGGGCATCAAGATTCTCACCAATACCAAGGTGACAAAACTCGAGAAGAAGAGCGACAGCGTGGTCGCCACCATCGACGACGGCAAGAAACCGCAAACGGTCGAGTTCGACCGGGTGATTTCCGCCGTCGGGGTGGTCGGCAATATCGAAAACCTCGGGCTGGAAAAGCTGGGGGTGAAGACCGAGCGCGGCTGCATCGTGATCGACGGCTACGGCAAGACCAATGTGCCGGGCATCTACGCCATCGGCGACGTCGCGGGTCCGCCGATGCTGGCGCACAAGGCCGAGCATGAGGGCGTGATCTGCGTCGAGGCCATCAAGGGCCTGCATCCGCACCCGATGGACAAGAACCTGATTCCCGGCTGTACCTATTGCCATCCGCAGGTCGCATCCGTCGGCTTGACCGAGGCCAAGGCGAAAGAGGGCGGCCGCGAGATCCGGGTCGGCCGTTTTCCCTTCGTCGGCAACGGCAAGGCCATTGCGCTCGGCGAGGACCAGGGCCTGGTCAAAGTGATCTTCGACAAGAAGACCGGCCAATTGCTCGGCGCGCACATGATCGGTGCCGAGGTCACCGAACTGATCCAGGGCTATGTGGTGGCGATGAACCTGGAAACCACCGAAGAAGAATTGATGCACACCATCTTCCCGCATCCGACGCTGTCGGAAATGATGAAGGAAGCGGTGCTCGATGCCTATGGCCGCGTATTGAACATGTGACCGGTCATGCGCGGGCTTGACCCGCGCATCCATCACGCTTCAGAAAAGTCTATAATTGTGGATGGATTGCCGGGTCAGGCCCGGCAATGACGAGTTGAACAGAAAGAATAGTCCGTGAAAGACAATGACAATCTGACGATCGAGCGCCCGAACTTCGTCACCCATCTCGAATGCGCGATGGAAGGCGATCACTATCCAGCCGATCAGGTCCATAATCTCTCGAAAGCCGGCAAGCCTCTCTTGGTCCGTTACGACCTCGCCGGCGTCAAGAAAGCCCTGACAAAGGACGCACTGGCGCAGCGGCCGGCCGATCTCTGGCGCTACCGCGAGATGCTGCCGGTGCGCAAGGTGGCCGATATCGTCAGCCTCGGCGAAGTCACCACGCCGCTGATCCGGCTGCCGAAATTGTCGAAGAAGATCGGCGGCGGCGAAATCATCGTCAAGGACGAGGGCCGGCTGCCGACCGGGTCGTTCAAGGCGCGTGGCCTCGTGATGGCGGTGTCGATGGGCAAGGCGCTCGGCATCAAGCACATGGCGATGCCGACCAACGGCAATGC
>JAZJYY010000077.1:0-16421 GCA_040390145.1 Pseudomonadota bacterium
CGAGGTCGTCACCGACGCCCTGGATGAAGCAGGCATGCGGCTGCGGATGCTCGTAGGACGATTTTGACTTGGTCAGCTTGCCGGTGAAGGGGTCGACGTAATAATGGCCCTGGCCGGGGCCGTCGACGCCATAGGCCCAGTGCAGGCCGGTGTTGAACCACTGCGGCGAATTCGGCGCGACCATCTGCTTGGCCAGCATGTAGCGCAGCTCGTCGTTGAAGGTGCGGGCGTCTTCTTCCGAGGTGAAGTAGCCGCCCTTCCAGCCCCAATAGGTCCAGCAGCCGGACAGCCGGTCGAACACCTGCTTGGCGCTGAGCTCGCTGACGAAGCGCTCGTTCTCAGGGAGGGAAGCCAGCGCCTCGGTGTCGGGCACCGAGCGCCACAGCCAGGACGGCACGGTCTCTTCCTCGACCTTCTTCAGGCGGGCGGCGACGCCTGCTTTGCGAAAATACTTCTGCGCCAGCACGTCGGAGGCGACCTGCGACCAGGACTCCGGCACCTCGACGTTTTCGAGGCGGAACACCACGGAGCCGTCGGGGTTGCGGATCTCGGATGTCGTCAATCTGAAATCAATGCCGGTGTACGGTGACTGGCCCTGGGTGGTGTTGCGTCGTTCGATTCGCATGGTCGTGCCCCGTCTCTTGTCTGTAGCCGGATCCGCGTTGCACCGCGGCCGGGAGTTGTTGTTCCTTGAGCGAACCCCTGAGCCCACAGTCCCCTGTGTCCAGACGTTCGCAGCTCAGCCGGTGGACCGGCCCTGTTCTCTCTGGCGCAACACCGACGCGAGCATCGGTCTTGTCGCTTTTTTCAACGCCCCAACGCTCGAACCGCCGGCCATTGTTGGCCCGTTTTTGTCGTTCCGAAACCCCGGTTTTTCAGGGCAAACAAGCCCGTCACCCGTGCCTCATCCGGCGCTCGGAATGGTCGATCTGGAACCCTGTCAGGGAGCGTTCAGCGGGACTAAAAACCACCCGGCACCGAACGATCCAAAACTAGGCCGACTCCATCGCGCCCGTCAAGGACTAGTACGGGTTCCCTAAACAAACACTAAATATGGTGGAAAGCTGGGAATAACAGGGGCGCCACGGCCGCTCTGATTGCCCCAAGTATCAGTGAGTCCTCAGAGATTCCCAAGCAGAAATATTTGTTCCGCAGCGGTCAATCCGGAGTTCGCCCCGCTGTTCACAGGGCAACTATATTTTGTGTCCCGGATGGTATTTGGGGGTTGCTCCGGGAAGACTCACGTACCGCTACGGTAGGTGAGGGCAGGCATGCCCGGCGGCCGATGGTCTTGCGCCGCCAATCCCTGCAAGGTGCCGCCGATTCTCAGGCGTAAGCTCACCCCAGAAGCCCCCGACATGACCGACTCGAGACCTGCGCCGGCGCGTGCCGCCATTACGCCAGCGGGACTGATGTGCCTCGCCATCACCTCGCTGGGCTGGGGCTTCAACTGGCCCGTCACAAAATACCTGTTGAGCGAATTGCCGCCGCTGACCATGCGCGGCGGCGCCGGCGTGATCGGGGCCCTGCTGCTGGCGGCGATGGCGATGTTCTCCGGCCAGAGCCTGCGCGTGCCGCGCGCGCTGTGGCCGCGGCTGGTGCTGGCGGCCATGCTCAATGTCGCGCTGTGGATGGCGCTGATGGGGCTGGCGCTGTTGTGGCTGCCGGCCAGCGAGGCCGCGCTGATCGCCTACACCATGCCGATCTGGGCCTCGATGCTGGCCTGGCCGGTGCTCGGCGAGCGGCCCAATCTGCTGCGGGTGATTTCGCTGGTCATGGCGTTCGCGGGCCTCGCCTCGATCATGGGCGGCAACGGGCTTGCGGCCAGCATCGAAAAATTGCCGGGCATCATCATGGCGCTCGCCGGCGCCGTCGGCTTTGCGGTCGGCACCGTGATGTCGAAGAAGCTGCCGCTCAATCTGCCGCCGCTGTCGGCGGCGGCCTGGCAGATCGGGATCGGGTGTTTTCCGGTCGCCATCGTCGGCCTGCTGGTCGAGCACGCCGACATCACGAAGCTGTCCAATCTCGGCTGGGTCCTGCTGTTCTATTCGACCGTAATCCAGTTCTGCGTCGCCTATGTGGCCTGGTTCGCCGCACTGGCCCGGCTGCCGGCCTCGGTGGCGGCGATCGGCACCATGGCGGTGCCGGTGATCGGCGTCGCGGCCTCGGCGGTGGCGCTGGGCGAGCCGCTCGGCCTCGGCCAGATCGCGGCCCTGGTGTTCACGCTGGCCGGCGTGGTGCTGGCGACGCGCTCATGAGCAGCCTGCCGGGCCAGCGCGCGTCGCTGCGGATATCGCCGCTCGGCCTCGTGTTCCTCGCCGTCACCTCGGTGGGGTGGGGCCTCAATTTCCCGATCATGAAGAACCTGCTTTCCGAATGGCCGCCGCTGTCGTCGCGCGGGCTGTGCGGCATCGTCGGTGCGGCCGCACTGGCGTTGTTCGCGGTGGCGCGACAGCAGAGCCTGGCCGTGCCGCGGCCGATGTGGTCGCGGCTGGTGCTGGTGTCACTGCTGACGATCGGCGGCTGGGTCGCCTTCATGGGGCTGGCGCTGGTTTGGCTGCCCGCCAGCGAGGCCGCAGTGCTCGCCATTTCGATTCCGGTGTGGGTAGCGCTGCTGGCCTGGCCGATCCTGGGCGAGCGGTTGTCGCTGTTGCGCGCGATCTCGCTGGCGGTGGCGCTCGCCGGCATCGCGGTGCTGATCGGCGGCAACGAAATCGAGGCCAGTTTCGTCAAGCTGCCGGGGTACCTGTGCGTGCTGGCGGGCGCGATCTGCGTCGCGCTCGGCAACGTGCTGACAAAACACTTTCCGCTGGCGATGCCGCCGCTATCGCTGGCGGCCTGGCAGATCGGCATCGGCTGCCTGCCGATCGCGATCGTCGGACTGGTGCTCGAACAGCCGCAGTTTTCCGCGCTGTCGGCGGTGGGCTGGGCGTCGATGCTCTACATGACGCTGATCCAGTTTTGCCTGTGCTACGTCTGCTGGTTCGCGGCGCTGGAGCGGTTGCCGGCGGCGACCGCCTCGATCGGCACGCTGCTGGTGCCTGTGATCGGCGTGCTCTCGGCCGGCGCGATGCTGCACGAGCCGCTCGGCCTGCGCGAAATCACGGCCCTGGTGGTGACGCTCGGCGGCGTCGCCATGGCGCTGCGCTCCTGAACGAAAAAGGACGGCGCACCGCAATGCGCCGTCCTCCATCAGGGTTCGCTCATTCTTACCGGAAGCCGGGACGCATGAACGGGCGGTGCATGGGCTGCGGGCGCGGCCCGGGCGCGGTCTTGGTTTGCACCATTGGACGCGGCATCGAAGCGTGCGAGGCCTGCCAGTTGACGCGCCGGTCGGGCAACTGCGCGACCTTCACGCACTGGAACGAGGTGCTGCTCTTCTGGATCGCGCTCGTCGCAGGCGGGCAGGCGCAAGCGCCGGCCGTGGCCTTGCCGCCGATACAGACGATGCGCGGCGGAGGAGGGGTCACGCGCGGAGGCGGCGTCACGATGGTCGGGACCCGCGCCTCGTTCTGCGGCTTTCCGCCCGGCGGGTTGCGATTGTCGGGATCGGCGTTGCTCTGCGGCGGCGCGAAATCGCCATTGCAGTGGATGGTGATGCTCTTCCACTTGGTCGACGGACCGAACGTTCCGCCCAGCACTTCGGCCTTGTACTGCACCGTCGTGGTCTGGGTGAAATGCTCCACCTGGTTCCAGTCGTCGCCGAACTTGCCGCCGCCCAATGCTTCCGCGTGCATCTGCTTGGCTTCGCCCGTGATCGCGCCGCCATTGACCTGGCGCCACAGCTTCACATTGACCGGGCCGGCCTTGTCGGTGGCAACCCGCGTCGTGACCTTCAGCGGCTTGCACTGCGTTCCGCTCGGGCCGTGCTGGGTAGAGGCGGGCGACACGAAGGTCTGGAGAAACAGGTCGATGCCGGTTGCGGTAACCTTGGTGCGATGCGGCTCGCGATCGGCGTTGCGGTCCGCGCCCGTCCGCGGCGGCCCGAGGCAGTCCACGGTGACGTCGAACGTATCATGACGGGTCACGTCGCCGCCATCGAACCCCCAGCCGACCTCTGAAAGATTCATATCTTTGTCCGAGCCCTTTCCGGTATTGGCGGAAAACGTCGCGTCAACCGTCATCTTGAAGCTGTGAGCTTCGGTCTTCGACCCAAAGTTGCAGCCATCCACGATCCGCTCGCTATAGAAGACGGCGCCGGAACGGGCTTCGAGCAGCTGTTCGACCGGGAACGAGAGGCTGCGGTTCACATCGTAGTCCCGTTGCGTCGGCACTTCGAACAGAATTCTCGGATAGGATCCGCATCCGGTGCCGTTGCAGTCGCCGAGCCAGACGCCGACCCGCTCGACGTAGCCGCGCCCTTTGGTGTCGACCTTCATATGGGCGTCGAAGCCGACGCTCCCCGGCAGGACACGCTTCCACTTTACGCCGTCGTGCTCCACTTTGACGATCGCGGCGAAGAAAGTGGATTGAGCGTCGAACACGGCCTCCTCAATGCGAGCGTCCTCGGCCTGCGCGCCGAACGAACAGGCGACAAGCAGGGCGGTCATGGTGCCCGCCAACAGCGCGCGGGCGCGGTGGCGACGGGATGAATACGCGATCTCGGTCATGATGGTGTCTCCCTGAGAGCTGGTGTGGGCCGCGCAAGGCTGCGCGGTTCATGGGCTCGGTCGGCGACGCCACCCGGCCGGTTCAGCGGAGTCAGAGGAAAACATACTGAAATCAATGATTTGGGCCGGGAGTGAACAGGCGGGTGCACTGCCGGCATAACTGGGCCGGATTGTCGCAGCCTTTGAACGCAACCGGTGCGGCGAAGACAAAATTGCAACTGCCATCGCCGGCAGAATGGCAACGACGCCACGCAAGGTCCGCACAGTGAGAGGTGCCGCCATGAGCGTTGCGCTATCCGAACCCATGCCCATCCGCGTCTCGAGCGGCCCGCTTCCTCCGGGCGCGGTCGTGCGCGGGCATGAGGGCTTCATGAAGTTCAACATGCAGCTG
The DNA here is from genome assembly GCA_040390145.1 of Pseudomonadota bacterium. Lineage (GTDB taxonomy): Bacteria > Pseudomonadota > Alphaproteobacteria > Rhizobiales > Xanthobacteraceae > Bradyrhizobium. The sequence goes on from JAZJYY010000077.1 coordinate 5,002, forward strand.
GACTTCGCCAACCATTCGCCGACCGGCCGCAAACTGTCGGTCGTCGCCAGAAGTTTTGGGCCGGTCGGTGTCGGACGCGTCGACGGCACCCCATCCAGTTTCTATCGCAGGCCCCATCATCTCGCCGACGGCCGTGACCTGCTGTCGATCATCATCAGCGGCGGCGGACGATTTGAACTCGACGGCGTCAGCGGCGAGAACCGCTTCACCGGCCACGGCGCCGCCATCCTCGAAAGCCGCAACGCCAGCGCGCTGCATTCGCTCGACGACAGCACCGCCTGGACCATCTGCATGGAACGCGCGCCGATGGAGCCGTTGCTCGCGGGATTATCGCAGCCGCTGCAGCGCTGCCTGCAGGGAGACAATCCGGCTCTCCGCCTGCTGGACGCCTATCTGGCCGCGCTGTTCTCGCTGCAGCAGGATTGGGATCTGCCGCTGGTGACGCTGCACATCCGCGACCTCGCGCTGAGCGCGCTCGGCGTGCGCGGCGACGTGCAGGCGCTGGTGCGCGAACGCGGCGTCCAGGCCGCGCGGCAGGCCGCCGTACTCGCCGCGATCCGCGCGCGCGCCTGCGAGCCCGGTGTGGACGCCGAGTTGGTCGCCGGACAGATGGGATTTTCGGCGCGCTACCTGCACCGGCTAATGGAGACGACCGGACGGACGTTCGCCGAACATCTGCTCGACCGCCGGCTCGACTGCGCCGTCGCCATAATGCGGGACCCCGACAGCACGCATCTGAAAATCGGCGAGATTGCAGCCCGGGCGGGATTTTCGGACATCTCCCATTTCAACCGCAGCTTCCGCCGCCGGTTTGGCGACACGCCGCATGGCGTGCGCGTGCGTGCCGCCCGGCGGCAGGCGCTGTCCTGAGCGGATCGGCGCCAAACCAAAAAGGACGGCGCACTCAGTGTGCCGTCCCCAATTTCTCAAATTCGGTCGATCTGCGACCCGTTACGGACAGGCGTGCCGCAGGCCGTCATAGCCGAGATACGTTCCAGACCGAACGTCGTAAGAGCGATATCTCTGACGGCAGTACTCCACGTCGTCACCACCGGCGGGAGCAACCGCGACAGCGGGTTCCTCGTAATACCCGTCATCGTAATAGCCGTACCCAGGCGAGCCGTAATAGCCGTAGCTGGATCCCAGGGCGCCGCCGATCACCAAGCCGGTACCAAAGCCGTAACCGCCATAGCCGCCGTAGCCGCGGCGGTGATGATGACGATAACCGCCACCCGCCCAGTTTCCACCGCCACTATAATGCGGTCCGCCGCCGCCGATCACACCGCCACCGCCGCCGCCCCCGAATTTCGAGCCGATGCCCGGGCCGGCAAAACCACCGCCTCCGCCGGAGCGGATGCCGCCGCCGATGGCGGAGCCGCCACCCCGGAAACCGCCGCCGCCGCCGATGGCACCACCGCCACCACCGCCGCCGCGCATACCGCCACCACCGCCAACTGCGGCGCCACCGCCACCGCCGCCGCCGCCACCGATGGCACCGCCGATCTTAGAACCCTGGGCGTAACTCTCGGCGGGCACTGCCAGAGGCAACAGCAGGGCTATCGCGGCGGCAGCACTCAAAACTTTAAGACTGGTCATTCTCGGCTCCATTCACGGGACTTCGTCTAAAACCCTCTTGGGGGGAGGACGTTCCCGAGCCCCGCACCAATTGTGCGCGGCCAAGGCTGTCATGTCGCAACTGTATGCGGAATGAACGGATTGCAACGATTCTGCGGCGTCGGGTCACACGGCCGCCGGTCACACTAAGTTGTTGGCGGCGTTACCCAAAAGGATTGCGTCCGGGATCGTGGACTTGAACTGGACAATCCGGCCTGCCGATGGCATCAGAGTCACAGTGTTCTCGAACCGGCCGCGCCCATGAAACTGTTTTTTCTGAAGCTGTTCACCTGGTGGAGCGGCCAGACCTTTGGCACGCAATTGTGGACCTGGCGGTTCGGCGAACTGGTCGGCAAGGACGAGCAGGGCAACCTCTATTACCGCACCAAGGGCGGCGTGATTGATCCCACGCTCGGCTTCCAGCGGCGCTGGGTGGTCTATAACGGTTATGCCGAGGCCACCCGGGTGCCGCCGTCCTGGCATGGCTGGCTGCATCACACCGTCGATGTCGCGCCGACCGAAGAGAGCTACACGCCGCGCGAGTGGGAAAAGCCGCATGTCCCGAACATGACCGGGACACCGGCGGCCTATCGGCCCTCGGGCTCGACGCTGGCCAGCGGCCGCCGTCCCAAGGCCACCGGCGATTACCAGCCCTGGAGCCCGGGCAACTGAGGATCGGATCCCGAGCGGCCGTCAGGCCTTCAGGCGTTGAAGTCCGCACGAGAGCCGATGGGCGGCTGTGTCGCTGAGTAGCCTGCGCTCTGCTGCGCCGTCGCCCTCTGGTTCTCCGCCAGCATCGCCTGCCAGGCATCATCCAGCTGGGTCCGGGAATAATTCGTCGAGATATCCGGACGCGGCGTCCATTGCGACTGCTTGATCGCGGTCGGCGCTTTCTCGATGGTGCCGCCCAGGGCCTTGGCGATGCGCTCGGCGCGCGCTTGCGCCAGATCGGGGCCGCCGTTCAGTCCGGGTGGGTCCTGCAGGTCGCCGACCGCCGCGGCGGCAGCGTTGGTCATGGCCGCACCACCGCTGTTATAGAGCGTCGCCACAACCTTGCCGTTGACCTTGACGGTCGCATAGGTGTTCTGCGGCGCGTTGTCCGGCACCTCGGTGGCCATCCTCGCTTGCGCGGCCTGCATGTTAAGCCAGTGCGTCGCCATCTGGTCGCGAAGTTCGGGTAGCTCGGCGATCGAGATGGCCTTGAGTTTGGACGTATCGATCTGTTTCAGTTCCGAGATGGGGATGCCGTGTTTGGCATTGCCTGGAGCCTTGCTCGCGTCGGCATCGGACGGAGGCAACGCATCGGCCGGCGTCAGGGTCGTCGTCGATGGCTGCGCTTGTGTGGACCGGTAGTAGATCCCGGTGTGTGCGATACTTGAAATCATGGATAGCCCCGTTGCTGCCGAGGTCAAAGCAACCGCTGTGCCAGCGCCGAAGTGATTGATCGGACTGCGTTTGTTTCTCGTGCAAATGCCTGTGGCCCGGAAAATCCTGCCGGTGCGGCAAAACTTTCCACCGCGATGGCGCGGCGCAGCTGCTGTGAATTGCGGGAACAGCGGGGACATTTGCCGCGCCATCGCGCGGCGATGTTGAATGCCGGACGCGCTCATGGCTCAATCAATCATCTTACGGAGATGGGAGACCATCGCGTCGGTTCGGGCAACAGTTCGCGACTGCCCCGATATGCAGCGGCTGCCGATCAGGATGTGGCCGGGAGATAGGCCCCGGCACTGAGCTCCTGAAATCGCCCGTCAATGTGCAGCTGCCGTAGGAAAGGAAAGGCCGTCTGGGCAACCAGGCGGCCTTTTTCTTTTCGTGAGGGACGGGGAACCCGGTGCAATCCCAACGCGTTTATTGGGCTGACAATCAATAATTGAAAGGCCGTCACCGATGACAAGCAACACCCTCGCGCGGGCACGGGTTGCCGTGCTGATTTTTTCGATGGTCAATGCGGTGATCTTCGGTGTCGGTATTGTCGCCATCCTGAGCATCCCGGCGCTGGCAGCACAGGCCTTTTTCTGGATTCCCATCGTGGTGCTGGCGAGCTTTCTGCTCTCGCCGCCACTTTCCTGGATGCTCGCTCCGACGATGATGTTACGCTTCGTGCACGCGCGTCAATTCGTTCGCGCACGTCCGCTGCGTTAAGGCACGGTGTCTCCGGCGCCGATCGCATCAGCCTTCATGTAACCGAGCGCCGGCGCGGGCGATCATCTCGCCACGGCGGATCTGCGCCGCCGCGATCTTGTCTTTCATGAAGGCGAGGATTTCCGGCGGCGCGGTGTCGGGCGAGCCGGAGTTGAAGGGCGGCGCCGGGTTGTATTCGAGCCGCAGCTGGATCGCCTCCGCGGTGCGGCGGTCGACCAGCAGCGACACCAGCGTCAGCGCGAAATCGATGCCCGCGGTGACGCCGCCGCCGGTGACGCGGTTGCGGTCGACGCAAACCCGCGTCCTGGTCGGGATCGCGCCGAACGCGGTGAGGAAATCCATCGCGGTCCAGTGCGTCGCGGCGCGATAACCTTGCAGCAGCCCGGCGGAACCCAGCACCAGCGATCCCGTGCATACCGAGGTGATGTATTTGGCGCCCGCCGCCTGCTGGCGCAGGAAGGCCAGCATCTCCTCGTCATTGACCATGTCGTCGGTGCCGCCGCCGCCGGGCACGCAGATCACGTCGAGTTGAGGGCAATCCGCGAAGCTGACGGTCGGCGTGATTATCATCACGCCGTCGCTGCTGACCGGCTCGATCCGCTTCCAGATCAGGTGCACCTGCGCGCCGGGCACGCTGGAGAAAACCTGCAGCGGACCGGTGAAATCGAGCTGGGTCACACGTGGAAACACGACGATACCGATCTGGAGCGGCGCGGACAGGGTGGGGGAGCCTTTCAAGGTTTTTGCTTGACCGGCGCAGCCTGTCATGATGGCCTTCCGTCCGAAATGCCATATTTCCCTCATTTCAGGACATAGGCTGAAATCATGATCGGCGTGCTGATCTTTCCGAATTTCCAGCTGCTGGACGCCGCCGGGCCGATTTCGGCGTTCGAGATCGCCGCCCGTTTCGCCGGCCAGCCGCCGTCGATCAAGGTGCTGGCGGTGACGCCGGGACCGGTTCGCAGTTCGTCCGGCATCAAGATGCTGGCACGGGGTCTCAGACCATCGGCTGCGATCACGACGCTGATCGTGGCCGGGGGCGAGGGGGTGCGGCAGGCGGCGACCTGCGCCAAGACGCTGGCCTTCGTGCGCGGACTTGCCAGGCGCGGCATCCGCGTCGCCAGCGTCTGCTCCGGCGCCTACATCCTGGCCGAAGCAGGCCTGCTCGACGGCCGCCGCGCCACCACGCATTGGCAGCGCACGGGACATTTTGTGAAAGCCTATCCGAAGATAAAACTGGAGCCCGACCGGATCTTCGTCCGCGACGGCAACATCTGGAGTTCGGCCGGGATCAGCGCCGGCATCGATCTCGCACTGGCGATGGCGGCGGAGGATTTCGGCGACGAGGTCGCGCAGCAGGCCGCGCGCCAGCTCGTGCTCTATCATCGCCGCAGCGGCGGCCAGTCGCAATTTTCCTCGCTGCTGGAATTGAAGGCGCCGGCGGGCCGCTTCGCAGCCTTGCTGGCCTGGGCGCGCGAGCATCTCGACGCGCCGCTGACGGTGGAGGACATGGCCGAGCAGGCCGGCATGAGTTCGCGGCATTTTGCCCGCGCCTTTATCGCGGAGACCGGCACCACGCCGTCGAAGGCGGTGGAGCGCCTGCGCATCGAGGTGGCGCGGCAGCGCGTGCAATCCTCCTCCGAGGCGATCGAGCGCGTCGCCGAGACCACCGGCTTTCGCGATCCCGAGCGGATGCGCCGCGCCTTCATCCGCGCCTTCGGCCAGCCGCCGCAATCGCTGCGCCGCGCGGCGCGGGCGGGGTGAGGTGGACGGGGACTTCTGCCAGCGGAATTCGCCATGCCCGCGCGTCCCGGAGCGGACAGCAATTAAGCATGCTTTTGAATTTCGGCAGGGCGGGCGCAGCCATAATCGGCTTGGTAAAGCTTCCTTCGCTTGTGCTGCACCAGCACAACGATCGTTAGGCAGCAAATCGCGTTGGCCGAAAAGGTCATTGCCATGGCGGTATCAGCGACAATCTGTGCCGCATAGACGGCCGTGATGCCGTTCGACACTGCGAACAGCGACCATGTCGCGGACGACACCGCGGCGGCGTCGTTTTTTTTCAGAAGGATCGAGATTTGCGGGAAATATGCCAGCAACCGGCACACATTGGCGATGGCGAACGCGACAAAGATGATGTTTTCCGGGCTTTTCATGACCGAGATTCCTTTGGCCGAACGAAGGATGTCGAGAAGGCGCGTCAACCGGCCGATCGCAGGCCGAGCCTCGTGATCACCGCAATCCAGCGCGCGGCTTCCCTGTCCCGGAGGGACTGCAACTCGGCAGGCTCTGTTCCAAGTATCTCGCTGCCGGCGCGATCGAGACCACCACGCGCTGCTGGGTCGTTGGCGAGGGCGGTACGCACGATCTCCGCCAATCTCTGTGCGCGCGCTTCCGGAAAACTTGCCGGTGCTATCATGCCCGACCAGCCGAAGAACGGCTCGAAGGCCGGATTGAGTTCGTTCAGCGTCGGCACGTCAGGTAGCATTTCGAGTCGCTTGGCGCCGGTCTGCGCCACCGCAACGAGCCTGCCTGCGGCCACATGCTCCGATGCCGCGCTTACAAGATTGAACATCAATTGGCAGCGGCCGGCGACCAGATCCAGGGTCGCCTGCGGAAAGCCGCGATAGGGCACATGGACGATATCCAACCCCAGTTGCGACTTCAGTTCTTCCATGGCGAGATGCGTGACGGTGCCTGGTCCGATCGAGGCATAGGAGAGGCTGCCCGGATACGCCCGCACGTGGTCGATAAGATCAGCAAACTGCCGCCCCGCGAAACTGCCGGGATAGGCGGTCAAGACAAAAGACGAACGATTGAGGAGGCTTATCGGCCGAAAGTCCCTGGCGGGATCATACGAAAGAGCCGGGTTCAAAGCCTTGGCCGTGGTCGTCGGACCACCAAGCACAATGCCGATAGTATGATCGTCGGTGGCCCGCGCCACGGCGGCAGCGGCAGTAACGCCGCCACCGCCCGGCATGTTTTCCACAATGAATGGCTGACCGAACGCGGCAGCAAGATGCGGCGACAGGCCTCGCGCCATCGGATCGGAACCGGAACCGGCGGGCTGGCCCAACAGGATGCGGACGGGCTGCCTCGGCCACGTGCTCTGCGCCGCTGCCGATTTTATCAGCATGGGCATGGCGCACAGCGACGCGAGAGCCTGCCGACGCGAAATTGCCCTGCATACTGGGAAATTGGACGGTTTCGGAAGCATGGGATGACCTCATTTGTTTTCATGGTTGCATGATCTCACGCGCTCATCCGCTCGTCCTGACAAACCGCTGAAGGTGTGCTGAAATTGCAGCCGTGTCAGAACCCTCACCAAGCCGGACCTCCGGCCAGCCCCCACCACCGGCCATCGGGTTCGACGGATTTGTCATCGAGCCCGACAGAGGCCGGCTGCTCGGTCGTGATGGAGACGAAATTCCCCTGCGCCCCAAGGCGCTCGAACTGCTGATCGCGTTGACGGCATCGGAAGGGCGTCCGCTCGACAAGGCCGAGCTTCTAGACCGCATCTGGGGCGACGTTCACGTCACCGAGGACAGTTTGTTTCAAGCCGTGAAGGATGCGCGCCGCGCTCTCGACGATGGCAAAGGGCGCTTGCTTCGTTACGTGCCGCGCCGCGGCTACTTGCTTGACTGCACATTCAACACCGCTTTGCCCTCGAGCGCCGTCCAGCAACCTGAACTGGCTGCCGATCGACCGTCAATCGCGGTACTGCCCTTTCGGATGCTGGGCGAGCGAACGTCGGCCTACGTGGCGGCGGGCCTGGTGGAGGAGATCTCGATCGCGCTGTCACGGTTTCGCTGGCTGTTCGTGCTCGCCAACGCATCTGCCGTCGCTATTGCGGCGCAACGCGCGGCAGCGGATATGGCGGACAGCCTGATAGCGGGACGCAATTTCGGCATCCGATATCTGGTCGACGGTTCGCTCGATGAGACCGAGAGCGGCATCGTCGTCCGATGCCGGCTGGTCGAGGCGGCAACAGGAAGGCAGGTTTGGCAGGAGCGCTTCACCAGCGAAGCCGGCGGCATCCTGGGCCTCTACGAAGTGATCACGTCGTCGATCGCTGCCGCCATCGAACCGCGACTGCTTCGCGCGGAAGTCGAGCGCGTATTGCGGCGTGGCACGGGCGATCTCGGCGCATTTGACTGCTATCTGCGCGCGCTGCCGGGCTACTATTCCCGAACTCCCGATGGCAACAGCGAGGCAATCACTCTTTTGGAAGCGGCGCTGAAGCGCGATCCGCACTTCGCGGTAGCGACAGCTCTGCTTGGACGCTGTGTGGCCACCAGCGTATGGCTGGGTAGCGAGCCCGACTTCAAAAGCGGAGCCGCGCGCGCGCTGGCGCTGGCGCGGGCCGCACTCAACATCGATCGATCCGATCCGCAAGTGCTCGCGCTAAGCGGTCATCTGCTGGCGGTCGTCGGTGGGGAACATGCCGAAGGTGGCGCGTTACTCGATCTTTCCTTGCAGATGAATCCCAACAGCGCCGAAGCCTGGCGGCTGGGCGGATGGGTTTCCGCATGGAGCGGTGAGACCGAGCGCGCGTTGCAGCGTCTGAATGAGGCTGAGCGGCTGGACCCGCTCTCACCCCTGCAAGCCGATGTCCATTCAGCCCGCAGCGTAGCGCTGCTGGTGGGTCGCCGCTTCCGCGAGGCTGCGGAAGCGGCACGCCGCTCCATTGCGACAACCCCGGAGGCGACTGCTCCGCGCCGCTTTTTGGTCGCCGCGTTGTGGCACGCAGGGGAGCACGAGGAGGCCAGAACGGAATGCGCCGCACTGATGCAGCGCCAACCCAACTCGTCGCTGGACCGATCGCGTACTCTCCAATCGTTCAGGCACCCCTGGATGCTCGACCTGCTGATTGACGGGTTGCGTGGCGGAGGGATGTCGGAATGAGGAGGCTGCGAGCGCACACTGCTGAGAATCGTCAACCCGATTGGTTAATGAGTTCGCGGCCTAGTTAAATGCCCTCAGCCACGCGCCGATCTCGCTGGCGGCGACATTGGCCTGCTGCAGCAATTTGCCCATGGTGAAGAAGCCGTGGAATTGTCCCGGAAAATGCCGGTAGGTGACCTCCACGCCGGCTTGCTTGAGGCGCGCCGCGTATTCGTCGCCTTCGTCGCGCAGCGGATCGGCGCCGGCGGTCAGCACATAGGCCGGCGGCAAACCCACCAGCGTCGCGGCGCGCGCGGGCGAGGCGCGCCAGTCGTGTATGTCGGCGGCGCCGCTCAGATAGTGGTCCTTGAACCATTTGATCACCGAATGCGTCAGCAGAATGCTGGTCTCCGGCTCGCTGTGCGAGGGATGCGTCATGGCAAAATCGGTGGCGGGATAGATCAGTACCTGGCCGGCGATCGCGGGGCCGTTGCCGTCGCGCGCCGCGATCGCGACCACGGCGGCGAGGTTGCCGCCGGCGCTGTCGCCGCCGACCATCAGCCTTGAGGTATCGATGCCGAGTTGTTGTGCGTTGTCGGCGATCCACTTCGTCGCGGCGATGGCGTCATCGACCGCGGCAGGAAACTTGTGTTCGGGCGCAAGCCGGTAATCCACGGAGATCACGAGCAGGCGGCCTTCGTCGGCCAGCTTGCGGCATACCACGTCGTGGGAATCGAGATCGCCGATCACCCAGCCGCCGCCGTGATAGAACACCAGCGCGGGCGCAAGACCGTTCGCCTGCCGCGGGTTTTTCGGCGTGTAGATGCGCGCGGGAATGGGTCCGTGCGGGGCGGGGATCGCAAGCGGCTTGACCGATTCGAGCTCGGGCGGTTCCGGGTTGGAGACGACGCGGCCGGCCAAATAGAGCCGGCGCGCCTCTTCATGTCCGACCGTCTCGTAAGGCGGCCGTCCGGCCTCCTGGAAGGCTTTGAAGACGGCGGCGGCATCGGGATCGAGAACAGCGGGCATGGCGGAGACCTGTTGATGTTGAAGCTGTCATTGCGGTTTTGAGGCTGTCATTCCGGGGCGATGCGCGAACATCGAACCCGGACTCGAGGTTCCGGGTTCGCGCTGGCGCGCGCCCCGGAACGACGGCGTCAGGCGGCGGTTCGTCCGCCATCCACGGTGTAGGACGAGCCCGAGACGTAGCTCGCTTCATCGGATGCCAGGAACGCGACGATGGAGGCGACCTCGGAGGCCTGTCCCATCCGCCGCGCCGGAATCCGGTCGACGATCTTGTCGATCGGAGGCGGTGAATTGCCGCCGTTGCGTCCCTGCAGGATGGTGGAGAGCATACGGCTGTCGATCAGGCCGGGGCAGACGCAATTGACCCGCACGCCGGTGCCGGTGCATTCCCATGCCGCGGTCTTGGTGAGCCCGATCACCGCGTGCTTGCTGGCGCTGTAGACCGCGATGTGCGGCGATCCCATCAGGCCGGCAATCGAGGCGGTGTTGATGATGCTGCCCTTGTTCTGCTTCAGCATCACCGGCAGCACATGTTTCATGCCCAGGAAAACACCGACCACATTGACGTCGAGCACGCGGCGAAACATCTCCAGCGAATATTCCGTGATCGGCTTGATGTCGCCCTCGATGCCGGCGTTGTTGTAAAAGGCGTCGATGGTACCGAACTTGTCGACGGCGGCGCGGACGTATCCGGCGACCTCGTCCTCGTCGGTGACATCGGCGGTGACCGCCAGCGCCTGCGCCGAGGCCGGCAAATCCTTGATCGCTGCCGCAAGATCCTGTTCCCGGCGGTCGACCGCCACGAGGCGGGCGCCGCGTTCGGCCAGAAGCCGCATGGTCGCGGTGCCGATGACGCCGGCAGCCCCGGTAACGACGGCGACCCGGCCGTCGAGCCTGATACGATCGGTCATTTCAGTGTTTCCCCCTGTTGCTCCGGTTGCCCCGGATGTCCTGTCATCAGGCGCGGCGATGGCTCGCGAGCCTTGATCGTTCCAGACTATTTCATTTGTGGCGGGGCTGACCAGTAGGCGGGGCAAGAGTACTATCGAGCGGTCAACCGCCCTTTCCCCGCCGTATTCGCCGTGTTAACCGGGGGTTCCTGCGAGCGGCGGATAAGTCTGTACAATGTCGCGAGCCCGATTCGCCTTTTAAAGCCGCGAGATGTTTCGAACCATTTTTCTGACAGGTATTGCGGCCCTGGTGGCTGCCACAACGATCTCGCTTGCGCCGCCGGCGCACGCGCAGATCGGCAATATCTTTTCCGATCCGCCGCCGCGCCCGCCCGGGGGCATTCCGCGCGGCAACCGCGGGGAGCCGCAGCCGCAACTCGACGATGACGACGAGCAGGTGCCGGAACTGCCGCGGGGCCGCCTGCTGCCGACCCCCAACCGTCCGCCGCCGGGGCAGGGCGTGCCGCCGCCCGGATCGGTGCAGACGCAGCCGCTGGCGCCGCCGCCGGGGACCACCGTCATTCCGCAAAATACCCAGCCCGGCATCGCGGTAGCGCCGCCGCAGCCCGGTCCGGGTGTCGCCCCCGGCGCCAATACGCTGCCGGGCCTGCCGCCGGGACAGCGTCAGCCCAAGGGCGGCGCCAGCGTGCCGCAGACGCCGGCCAGCATTCAGCCCGGCGACGAGGTGGTGTCAGAGCCGCCGGCGCAGAAGATCGTCAACAAGAAGGCGAGCTTTTCCGGGTTGGACAAGATCACCGGGCGCATCATCAATTTCGACGAGGATATCGGCGAGACCGTGCA
>JAZJYY010000078.1:0-43064 GCA_040390145.1 Pseudomonadota bacterium
GCACACGCGGCTATCGGGCGCATCGGGCGCCCGGCCTCCCCGCGCCCTCTGATCGCAGAGGGCGGGAACTTGATGGCAAACCTCGGGCGAAACGCGCCGAGAGAACGTGAGGTTGTGTTTGCTGTTTGAAATGTGAGCAAACTCTCACAGCGTCATTGCGAGGAGCGTCCGCCGAAGCCCGCCTTCGGGCGAAAGGCGGATGCGACGAAGCAATCCTCCTGTCACCAGCACCGCTGCGAAATGGATTGCTTCGTCGCAAGCGCTCCTCGCAATGACGTTGATGAATTGGAGCGCATGTCGGATTATTCCGGTAGCCCGGATGGAGCCGTTGCGAAATCCGGGGCTACCGCCCCCCTGCCCGTCAGCTCTTGCCCTTGACCCGGAAAATCACCGGCAAGGTAAAACTCAGGCCTTCGTCGGCGACCAGCGGTGGCGGCTGCGGCACCGGGTCGGAGCGCTTCAGCATCGCCAGCGCCGCTTCGTCGAAGGCGGTGTCGCCGGATCCCTTGACGATGGTGGCGGAGAGCACATGGCCCATGCGGTCGAGTGCGAACGAGACCAGGATCTCGGCGCTCTTCTGCGCGCGTTCCCTGGGATAGCGCTTGTGCTTGTCGAGATGGGCGACCAGCTCCTTCTGCCAGGTCACGCGCGCGCGCCGCGCGGTCTCGCCGCTGCCGATCGCGGGCGCGACCGAACGCGGTCCTTCCGGGATCGCTTCCGAACTCGGCGTCGCCGTGGCTTCGGAGGCGACCGACTCGGTGGAAGCCTGGGTCTGCACCGCGGCGATTTTCGGATCGTCCTCCTTGGGCTTGTTCGACTCGTTCGGCGTCACCACCCGGTCGGCCTCCTCGGGCTCGGTCGGGACGTCCTTCGGCAGCTCGGTCTCCTTGACCTCGGCCTGCTGCTCGGCCAGCGCCGGCGACGCCACCGATGCGTCGGTGTCCGGCCCCGGCGGCAGGTCGGTGACCTCGCGGCGCACCGAAGCGAATTCGATTCCGACCTCGATCGCATTGGCGCCGAGCGCGTCGTCGGCTTCCGCTTCGCGCAAATGCGCGATCGCCAGCGCGCCGCAGCCGAGATGCAGCGCGAGCGCGGCCGCTGCGGCGAACACCCACAGCCGCCTGGAGGGTTTTGCTTCGGTTTCGAGGTCGGACATCCCGATGTCGTTCCCGCCTCAGGGTTTTGGCGTGTCGGCGGAAGCAGGCGCGGCGCCGGGCACCCCCTCCAGCGTCACCAGCTTGATCTTCGAATAACCGCCGGCGCGCAGCAATTCCAGCACGTCCATCAGCTCGCCATAGGGCACCGCGCGATCGGCGCGCAGGAAGATGAAGCGCTCCTTGCTGGCGTCGGCCATCGCATCGAGCGAGCGCACCAGATCGACCCGCTTGACCAGGTTCTCGCCGATCGCCACCGCGAGGTCGGGCTTGATGCTGACATAGGTCGGCTTGTCCGGCTTCTTCTGCGGCGTCGCGGTGGAGGTCGGCAGGTCGATCGGCAGGTCGACGGTCGACAGCGGCGCCGCCACCATGAAGATGATCAGCAGCACCAGGATGACGTCGATGAACGGCGTGACGTTGATCTCGTGGCTTTCCGCGAAATCATTGTCGTCGTCGAGGTCGTTATCGCTGAGCGAGACCGCCATCGGCTACTCCGCCGCGCGGGAATGCGCGCCGCCATGAGAACTGACATGGGTGCGGTCGAGATCGCGCGACAACAGCCGTGCCGAGGCGCCCGAGGCGCGGCTGACCAGTTCAAGGTAGCCTTTGGTGACGCGCGCGAAGTGGTTGTAAATGATGACGGCCGGGATCGCCGCGACCAGCCCGAGCGCGGTGGCGAGCAGCGCCTCGGCGATCCCGGGCGCGACCACCGCGAGGTTGGTGGTCTGCGATTTCGAAATGCCGATAAAACTGTTCATGATGCCCCAGACGGTGCCGAACAGCCCGACGAATGGCGAGGTGGCGCCGATGGTGGCAAGCAGTCCCATGCCGAGCCGGATCCGGCGCGCTTCGGCGCGCACGATTTCTCCAAAGCTCGAGGCCGCGCGTTCCTTGATGCCGGCATCACTGGAAATTCCCGCCGACAGCCGCGCCTCGCGCATCGCGGCGGCCAGCAGCGACGGCAGCACGCCCTCCTTGGTGCCGAGCGCGAACTGCGCTTCGGCCAGCGACCGCGCTTCGCCAATCTTGCCGAGCGCCTTGCGCAGCCTGCCCCTCGCCAGCGACATCTCGATCATCTTGGCGATGAAGATGGTCCAGGTCACGAGCGAGGCGAAAGCCAGCCCGATCATGACCGCCTTGACCAGCACATCCGCCGACTGGAACATCGACCACGGCGACATCTCGGGCACCGCGGCAATCGGCTTCAGCAATTTGCTCTCGGCGGGAATGGCGGCGTCGGCAGCGGAGGGCGCGGACGGAACGGCCACGGGCGCCGGTGCCTGCGTGGCAGGCGCGGCCTGCGCGGGAGCAACCGGCGCCTGCGGCTGCGCCAGTGCGGGGGCCTGCGGCGCCGAAGGCGCGGCCTTCTGCTGCGCCTGGGACAGCGACGGCAGCGACGCCAGCGCCAGGGCGAAGGTTACGACCCATGCGATTCGAGCGGAGAACATCTTCATACTTCGGCCCAGTGGCGAATAAGGTTGTGATAGATACCGGTCAATTTGACCGTTTCAGGGTCGTCTCGCCCAAGTCGCTCGCAAAGGCTCTGAATCGCGCTGTCGAGGTCAAAGATCAGGCTGCGGGCATGGGCATCTCGTACCATGCTCTGCAGCCAGAAAAAAGACGCAACGCGCATACCTCGTGTGACCGGCGTGACCATGTGCAGGCTGGAGGCCGGGTAAAGCACGAGATCGCCGGCCGGCAGCTTGACCTCGTGGGAACCGTAGAGATCTTCGACCACCAGTTCGCCGCCGTCATACTCGTCCGGCTCGGAGAGAAACAGCGTTACCGACATGTCGGTCCGGATTCGCAGGCCGGTCAGGCGGTCGCCGCGCACGGCATTGTCGACGTGAATGCCGAAATGATGCCCGTCCGCGGCGGCATAGCGGTTGAACAGCGGCGGAAAGATCTGCAGCGGAATCGCGGCCGAGATGAAGCGCGGATTGGCCGTCAGGGCCTGGAGGATTCGGTTGCCGAGTTTGCGGGAGATCTCGCCGTCCGGCGGCAGCTGCTCGTTGCTTTTCACCAGCGCCGATTGCGCGCCGGCGGTGGAGCGGCCGTCTTCCCACGCGCAACCGTCCATGATGCGGCGGAAATCCGCCACATCGTCCTTGCCAAGCACATCGGGAATGCAGACCAGCATCCCGGTTTACAGTTTGCCCGTCAGCGTCATCCATACCGACCGCCCCGGCGCGATGAACACAAAGGGCGTGTTGCTGCGATAGAACGCGTCATAATAGACGGTGTCGAAGATGTTGTTGACGGAAAGCTTGGCCTTGATGTTGCTGTTGAGCTTGTATTCGGTGAAGGCATCGAAACGCCAATGCGACGGCAGCACATTGCCGTTGATGGCGCCGAAAGTCCCGCCGTAGATTTTCGATGCATAGGTCGCCTGGCCGCCGATTTCCCAGGGCTCGGTGACCTTGTATTTGCCGAGCACATTGAACGATTGATGCGCTATGTTGGCCAGCTGCGCCCCGATCTGGGCCGCCTCGATCGATTGCAGGACTTTCGACTCCATCAGGACCAGGCCGCCGAAGATGCTCCATTTGTCGGTGATCTTGCCGGCAACCTCGAGATCGATGCCGCGAACGCGGTACGACGCTCCGGCGATCACGTTATTGCCCTGGGTTTCCCGGGCGTTGTTCTTCACCGTCTCGAACAGCGCGCCGGTCACCAGCAAGTGACGGTCGAACAGCTCCCACTTGGTTCCGACCTCGCTGGCCTTGTTTTCTTCCGGCGACAGTGCCTGGAACGGCAGCGAGTTGAAGACCGAGCCTCCATACGCCGCGCTGCCCGCATCGAGCTCTGCGCCGGCCGGGTTCGACGACGTCGCATAGGCGGCGTAGAGACTCCCGTACGGCACCGGCTTGAAGACGCCGCCGACATTGTAGTTGAACATGCCGGCGTGGTTGCGCGTGGTGCCGCCGGCCGCGTTGGTGCCGCTGACATCGTAGTCGTCGAAACGCGCGCCGCCGTTCAGGATCACAATGTCCTGAAAATTTGCGGTTTCGATCAGGTAGACCGCCTTGGTGTCAACCTTGATGTTGGTCGGGTTGTTGGCGCGCTGCGGCTTCACGGCAAACGGCTGCAGATTGGGTGGCGCCAGCAACGGCACCACGATGCTGTTGCCCTGCTGGAAGCCGAACAGCTCGGCGGTCAGGCCCGCATAGGTATCCCGCATGACCTTTTCCTGCGAGAATTCGGCGCCGGCAACCATTGTGTGCTTGACCGGTCCGGTATCGAACTTGAAGGTCGCGTCGCTGACATTGGCGAGCACGTCGGTGACCTGGTAGCGGCTTTGCGAAGCGAGGTTGACCGTCGTCGCGGTCGGATTGCTCGGCAGCGTGCCGATGTAATCGAGAACCGAACGTGCCGCGCGCGACCTGTTGGTCAGCGTCAGGAACGGCGCGACCTGGACTTCCGTCGTGATCGTGCCGAAATCCTGCTTCGCCTTCTGGAAGTCGCGGTTGACGAATCCGTAGTAGGTCTCCCGCGGCACATTGATGTCGGTCGACGGCGCTCGCAGCGCGCGGTTATAGGGCACGCCGAAATCCGGCAAACCGTTGAGGTCGGTGTGGACGTAGTTGGCCGTGACCTTGATGGCGTCGGTCGGCGTCCATTTGACGGCGGCGAGACCGCCCCAGCGATCGTCGGTCACGTAGTTGCGTCCCGCGACGCGGGCATCCTGGTAGAGGGCGTCGAAGCGCACGGCCAGGGTCGGGCTGATCACCTGGTTGACGTCGAGCGTCACCCGCTTGGTGGCATCGGTGCCGAACGTGGTTTCGGCCTTGGTGAAATTCCGCTCCGTGGTCGCCTGCTTGGTGACGATGTTGATGGCGCCGCCGGCGGTGCCTCGTCCGGCGAAGGACGATGCCGGCCCACGCAGGATTTCGATCTGCTCGGTGAAGAAATTTTCCCGGATGCTGACGGCGGGATCGCGGATGCCGTCGATGAATACGTCGTTACGCGCGTCGAAACCGCGGATGAAGAAGCGATCACCGAACGCATTGCCGCCCTCGCCGGTCCCCAGCGTGATGCCCGCCGTGGAGCGCGCGACGTCCCTCAGCGAGGTCGCGTTCTTGTCCTCGAGAATTTCCTTGCTGAGAACCGTGATCGTCTTGGGCGTATTCAACAGCGGTTCGGTGAACCGTGTGCCGGATACCCGGTCGACCTTGTACGGCGCCGCCGCGTCGGCGTAGGGATTGCGATCAGCTGCCAGCCCGCCGGCGTTGGGAAACGGCACCGCCGTGACCTGCGCCGGCTGCGAACGCCGCGCGGCGCGGCGCAGCGCCGTGCGGGCGCGCAGCGCATCGGGCGAAGGCCTCGACGCAGCAGGACGCGGGCGAGCGACCGGGGCATCGACCGTCACCGGCGGGAGGTTGGACTGCTGCGCTTCGGCTCCCGAAAACGAGGCGACCGCCATCAAGCCGGCGACCGCGGAAACTTTCTTGCCCAAATAATTGTCAGATCTCTCGCCGACCGGGTTGATCGCTATCGAACGCAACGATCTCGGTGCTCTTGCATTGCTCATCCCACGCCCCTGACTGAATTCCAGTGCGCCTTGCACCACCCAGATGCGACGAACTGTCCCAGAGTTGTGGTATCGACCGAAAAATTAGGGGTCAATGCGATCGCTGCATCGCAACGCTTGAATCGATCCAGATCAAAACGATTCTAAATTGCCAGTTTGAAAGCGTTCTAAACTTGAAGCATTCTAAAAATGAGCAGCACCAATGCTCGCAAAAGGCGTCCAAACCCAGGAGAGATCAATCGCTGCTGCTCGGCGGCTTCATCAGCGAAAACAGCTCGTCGACGGTCTGCTGCGCGACCAGCCGCACGCGATCGCTGTTGTCCATTCCCGCGATATTGACGCCCTGCACCACCGCCCTGATTTCATCGCGAAAGTCGGTGAGAAACCGCAATGGATCGGGCGTGTTGTTGGCGACGCGTGCGATCAGGCCCGTGATCAGGATCTGGCAAGCCATCATGCGTCCGTTCAATTCGTCCATCGTAGACTCCGGATGGCTGCGCTGTTCGCGGCCTGAAGGTGACAACGATGGTGCATATGAACGATCTGCCATGCACTGACAACAAATCATGCGCAAATCAGACTTGGGACGACGCTCGCCTGGAGTCGTCCGACTCGACCGGTTTTCGAACTGGTTGGCGGATTGGGGGCGAGCGGATAATTCCGGCCGCAACCGTTCCGCCGGCCGAGCAGGCCCTGATCAAGGAAGCCGCCGAGTGACTTGACTTTGATCGTGCAACGAGACATCCGAAGGTATTCCTCCCGGAGCCCATCTCTGTGAAAATGTCCATCAAGACTGCGATCTGCATCGCCATCCTGGCCGTCGGATCGATCGAGATCGGCCACGCCCAGCAAGCCGCGAAATCAAAGGCCGCGCCGCCTGCACCCGCGGCGACCCCCGCGCCACCGGCTGCGCCCCAGGCGGAGGCCGCCCCTGCCGCGCAGCCGGGCTGGAACGCGCGATGCACCAGCGCCAGCCGCGCCGCGCCACTCGAATGCGCGATGGAGCAGACCGCGGTGCTCAGCAAGACCGGGCAATTGATCGTCCTCGTCAACATCCGGGTGCCCGCCGATACCAAGGCGCCGGTCGCGCTGGTGCAACTGCCGCTCGGGCTCCACTTGCCGGGCGGCGCGAAGCTCCAGGTCGATGACGGCAAGGCGACCGACCTGCAGATCCAGACCTGCGAGAACCGGGGCTGCTATGCAGGCTCCGCAATCGCGCCCGACCTGCTCGCCGCCCTCAGAACGGGCAAGCAGCTGAAAATCTCGTTCCAGAATCTCGGCAAGGAAAACATCACCATCCCGATCCCGCTGACCGATTTCGCCGCGGCCTACGACCGGATCAAGTAAAGGGCGTCCGGGATCCTCAAGCGGCAGCCTGACCGTTGAACGGTGCACGGGCCGACCGGCGCCGTTCGGCCATGTAGCGGCCCGGCGAGGTGCCGAGCACCTTGCCAAACATCGTCACAAAGCTGCCCGCACTTTCGTAGCCAAGATCGGCCGCTACCTTCTGAATCGAGACGCCCTTCCCCAGCCATTGCAGCGCAAGCATGATGGTGAACTGCTGGCGCCACCGGCCAAAACTCATGCCGGTCTGACGGACGATCATGCGCGCGAGCGTACGTTCGCTCAACCCTACACGCTTGGCCCAGGTACCCATCGTCCCGCGATCGGACGGAGTGGTCATCATCAGCTCCGCGATCCGGCGCAGTCGACCATCCGTCGGCATCGGAAGATGCAGATTCTCGGTCGGCGCCGCGGCAATTTCGTCGAGCAGCAAGGTCACCAGATGCGATTCAGCGCCGCCCTCACGATAGAGCGCGGGAAAGTGGGCGCAGCGAGACAGAAGTTCGCGCAGCAACGGCGTGACCGAGACCGTGCAGCAGCTTGTGGGCAGAGTCGGCGCCATCGTCGGTTCGATGAAGGCGCAGCAGGCTTCGATCGTTCCGAGGCCCTTGATGTTATGCATCACGCCGGCCGGAATCCAGATCGCGCATTGCGGCGGCACGATCCAAAGCCCGTTCCCGGCTTCGCAGGTGACAACACCCCGTATCGTGAGCAGCAGTTCCGCTTTGCGATGGCGATGGAAATCCAGCTCCATGCCGTCGGTCACGATTGACATGCCAAAGGTCATCACCGGACGAGGCACTTCGTCCGGATCGATGAAATCGTCAATGGTGCTGCTGGCGTCGAACATGGGCATGGCGGTCTGTCGGGCTCCCTCGGATGCATCGCTGGCCGGATATCCAAACAACTTGTCATGTTTGCGCGATGCAGCCAATCGCCCGGATCTCTATCATGCAGTTCACAGCGGCGATCTGGATTCATTCTTAAGGTCGCGTCACTTTTTGGAGATAGACGATGAACTCACTGAGTACGGGGCGCGCCGCCGAGGTTTTGCGGCGTCTGTATCTGGAGGCCGACGCGGCCGATCGGCCGATGATGGAATCCCTTATGGCCGCCGGCGCGACGCAGCAGAGCATGATCGCCGACCTGATCGAAGCGGAAGCGAGGGATCTGCGCGGGCTTTACCGCGCCTATGCCGACAACTTCCTCAACGTGTCCCGTGAGTTCGGCCAGTTCCTCTACATGTGCGCCCGAACCCGCAAGGCGACGCGGATCGTCGAGTTTGGTTCGTCCATGGGCATTTCCAGCATCCATCTGGCGGCGGCGCTGCGCGATGGCGGCGGCGGGCGACTGATCGGCACTGAGCTGGAACCGAGCAAGGCGGCACGCGCGCGCGCTAATCTCGACGCGGCCGGGCTCGCCGACCTTGCGGAGATCCGGGTGGGCGACGCGCTGGAGACGCTCAGGGAGATCGACGGCGACATCGATCTGGTGCTGCTCGACGGCGCGTTCAGCCTCTATCTGCCGGTGTTGAAGTTGCTCGAGCCGCACCTGAACGCAGGCGCCTTGATCCTCGGAGAAAATGCCTTCGAGCAGGCCGACGGCTACCTGGCCTATGTCCGCGATCCCTCGAACGGATATCTGTCGCAGCCGATCCCGTTCGAAGAAGGTCGCGGCAACGAATTCACCGTCGTCACAAGGTGAAGGCAACCATGACATCCCGCCCAAGCGGAAGCGATGGAATGACGAACACCAAGGCGATCGAATCCCCTGCACCGCGTCAGCCCGGAAGGTTGGGCAAGATGCTGATCCGCATGTTCATGAAGCGCGCGACGGTAGCGAATTGCGAGCCGATCGGCGAAGACTTTCGCCTGATCACGCTCGAAAGTCCGCAGTTCAAGGGCATCGCCTGGACACCCGGCCAAAAGATCCAGATCGCGCTTGGCTCGGCGTTCTGCGCACGAACCTTTACCCCGATCGAATGGGACACGACGGCCGGCCGGACCCGCCTCCTCGCTTATGCCCATGGCGCCGGCCCGGGAAGCGAATGGATTCGCAGCGTCAAGCCGGGAGATGCGTGCGACATTTTCGGGCCCCGCGCTTCGCTCGATGTGAGCCGAGCGGTCGGACCGGTCGTTATCTTTGGCGACGAGACTTCGCTCGGCCTGGCCTTCGCGATCGCGCGTCACGATCCATCGAGAACGGTCCGCTGCCTGCTTGAGCTGAATTCGCGCGGGAGCGCGCGACATGTGCCGGCGCAACTCGGTCTCGGCGAGACCGAGTTATTCGCAAGGCAGCCACAGGAAGCGCACCTCGGGGATATCGAGCAGCGGATACGGACGTTCGCCACCAGCGGTGCGACATTCGTTCTGACCGGCAAGGCGAACTCGATACAGCGGCTGCGCCGGACGCTGAAGGCCTTGAATGTCCCTACGAGCCGCCTTGTGACCAAGGCCTACTGGGCGCCAGGCAAGGTCGGCCTGGACTAACCACCGCCCCGAAGTAACGTCATGGCAAGCCAGTTGTCCGTCCCAACGTCACTGCCGCGCCATTTCGGCGTTGCCGACCCCATCGCCGCCGAGCTTCTGGTCGTTGTGCATGGCGACGGTCACCCGCAGCAGTTGGCCGGTGAATTCGAACGGCGCGTCGTAATGCGACACCGGACTGGAGCGATCACGGCCGATGTCGAGGCCGGACCACGAAATGAAATTGTGGAATCCCTGCTGCGTCTGCAGCGAGCCCACCGGCTCGCCGTCGATCAGCAGCGTATAGGCACTGACTCCGGTACGCGCCCCCTGGGCCGGTGGAGTTTCCCGTACCAGGCGCTCGACATGCACGCCGAGCCGATGCGCGCCTGACGGCACCTTGCGGCTCGAACGGACGATCTCGTGCCCTCCCCCGATATTGAGGTCATGAACCAGAAACCCGTCCTTGACATAGAGGCTGTAGCCCGAGGTGGCGTCGCCATGTGCGATCAACACACCCTCGGCGCCGGCGGCGCCGATCTCGACATGCGCTTCGATGGTGTAGCTGCGGCTGCGCACGTCGGGCGCGACGTCGGTCGGCACGTGCCCCATGCCGGCGTGAAACACGAAATTGTTGCGCGCCCCCTGGAAGCGAGCGGCATTCTCGGCAAAGCGCGCCGCAAAACGGTCGTCGAGCGGCAGCACATTGTGTTTCTCCGCCTCGCTCCACCACAGCTTTATCATTTCGGCCAGGCGCTCAGGCTGCTTCGCGGCGAGGTTTTCGACCTCGGAAAAGTCACCGTCGAGGTGAAAAAGTTCCCATTTGTCGTTCTCGAACGGCGTGCCCGGGGGGTGATACGAGACCGCCTTCCAGCCGCCATGCCAGAGCCCGCGATGCCCGAACATTTCGAAATATTGCGATGTTGACTTCGACGGCACCGATGCGTCCGCGATCGAACGCGCAAAACTTTCGCCCTCGATCGGCATTTGCGGTATTCCCCCGATCTCCGCGGGCGCGCTGACCCCGACCAGTTCGAGCAAGGTCGGCACCAGATCGCTGGCGTGCACGAACTGGTGACGCAATTCGCCCTTGGCCGCGATGCGCTTTGGCCATGACATGACGAAGGGATCGCGGATGCCGCCGCCATGGGTGTTCTGCTTGTAGCGGCGCAGCGGCGTATTGGACGCCATCGCCCAGCCGTGCGGAAAATTGTTGTGCGATTCCGGTCCGCCGATGTCGTCGATCCGGCGTACTTTCTCCGCAATCGGCTCGGGACGGAAGTTGTAGGGTCCCATCGCGTTGACAAAGCCGAACGGCCCGCCCTCCTGGCTGGCACCATTGTCGGACAGCACAAGGATCAACGTGTTGTCGCTGACGCCGGAGGTCTCGAGAAATCCGATCAGCCGCGCCAGATGCCGGTCGGCATGATCGAGCATGCCGGCAAAGGCCGATTGCAGCCGCGTGAACAGGCGTCTCTCATCGGGACTGTGCTCATCCCACGCCTTCACACCGTCGTTGCGCGCGGGCATTTGCGTTCCCTGCGGCACGATCCCCATCGCCTTCTGCCGGGCCATGCGCTGTTCGCGCTCGACATCCCAGCCGTGCGCGAAGGTCTCGTCGTAGCCCTTGATGATGTCGGCGGGCGCCTGATGCGGTGCGTGACAGGCGCCGAGCGCGACCCAGGTCAGCCACGGCAGATCGGGCCGGTCGGCGATGTGATCGGCGATGAAGCGGATCGACTGGTCGACCAGATCCGAGGTCAGGTGATAGCCGTCGGCGTAGCTCCCGGACGGATCGATGTGGGTATTGTCCGACACCAGCTCCGGCGCGAACTGGTCGGTCTCGGCATCGAGAAAGCCGTAGAAGCGGTCGAAGCCGCGGCCGAGCGGCCAGCCGTCGAACGGCCCGGTGGCGCCGCTCTCGGTCAGCGGCGTAACATGCCATTTGCCCACCATGTAGTTGCGATAGGCGTGCGCCCTCAACATCTCCGCCAGCGTGCCGGCCTCACGCGCGATCTTGCCGCGATACCCGGGATAGCCCGAATCGAAATTGGCGAGGCAGCCGACACCGACGGAATGGTGGTTGCGTCCGGTCAGCAGCGCCGCGCGCGTGGTGGAGCACATCGCCGTGGTGTGGAAGCCGGAGTAGCGCAGTCCTTCGGACGCGATTTGATCGATGGTCGGCGTCCTGATCGGCGAGCCGTAACAGCCGAAATCGGAAAAGCCGACATCATCGAACAGCACCACCAGGATGTTGGGGGCATCCGCCGGCGGTTTTGGTGCTGCCGGCCACCAGGGTTTTGAACTGGCGACGGTCTTGCCGATGGTGCCACCAAAGGACGTGTTGCTGCCGGCGCTCATGCGTCTCTCCCTGTCGCCGCGACGGCGGTAGATCCCGCCGTTCGCCCGGCGGCCACCGCCACCGGTCATCGATAAGATTGTCAAAAACCATAATCCGAATTATGATTATGGATAATTCGGACGGAGATGCAATATCCGATGCAGCCAGAACTGGCAGATTTCGACCTTCCCGGCGTCACGCCATCGCGGCAGAAGCGCAGCCGCGAGACGACGGCGGCGCTGCTCAAGGCGGGCGCGGAAATGCTGCGCACGCGCAGCCTCGCCGAACTGTCGATCGAGGCGCTGTGCGCGAAGGTCGGCGCCACCGTCGGTGCCTTTTACAGCCGGTTCGAGAGCAAGGAAGCCTACTTCAATGCCCTGATCGAACTCGCCGCGCGCGACGGCGCGAGCGGGCTGTCGCGGATGGTACAGAACAAGCAAATCGCCGGCGGATCGCTGGCCGAGGTCTGCCCGCTGCTGGTCCGCGGCATCATCGGCTGGATCAGAGACCACGAAGGCGTGTTGCGCGCAGCCCTTCAGCACGACGATACAAGGCCGCACCGTTGGACCACCTTCAAGAGCCTGGCGCGCGCGGCCACCGGCCACGCCACGCCTTCCCTGCTCCGCATCATGGGCAGAGGGCGCGAGGCCGCCAAGACGCGGGCAATCGCCTTCGGCTTTCAGGTGGTGCTGGGAACGCTGGTCAACGCCATCCTCAACGATCCCGGACCGCTATCCGTTCACGACGACGAGATGGAAGTTCGCCTCAGCGGTTGCCTGCTGCTGCTGCTTGAAGCCGAGATGAAGGCGTCGCCGGCTGCGGCGCGCGACGCCAGGAGACGCAAGCAGCAGGCCCGTCAGCCGCCGAGATAGGCCTTCTGTACCTGCGGATCATTGGCGAGGTCGGCCGCGGTGCCGGAAAGAACGCTCCTGCCGACCTGCAACACGGTGGCAAAATCCGAAACCTCGAGCGCGAGCTCGATCGACTGCTCCGCGAGCAGGATGGTCAGACCTTCGCGATGCAGCTGGCCAAACGTCTCGTACATCGATTCCACCACGGCGGGCGCGAGACCCAGCGACGGCTCGTCCAGCAACAATAGCTTGGGATCGCTCATCAGGGCACGACCGACCGCCAGCATCTGCCGCTCGCCGCCCGACATGGTGCCGGCGCGCTGGTTACGTCGCTCCGCCAGTTTCGGAAAGATGACATAGACGCGATCGAGCAGCGCTGCGGTCCGCGACTTGTCGCGCAGCGGCGTGGCGCCGAGCAGCAGGTTGTTCTCGACACTCTGCTGCACGAACAGCCGCCAGCCCTCGGGGGACAATGCCAGGCCCTTGCGCACGATCGCGAACGCGGTCTGACCGCCGATCTGCTCGCCGCGGAAGGTGATGGCGCCCGCATGCACCGGGATCAAACCCGCGATGGCGTTGAGAACCGTGGTCTTGCCGCCGCCGTTGGAGCCGAGCAGCGCCACGACGCTCCCTTCGGGCACCTCGAGCGAAACGTCGGAGACGCCGATCAGGTCGCCGTAGCGGACTTCCAGATGCTCGATCTTCAGCAGGGCCGCGGTCATGTCGAAGGCCCGCCCATCAGTTCGACCGGCGTATGGCCCGCGGCGGCCTTGGCCGCGCGTTTGCCCAGATAGGCTTCGATCACGGCGGGGTTGCCGGTGACCTCACGCGGCGTGCCGCGCGCGATCTCCTTCCCCTGATGAAACACCACGACGCGGCTCGCCAGCGACATGATGACTTCCATGATGTGCTCGACAATCACGAGCGTGATGCCGGAGCGATGGATGTCACGAACCAGATCGATCGCCAGCTGCACCTCGCGCTGCGTCAGGCCGGCCATGGCCTCGTCGAGCAGCAGTACCTTGGGTTCGGTGGCGAGCGCGCGGGCGATTTCCAGCCGCTTGCGGCCGGGCGTACCGAGCGAGCGCGCCGGCGCATCCGCCAGCCTGCTCATGCCGACACGTTCCAGCACCGCGCGCGCCCGGCTTTCCGCCTCGGAGCGATGAGGGGTGCGAAGAAACGCACCGATCATCACATTCTCCAGCACCGACATGCCTTCAAACGTCTGCGGCACCTGGAAGGTGCGGGCAAGACCGAGATGCGCACGGGCCTCCGGCGTCATGTGGGTGATGTCATGGCCTTCGAACAGCACCTTGCCGGATGTCGCCAGCAGATCGCCGGTCAGGCAATTGAACAGCGTGGATTTGCCGGCGCCGTTCGGACCGATCAGGCCGAGAATGTCGCCCTGCTCCAGCGTCACCGAAGCGGTGTCGACGGCCTTGAAGCTGCCGAAGGTCTTGGTGATGTCGCGCGCTTCAAGGAGCATGGGGCGCTCCCTCGGCGACGGTCTCCGGCGTCTTGCGCCGTCGCGCCCAGAGACGGTTGATCAGGGTCAGGATGCCGCCGGGTTGAAACCGCGCGATCAGGACGATGATCGCGCCATACACCACGAAGGTCAGGCCCGCGCCCTTGCCGCCGAGCAGGTTATTGGAGACTTCCTCCAGCGGCACCAGGATCGCCGCTCCGACCAGCGGCCCGAACAACAGGCCGGCGCCGCCGAGCGCCGCCATGATCAGGATCTTGACCGAGATCAGGATGCCGAAGCCGGATTCCGGATCGACGAAGCCGAACATCATGGCGTAAAGCGCACCGGCAACGCTGGTCAGCCCCGCGCTCAGCATGAAGGCATAGAGCTTGGTGCGGCTGGCGGGAGCCCCGAGCGAACGCGCCGCCCGCTCGGAATCCCTGATGGCGCGCAGGTAAAATCCCATCCGGCTGTTCTCCATCCACCAGGTGATCCCCAGCGTGATCAGCAGAACCGACAGGAACAGATAGTAGTAAGGCAGCGCCGAGGTGAAGGAGAGGTCGAGCACGGTGCGCGGCACGGTCGGACCGCTGAGGCCGACAGCGGCGCCCAGATGTTCGGTGTTGGTCACGACCAACCTGACCAGTTCGGCCACCGCGATGGTCGCCATGCTGAAGTAATGGCCCGACAGCCGCAACGTCGGCACGCCGATCACGGCGGCGATCAGCACGCTGGCCGCGATGCCGACGGGAATTCCGACCAGCGGCGGCAGCGCGAAATGCGTATAGGCGGCCATCGAGGCGTAAGCGCCGCAGCCGAAGAATACGACATGTCCCACCGACACCTGGCCGGCGTAACCACCGACGATATTCCAGGCCGACGCTGCGATCGCATACAGCAGGATGAGTGCCCCGAGCCGCTGCAGGAACGGCGTCGAGAACAGCAACGGATACGCTATCACCAGCGCTAGTGCGACCGTGGGCCAGATGAAACGCCGCATCAGTTTTTGCCCATCAAGCCTTGCGGCCGGAACCAGAGGAAACACAGGAACAGCGAATAAACCACGATGTCCTTGTAGACTCCGCCGATCCAGTACGCCGATACCGACTCGATCACGCCGATCAGGAGACCCGCCACAAGAGCCCCCGGCACGCTGCCGAAGCCGCCGAGCGACACCGTGACGAAGGCGACGATACCGAGCGTCTCGCCGACCGTCGGCGCGATGTAGAAGAATGTCGCGATCAGCGCGCCGGCAATGCCGGTGGCGGCGGCGGCAATCGCCCAGGCAACCGCCTGCATGTAGTCGGGACGGATGCCCATCAGCTGCGCCGCGGTGGAATCTTCGGAAACCGCCAGCATTTTGGAACCGAGGGAGGTGCGCGTCAGCAGGAGGTGCATACCGAGTGTCACGGCCAGCGCGACCACGCCGGCCAGAAGGCGCGAGGCTTGAATCCGGATCCCCATCACATCATACGTACCGCCAACGATGTTTTCCGGCAGCGTGACGAAATTGGCGCCAAAGCCCCAGAACACGGAATAGCGCAGCAGCAGCGCCAGCCCGAAGGTGCCGAGGATCTGGGCCAGCATGGGCCCCTTCATCACGCTGCGGATCAAGCCGAAGTAGACGATGATCCCGAGCGTCGCCAGCACGAAGGCGGCGACCGGCGCGCCGACAAACGGCCCGACGCCGAACGCCGTCCAGACCATCAGCGCGACGTACATGCCGAGCATGACAAAATCGCCATGGGCGAAATTGACGATGTTCATCATGCCCCAGATCAAGGTCAGGCCGGACGAGAACAGTGCATAGACGGCGCCAAGCAGCAGCCCGCCGACGATCACCTGGACGAGGATAGTAGACATACGAAACGGGTATCTCGCGGTTGAATTCCGTCGACAGCGCCATTGCTTGTCGAGAAAGGCGGGGCTCTCGCCCCGCCTCGAATGCTATTGCCAAGCCTTGTACGGCATCTGCGGCTCCGTCTTGGCGCTGGCCTTCGGCCAGACCGGAACGTAGTTCGCGCCGTCCTGCAGCTGGATCACGAGTCCCGACGCCAGGATGTTTTGGCCCTTTTCGTCGAATTTGACGCCCTTGTAGCCCATGATCAGTTGATCGGGCTTGAGGTCGGTCGCCTTAAGCGCCGCCTGGATCTTGGCCGGCTCGGTCGACTTGGCGCGATCGATCGCCTCCATCAGCACCAGGAAGCCCTGCATCTGGCGCGCGGCGGTATCGTCCATATCGTCGCCGCCACTCTTCTTCTTGTACATCTCGTTGATCAGGAACGTCGGCGTTCCCGCGGCGCCGATCGCAAATGACGAGCGATTGAAAATACCCTTGATCTGCTTTCCGACGGTCTTGAGCGTCGAGGGATCGGAAAAGCCGGCATTGTCGGCGATCATCATCGCCGGCTTGTAGTCGAGCGCCTGGAACGTCTTGGCGTACAGGATCGCGTCCGACGTATAGCTGATCATGATCACGACATCCGGCTTCTTGTCCTTGAGCTGCAGCACCTGGCTCTGCAAGTCAGTGCTGTTGGCCGAATAGGAGATGTCCTGCGCGATGCTCAGGCCGTTCTCCTTGAACGTGCTGGTGATGACGTTCGATACCGAAGTGCCGTATTCGGTGTTTTCGTGCACCAGCGCGATGTTGTCGATCTTGGCGCCGGCCGCCTTCATGTCCTTCAGGAAGTCGAGATAGATCCTGGCGAAGTCCCCGGCCACTGGTGTTACCCGGAAAAACCATTTGAAGCCGCGCTCGGTGAGATTGGCCGCCACCGACTCGCCGTTGACGAAGGGAATGCCGTATTTCTCCGCGATCGCGCTCGCGGTCACCGTGATCCCGGACTGGTAGGCGCCGGTCAGCGCAACCACCTTCTCTTCCGTGATCAGGCGCAGTGCCTGGTTCTGCCCGACCGCGGGGCTGCCCTGATTGTCGGCGAACACCACTTCGACCTTAGCGCCGCCGAGGCCGGCCAGGCCAGGCCCCTTGACGGTCGGCAGGTTGCCCAACCCGGGGTGGCCATTATTGATAATCTCAACCGCGGTTTCGATCGCCGCCTTGGCGTGCACGCCGGCGCTGGCGGCGTTGCCGCTCAACGGAAAGATGGCGCCGATCTTGACCGTCTGCTGGGCGTAGGCCGCGCTGGCCAGCACTACAGACATCGAAGCGGCACAAAGCAGCCCGAGGACAAATTTAGATTTCATGGTGATGACTCTCCCCAACGTTCCCACGCTCGCCAATTTCGAGCCCGAAATCCGCAGGGCACGTCGCCCCGCAACTTCGATTATTGATTATCAGCGCGGCAACATGGCATGCCCGGTTCGCAGGGGCAAGTTACGGACCTATCGGCGCGGATTTCCGTGCGGTCATCACCACTCGGCGGGGCCGATATGCCGGTGACCTTGGGTTGTGGGCTAACCCGCCTTGACGCCGACGTAGACGGTGTTGCTGGCGTCGTGGTCTCCGAACGAATTATCGAAACTCACGACACGCGCGTCCGACGTGGCAAAGACCGCCGCAAGCGCGGCGCTGAACGCCGCATCCGGCGGATCGTTCGACCACAGCGCGAACACGCCGCCGGGATTGAGATGTTCGGCCAGGCTCTCGAGCCCTTCGCGCGCGTACAGCGCGGCGTGGCGCGGATGCAGCAGGTTTCGCGGCGAGTGATCGATATCGACCAGCACCGCATCGAAGCGGCGACGAGGTCTGTCGGGGTCAAAACCTTCGGACGACCCCGACATCGCAAAGAAGTCGCCATGGACCAGGCGGCAGCGCGGATCGCCGGTCAGTTGCCTGCCGAGCGGCAGCAGCCCCTGCTCGTGCCATTCGATGACCTCGGCCAGCGCGTCGACGACGATCAGCGATCGCACGGCCGGGTTTTCCAGCGCGGCTTGCGCGGTGTAGCCGAGCCCGAGGCCGCCGACCACGACCTCGAGATTTCCGCGCGGCAGCGCCGCCAGTCCGAGGCGCGCCAGTTCGATCTCGGCGACGGTGAACCGGCTCGACATCAGATACTCGTCGCCGAGCTTGATTTCGTAGATGTCGGTTTCGGTGCCCGGCAGCCTGCGGCGACGCAGACTGAGCACGCCCATCGGCGTCGGGCGGAAATCCAGCTCTTCGAAATTCACGCTCATGGGATGACCGACCTGACTGCAGCGCGGATCGCGCCTGAAATGGCCGGTTGAGCCCGGCCCCCTCGCAACAAGCCCATCGCCGCGCGCTTGCCAAGGCCGGGACCAAGCGGGTAGAAGGACGCACGGTTCGCCGGGTTTCGGCTGATCCGTCGGTGGAACTCTCGGACTACCTTCTAAGTAGCTGGTTTTATTGGGGAATGGTGTAACGGTAGCACAACAGACTCTGACTCTGTTTGTCTAGGTTCGAATCCTAGTTCCCCAGCCACTGTTTTCGCTGATCTACGATGACTTCGATGACCGAGCCGCGCGAACGCATCCTGAGCGGTCAAGCGCAGGCTGGCGGCCGCTTCTTGAAACTCGCGCAATATCCTTCCCTGGCGCCAATCGAGGTGTCGCCAAGAACCTTCGCTTGAGGACTGTTGATCGAACGAACCGTCTGTCGCCTTTTGACAGGGCGGACTTCCACTTCTGGGCATTCGGCGCCAACTGCATGGCCTGCAGCACGGCGGCCTGACGCGCCAGAGGGAGAGCGAGACACTTGATGCTGTGATCCTTCATCTGCCTTCTGAATTTGTAGTGGTCGGGCCACGTGCCATTAGCCTCGATCTGCTTCGCGCTCGGCAGATTCAGGAACGCCTTCCTGGTGAGTTCCAGCTTTTTCGGCAGTTCATGGCCGACTTACGGCGCGCCAAACCCCAACATCAGCCGATCCCATTGGCGATCTTTGCCATGCCGTCATTTCGGCGTCGGCAACGTCAAGGCCCGGAAGACTTTCCGGGCCTTTTCCTCCGCCTTCTTGCAGCTGTCGGTCCCATCGTCGGACAGCACCATCATGTTTGAACTGTCCGGAATTGCGAACAACGCTTCCGGTGCAAAATCGTCCGGAATTTTGACGTCCATCATGACCGGTTTGGTATCGTCCTCCTTGCCGCTCCAGGTGAAGAGGGCGAATGGCGGCCTGATTGCCGACTCCTTGGCTTCGCCGTGCGGCCCGGCGACGATGACGTAGGTATTGTTGATCCACTCGATGCTGCGGATGCCGCGCCCTTCGAGTTCGAGCTGGATTGGATTGCCGAAGACAGGCTTCTTGCCAGCCTCCACCACGTCGGCCGGATTATCGAGGGGGATCACCACCGCCTTTTTGCCGGGACGCGGATTGCGAAATCCAATCAGCAGCCGGCCATCCGGCGTCGCCGCGAGGCCCTCGATGTTGAAGCCATTCTCCGACTCCGGAGCCGGTCCATGCTTTTTCTTGCCGGGTGCGAAGGCGTCGGCGAGGTTCAAGGCCCTCAACTTCGGGGCGTCGAACATATCCTCACGCAAGGCCTTGTAGGCACCGGACCCGATCGGCTCCAGACGCGAGCCATCCGGCACAATGCGTGTCGCAAACAAACGCGACCGACCCGGCTCGGCGTCGCCGCCGGAATCGCGGCCGTGCGAACCGATCCAGTAGATGCGATCGCCGATACGCGCCGCCCCCTCGAGGTCAGCTTCCTTGAAAACCGGTTTGCCGTCCGGTCCGGGTTTCTTCTTCGTCGGAGCCTCCAGGAACACATTCAAGCTGAGCTGCTTTACGGCGTCCGCTTGTCCTTTCTGGTAGACGTTGAGAACGTTGCTATCATCGTCAGCGACGACAAAACGGTTCTGGTCGAGCGCTATCGCAGCCGAGCCGTCGCAGGCGCCGCGATACATCGCGATCTCGGCCTGTGCTGCCGGCAACCCGGAAGTCGTGATCGTAAACACGACGGCGATGACCAATAGGCCTGCTGCACGGGTGGACTGGGTCATGCGACGTTGCCCCAAAAATCTGTAAAGCGATCACCCTGCACTTGCATCGCCAGCGTGTCAAACCAGAAAAGACAACTGACAAGATGTAGCGAGGCGCGAAATTAACCGCAAGGCGCAGTCAGCCGACGGCGCCGAGTTCCTGCGTCAGGTCGTCGAACAACTCGTCCACCGCGTAAGCCCGCGGGATCAGCCGCTGCTGCGCGGCATAGCCGATGATCATCTCCAGCGAGCGGCGCATCTCGTCATTGCTGAACCGCGGCGCTGCTCCGGCCGGCGCCCGCGCGGCACTTCCGCGCAGCAGGCGGAACACTTCCCGCACCTCGTCGGGATGACGGTCGGCAAGATCCTGACTGACCACTACCATGTGGTTGATCGGGAGCACGCCGTATTTGGCGAACCAGGCTTTTTCTTCCGCGGCGACATCCGGAAACAGCGGCTTCAGGCCCGGCTGCTCCACCTTCTCGCCGAGCACCGCATCGAGTTCGCCGTCGAGCAGCATCTGGATGATGGACTTGCCCGCGGGCGCGCGCTCCGTGGTGTCGACATATTCAGCGACATGCGCGTCCTCGAACGTCACCCAGTCGATCGCGTCGAGATCGACGCCATGCTCATTGGCGAGGATGCCGCGCAGCCACGCGCCCGTGGTGGTGGTGAAGGAACGGATGCCGACCCGCCTGCCCTCGAGATCGCGCGGCGCGAGTTTTCCGAGGTCGGCCCGGTACACCGCATGGGCATATTGATGCCGGGCCACCACCACGGTCGGCAGCAGCACCATCGGCTTGCCGAAACTTTTCGCCATCAGATAGGTGACGATGGCCATTTCCGCGACGTCGAAGGCCTGCTCGCGCACCATCGGCTTGAAGCCCCTGTTGGTCGGAGCGTAATCAGCGAAATCGAACGCGACGAGATCGGATTTGAGCGATCCGTCCTTCAGCGCCGATGTGCCGCGGTGATCGCCGAGCAGGGTGCGCAGGCGCATAGTCATCTCAGACGGCCTCCGGTTCGCCGCCTATCTCGCATTGGCCGGCGCATGCACATTCCACAGATCCGCGCGCCAGTGTGCCGCGATCGCCAGCATCAGCGCCAGCCCCGCGGCGGCGTAGAGCGAGGCGGTGGCGGCAAATCCGATGCCGCCGATCAGGCTGCCGGCGGCCAACAGTCCCAGCGGCAGGCTGTAGATTGCGAGCATGCGCACGCCCATCACCCGGCCGCGCAGATGCTCGCTGGCCGCGCGCATCAGGATGACCGCGACCGAGATCATGGCGAGGCTCTGCATGAAGCCCGCCAGCATCAGGCAGGCGATCGCGGCCGGCATGCTCTGCATTTGCGCAAACACCAGCAGCGTCGCGAACCATGCCATGGTGGAGCCGATCATCAGCCGCGCCACCCGGATGCCGCCGATCAGGCTGAGCGCAATCGATCCGACCAGCGAGCCGAGCGCGAAGCTGGCGGCGAGATAGCCGAGCCCGGTCTGGTCGGTGCCGTAGATGTCGCGCGCGACATAGGGCAGCAAGCCGTTGGACAGCGGATAGGCGGTCAGGTTGACGAGGAAGGCGACCCAGATTGCCGCCCGCATCCGCGGCGTGGTCCAGACATAGGCGACGCCCTCCTTGAGGTCGCGCAGCGTCGAGCGCAGCGGGGCGCCGTCGATCAACTCGCCGGCCGGGTGCGGTTTCGAGGGCGCGACGACGCGCAGGCCCAGCAGCGTGGAGACGAGATAAAGGCCGACGATGGCGATGTAGGCCTGCCCCATGCCGAGCGCCGCGAACAGGCCGGCGCCGCTCAGCGCGCCGGCGAATTTCGCGGTGTCCATCGTGGTCCTGGAAATGCTGATGGCGCCGATCAGCTGGTCGTGCGGCATGATGCTGGCGACCAGCGCGCCGCGCACGCCGAGGTCCGACGGCCGCACCAGGCCCATGAACGCCACGATGATGAGGACATAGACCGGATTGAGATGGCCGGTCAGCGCCAGCGTCATCAGGATGGCGGCCTGCACCGCATAGAACGTCCGCATCATCGCGAGCAGGTCGCGGTGGCCGATGCGGTCGCCGACCACGCCGAACATCGGGGCGATCAGCGTTCCGACGAAGCTGAGCGACGCGAACACCGTCAGCAGCAATACCGAGCCGGTCTCGACCAGCACGTACCAGCCGAGAATCAGCGTCTCCATCTCGAACGCCCAGGAGGTGAGCAGGTCGGCGGGCCACTGGAAACGGTAATTTCGGATACGGAAGGGTGCCAGCGCGGACGGCCGCGCGAACTCGCTCAAATCCCGGTGCCGCGGTTCATCGCGTTCCACCCTGCCCTGTTTCTTGTTGGTCCGGAAAAGCCGATTTCGCTGGCGCGGAAATCACTTCCTGGAAGTTGCGCCCAGCGTAGCGTTGATATCGCCGCTGTCAATCATGCCCGATCGCTCACGCCCGGTCCCGGCGGCAGCTTCGCGCAACGCCTTCAGGAAGGCGCCGGGATCGACGCCATGTTCGCGGCAGGCGTCGTCCACGGTGTGGAAGCAGGCGATCGGGCAGCCGACGCACCCCATCCTGAAGTCGAGGAAAACGCGGATCGTCGCCGGCCGGTCGTTCATGACGTCCTGCACCGGACCGTCAAAGCCGATCGGATCGTCAAGGCCGGTCAGTTCGTCAAAGCCGCTCAATATCAGCACCTCCATGATGGATCATGGTCACGGCGGGCGCATCCCGTCTTTGCCCAGGCGCAATCTTCCAGGCGACAGGCTGGACATCGAGGCCGCCTCCGGACGGCGTCGCCGGGGCGTGCAGAGACGAGGCCTCTTCCTGCCTTGGTAAAGCAGAGGTTAAGGCCAGGCCCCGCCCCAACCGGGGCACGAACCGCAAAAACCGCGATTTTCCGACCAGATTCGGCAATACGCGTCCGCCGGGGCGGCTGAACAAACCAAATCCTGACCAAGATACCGCCGATTTGGCCAACCTCGAATGGTGCGCGCTTAACCGTTTCTCCAACCCCCACGTTCATAGTGCCCCTTGGTCCCAACTCATGACATGCCAGGTTCAATCGCTGTGACATCCTTCGGACGTGTGATTTCGGTGCGCGGATCCCTCGCCCGGGTCGGCCTGTTGGCCGCGAGCCAGCTCGGCCTCTCGGCGGTGCGGGCGACGGTCGGCCGCTTCGTCAGCATCCGCTGCGCCAATTCCACCATCGTCGCCATGATCACGGACGTGACCTGCGAGGACCTGCCGTCCTCCGACGCCTACATCGCCAGCGCCGGCGTCGACCTGCTCGGCGAAATCCTCGGCGGGCCTGACCGGCCCAAATTCCAGCGCGGCGTCACCAACTATCCGACCATCGGCGACGCCGTCGAACTGATTTCCAACCAGGAACTGCGCACGGTCTACGCCCCGACCGGCTCGGACCAGATCAATGTCGGCACCCTGCAGCAGGATGCCTCCGTCATCGCCTATGTCGATGTCGAGGAAATGCTCTCCAAGCATTTCGCCGTGCTGGGCTCCACCGGCGTCGGCAAATCCTCGGGCGTGTCGCTGTTGCTGAACGAGATCCTGAAATCGCGGCCCAATCTGCGGGTCTTCCTGCTCGACGTTCACAACGAATATGGCCGCTGCTTCGGCGACCGCGCGCTGGTGCTCAACCCGCGCAATCTGAAGCTGCCGTTCTGGCTGTTCAATTTCGAGGAAATCGTCGACGTGCTGTTCGCCGGCCGTCCCGGCGTGCCCGAGGAACTCGATATCCTCGCCGAGGTCATTCCGATGGCGAAGGGCATCTATACGCAATACCAGAACGCCGACCGGGTCGGTCTGAAGCGCATCGATCCGAAGTCGATCGGCTACACCGTCGACACCCCGGTGCCCTACCGCCTCGTCGACCTGATCTCGCTGATCGATGAACGGATGGGGAAGCTGGAGAACCGATCTTCCCGCATCATCTATCACAAGCTGATTTCGCGAGTCGAAACGGTGCGCAACGATCCGCGCTACGCCTTCATGTTCGACAACGCCAATGTCGGCGGCGACACCATGGCGGAAGTGATCAGCCATCTGTTCCGGCTGCCCGCCAACGGCCGGCCGATGACCATCATGCAGCTCGCGGGCTTCCCCGCTGAGGTCGTCGACAGCGTGGTGTCGGTGCTGTGCCGCATGGCGTTCGATTTCGGACTGTGGAGCGACGGCGTCTCGCCGCTGCTGTTCGTCTGCGAAGAAGCCCATCGCTACGCTTCCGCCGACCGCAACATCGGGTTCGGGCCGACCCGCAAGGCGGTCAGCCGCATCGCCAAGGAAGGCCGCAAATACGGCGTCTATCTCGGCCTCGTGACGCAGCGCCCGGCCGAACTCGACGCCACCATCATTTCCCAGTGCAACACGCTGTTCGCGATGCGGCTGGCCAACGACCGCGACCAGGCGCTGCTGCGCTCGGCGGTCTCGGACGCCGCCGCCAACCTCTTGTCGTTCGTGCCCTCGCTCGGCACCCGCGAAGTGCTGGCCTTTGGCGAGGGCGTGGCGCTGCCCACGCGCCTGCGCTTCAAGGAAGTGCCGCTGCATCAATTGCCGCGCAGCGAAGCCACCATCTCGACGGTGCCGTCGGTCGCCGCCGGCCACGACATGCATTTCGTCAGCGCCGTGCTGGAGCGCTGGCGCGGCGCCACCTCGCACCGCGACGTTCCCAACGATCCCGGCATCAACGACCGCCCCGCCGCCCGCTCGCTGGAGCCGCGCGCGATGGAGCCCCGCACCATGGAAGCGCCGCTGCTGCAGCCCTCGCTGGGCCTCGATCCCGACCGTTTTTCGCTGCTGAAGAAGCCGCTGCGCTGAGGGCGAAGGCGATCCGATCCAGCGATCGTCATCCCCGCGCAGTAGCTGTAGGATGGGTTGAGCGACCGCACCCACCTAAGCCCAATCCGGCGAAGGTCGAAGCGAAACCCATCGAAGCCATCGCGACATATGATGGGTTTCGCAAGGGCTCAACCCATCCTGCGGACTGACGCAGTTTGGCGATCTCGCGGCGCGAAACGCCCGAGGTTTGCCGGTAACGTCACGCCCTCTCCGAAGCGAGGGCGCAGGGAAAGCCGGATGCGCGCTGCACCCGCGGTCTCGTGTGCAATATAGTGGGGTAGAGGCGCACACGAGCATACAGGTCCAGCGGAAACATCCGACTTTCCCTGCGCGGCAGTTTACGGCTTATACGAGGTCTCCTCGGCGAGCTATGCACTTTGCCACCGTCGCCCGCGCGCCAAAGCTTGCGAACTTGACACCAGCCTGAGGGTGTCGGGACCCCACGATTTCGCCGTCCGCTTCAGGCGCCCTCGTCAGAAGCACCATCCACGTCCACCGCTTCCCCGCCCCGCGCCGGTACGTTGCGCAACGCCCCTCTGAGTGGGACGGGATGGCTATTGATATAACCTGTTTTTTATTTCTGTAAAACAGAAATATTTTATCGCCGAGGGCTTGACAAAAATTCCGATAAACAGAAGCGATTTGACCGTCGTATGGTTTTTGTCGCGGTCGGGTCGGCCAGGTACCCTCCAAAACAAAAATATCGAAAACGACCCCATGCAAAGATAGCAACCCGTCGTTATAAACCCACAACGCCCGCAAAAACATTTTGACACGTCGGGCAAATCACCCGCACCATTGCATCATCGCGCAACCCGTAAATGCTCACCATCGGTAGCCCGTAGGATGGGTTGAGCGACCGCATCCACAAAAGCTAAATCCATCGAAGCTGGAAGCGAAACCCATCGAGGCCATCGCGACATGTGATGGGTTTCGCAAATCGTGCGCTCCAGCCACTTCCGACCGCTGAAATTCACCAAGCTCGCCCAAGGATGGCTGATGGAAATGCCAGTATGGATGGACACATGAATATTTCGCTACGTCGCGGCGAAGCGCGCGACCTACCGTTTATCTACCGGTTGGAAAGACGATACATCGAAGATCTGGAGGCTGATCAGTTTGAACGATGGCAAAACAGTATGGAGCGGCATTTAGAGCAATGGCTGGCCGATCTTCCGCGGACTAGCATTGCGGAACTAGGCGACATCAAAGCCGGTTATCTTTTCTGGGAGATGGAACACAGTAAAGCGGTGGCAGCATCTGTAAACGTCGAGCCTCAACACAGAAGAAATGGCATTGCGACAATGCTGCTAAAAAACTTTGAGAAAGAAGCAGGTAGCGCGGGATTTTCTGTACTGGAGGTTGGCTTTGTCAGCCATAACCCGGCGAAGGCACTTTATGTTCGGCTTGGATATCGGACAATAGCCACAGAAGGACGTTATACCTTCATGAACAAGCATATATAGCCTGTAGGATAGGTTGAGCGACCGCGTCCGCAAAAACCAAATCCATCGAAGGTGGAAGCGAAACCCATCGGGGCCGTCGCGACATGTGATGGGTTTCGCAAGGGCTCAACCCATCGGGCTCTGGCCCCACGGCGAATTCCGCGATATCCATGCATCGTCGCGTCACCAAGAGACCGCCGACATGACCTTCTACCGTCGCAACTTCATAGCCGGGGGCAGCTTCTTCTTCACCGTCAATCTGGCGGAGCGCAGGCTGCAATTGCTGACGCAACACATCGACGAGTTGCGCGGCGCATTTCGCGAGACACGCAAACGGCATCCGTTCACGATCGATGCGGTGGTGGTGCTGCCCGATCATCTCCACGCGGTATGGACGCTGCCCGAGGGCGATGCGGATTTTGCCACCCGCTGGCGGCTGATCAAATCGGCTTTTTCGCGCAGCCTTCCAAACGGCGAACGGATTTCAGACAGCCGTGCCGCCAAAGGTGAACGCGGCATCTGGCAGCGGCGCTATTGGGAGCACACCATTCGCGACCAGAACGATTTCGCGCGACACGTCGACTACGTCCATATCAACCCGGTCAAGCACGGACTGGTGACGCGGGTGAGCGATTGGCCGCATTCGTCGTTCCATCGTATGGTGAAGCTCGGGATTTATCCCGAGGATTGGGCCGGCGATGTCAGGGATCATGGTGGAGATTTTGGCGAAAGGCAGTAGCGCTTGCGGAAAAGTGATGGGTTTCGCAAAGGCTCTACCCATCCTACGGGCTCGGCGCCGCTACGGCGGGATACGGTGTGTATCAAGGTGTTACGCAAAAATGACTGATAGTACCGACGTTTTTCTCAAAGTTGTGGAGCGGCTTTCGAAAGTCGCCGCGAAGAAGCGAATGTCGCCCATTACGGGCGAGACAGAATTGTACCGCAATTTGGGACTTTACGGAGATGACCTTTTTGAGTTCGCTCAATGGACCGAGAAGGAATTTGGAATAGAACCTCGTCTCAATCTTGCTAGTTACGCACCGAAGGAATGGCCGTTATTTCGGCTATGGAGTGGATTAAGGAAATTGATGGGTAGAGGCGAACCGCAATTCAAGAGCCTGAAGGTGCGCGACGTCGTTGCTGCGATCGAGGCCAAGCGTTGGCCCGATTCGAATTAATCTCGTAGGATGGATGAAACGCAGCGATGCACATTCACCTCAGGGACGCCGTTCAGTTCGTAGGGCGGATTGAGCCGAAGGCGTAATCCGCCTTTTTTCATCGGCAAACCCGCAGGATGAGTAAGAAGCGAAAGAACAGGCGACCTATGAATACGGAGACGGAGCCAAGCCCGTAGGATGGGTTGAGCGACCGCGTGCACAAAGGCCAAATCCATCGAAGGTGCAAGCGAAACCCATCGGGGCCGCCGCGACATGTGATGGGTTTCGCAAGGGCTCAACCCATCCTACGGGCTATTGGGATAGTACTTGGGAAGCCGTAATATGGTCGAAATCAGTTCTCGCGCGCATCGAATTCTTAAGCCCTTGTCGGGCTATCGAGACCTCTCGGAGGGCGCGGAACTACCAATTTCACTCTGCCCGGGCCCTAGCCTCGGTGCCTCCGAACAAAAACTAGGGATATATTTGAACGAGTCGACCGATTTTTCAGACGCAATCCTGTTCACCAGTATCGGTTTCTATCTGTACAAAAACAACTCGTGGTCAAAGGTGTTGTACTCTAATATTGATCGAACCAATCCCCCAGACTCAAAAAGTGAAATAACGGGTTTCAGCGTATTGCTCCGAGATGGGAGCGAATTCTGGCTACCGGTGAAAGGCTCCAGAGCCGGCCGATTTTATGATGCATTTGAAATTTTGCGTTTCATCGACAGAGCCCGTAGCCCGTAGCCCGGATTGAGCTGAAGTGGATTATTGTGACAGCCTGTGGGGCGGGGGCGTCTCGTGCCAGCCCGCTTTGCGCCGCCGCGGCCATGCATTATGGTCCCGCCCAGCCGCATCTCGCGGCCCAGCCGGACGCCTCCCCATGACCCAGCCAGCACCAAAGCGCTTCCCGACCCCCGCCATCGACGCCCTACCCGACGATATCCGCAGCCGCCTCCTCGGCGTGCAGGAAAAATCCGGCTTCGTGCCGAACGTGTTCTTGACGCTGGCGTACCGGCCGGATGAATTCCGGGCGTTCTTTGCCTATCACGACGCGCTGATGGAGAAGGACAGCGGCCTGACCAAAGCCGAGCGCGAGATGATCGTGGTGGCGACGTCGAGCGCCAACCAGTGCCAGTATTGCGTGATCGCGCATGGCGCGATCCTGCGGATCCGCGCCAAGAACCCGCAAATCGCCGACCAGATCGCGGCCAACTACCGCAAGGCCGACATCACGCCGCGGCAGCGCGCGATGCTCGACTTCGCGATGAAGGTGAGCGCCGAGGCGCAACTGGTTTCGGAGGCGGATTTTGCCGGCCTCGCCGGCCACGGTTTTTCCGACGACGACATCTGGGATATCGCCGCGATCTCCGCGTTCTTTGCGCTGTCGAACCGGATGGCGAACGTCACTGCGATGCGCCCGAACGACGAGTTTTATCTGATGGGACGGCTGCCGAAATAGTCGCGACATGTGATGGGTTTCGCAAGGGCTCAACCCATCCTGCGGCCTTTGCCAGAATCTTCTTTTGTTGCACCGCGAGATGCGGCACCCCATGATCATCCGAGGTGGTCGACCTGCGATACCGATCTGGTTCCACAGTGTTGCCGCATCCGTGCCATGTGAAATCCCCTGCCAACATTTTCTGCAAGACGCATCGCGGGCGTGCTAAACGGAATGGGCCTATCCCGGAGCTGGCAACAGTGAAGACCCAGCAGCCCATCGCATCGGACGACGAGCATCGCGTCATCAAATTCCGGCCGCGCACCTTGGCGCATCCGCCCGGCCAGCCGGACAGTCAGACGCGCCTGCAGGATGGCCGGCAGCAGCCTCGGGATGTCACCGGCGATCTCTCGCGCTTCGAGCGCGCGCCCGAGGAGCCCGACGAATTCCGGCATCGCATGCTGGCGAACCTCGCGGCCCTCGCCTTCACCGTCGCGCTGACGGCGATCGGCATATGGCTGGCGATGAGCATCGCGGACCTGCGCAAGGCCCAGGATTGCGTGCTGATGGGGCGACGCGACTGCGCCCAGATATCGACGCCGCGCAGCTAGCGGCCTTCGGTTCCGATTGATGCGGAACCGTCTCCAACCTTTCGGCCCGCCGTGTTTCCTGACACCGCGCCGCCAGGCTTTAACGCGAAAACGCCGTGGACTTTCAGGCGAA
The DNA here is from genome assembly GCA_040390145.1 of Pseudomonadota bacterium. Lineage (GTDB taxonomy): Bacteria > Pseudomonadota > Alphaproteobacteria > Rhizobiales > Xanthobacteraceae > Bradyrhizobium. Next base: position 29,663 of record JAZJYY010000078.1, read on the forward strand.
TCGGGCCGTTTTGCCCCGCTAATCCGGTGGCCTCCCGGCCCGCCTCCATTGAACTCGCGGCCTCGCTCCGATATACGGGCACTCAACTCCGGCTGGGGGATGAGGCATTCCGGAGCGCCGCGCGCCCCGATCCCGTGCCGCCATCGGATTTACCTCCAATATATCAAAGGCTTAATGATGTCTTCCACATTCGATCAGATCGCCACGATCATCGCCGAAACCTGCGACATCCCGCGCGACACGATCACGCCGGAGAGCCACGCCATCGACGATCTGGGCATCGACAGCCTCGATTTTCTCGACATCGCCTTTGCCATCGACAAGGCGTTCGGCATCAAGATGCCGCTCGAGAAATGGACCCAGGAGGTCAACGACGGCAAGGCCACCACCGAGCAGTATTTCGTGTTGAAGAACCTCGCCGCCCGCATCGACGAACTGGTCGCGGCCAAGAGCGCGGGCGCTTAATCGCCCGCCATGAACCTTGATTATTTCCAGCTGATCGACCGCGTCGTCGCGCTCGACCTCGAGGCCAGGACGATCGTCGTCGAAGCCCAGGTTCCGCAAGCGCACACCATCTTCGAGGGCCACTTCCCGGGCTTCCCGATCATGCCCGGCGTGCTGCTGACCGAAGCGATGGCGCAGAGCTCCGGCTGGCTGTTGCTCGGCGTGACGAAGTTCGAGCGCATGCCGTTCCTGGCGATGGTGAAGGAAGCCAAGATGCGGGGTTTTGTCAGTCCCGGCCAGCTGTTGACGATCGAAGCGAAGATCGAGCATGAAGGCTCGGGCTTTGCCGTCACCTCGGCCAAGGCGCGGGTCGGCACCGAACTGAAGTGCAGCGCCACCCTCACCTTCCGCCAGATCCCCTTCCCCGATCCGTCGCTGCGCGTCCACATGGATGCGATGGCCGACAAGATCGGCTTTCCGCTGCAGGCGGTGACGTCATGAACGAGCCCAAGGAAGCCTGGATCACCGGTATCGGTATCGTCTCGTCGCTCGGCGAAGGGCTGGACGCGCATTGGGACGCCCTGCATGCGCGCCGCATCAACGTCGACGAAAAGCGCTTCGCGCCCTACATCGTCCACCCGCTGGCGCCGGTCAGCTTCGACGCGCAGATCCCGAAAAAGGGCGATCAGCGCCAGATGGAAGCCTGGCAGCGCATCGGCACCTATGCCGCCGGGCTCGCGCTGGACTCCGCCGGCGTCAAGGGCAACCAGGAAATCCTCGGCCGCATGGACATGATCGTCGCGGCCGGCGGCGGCGAGCGCGACATCACCGTCGACCTCGCCATCCTGAATGCCGACGCCAAGGGCAACACGCCCCCCAACTTTCTCAACGAACGGCTGATGAACGACCTGCGGCCGACGCTGTTCCTGGCCCAGCTCTCCAACCTGCTCGCCGGCAACATCGCCATCGTGCACGGGGTGTCCGGCACGTCGCGGACCTTCATGGGCGAGGAAGCGGCCAGCATCGACGCGGCGCGGATCGCACTGGCGCGGATCGAATCGGGCCAGAGCGACATTGCCCTGGTCGGCGCAGCGCACAATGGCGAGCGGACCGACCTGTTGATTCTCTATGAGTTCGGCGACTTCAACCTCAAGGACAGGTTCGAGCCGGTCTGGGCGCGCGACAAGCACTCGGGCTTCGCGCTCGGCTCGGCCGGCGTTTTCCTGGTGATCGAATCCAGGGAGCACGCCGAGGCGCGCGGCGCCAAGCCCTATGCGAGGCTGACCCGGGTGGTTTCCGACCTGGCGCAGCGCAAGCAGCCCGGCGCGGTGACGAAATCGCTGGAGACGCTGTGGTCGAAACTCGATGTCGCCGACGGCCATCATGCGCTGATCACCGGCGCAACCGGCGTCGAGCCGGTGACATCGGAAGAAAAGGCGTTTTTGAGCGGACATCCCGGCTGTGCGGTTCGCGCCACCGGGACCTCGTTCGGCCATGCGCTGGAGACCCAGTTTCCGCTCGGGCTGGCGCTGGCCGCACTTTCGATCTCGCGCGGCGCGCTGTTTCCGCCCAACGATCCGACCGGGCTCGAGGTTGAAATGTCGGATGCGCCGACCCAGATTGTGGTCATGGGAGCCGGTCACTGGCAGGGCGAGGGCATGGCCCTGGTCGAAGCCATCACGTAGCGACGGCGCGGGATCGACGGGGACATCATGACAGCACCACGCGACAAATTCGGCAGGCCTATCGTCGTCGTTACCGGCATGGGCGTGGTGACGTCGCTCGGCGCCGGCAAGACCGACAACTGGAAGCGACTGACCGCGGGCGAATCCGGCATCCGGACCGTGACGCGTTTTCCGATCGACGGCCTGAGGTCGACGATGGCCGGAACGGTCGATTTCGTCACCGTCGAGCCCGCCTCGTCGACCGCGCTGACCGAGCGCCTCGCCGATATCGCGACCGAGGAAGCGCTCGAGCAATCCGGCATCGGCCGCAAGGGCGATTTTCCGGGTCCGCTGTTTCTGGCCGTGGCGCCGGTCGAGGTCGAGTGGCCGCAGCGGCGGGAAGTCGCCCGCGCCGTCGGCAAGACGGATTTCGACGTCGGCGATGTCCTTGCCATCAGCGGCGGCGGAAAATTCGCGGCGTATCATCACCGCTTCATGTTCGGCTCGGTCGCAGGCCATCTGGCCGAAAAATTCGGCACCAAGGGATCGCCGATTTCGCTGTCGACCGCCTGCGCGTCGGGCGCCACCGCGATCCAGCTCGGCGTCGAAGCGATCCGCCGCGGCGAAACCGACGCGGCGCTGTGCGTGGCGACCGACGGCTCGGTCAATCCGGAAGCCCTGATCCGGTTCTCGCTGCTGTCGGCGCTGTCGACCCAGAACGATCCGCCGCAGGCCGCCTCCAAGCCGTTCTCGAAGAACCGCGACGGCTTCGTGATGGCGGAAGGCGCCGGCACGCTGGTGCTCGAAAGCTATGAGGCCGCGGTCGCCCGCGGCGCGACCATTCTCGGAGTCGTGGCCGGTTGCGGCGAGCTGACCGACTCGTTTCACCGCACCCGCTCCAGCCCCGACGGCAAGCCGATCATCGGCTGCGTGCGCAAGGCATTGGCGGATGCCGGCATGACGACCGACGAAATCGACCACATCAATGCGCACGGCACCGCGACGCCGGAAAACGACAAGATGGAATATGTCGGCATCTCCGCCGTGTTCGGCGAGCGCGCCAAGCAGATTCCGGTGTCGTCGAACAAGTCGATGATCGGCCACACCATCTCGGCCGCGGGCGCGGTCGAGGCGATCATTTCGTTGCTGACGCTCGAACATCAGCGGATTCCGCCGACCATCAACTACGATATTCCGGACCCCGCGATTCCCTTCGACGTGGTGCCGAACGTCGCCCGCGACGCGCGCGTCACCGCCGTGATGTCGAACTCGTTCGGATTCGGCGGCCAGAACGCGTCGCTGATCCTGACGCGTGAACCGATCTAGCGGCCGGTCGGCCTGTTCAGATGAGCCACCTGGTCCTTCGTAGCAAACTGCGCCTGCGCAACGCGGCCAAGGCGCTCGGCGACGCCGCCGTCGGCGCGGCGACGATCGGCATGCTGCGCACCACCCGCTTCTTCGACCCGATGAAGACGGCGAACCGGTTCGGCCGCTTTTTGCGGTTTGTCGGTCCCAAGTTGCGTGAAGACCGGATCGGCCGCGAAAACCTCACGGCGGCCTTCCCCGAAAAATCCCCCGAGGAGATCGAGAAGATCCTGGCCGGGGTCTGGGACAATCTCGGCCGCATCGGCGCCGAATTCGCCCATCTCGACCACATCTGGGACTACGACATCCATCATCCCGAGCGAAGCCGGGTCGAAATTCCGCAGCGAACCCATGAGTTGTTCGCCCAGCTCAAGAATGACGGCAAGCCGGCGCTGATCTTCGCCAGCCATCTCGGCAATTGGGAATTGCCGGCCCTTGCCGCGGTGGCGCACGGGCTGGATGCCGCGATCCTGTTCCGACGGCCGAACAGTGCGTCCGCCGACCGCGCCATCGAGAAAATCCGCGCGGTGAAGATGGGCACGCTGATTCCGGCGGGCCGCGAGGCGCCGCTGAAGCTGGCGGAGGCGCTGCAAAAGGGCCAGCACGTCGCCATGCTGGTCGATCAGTACCTCACCAACGGCGTCGAGGTCACCTTCTTCGGCCGCAAGACGAAAGCCAATCCGATGCTGGCGCGGCTGCTGCGCCAGGTCGACTGCCCGATCCACGGCACCCGCATCATCCGCCTCCCCGGCAACCGCTTTCGCGCCGAACTCTCCGAAGAGGTGAAGCCGGTGCGCGACGCCGACGGAAAAGTCGACATCCAGGGCACCATGCAGGCGGTCACCTCGGTGGTCGAGGGCTGGGTCCGCGAATATCCGGAGCAGTGGCTGTGGCTGCACCGACGGTGGCGGTAGCGCTGTAGAATAGCCGTAGCCCGGATGGAGCGCGTCGGTCAGCGCGTAGCGCTGAGCGACGAGCGCAATCCGGGATGGCGCGCGCCGCAGAACCGGCCCCGGATTACGCCACCGCTCCGGCGCTTCGCGCCGACCCGTTGGCTCATCCGGGCTACGGAAGGCGCAAGCTCTACCGCCCCGTCTTCACCCGGGTCCAGAGCCGGTTGATCACGCGCTGTACTGCCGGATCGCGTGCGGTGATGACGAACAGCTTCTGAATGGTGGCCTCGTCCGGGTAGATGTTCCTGTCATTGAGGATCTTCGGATCGATCAGCTTCTGGCTCGCCAGATTGCCGTTGGCGTAGGACAGGAAATCGGAATTTTTCGCCGCCACCTCGGGCCGGTAGAGATAGTTGATCAGCTCATAGGCCTCGGCGAGGTTTTTCGCATCGGCAGGGATAGCCAGATTGTCGAAGAACATCTGGGCGCCCTCTTTCGGGATCGCATAGCCGATCTCGACACCGTTCTTGGCCTCCGCCGCGCGGCTTCGCGCCTGCATGATGTCGCCGGACCAGCCCACCACGAAGCAGATTTCGCCTGAGGCCAGCGCGCCGAGATATTCCGACGAGTGAAATTTCCGGACATAGGGCCTGATCTTGCCGACGAGCTCGGCGGCCTTTTCGAGTTCGGCCGGTTTGGTCGAATTGGGATCGAGCCCGAGATAACCCAGCGCCGCCGGCAAGATATCGTCGGCGGAATCCAGCATGTGAATGCCGCAATCCCGAAACTTTGCCAGATTCTCCGGCTTGAAGACGATGTCCCAGCTGTCGATCTTCGCGTCGGGCCCGAGCAGCTTTTGCGCCATCCTGACGTTGTAGCCGATGCCGGTGGTGCCCCACATGTAGTTGGCGCCGTAGCTGTTGTCGGGATCGTAGGTCGCGAGCCGCGTGGTCACGACAGGCCAGGCATTGGCGAGGTTCGGCAGCTTCGACTTGTCGAGTTTTGTGAATACCTTCGCGGTGATCTGGCGCTGCAGGAAATAGCCGGTGGGAACGACCAAATCGTAACCGGATTTTCCGGCCAGCAACCGCGTCTCCAGGGTCTCGTTGGCGTCGAACGTGTCGTAGACCACCTTGATGCCGGTTTCGCGGGTGAAATCCTCGAGCACCCCCGGCGCCATGTAGTTCGACCAGTTGTAGAAATTGACGGTGCGCTGCTGCGCCCACGCAGGGAGCGCGCACAACGCCAGCGCCGCGCCCATCGCGGCGGCGAATGCGACGTGAGAGCGGCGGCGGCGGCGCATCCCGGCCTCTCCTAACGGCGATGCACGGCGTCCGACAGACGCTCCAGCGCGGTGTCGAGGGTGGCATCGTTCTTGGAAAAGCAGAACCGCACCACCGAGGTCACCGGATTCTCTTCATAGAAGGCCGACACCGGGATCGCCGCCACCTTGTAGTCGGTGACGATGCGCTTGCAGAACGCCTCGTCGGTCTCGTTGAGCCCGAGCGGCGACAGGTCGACCGTGAGAAAATACGTGCCCTGCGATGGGAGCACCGGGAAGCCGATGCGCTCAAGGCCTTTTGTCAGCCGGTCGCGGCTGCGCGCCAGTTCCTTGCGCATGTCCAGAAAGTAGTCCGCCGGCTTGCCGAGGCCGTAGGCGACCGCGACCTGCAAATTGGGCGCGGTGGTGAACGTGAGGAACTGGTGCACCTTGGCGGCGACCCGCAGCAATGGCGGCGCGGCGCAGACGAAGCCGATCTTCCAGCCGGTCAGCGAAAAAATCTTGCCGGCGGAGCCGACCTTGATGGTGCGCTCGCGCATGCCCGGAATAGTGATCAGCGGAATATGTTCGCGGCCGTCGAAGATGACATGCTCCCAGACCTCGTCGCAGATCGCGACCGTGTCGAACTCCTGGCAGTACTTCGCCAGCAATTCGAGGTCCTCGCGCGGATAGACCACCGCCGCGGGATTGAGCGGATTGTTGAACAGCACGGCCTTGGTCTTGTGGTTGAAGACGCCCTGCAGCGCCTCCTCGGTCAGCCGCCAGTGCGGCGGCTCCAGCCGCACCAGCCGCGGGATGCCGCCGGCCTGGCGGATGATCGGCAGATAGGAGTCGTAGACCGGCTGGAAAACCACCACCTCGTCGCCGGGCTCGACGACGGCCAGAATGGCCGATGTCAGCGCCTCGGTGCCTCCGGACGTGACCATCACCTCGGTCATCGGATCGAGGGCGAGGCCGTGCCAGCGCTCGTAATGCGCCGCGATCGCCTGCCGCAGCTCGGGCAGGCCCATCATCGACGGATACTGGTTATAGCCATTCAGGACGGCGTCCGCCGCGGCCTGCCTGATATCTTCAGGTCCGGGATGGTCGGGAAAGCCCTGGCCGAGATTGATGGCGTTGTTGTCGCGGGCGGCCTGCGACATCGCCTCGAACACCGTGACGGGAAGATCCGCAAAAACCTTGTTCATGGAAATCATGGCGGAGGTCAGCCGCCGCTCTTGGTCGGCAATCCCGCGGCCTTCCAGCCGATGATCCCGCCGGCGAGATGCTTGTCGTAGGCAAAGCCCGCGGCCTGCGCCGCCAGCGAGGACGTCACCGACCGCTTGCCGGAGCGGCAGGCGAAAACCACCTCTTTGCCCTGCGGATCCGGAATATCCTTGGCATCGAAGGCCGAAAGCGGGACGACGACACCCCCGGGGTAGGCTTCCACGGCAACCTCATTGGGCTCGCGGACATCCACCAGCAGATAGCGGCCCTCCGCCATGCCCTTCGATACCTCTTCCGGCGTCAAATCGTGCACCCGATGACCCTGGTTCGCCACTGACAACCCTCCCCGCAATCCAAGCGCGTCTCGACGGCGCGTACCCATTCGCTTCGGTGCCAAGGTCGCCTCTGGCGCTGCGAAAATCAAGCGCCCGCGGCCGAATTGAGATGGCCTGAAGCTAGATGATCACCTGCGTTCCGACCTCGACCACGCGCCCGGTCGGGATCTGGAAGTAGTCGGTGGCGTCGTTGGCCGACTTGCTCAGCGCGATGAACAAGTGATCCTGCCACTGCGGCATCCCGGACTGCGGGGACGGCTTCAGCGAGCGCCGCGAGACGAAGAACGACGTCGCCATGATATCGAACTGCCAGCCGAGTTTTCGCGCAATCACCAGCGCTTTCGGGACGTTCGGCGATTCCATGAAACCGAAGCGCAGCTTGACCGTGGAGAATTTGTCGCTGATCTTTTCCATCCGGACCCGTTCGGCGACATCGACGCGCGGCGTCTGCGCGGTCTCGATGGTCAGGATCACGTTGTGCTCGTGCAGCACCTTGTTGTGCTTGAGGTTATGCAGCAGCGCGGTCGGCACGAAACTGGGGTCGCTGGTGAGAAACACCGCGGTGCCCTTGACGATGTGGGGCGGACGCTTTTCCAGGCTCTTGATCAGATCATCGAGCGGCACTTCGATGCGCCGCGTCTTCTGGATCAGGATCGCCGCGCCGCGACGCCAGGTCCAGACCATGCCCGCCATCAGCAGGCCGAACAGCAGCGGCACCCAGGCGCCCTCGATCAGCTTCAGGAGATTGGCGGTGAAGAACGTCATGTCGACGACGATCAGCGGCACGACCACCGCAGCCGCCGTGGCGGCTTTCCAGTTCCACAACTTCCAGATCACGACGAAGCCCATGATGCCGTCCACCACCATGGTGGTGGAAACGGCGATGCCGTAGGCGGAGGCCAACCCGCTCGAGCTGCGGAACAGCAGCACCAGCATCAATACGCCGATCAGCAACAACCGGTTGACGCGCGGCAGATAGATCTGCCCGGCATGGCTCTCCGAGGTATATCGGACCTCGAAGCGCGGCAGCAGGCCGAGCTGCACCGCCTGGCGGATCAGCGAAAAGGCCCCCGTAATCACGGCCTGGCTCGCAATCACCGTTGCCGCGGTCGCCAGCAGGACCAGCGGTATCAACATGATTTCCGGAACCATCCGGTAGAACGAGCTTTCGATTGCGGCGGGGTGGGCCAGCACCAATGCGCCCTGGCCGAAATAGTTGATCAGCAGCGCCGGCAACACGAAGTAGAACCACCCGGCCTGGATCGGCTTGCGTCCGAAGTGTCCCAGATCCGCATACAGCGCCTCGCCGCCGGTCACCGCGAGAAAAACCAGCCCCAGCGTCACCAGTCCGACGGTTCCGTGCGAGAGCATGAACTGGATTGCGTACCAGGGATTGATCGCCGCCAGCACCCCGGGATCGTCGCTGATATGCAGCAGGCCCAACACCGCCAGCGTGACAAACCAGACCATCATGACCGGCCCGAACGCCGCCGCGACGCGGGCGGTGCCGGTGCTTTGCACCGAGAACAGCCCGACGAGAATGAAGATCGTCAGCGGCACCACGTAAGGTTCGAGCGCCGGCGCCGCCAGCTTGAGACCTTCGACCGCCGACAACACCGAAATCGCCGGCGTAATCATGGAGTCGGCAATGAACATCGAGGCGCCGATCACGCCCAGCGCCAGCAGCACCCAACTTCGGCGGCCCATCGCGCGTTGACCGAGCGCCATCAGCGACAGCGTGCCGCCCTCGCCGTTATTGTCGGCGCGCAGCAGCAGCAGCACGTATTTGGCGGTAACGACGATGAACAGCGACCACAGGATCATGCTGAGAACACCGAGCACGATGTCGCGCGTGACCGGCCCGCCATGCGCCGCGGCGTGGACGGCCTCGCGAAACGCGTACAGCGGCGAGGTGCCGATATCGCCGAACACCACGCCGATACTTCCCAGCGTCAGGGCCCAAAAGCCGGTGGTCGCCGGCGCCGTCTCTTGGGCTTCGGTGGATGGAACGCTGAGAGCCATGATGCCTGAAAACGCTTTGTCGGTTGATGTGACCCCGGGCCGGCTATCGACGCCTTCCTGGCAAGCTTGTCAACCGACCTACCCTAGCATCGCTGGCATGCGGAACACGCCCGTAAAAGCGATTTTCCCGGTGAATTCTACGGTATCCAGGTAGTGAAATTAGGGTTTCAGACCGGGGGGCAGCGGCGGATCCTCACGCATCAGGGTGATGGTCACGCGGCGGTTGGCCGACAGCGTCGGATCGTCCGGGAACAGCGGCTGGCTGTCGGCCTTTCCCGAGACGGCGAAGATGTGGGAGGACGGCACGCCTTCATACTCGAGGATCTGGCGCACGGCGTTGGCACGGTCCGCCGACAGATCGAACGCGCCATATTCGTTTCGCGACGGCACGAAGCCCGCCGCGGTGTGCCCGACAATCGAGATGCGAAGCGGCGTCGCCTTGAGCGGCCCGGCAAGCTTCTGGATCAGCCGGCGGGTGCGGTCATACGGCGCCTTGGAGCCGTCGGCGAACATCGAGCGGCCGTCCTGGTCGACGATTTCCAGGTTCAGGCCCGCATTGGTTTCCTCGAACATGATGTGTTTGGAAATTTCGGTGAGCTCCGGCATGTCCTGCAGCGCCTGGCGCAGCGAGGCCGAGGCCATTGCGAATTCGCGGTCGATTTTCAGCCGGGCGCCCTGCGCCAGGCTCTTTTCCTTCTCGTCCGGCGTCGGCTTGTTGGAGGCTTCTTCCGGGGGAATGTGCGCACTGTTCTTCAGCTTGGACCGGGTCGGCAAGCCATCGGATTCGATGATTCCGGAATAGCGTGCGTCGGTCTGCACACCGAAGGCGTCGCGCATGGAGCCGGCAACGACTTTCAGCTTCACCGAATCCTGGGTGGAGAACGCCACGAGCATCACGAAAAACGCCAGCAGCAAGGCCATCAGATCCGCGAAGGTCACGAACCAGCCGTGCCCGCCATGCGCCTCTTCGCGTTTCTTCTTGGCCATGTTCTAAGTCCGCCTGTACGTCGCCGTCGATCAAGCGGGAGCCAGTTCGCCCTCTTCGTGACGATGCTTTTCAGGCAGGTAGGCCAGCAGCATTTCGCGCACCAGGGTCGGGCTCTTGGAATCGCGGATCATCAGGATGCCGTCGATGATCAGCGTGCGGTTGGTTTCCTCGTCGATCAGCTTGCCATGCAGCTTGTCGGCGATCGGAAGACAGATCAGGTTCGCCACCAGCGCGCCGTACAGCGTCGCCAGCAAGGCCACCGCCATGAACGGACCGAGCTTCGAGGGATCCGACATGTTGGAGAACATCTGCACCATGCCGAGCAGCGTGCCGATCATGCCGAAGGCCGGCGCGCAATCGCCGATGGCGCGATAGATCTTCGATCCTTCGTTCAAATGCAGCAGGAAATTGTCGCGGTCGCGCTCGAGGTTGTCACGGATGAATTCCAGATCGTAGCCGTCGGCGACGTAGCGAATGCCCTTGGCGAGGAACGGCTCGGTGGTTTCAACCTTCTCGAGACCGACCGGCCCCATCTTGCGCGCGATTTCCGCGATGCGGGCCAGCTCGTCGACCAGGTCGCGCGCCGAAAGACTGCTCAGGGTAAAGGCGAATTTGGCGCCGAGCGGCAGGCCATGAAGCATCGCCGACATCGGGAACCGGATCAGCGTGGCGGCGAACGAGCCGCCGAAGATGATGATGACGGCATGGATGTCGTAGAACATCCGGAAGTCGCCGCCCATCAGGATCAGCGTACTCAATACGATCGCGCCGGCGACCAGGCCAAGCAGGGTGGCGATATCCATCATGTACTCCGACACGCACTCGACCGGCCGTTCTGGGCGGTGACGCCGCCCATCCGGAGCCGCGCAGAGGAACCCTACGTCGCTGCCATTAAAGACGCGTAAAGGATAAGGGCGCGGAAGGAGGTAATAGGCTCACCGGCGAGCGTTTCACGCAGCCCGATCGAAACGTTTTGCTAACCATAAACCGCGTGCCGGTGCGGCCATGCTGTCAACCGGCAGCCAGACCCGTCAATTCCAGGCTGAGCGCACGCAACTGTTGGCGGGCGGTTTCGTCATAGGCCTGCGGATTGGCTTTCGTCTCGTTCATGCCGTTGAAGAACAGCCCGCTTTTGCCAGCAACATCGTCGCCCGAAACCAGGTGCAGGATTGCCGCGCCGCCCTGCTCCACGGTGGAGATCGGCGTCACACCGCCGGCGCGAACCATCGTGGTGTCCATATAGGTGGCGGGATGCAGCGAATTCACGGTCACGCCGGAGCCCGCGAGTTCGCTCGCCAGATCGATCGTGAACATGATCTGCGCGAGCTTGCTCTGCGCATAGGCGCGGCCGCCGCTGTAACCCCTGGTGATCATGACATCGTCGAAATCGATCGGGTGCTGACCGAGCGACGCGACGTTGACGATCCGCGACGGCGCCGCGGCCTTCAGCAGCGGCAGCAGCAGATGCGCAAGCAGAAAGCCGGAGAGATAATTGACGGCAAAGCGCAGCTCGTGTCTGTCCCGGCTGGTTTGCCGAGCGGGGCCTTCATTCTGCGATCCGATCCCGGCGTTGCTGACAAGAACGTCCAGCCGCGTGTGATCGGCAGTCACGGCTGCGGCAAGCCTCCGCACCTCGGCAAGCGAGGAAAGATCGGCCTGATAGAAGACGGGCTCGCCGCCCCCTGCCCGCTTGATTTCGTCAATCAGGGCCTGGGCGCGTTGTTTGTCGCGGCCATGAAGCAGGACCCTGGCGCCGGATGCCGCAAGTTGAGCCGCGACGTAGCGGCCGACGCCGTCGGTCGAGCCCGTAATCAGAACCGTCTTGCCGTCCATCGTCATGCCGACAACACCGCCGCCCCTGCCCTCACTGCGCCTGCACGCCGATCCCGGCGGCCTTGATGATCGGCCACCATTTGTCGATCTCGGCTTTCTGGAACGCGGCGAGCCCTTCCGGGGTCTGCTGCGCACGCGGTGCGACGTCGAGGCCGAGTTCGGTGAACCTTTTCTGGATCGCCGGATCCGCCAGCGCCTCGACGGTCGCGGCGTTGAGTTTGGCGATGATGTCCTTCGGCGTGCCCTTCGGCGCGAAGAAGCCGAACCAGCCGGACATATAGAGGCCGGGCACGCCGGTCTCGTCCGCGGTCGGGATATCCGGCATCGAGGCCGAGCGCTGCGGCGAGAGGTTGGCGAGCGCCTTGATCTTGCCGCCGCGGATCTGCGGCAGCGCCACCGCGCCCTGCACCACCAGCAGGTCGACCGTGCCGGAGACGAGGTCGGTCATGGCAGGGCCGGCGCCGCGATAGGGAATGAACTGCACTTTCTGCTTGGTGAGATTTTCGAAGATGACGCCGGTGACGTTGGCCGCAGCGTTCTGGTTGACGAAATTGATCTTGCCGGGATTGGCCTTCATCCAGGTGACGAGATCGGCGAGATTGTTGGCCGGCAGGTCATTCTTGGCGACCATCAATTGCGGATTGTTGGAGACCAGCGCGATCGGCTCGAAATCCTTCTCCAGATCGTAGTCGAGCTTGTAGATGATGCTGCCGACATGGGTATCCCATTGCCCGATGTCGAAGGTGTAACCGTCCGGCGCCGCGCGCGCGACGCGCCCGACGCCGATGCTGCCGCCGGCGCCGCCGACATTCTCGATCACGATCGACTGCCCGAGCGAACTGCGCATCCGCTCGGCCATGATGCGGGCCGCGGCGTCGGTCGACCCGCCCGGCGGGAACGGCACCACGAGGGTGATCGGCCGTGTCGGATAGGTTTGCGCGTGCGCCCCCATGATGCCGGCAACCATCGCCAGCACCAGCGCTCCCAGCAATCTGCTCATGACCGTCCCCGTGTTCGTCTTCTCCGTCAGTGGATTTCAGCGGAGCGCTTCAGCGCTTCTTTCAGCTTCTCCAGCGTAAAATCCTTGCTGCGCGCGATCTCGAGGATCGGCGTTTCGCGGCGGGCGCAGAGTTCGCAGGCATCCGGCACCTTGGCGGCAATGTCGTGCGGGATCACGATCGCGCCGTGGCTGTCGGCGTGGATGAGATCGTCGGAACGTACCGTCATGCCGGCGACGCGGACTTCGCCGCCGAAGTTTTCGGCATGGACCCAGGCGTGCGACGGGCCGATCGAGCCTGCCAGCGCCTGGAATCCGGGCGCCCATTGCGGGATGTCGCGGATCGAGCCGTCGGTGATGACGCCGAGGCAGC
>JAZJYY010000079.1:0-3891 GCA_040390145.1 Pseudomonadota bacterium
CGCGCTCGGGGAAACGACCCTCGAGGATCGACTTCGCGGTGCGTTCCTTGATGCCGCCGATGAAACCGGTGTGATTGTAATACACCTTGTTCTCGCGCTTGCGACCGGTCAGCACGATATGCGCTGCGTTGATGATGATGACATGGTCGCCGCAATCGACATGCGGCGTGTAGATGGGCAAGTGCTTGCCGCGCAGGCGCGTGGCGACGATGGTGGCGAGCCGGCCGACAACCAGACCTTTGGCGTCGATCAGAATCCACTTCTTCGTCACCTCGGCGGGCTTGGCCGAAAACGTTTTCATGTGAGGAGATCCGTGAAAAGGGAACATCAGGCGCATCAGCGCCGAACTGCGCGGTTTCTAGATGGCTGCGCCGCATGCGTCAACGCCCGCGGCGTATAATTTCATAAGCAAAATCAATAGCCTAAAAATATGGTGCTATATTACCGTATAAATCCCTAAGTATTTGGAATGGAATAGGTCGATGTCACGTGGGCGATCGGGTCGGGTGACGTCCCCGACAGCAGATTGACCTCGCCGACCGCCAGCCGCTTGCCCAGTTTCAGGATCCTGGCTTCGGCGAGGATGTCCTGTCCGGCCTGCCCCTTGCGCAGAAAATTGATGTTGAGGTTGGTGGTCACGGCGAGACCGATCGGGCCGATCGCCGACAGCAGCACCACGTACATGGCGCAATCGGCCAGCGCCATCAGCGTCGGCCCGGAAACCGTTCCGCCCGGACGCAGCATCCGCTCGCTGTAGCGCTGCCGCAGCAGGCAGGTCGTTCCGTCGGCGCTCTCGATCGTGGTGTCACCGCTGCCGAAGGACTGCGGAAATTCGACACGAAGGAACTCCTCCAGTTCGGCCACGCTCATTTTCACAACTGCCATGTTGTTCCTGTCATCTCGTTGCCGTTACGCTCCCGCCTGCCCTCGCCTCGCGAGGCTTGTTACATTATGGTGACGCAGCTGAACCAGTGGAAATTTCCGATGCCTGCCCAGACCGCCCGCGCCGCCGCGCCGCCATCGCCGATCCTGCTGCGGGAAACGGTTGGCAGCATCGCCGTGCTCACGCTTAACCGCTCCGCGGCCCGCAACAGCCTGTCGGAAGCCCTGATCGCCGAACTGCACGGCGCGCTGAACCAGATCCGCGACGACGCCGGCGTACGCGCGGTGGTGATCGCGGCCAACGGCCCGGCCTTCTCCGCCGGCCATGACATGAAAGAAATGACCGCCCGCCGCAGCGACGCCGATCGCGGCCGCGCCTATTTTGCCAGCCTCATGAACGCCTGCAGCGCCATGATGCAGGCGATCGTGCAACTGCCGAAGCCGGTGGTCGCCGCCGTGCAAGGCGTCGCCACCGCGGCCGGCTGCCAGCTGGTGGCGAGCTGCGATCTCGCGGTGGCGTCGGAGGCGGCGACCTTTGCCACGCCCGGCGTCGATATCGGGCTGTTCTGCTCGACGCCGATGGTGGCGCTGTCGCGCAACGTCCCGCGCAAGCAGGCGATGGAGATGCTGCTGACCGGCGAGCCGATCGCGGCGGCGACGGCACGCGACATCGGCCTCGTCAACCGCGTCGTGGCCGCCGGCACCGAACGCGACGCCGCGATCGCGCTGGCGCAGCAGGTCGCGCTGAAATCCGCCTATACGATCAAGCTCGGCAAGGAAGCGTTTTACCGCCAGGCTGAAATGAACCTTGCCGAGGCCTATCGTTACGCGGCGGAGGTCATGACCGAGAACATGATGGCCCGCGACGCCGAGGAAGGCATCGGCGCCTTCATCGAAAAGCGTGCGCCGACATGGGAAGATAAGTAACGACTCCTCATCCTGAGGAGCGGCGCCTTCGCCGCGTCTCGAAGGATGGCAACAGGCTATGTGCCAGATGGTTCGAGACGCGCGAAGACGCGCTCCTCACCATGAGGGACCGGGATTTTTTGTAAATGAACCACGACAATTACGACGACAACTACATCCGCGGCATCCTCAACGGCGTGAAGTCGATCGCCATGGTCGGCGCGTCGCCGGTCAATGTGCGGCCGAGCTATTTTGCGTTCAAATATCTGGCGCAGCGCGGCTATGACATGATCCCGGTCAATCCGGGTCATGTCGGCAAGAACCTGCTCGACAAGCCCTTCGTGGCCTCGCTCGGGGATATCGGCCGTCCCGTCGACATGATCGATATCTTTCGCAATTCGACTCACATCATGCCCGTCGTCGAGGAGGCACTGCGGCTCGATCCGCTGCCGAAGGTGATCTGGATGCAGCTCGGCGCCCGCGACGACGCTGCGGCGGCCAGGGCGGAGGCCGCCGGCATCAAAGTGGTGATGAACCGCTGTCCGAAGATCGAATATGGCCGGCTGTCCTCGGAGATTTCCTGGATGGGCGTCAATTCGCGCACCCTGAGTTCGAAGCGCGCGCCGATGCCGACCCAGGGCATGCGGCTGTCGCTCAACCGGATGAGCGTCGGCGGCGGCGAGACCGCCGCCTCCGACCGCGCCGCGAAAAACAAGACCGACCCCGCCTGAACTCCGATGTGGAACGTTTCTTTTGAGTTCGGGGCCAGGCGCAGCATGGTCGTTCTCAAGGCGACGCACCAGCCCGATCGTCTTGACGACGGGCGCGGCTGCCGCGAATGTCCCCCGTTCGAAGGAGGCGGATTGCGCCGTCTCGAACTAGAAGACCGCACCCTGTCCCTCGTTCCGCGCGGCGCCGCCTCACATCCGCGCCGTCGCGACGAGCCTGTCGAAAAGGAAAAACGATGACCGACCGCCTTCCGGGATTTTCCACCCTCGCCGTGCATGCCGGCGCGCAGCCCGATCCCACCACCGGTGCGCGGGCGACGCCGATCTACCAGACCACCTCGTTCGTGTTCAACGATGCCGACCACGCCGCCTCGCTGTTCGGCCTGCAGGCGTTCGGCAACATCTACACACGGATCGGAAACCCGACCCAGGCGGTGCTGGAAGAACGCGTCGCAGCGCTGGAGGGCGGCACCGCCGCGCTGGCCGTGGCATCGGGACACGCCGCGCAGGTGGTCGTGCTTCAACAGCTTCTGATGCCCGGCGATGAATTCATCGCGGCGCGAAAACTCTATGGCGGCTCGATCAACCAGTTCACCCACGCCTTCAAGAGCTTCGGCTGGAACGTGGTATGGGCCGATCCGGACGATATCGGCAGCTTCGAGCGCGCGGTCACCCCGCACACCAAGGCGATCTTCATCGAATCGATCGCCAATCCCGCTGGCTCCATCACCGACATCGAGGCGATCGCCGCGGTCGCGCGCAAGGCCGGCGTGCCCCTGATCGTCGACAACACGCTGGCGACGCCCTATCTGATCCGCCCGATCGACCACGGCGCCGACATCGTGGTGCATTCGCTGACCAAGTTTCTCGGCGGCCACGGCAACTCGCTCGGCGGCATCATCGTCGACGCCGGCACCTTCGACTGGTCGAAGGACAACAAATATCCGATGCTGAGCGAGCCGCGCCCGGAATATCACGGCATCAGGATCCAGGAGACGTTCGGCAATTTCGCCTTCGCGATCGCCTGCCGCGTGCTCGGCCTGCGCGACCTTGGTCCGGCGATCTCGCCGTTCAACGCGTTCATGATCCTCACCGGCATCGAGACGCTGCCGCTGCGGATGGCCAAGCATTGCGAGAACGCCAAGGCGGTGGCGGAGTTTTTGTCCGGCCATCCCGCAGTGGCCGCGGTGAATTATTCCGGCCTTGCGGGTAATCCGTACAACAACCTCGCGCGCAAATACGCGCCGAAGGGCGCCGGCGCGGTGTTCACCTTCAGCCTCAAGGGCGGCTACGAGGCCGGCGTCAGCCTGGTGTCGAACCTGAAACTGTTCTCGCACCTCGCCAATGTCGGCGACACCCGCTCGCTGGTGATCCA
>JAZJYY010000080.1:0-31173 GCA_040390145.1 Pseudomonadota bacterium
AGCAGCGCAACAAGCGCTACGGCCTGCAGACCATGTGCGAAGGCGGCGGCATGGCGAATGTGACGATCGTCGAGCGGCTGTAAGACGAGGCCGCAACAGCGGCAACAACACAGGTTCGTCCCTGCGAACGCAGGGACCCATAGCCACGGGTCTTCGGTGTGATACCGGGCTGGAGCACCAGCTCGTTTCAACCATGCAATTCCGTGGTTATGGGTCCCTGCGTTCGCAGGGACGACGGAAGACATAAAAAAATTCCAGGGAAACCCCATGACCCATCCGTCGATCCACGCGCGCACCCAGCCGGACAAGATCGCCTATCAGATGGCCGGCACCGGCAAGGCGATCACCTATCGCGAGCTCGACGAACTGTCGAACCAGGGCGCGCAGCTGTTCCGCGCGCTCGGCCTTCGGGAAGGCGACCACATCGCGTTCCTGGTCGAGAATCGCCTCGCGTTCATGGAGATCTGCTGGGCGGCGCAGCGGGCAGGACTGTATTACACCGCGATCAGCCGCTACCTCACCCAGGACGAGATCGCCTACATCGTCAAGGATTGCGGCGCCAAGCTCGTCATCACCTCGCCGAAATGCGCCGAGCAGATAAAGGGACTGGTCAAAGGCGAGCCGGGCGAGCCGATCTTCTACATGCTGGACGAGCCGCTGCCGGGCTTCCGCTCCTGGGACAAGGAAGCCTCAAGCCAGCCGAACACGCCGATCGCGGACCAGGTCGCCGGCTACGACATGCTGTATTCGTCGGGCACCACGGGACGGCCGAAGGGCATCAAGCGCGCCTCCGAACACAATCCGATCGAGCTGCCGAACCCGTTCCTGAAGATCCTGTGTGCCGACATGTGCGGCATGAACTCAGACAGCATCTATCTGTCGCCGGCGCCGCTCTATCACGCCGCCCCGCTGCGCTTCAACATGATGGCGATCACGCTCGGCGGCACCTCCATCATCATGGAGTCCTTCGATGCCGAGGATTTCCTTAAACTGGTCGAGAAATACAAGGTCACCCAGTCGCAGCTGGTGCCGACCATGTTCGTGCGCATGCTGAAACTGCCGGAAGATGTGCGCAAGCGCTACGACGTCTCCTCGCTGAAGGGCGCGATCCACGCCGCGGCACCCTGTCCGATCGACGTCAAAGCCAAGATGATCGAATGGTGGGGCCCGATCCTGATCGAGTATTACGCAGGCTCCGAAGGCAACGGCGTCACGGTGTCAACCTCGCAGCAATGGCTCGACCATCGCGGCACCGTCGGCCGCGCCGTGGTCGGCAAGATCAGGATTCTGGACGAGAATGATGCGGAACTGCCCGTTGGACAGATCGGTACGGTCTACTTCGCCGATGCGCCGGTCTTCACCTATCACAACGATCCCGAGAAGACGAAGCGGGCCTACAATGCCAGGGGATGGTCGACGCTCGGCGATGTCGGCTATCTCGACGGCGAGGGCTTTCTCTACCTCACCGACCGAAAATCCTACATGATCATTTCCGGCGGCGTGAACATCTATCCGCAGGAGACCGAGGACGTGCTGATCACCCACCCCGATGTCGCCGATGTCGCGGTGTTCGGCGTGCCGAACGAGGAGATGGGCGAAGAGGTCAAGGCCGTGGTGCAGCCGCACGATCTGACCAGGGCCGGCAAGGCGCTCGAGGCCGAGCTGATCGTGTTCTGCCGCAAACATCTGTCGCCGATCAAATGCCCCAAGAGTATCGATTTCGAAGCCGAACTGCCGCGCACCCCGACCGGCAAACTGGTGAAGCGCCATCTGCGCGACAAATACTGGCCGAAAGCGGCAGTGAAGGTGTAGCTCCTTGCTTACCCTCCCCTGGAGGGGGAGGGTCGACGCGAATGCAATGAGCGGCGGGGTGGGGTGACGGTCTCTCATCCCTGACAGTGTCCGCGCTGAAGCATCACCCCACCCCGGTTTGCATGTCGCTGCGCTCCCTGCAAACCGACCCTCCCCCTCCAGGGGAGGGTAAGCGGAGCGCTCTTCTCGCAATCGAGTGCGCGGCCATGAACTCAACCACCACCCTCCCCGACATCCCGCTCCCCGCCGCCATCCGTTCCCGTTGCGTCGATGGCATCAACGGCCTGCGCGTGCATGTGCTGGAAGCCGGCTTCGAGACAAAGGGCCGGCCCTGCGTGCTGCTGCTGCACGGGTTTCCGGAACTGGCGTTCAGCTGGCGCAAGGTGATGCCGGAGTTGGCTGCCGCCGGCTATCACGTGATCGCGCCGGACCAGCGCGGCTATGGCCGCACCACCGGCTGGGATCCGGA
The DNA here is from genome assembly GCA_040390145.1 of Pseudomonadota bacterium. GTDB lineage: Bacteria > Pseudomonadota > Alphaproteobacteria > Rhizobiales > Xanthobacteraceae > Bradyrhizobium. The sequence continues at coordinate 2,282 of JAZJYY010000080.1, forward strand.
CTATGAGGGCGACCTTCACTCGTTTCGGCTGCTCAATCTGGTGCGCGACGCGCTGGGGCTGGTGGCCGCATTCGGCTATCGCCATGTGGAGGCGGTGGTCGGACATGATTTCGGGAGTTCGGTCGCGGCCTGGTGCGCGCTGGTGCGGCCCGATGTGTTCCGCTCCGTCGCGCTGATGAGCGCGCCGTTCGCCGGCCCGCCGCCGCTGCCGTTCGACACCGTCGATACGCCGCCCAAGCCGAAGGCCGAGGATCGCGTGCATCGCGACCTCGCCGCGCTGCCGCGGCCGCGAAAACACTATCAATGGTACTACTCGACGCCGCAGGCCAATGCCGACATGCACCGCGCGCCGCAGGGCGTGCATGATTTCCTGCGCGGCTACTATCATCACAAGAGCGCGGACTGGAAGGACAACACGCCCGCCCCGCTGCGGGGCTGGACCGCGACCGAGCTGGCAAAGCTGCCGACCTATTACGTGATGGATTTTGACAAGGACATGGCCGCCACCGTCGCCGAGGAAATGCCGTCGGCGGAGGCGATCGCCGCCAACACATGGCTCCCTGACCGCGAACTCGCGTTCTACAGCGCCGAATATGCCCGCACCGGATTCCAGGGCGGCCTGCAATGGTACCGCTGCGGCACTTCGGGCGAATTCGTCGCGGAACTGCAGACCTGGTCCGGCCGCACCATCGACGTCCCCTCCTGTTTCATCTCGGGCCAACAGGACTGGGGCACCTACCAGCGCCCCGGCGTGTTCGAGGCGATGCAGAACACCGCCTGCACCAACATGATCGGCTGCCACCTGGTCGATGGCGCCGGCCACTGGGTGCAGCAGGAACAGCCGGCGGAAGTGAGCCGGCTGCTGCTGGCGTTCGTGCAATCAGCCCGCGCTACCGCTGGGTCCTGACCGGCTCTGATCCGGCCCGCAGCCGTCTGCAAAATTTTGAAAACGACCCCATGCATAGAAAGGGTTGCAGCCCGATTGACCCGGTGAGGCTAAGCGCTTAGTCTTACTTTAGAATTATTCTAAACTGGAAAGTCGCCTGCCGTGAAGAACTTCGCCGAGCTGACCGAACGCGAGGTGCTGGCGGTCGCGATATCAGCGGAGGAGGAAGACAGCCGCATCTATATGAGTTTTGCCGAGGACCTCGCCGAGCGCTATCCGGATTCCGCAAAAGTGTTCGAGGAGATGGCCGAGGAGGAGCGCGGCCATCGGCACCGGCTGCTGGAAATGTACGAAAAGCGTTTCGGCCCGCATTTGCCGCCGATCCGCCGCGAGAATGTCCGCGGCTTCCTGAAGCGGCGTCCGATCTGGCTGACCAAGAACCTGTCGCTCGACACCATCCGCAAGGAAGTCGGCACGATGGAGTTCGAGGCCGAGCGCTTCTACGTCAAGGCCGCCGAACAGGCCCAGGATGTCGGCGTCCGCCGCCTGCTCGGCGATCTCGCCGAAGCGGAAAAAGGCCACGAGAAGGTCGCCGCCAGACTGACCGGCGAGATCCTCAGCCCCGATGTGCGGGCGGAAGAGGACAAGACCCGCCGCCGGGTGTTCGTGCTGCAATATGTCCAGCCGGGCCTCGCCGGATTGATGGACGGATCGGTATCGACGCTGGCGCCGCTGTTCGCCGCGGCGTTCGCGACGCATCAGAACTGGCAGACGTTTCTGGTCGGACTGGCGGCTTCGATCGGCGCCGGCATCAGCATGGGTTTTGCGGAGGCCCTGTCCGACGATGGATCGCTGACCGGGCGCGGCTCGCCCTGGCTGCGCGGCGTGACCTGCGGCGTCATGACGACGGTGGGCGGCCTCGGCCACACCCTGCCCTATCTGGTGCCGGACAGCTGGGCCAATGCCTTCTGGATTGCGACCGCGATCGCGGGCATCGTGGTGTTCTTCGAATTGTGGGTGATCGCCTGGATCCGCGCGCGCTACATGGACACGCCGTTCATGCAGGCGGCATTCCAGATCGTGCTCGGCGGCGCCATCGTGCTCGCGGTCGGGATCCTGATCGGCGGGGCGTAAAGGTCACAGCAGGCTCGGAAACACGACATCGGTGATGACGCGCCGCGGCGGCAGGTTGTTGTCCTTGCTGTTGTAGTTGCCGGCCGTGCTCACCACCACGAGATCCAGCGCCGGAAATGCCGTCAGCCGCTGGCCGCCATTGCCGGAGGCGTTCCATAGCCGCTGGTTCGAGCGCGGGATGGCCGGCGTCTCGACGGTGATAGCCATATTGTACCACTGGTAGCCGTAGTGGCGCTCATCCCCGATCTGCACCACCGGAGAGGTGCTGCGTACGATCCATTCCGCGGGGACCACCTGACGGCCTTCCCAGACGCCGCCGCGCAACGTCAATTGTCCGATCCTGGCAAGATCGCGCGGCGTCATCCGCAGGCCGGACGCTGCGAACAGTTCGCCGTTCCTGTCCGCGTACCAGTCGGTCGGGCCGATGCCGAGCGGGTCGAACAGAACCTCGCGCGCGTAGGCGTGCAGCGATTTGCCGGTGGCCTTGTTGATCAGCCGACCGAGCAGCGCGGTGGCCCCGCCATTGTAGACCCAGCGCTGGCCGGGCTCCGTTGCGATCGGCCGGTCCAGAATGTAGCGGTAGCGATCCGGCGCGTTGTCCATGGCGGTCTCGCTGTTGGCCGGATGATAGTAGGGTAATGATTCATCCCATTCGGTGCCCATCGTCATCGACAGCACGTGATGCAGGGTCCAGCGGCTGCGCGCCGGATCGGCCGCAAGGTCGGCATATTCGGGAAACGACGCCATCAGCGCATCTTCCGGCGCCGGCACCTTGCCGGCAGCCAGCGCGATCCCGTACAGCAGGCCGACGATGCTCTTGGATGCCGAGCGCAGATCGTGCAGCGAATCCGGTTTGAAGGAAACTACGCCGATCGGCCGGCTGCCCCTCGCCGTGTCCTCACCTTCGAAGTAGCGCTCGAACACCAGCCGTCCGTTGCGCACGATGACGACGCTGTGAAGATTCCAGATCCGCTTGTCGGCGATGGCCTTGTCGAGCCGCGCGGCCAGATCGTCGGCGAACCCGGCTTCGCGCAGGGAGACCGTTTGCCAGTCCAGCGCCGATGCCGGGCTCGCGCCGGTCAGCGACCCCATCAACATCCCTGCTGCGCCCGCCAGTATTTGACGACGGTTGAACCCCGACTCATCCATGATCCGTCTCCGACGCGCATTCGGCCGCGAGCAGAATGCATTCTCATGTCGGACTGATGGCGTCGCCCGCGATCCGGCCAAAAATTCGAAAGTCATGAAAGGCGCCCTTGAACCAGGCTTTCTGCCGCAGCGTGCCCTCATGCCGGAAACCCGACTTTTCCAGAACGCGGTCGGAGGCGCCGTTGCCCGGCAAGGTCCATGCGTCGATCCGGTTGAGCCGGAAGGTTTCGTGACCGCAGGCGACGACGGCGCGGACCGCTTCGGTCATCAGGCCCTTGCCCCAGTAATCCGGATGCAACTCGTAGCCGATCTCGCCGCACCGCCATTTCTTCTCGAAACTGTTGAAGCGGATCGCGCCCGCGAGAGTCTTCGAGCCGGCAAGCTCGATAATCCAGGCACATCCCTTGCCGGAGCCATGGACCTTGGCCATCCAGCGCAGCGAGCGTTCGACCTGCTTTTTCTCTGGCGCGTCGGGCCAATTGGAAAAGCGGGTGACCTCGGGAATCGACAGCAGCGCCTGGAATTCCTCGACGTCCTTTGGCGCCGCCGCGCGCAAGATCAGCCGCTTGGTGGACAGGACTGGAAATTTCCGGCTCGCCGTCGGTGCCATGGTGTCTCCTCCGGATTTATCGCGTCCCGATATTTATTGCGGCATGACAACCAGTTTCCTGAAATTCCCCGGCTTGCAGCGTCAGCCCTAACTGCGCATCATCAGGGCCAGCAAAAATCAACGGGAGAATCATCTTGGCCAAATCGCAATGGAGCTTCAAGAGCGCAACCGAATTGTCGGCCGCCCTTGCAGCGAAAAAGGTTTCTGCCGTCGAACTGGCGCAGGATGCCATCGGCCGCATCGAGCGCCACGACGGCAAGATCAATGCGATTTGCGTGCGTGACTTCGCCCGCGGCCTGGACGCCGCCCGCGCCGCCGACGCGGCGCGCGCGGGGGGCAAGACCGGCGCGCTGCTCGGCATCCCCGTGACGGTGAAGGAATCCTACAACGTCGCGGGATTGCCGACGACCTGGGGTTTTCTGCCGCAGAAGGATTTTGTGCCTAGCGAAGACGCGCTGTCGATTTCCCGCGTCAAGGCCGCGGGCGGCGTGATCCTCGGCAAGACCAACGTGCCGGTCGGCCTCGCCGACTGGCAGAGCTACAACGAGATCTACGGCACCACCAACAACCCTTATCATCTCGGCCGCACGCCCGGCGGCTCCTCCGGCGGATCGTCGGCGGCGCTGGCGGCCGGTTACGGGCCGCTGTCGCTGGGCTCCGATATCGGCGGTTCGCTGCGGGTGCCGGCGTTCCACTGCGGCGTCTATGCGCACAAGCCGACCTACAACATCGTGCCGCCGCGCGGGCACACGCCGCCGCCGTTTCCGCCGATCCCGATGGAACGCGATCTCGCGGTGATCGGCCCGATGGCGCGCTCGGCCGCCGACCTGTCGCTGCTGCTCGACGTGATCGCGGGACCCGATCCGCTGGACAATGGCGTCGGTTACAAGCTCGCGCTGCCGCCGCCGCGTCACACCGCGCTGAAGGGTTTTCGCGTGCTGGTGATCGACAGCGATCCGGTTTTGCCGGCGGACAAGGATATTCGCGAGGCGATCGAGAAGCTGGCAGGCAACCTCGCCGGATCGGGCGTGAGCGTCGCGCGGCACAGCCCGCTGCTGCCGGATTTTGCCGAGTCGTCGCGGCTTTACATGCGGATGCTGATGGGATTCCTCGGCGCGTCCTTTCCGCCCGAGATCATCGCCGGTGCGCGGGTCGGCGCCGCGGATTTGGCGGCCGGCGACAACAGCCTGCGTGCCGAGCGGCTGCGCGGCATGACGCAAAGCCATCGCGACTGGGTGCTCGACGACGGCGCCCGCGCCCGGCTGCGCGCGCAATGGCGTGAGCTGTTCGCCACGTTCGATGCGGTGATCTGCCCGATCATGCCGACGCCGGCCTATCCGCACGATCATTCCGAGTTGCAGGAAACCCGCCGCATCACGATCGACGGCAAGGACCATATCTATCCGGACCAGCTGGCATGGCCCGGCATCGCCACCCTGCCCGGCCTGCCGGCCACCGCGATCCCGCTCGGCCTGTCCGCCGAAGGCCTGCCGGTCGGCGTGCAGATCGTCGGCCCCTGGCTGGAAGACCGCACGCCCTTGATGCTGGCGGAGCTGATCGAGCGCGAATTCGGCGGCTTCGTGCCGCCGCCGATGTTCGATGATTGATGTTTGAAGGGCGGCCACGCGACGCGCGGTTCTTATCCCTCCCCCGCGCAGCGGTGGGGAGGGTCGGCCGGAGCGAAGCGGAGGACGGGGTGGGGGGTCTATCGGCTATCGAGATTGTGGAGACGCCCCCCACCCGACCGGCCTTCGGCCGGCCACCCTCCCCACCACGCGGCGAAGTGCCGCGCGGGGGGAGGGATGAAGATCACGCATCGAACATGATGACGCTGCGCACGGTCTTGCCGGCCTTCATTGCGGCAAAACCGTCGTTGATCTCGCTCAGCTTCAGCTTGGCGGAGATCCAGTCTTCCAGATGCAGCTTGCCGCGCATGTAGAATTCGACCAGGCGGGGCATGTCGACGCGGAAATGGTTGGAGCCCATCGACGAGCCCTGGATCTTGCGCTCGCGCAGGAAGTCGAAGCCGTGCAGCTCGATCTTCTGGCCGAACGGAATCATGCCGACGATGGTCGCGGTGCCGCCGGGGGCGAGCATCGCGAAGGCCTGCTCGGCGGTCTCCTTGCGGCCCAGCACCTCGAACGAGTGATGCACGCCGCCATTGGTGAGGTCGCGCACCTGCTGCACCACGTCGCCATTGGCGGGATCGATGATGTCGGTGGCGCCGAGCTTGGTGGCGAGCTGCAGTTTGGCGGGATTGGTATCGACCGCGATGACGCGGCCGGCGCCGGCGATCTCGGCGCCATTGATCGCGGCCATGCCGACGCCGCCGCAGCCGATCACGACCACGGTCTCGCCGGGCTGCACCTTGGCGGTGTTGACCACCGCGCCGTAGCCGGTGATGACGCCGCAGCCGATCAGCGCGGCGAGATCGAGCGGCATCTCCTTCTTGATTTTGACGATGGCGTTCTCGTGCACCAGCATCTGCTCGGCGAACGACGACAAATTGAGGAACTGGTTCAGCTTCTCCGAGCGCGCCCATGACAGCCGGTTGGAGGCGCCGGGCGGCAGCTTTACCGTGGTGTCGCTGCACAGCACCGGCCGGCCGGTCGAGCAATTGTCGCAGGTGCCGCAGAACACCGACAGGCACGTCACCACGTGATCGCCGGGCTTGACGTAGGTGACGTCGGAGCCGACCTGCTCGACGATTCCGGCCGACTCATGGCCGAGCACCGCGGGCAACGGATGCGGATAAAGCCCTTCCATGAAATGCAGGTCCGAGTGGCAGAGCCCGGCGACCGAGGTGCGGATCAGCACCTCGCGCGGGCCCGGCTTCTGCAGGCTGACATCCTCGATCACGAGCGGCTTGTTGACTTCAACCAGGACGGCGGCCTTCATCGGTGTTTCCTCTTTTTTGTTTGTTTGCGTCATTCCGGGGCGACGCAGAGCGTCGAACCCGGAATCCAGAGATTGTTGTTCGAGATTCCGGGTTCGCGCTTCGCGCGCCCCGGAATGACGATTTAGCCTACGCCGCCGAAATCAATTCGCCAACCTCGGCCATGCCGATCGCGCGGTCGCCGAGCAGATGGCCTGTGATGGCACGCTGCGCGGCATTTTCCGTGAGCCGGAATGGATCGCCCAAAGCGACCCGGTGATCGATCACCATGCGCGACAGCAACAGCCGGCGGGCATCGCCGCGCATCTCGTGGATGCGGCCGCCTTCCCAGGCCAGCGTCACCGCGCTAGCGACATGATAGAGCAGGCTGGTGGCGCGGCGGGCTTCGGCCTCGTTGTCCACGCGGCTGGCGACCTCGCGGGCAAAACCGATGGCCCGGTCGGTGAGATCGCGCAGCCGGCCGCGCCAGGCCTGCGGCACGTTGGCGCTGTCGTCGAGCCGGGCGTGCAGATCGGCGGCCAGTGCCGCCTCGGCGCCATGGCGGCCGACCGCGCGCTTCAGCGCGTCGATCGCCACGATATTGCCGGTGCCTTCCCAGATCGAGCCGAGATGGGAGTCGCGCAGCAGCCGGCTGGTGGCGAATTCCTCGATGTAGCCGATGCCGCCGCGCATCTCGAGCGCGTCGCCGCAGACCTTGCGGGCGTCGCGGGTGGCGCGGAATTTCAGGGTCGGCGTCAGGATGCGCAGCAGCGCCGCGGCGTCCTGGCTGCCGGCCTCGGCGCGGTCGAGCGCATCGGCCGTGACAAAACTCAGCGACAGCGCCTGCTCGGTCGCCAGCATGATCTTCATCAGCTGCCGCCGCGCCAGCGGCAGGTCGATGATGCGCTGGCCGAACACCACCCGTCCGCGCGCCACCGTCATCGCGTCGTGATACGCGCGCCGCATCAGCGCGGTGGACTTGACGCCGTTGGACAGGCGGGACGAATTGACCATCTCGGCCATCTGAACAAAGCCGCGATCGAGCTTGCCGACCGCATAGGCGATCGCACCTTCCAGCTTGATCTCGCCCGAGGCCATCGAGCGGGTGCCGAGCTTGTCCTTCAGCCGGACGATCCGGTAGTGATTGGGCGTGCCGTCATCGAGCGTCCGCGGCATCAGGAACAGGCCGACGCCGCGGGTGCCCGGCCCCGCGCCCTCCGGCCGCGCCAGCAGCATCACGACTTTCGCATCGGCATTGGAGCAGAACCATTTTTCGCCGGTCAGCCGCCAGTGGTCGCCTTCCTGCACCGCTGTCGTCGTCAGCGTGCCGACGTCGGAACCGCCTTCCTTCTCGGTCATGAACTGGCCGCCCTGGGTCAGCAGGCTCATGTCGGTCTGCGTCAGCCCGTCGAGGTACTTCGCCTTCAAGGCCTCGCTGCCGAAATTCGACAGCAATTTGGCGCAGCCGTCGGTGACGTTGATCGGACAGCCCAGCCCGAACTCGGCCTGGTTGAACAGGAACGTAAAGGCATGTTTTGCCACGACGGGATATTTGTCGGGCCACCCCAATATGCCCTTGCGGACCGACATCGCGTGGATGCCGAACTGGCCGAACGCCGCGGCTTCCAGCTCGCGATAGGCCGGGTGATACTCGATCCACTGCGCATCGCGGCCGAACTTGTCGCGCTGGTGCAGCACCGGGGTGTGGCGGTCAGACAACCGCGCGCATTCGTCGAGATGGCCGCCGGCGAGCGCGCCGAGCCGATCGAGATACGGCTCGATGTGATTGAACAGCGGCGACGGCAGATGGATGCGGAGCAGATCCGTCAGAACTGGATCGGCGCGATAGAAATTCATCCCCGTCGTATCAGGCGCGAGCAGGCCCGGCTGGTCGGCGGAGGCCTTCACGTCCTGTCTGGCAGACTGCTGCATGTTCTGTCCTTGTTCGTTCCGCCCGATATCTTCTTGATACTACCGATACTGCAGGCGACGATGCCGTCAACCGGCATAATCAAGGGATCGCCCTGTGGCTGAGGGATACCGTGATGCTGCGACAGCTTGCCTGACCCGATTGCGTCCCTAGATACGGATTCACCTGAAACCGAGGACTGCCCCATGGAATTGCCGAACTACAAGATCGCCCTGATCGTCGGCGCCGGCGAGGGTCTCAGCGCGTCGCTGGCGCGGCTGTTCGCCAAACAAGGCATCCGCGTCGCGCTGGCGGCGCGGAAGATCGAAAAACTCGGCGCGATCTGCACCGAGACCAAGGCCAAGGCGTTTGCCTGCGACGCCACCAATGCCGAGGACGTGGAGCGGCTGTTCGGGCTGGTCGAGCGCGAGATCGGAACGCCCGATGTCGTGGTCTACAACGCCAGCGGCCGTGCCCGGGGCGCCTTCACCGACCTGGTGCCGGCGGAGGTCGCCCAGGCGATCGCGGTCAGCGCCTTCGGCGGCTTCCTGGTGGCGCAGCAGGCGGCGCAGCGCATGCTGCCGAACAAGCATGGCGCGATCCTGTTCACCGGGGCGTCGGCCAGCGTCAAGGGCTATCCGCAGTCGGCGCCGTTCGCGATGGGCAAGTTCGCGCTGCGCGGGCTGGCGCAGAGCATGGCGCGCGAATTGTCGCCGCAGGGCATCCATGTCGCGCATTTCGTCATCGACGGCGGCATCCGCAGCGCCGCGCGCAGCGAGCCCGCCGACCGGCCGGATTCGATGCTGGACCCCGACGCCATTGCGCTGAGCTACTGGAACGTGCTGCAACAGCCGCGCAGCGCCTGGAGCTGGGAGCAGGAATTGCGGCCCTGGGTGGAGAAGTTTTGAGCGACGCGACGGCCTAACAACGTCATTGCGAGGAGCTCTTGCGACGAAGCAATCCATCACCAGCAAAGGAAGAATGGATTGCTTCGCTGCGCTCGCAATGACGGATGAGACGACAAACAACAACAACAACACTGGGGGAAACATGACCGAGATCACCATCGACACCGGCACCAATGAACTGCTGTGCGTCATCCGCGACCGCGTCGCCATCATCACGCTGAACCGCCCCGAAGTCCGCAACGCGATGTCGGACGCGCTGACCCCGGCGCTGCGCAACATGATCAAGGCCTGCGGCGAGAATCCCGATGTCGGCGTCCTGCTGATCACCGGCGCCGGCACCGCCTTCTGCGCCGGCGGCAACGTCAAGGGCATGGGCGCGCATCGCGATCCGAAGCGGCTCGCCATGTCCTATGACGAGAAGGTCGCCGACCTGCAGGAGCGCCAGCGGCTCCTGACCGGCGCGCTGGTGTCGGTGCGCAAGCCGACCATCGCCGCCCTGCCCGGCCCCGCCGTCGGCGCCGGCCTCGCGCTGGCAATGGCCTGCGACATCCGGATCGCGGCGGAATCCGCCTTCGTCTCGACCGGCTATCTGCGGGTGGCGCTGCCGGGCGACTACGGCATCGCCTGGCTGCTGACGCGGCTGGTCGGCACCTCGCGGGCGCGCGAATTGATGTTCACCGCCGACAAGGTCGACGCGAAACGCGCCGAGGCGATCGGCCTCGTCAACCGCGTGGTTCCGGATGCCGAACTGCAGCAGGCGGCCTTTGCGATGGCCAAATCGATGGCGGAAGGCCCGACACTGGCGCTGCGCTACATGAAGGACAATCTCGACGAGGCCCTGCTGTTCGATTTCGCCACCGCGCGCGACCATGAGGCGGAACGGCTGGTTCGCCTGACCACGACCGCCGATCACAAGGAGGCGGTGCAGGCCTTCATCGACAAGCGCAAGGCGGTGTTCAAGGGGAATTGAGGCGTCGTTCCGGGGCATCGCGCAGCGATGAACCCGGAACCTCGAGATTCCCCAATGTGCAATTGCACATCTGAGGTTCGATGCTTCGCATCGCCCCGGAATGACGTTGAGAGACTTCAAACCGCAGCCTGCATTGTCATCCGCTGCGCCGCGAGCCGCCAACTGGCGCAGGGGATTTCCTGCGGCGCCACCGCGATCTGCTTTTCGAACCGCACCAGCTTCCAGTCGCCCGGCGAATGGGTGAAGACAAAACCGGACTTGCGGGCGAGGCCGATCATGGCGTCGTTGGAACGCAGCGTATCGCCGAACAGTTGCCGAGCACCGAAGGCGGCGGCGCGGCATTCCAGGTTGCGCAGCAAGGCTGAGCCGATGCCGTGGCCCTGCCAGCGGTCGTCGATCGACAGGCCGAACTCGAAACTGTCGGTGTCGGCGTCGAAGGCGTAGCGGGCTTCGCCGATGATGGTCTCGGCGCCGTCGATATTCATGACCGCCACCACGCTGAAGCGGTCGGCCTCGCCGACTTGGATGAATTGGTCGAGCTGGGCAGCCGGCAGCTCGCTGATGGCGCCGAGGAACCGGTTGTAGCGGGAGCGGGTCGAGAGCGACCGGATGTAGGCCTGCAACGCCTCGGCATCGCCAGGCTCGACGAAGCGAACCGTCACCGGCTTCCCGCCGCGCAAGCGCAGCACGTCGGAATGCTGCCGGAGATCATCGAATCGAAGCGCGTTCATGGCTGGTTCCCGTTGGGTCCGAAAGTCGTGGCCGGCGCCCCTCTCAGGAGGCGGCGTCGGTCAGGCGGGCGTTCAGCCCCGCCAGAACGGCTTTTCGGCCTCATGGGCGATGTCGCTCCAGGACAGGCCGACATCGTGCAGGTCACGGGCGGACAGCTGGGCCATGAACCGCCGGTCCTGCTGGCGCTTGCGCCAGATCCGGAAGGTTTCGAGGGCCCGGGCAAAAATGCCCGATTGATGATGATTTATCATCGATTGGTGGGTCAAAGTGGACATGGTCATCTCCTAAAGCTAATCTCTTGACCGCAATATCTGCCCGATCGACACCTCCGACAAACGACATTGTGTACCGCTTCGCATGATATAAAATCATGTATTTGGGATGCCCTGGATGACCGCCAGACTGCCGTCGCTCAATGGATTGCGCGCCTTCGAGGCGGCGGCCCGGCACCTCAGTTTCACGCTTGCGGCGGGCGAGCTGAACGTCACCCAGACCGCGATCAGCCATCAGATCCGGCGGCTCGAGCAGGAACTCGGGGTCAAACTGTTCGTCCGGCAGAACCGCGCGCTGACCTTGACGGCGGAGGCCAGCGAATATCTCCCCGGCGTCCGCGCCGCGTTCAACGATCTCAAGCTCGCCACCGACCGGCTGCTGCGCAAGGACAGCGACCATGTGCTGACGGTCTCGACGCTGGCCTCGCTGGCCGCAAAGTGGCTGCTGCCGAAACTGTCCGCATTCCAGGAAGCCCATCCCGGCATCGACGTCCACATCACCACCTCGACCAGCCTGGTCGATTTCAGATCCGGCGACGTCGACGCCGCGATCCGCTATGGCCGCGGCCAATGGCCGGGCCTGCGCGCCGACTGGCTGATGGCCGACGAACTGTTTCCGGTCTGCAGCCCGGCCCTGCTGGCGGGCAGGAAGCCGTTGCGGCGGCCGGAAGACCTCGCCGACCATGTGCTGCTGCACACCAGTGCCGCCAACAACGACGACTGGCGGCTCTGGCTCACCGCCGCGGGCCTGCCGAGCAACCTCTCGAAACAGCCCGGCGTCACCTTCGACCTCGTCTTGATGACCGTGCAGGCCGCGATCGACGGGATGGGCGTGGCGATGGGGCGGACCTCCTATGTCGAGGCCGATATCGCCAAGGGGCGGCTGGTGGTGCCGTTCAATATTGCGCTGCCCGCAGACGCCGGCTTCTATCTCGTATCGCCGGAGGCCACCGCCGACAGGCCCAAACTGAGGGCATTTCGGGATTGGCTTAAGGCCTCGATCCATGGCAAACCGGAACTTGGCAAACCGGATGGGCCTTACACGCCCGAACCGCTTGCCGGGACAAAACAGCCTGCCCGGCGCCGCCGGGTTTGATTTCCGTGCCAACAATAATAACAAGACGCATGGTCGACCTCTCCCGAAAATTCGATTGTCTGGTGATTGGCGGCGGCAACGCCGCGCTTTGCGCCGCGATCAGCGCGCGGCGGGCCGGCGCATCGGTGCTGGTGCTGGAAGGCGCCCCGAAATTCTACCGGGGCGGCAACACCCGCCACACCCGCAACATGCGCTGCGCCCATGATGCCGCCACCGAGATCCTGACCGGGCCCTATACCGAAGAGGAATTCTGGGAAGATCTGCTGCGCGTCACCGGCGGCGAGACCGACGAGGAACTCGCGAAGCACATGATCGCGGAGTCCAAGGATATCCTGGGCTGGATCGTCGAACAGGGCGTGCGCTGGCAGCCCTCGCTCGGCGGCACGCTCAGCCTCGGCCGCACCAACTCGTTCTTCCTCGGCGGCGGAAGGGCGATGCTGAACGCGCTGTACCTCACCGCCGAAAAACTCGGCGTCGACATTCTCTACGACGCCGAGGTGCTCGGCCTCGATATCCAGGACGGCATGTTCCTGTCGGCCACGCTGAAACAGGGCGACGCCGATGTCAGCGTCCGCGCCGCGACCCTGGTCGCCGCCGCCGGCGGTTTCGAGGCCAACATCGAGTGGCTGAAGCAGTATTGGGGCGACGCCGCCGACAACTTTTTGATTCGCGGCACGCCCTATAACCGCGGCTCCATTCTCAAGATGCTGCTCGACAAGGGCGTGCAGGATGTCGGCGACCCCACCCAGTGCCACGCGGTCGCGATCGACGCCCGCGCGCCGAAATTCGACGGCGGCATCATCACCCGGCATGATTCCGTGGTGTTCGGCATCGTCGTCAACAAGAATGCCGCCCGCTTCTACGACGAGGGCGAGGATATCTGGCCGAAGCGCTACGCGATCTGGGGCCGACTGGTCGCAGCGCAGCCCGACCAGATCGCCTACATCATCTTCGATTCAAGCGTCCGCAACAGTTTCATGCCGACGCTGTTTCCGCCGATCGAGGCGCCGACGATCGCCGAGCTGGCCGGCAAGTTCGAGCTCGATCCGGCCACCCTGGAAAAGACCATCGCCGAATTCAACGCCGCCGTGCGCCCCGGCACCTTCGACCACACCATTCTCGACGACTGCCGCACCGAGGGGCTGACGCCGCCGAAGACGCATTGGGCGCGCAGGATCGAGACGCCGCCCTACTACGCCTATCCGGTGCGGCCCGGCATCACCTTCACCTATCTCGGCACCCGCGTGAACAAGCAGTCGCGGATGCTGATGAAGGACGGCAAGCCTTCCGCCAACATGTTCGCCGCCGGCGAGATCATGGCCGGCAACGTGCTCGGCAAGGGCTACGCCGCCGGCATCGGCATGACCATCGGCAGCGTGTTCGGGCGAATCGCCGGACGGGAAGCGGCGCAAAATGCCAGGAATTAGATTCCACCTCTCCTCGCTCGCGGGGAGAGGTCGGATTGCTCGGCAGCGCACTTGCGCGCCGGAGCAATCCGGGTGAGGGGGACTATCGACATACTGAGTTCGCTGAGAGAGCCCCTCACCCCAACCCTCTCCGTGAAGAACGGGGCGAGGGAGCTGACCTGAGCAAGATCTTCGAACGGAAGCTGCAGAACATGCACGGAACGAAAATCCTCGAGGAAGCCGACCGCTTGATGACGGTCTGCAATTCCTGCCGCTACTGCGAAGGGCTCTGCGCGGTATTTCCGGCGATGGAAATGCGCCGCGCCTTTTCCGACGGCGACCTCAATTATTTCGCCAATCTCTGCCATGGCTGCGGCGCCTGCTACACCGACTGCCAGTTCTCGCCGCCGCATGAGTTCAACGTCAACGTCCCCCAGACGCTGGCGATCGCGCGCGCCGACTCCTACGCCGCCTATGCCTGGCCGCGGGCGTTTTCCGGCCTGTTCGCGCGCAACGGGCTTTCGATCAGCATCATCGCGGCGCTCAGCGTCGCGGCGTTCATCTTCGGCTTCGCCGCGTTCCACGACCGCCAGGTGCTGTTCGGGATCCATACCGGCCCGGGCGCGTTCTACAAGCTGATGCCGCACAATGCGATGGCGGCGCTGTTCGGGGCGGCGTTTCTCTATGCCATCGTGGCGCTGGTGATGGGCGTGCGCGCGTTCTGGCGCGATATCGGCGAACCCGTGGGCATGCTGGTCGATCCGCCCTCGATCTGGCAGGCGATCAAGGACGCCGGCCAATTGCGCTATCTCGACGGCGGCGGGGTCGGCTGCGTCAACGAGGACGAGCGGCCGAGCGATTTGCGCAGGATCTATCACCACCTCACCTTCTACGGTTTTGCACTCTGCTTCGCCTCGACCTCGGTGGCGACGGCGTATCACTATTTCTGGGCGCGCGAGGCGCCGTATCCGTGGTGGGATCTGCCGGTCGTGCTGGGCACGCTCGGCGGCATCGGGCTCTTGATCGGCCCCGCCGGCCTTTTGGCGGAAAAATGGAAGCGCGATCCCGTTCTGGTCGATCAGGCGCGGATGGGCATGGACGTCGCCTTCATCCTGATGCTGTTCCTGACCAGTCTGACCGGCATGGCGCTGCTATTGCTGCGCGACACCGCGGCGATGGGCGCGCTGCTGGCGCTGCATCTCGGCGTGGTGTTCTCGCTGTTCATCACCATGCCCTACGGCAAGTTCGTGCACGGCATCTATCGCTTCGTCGCGCTGGTGCGTTACGCCAGGGAGCGGCGGATGATGGCGGGGACGGTTTAACTCCCCTCCTCCCACGCGCCCTTGCGCGTGGGAGGAGGGGAGAAGACCGAACGCTACCAGCGATGCGCCAGACTGAGCGTCGCCTTGCGGCGTTCGCCGTAGAAGCACGATGACACACCATCGCAGCTCGACACGAAGATCTTGTCGGCGATGTTGGTGACATTCAGGGCCGCGCGCCACTGCTGGTACTCGTAGTGCAGCACGGCATCCGCCAGCCCCCGCGCGGGAACGGCCAGCGTGTTGGCCTGGTCGGCAAAGGATTCGCCGACATAGCGGACGCCGCCACCGAAGCCGAAGCCGGACAACGGCCCGCTCTGGAAGGTGTAGTCACCCCACAGCGATGCTGTCACCGTCGGGATCGCGACCGGCCGCTTGCCGAGCAGCGCCGCATTCGGGTCCCTGCTGATGTACAGGTCGTAGGACGAGACCGATCCGACCATCTTGAACTCGCGGGTCAGGTTGTTCACCACGCTCAGCTCGATGCCGCGCGAGGTCACTTCGCCATTCTGGACCTGGGCGAAGATGTTGTTGGGATCGACAGTCAGGGCGTTGGTCTTGCGAAGATCAAACCAGGCCACGTTGAGGCTTCCATTGAACCCCGCCGGCTCCCACTTGGCGCCGACTTCGACCTGCTTGCTTTCTTCCGGTGTGAAGAATTGCCCTGCTGCCGTCGTGCCGATGACGGGGTTGAAGCCGGTCGCGTAGGAGATATACGGCGAAATGCCATAGTCGGCGGCATAGATCAGGCCCGCCCTGCCCGTCGCCTTGCCGCTGTCGCGCGACAGGTAAGGTCCCTGGCGGTCGAAATTCTGGGTGTCGACCCAGTCCTGGCGGCCGCTGACAACGAAGGTGAAGCGGTCGAGCTTCATCTGGTCGTGCAGATAGATTCCGATCTGCTGCTGATCGAGGACACGGTTGAGATAGGGCGGCCCGGCGATCGGCGTGAACGATCCGTAGACGGGATTCAGCACATTGAGCGGACCGGCGGGAAATGCCGATGCCTGCCAATCGTCCAGCCGGTACTTCTTGTAGTCCAGACCGGCCAGAACCGTGTGGCTGATCGCGCCTGTGCTGAAACGGCCTTGCAGCTGGGTGTCGACGGTCGCCAGTTCCGCCGAATCATTGGTCAGGAAACGATAACGCTGCAGTGTGGCACTCGCAGGGACCGGAGGAAAACCGATGTAATTCGCGCCGATATAGGAGTTGATGTTGACGTTGACCTTGGCATAGCGCGCGTTCTGGCGAAGCGTCAGGTAGTTCGAGAAATCATGCTCGAACTGATAGCCGATCATCGCCTGGTCGCGCCTGACGAAGTCCTGGCCCGGTTCGCTGGTGAACAGCTTGGTTGAAATCCGGCCGAATGGCGCCGCCGTTACGCTGCCTTCATACGGAAGCCAGTTGTTGCCGTTGGTCCGGTCTCGCGACGCCTGTGCCAGGATGGTGATGCGGGTATCGAGATCTGGCCGATAGGTGACGCTGGGCGCGAAGAAATAACTGTCATCCTGGGCGAAATCGACCTGGGTGCCGCCGCCCTTCAGCGTGCCGATGAAGCGGTAGTCCAGCGTGCCACTGTTCGGAGGAAGAATGGCGCGGCCGCCGAAATCGAATGACGTATATCTGTTGCCGTAGGAATTGATCCCGGCCTCGATATAGCGAATGGGTTCGGCCTGCGGCATCTTGCTGACCGCGTTGACGACGCCGCCCGGCGATCCGCCGCCATAGAGCACGGACGACGGTCCGCGCAGAACCTCGACGCGTTCGAGGCCGAACGGCTGCAGCTTCCATGTCGCAAAACCCGTGCTGAACAGCGACATGCCATCGAGGAAGAAAGCGTCCTGCTGTGCACGAAAACCGCGCAGGATGAACCAGTCGTTGCGCGTGTCGGCGCCGAACTGTTCGCCGCTGACGCCCGGCGTGTAGCGCAGGATCTGGTCGAAGGTCTGGGGCTTCTGGTCGCGAATCTGTTCGGCGCCAACAACCGAAATCGACTGAGGTATCTCGCGCAGCGGCGTGTTGGTCTTGGTGCCGGTCAGCGAACGGTTGGCGACGTAGCCGTTGACGGGCCCTTGCGGATTCTCGACTCCGCTGGACGAACTGCGGCTGGATACCTGCGGCGCAGCGGCAACGTTGCGATTGGCGCGCGCCCGATTGATCGTCCCGCGCGTACGCGCGGTCGATGCACGCTGCGTTCTCTCCACGCTTCTCGGCTTCGGTGCGTCCACGGTGACCGGCGGCAGCGACGACTGAGCCGCCGCCTCGCCTGCCATATGCGTCAGCAACACCAGCGTTCCTGCCGTCCCCAGCAGCGATCGCAACAGAACACTCGATACCATATTCCCAGCCCCCCTCGTCGGCGTCATCCGTACTTTTCGAATGCTTATCCGATGCCGACCGCGCGAGGTTTTAGAAGGCCTCAAGACCAGGAAGGTCTTGCCGATGTGTGGCAAAGCAGCACCAGAAAGTAAGGGGCCGTGGTGACCGGAATGGCGTTGGGATCGTCACGGGCCGGCAGGCCGGCGAGACACCCTGCGGGCACGACCCCTCTCGTGCATGCTCCTCCAGGTCCGCAGCGCCTGCGGCGACATGTCCCGCTTGTTCAGGCCGGGACCATCCGCAATGCCACAGATCGGCCGCGAGCTGCCCTTCCTGCTACGCGGGCTGTCGTATATGAAAGAATCACACAATCGGCGCGGACAGGCGTTCCAACGGGGCTGGGAATGGCAAATCGATTTTCAACGACGCAATCCACCGCGACGGGCCGGCGTTGGAGTTCCCCCGCGCTGGTGGTGCTGACGGCGATGGCCGCCCTGACGGCGCCGGCCGCCGAGGCCGCGCCGAGACAGTCTCGCCCCGCTGCAACCACCGAGGCGGTGGCGCCGCGCGAGGCCGGCGAGCCGATCATGGCGATCGTGTCGATCAAGAGCCAGAACGTCACGCTGTACGACGCCGATGGCTGGATTTTTCGCGCGCCGGTATCGACCGGCACCACGGGACGCGAGACGCCGGCCGGCGTCTTCGCCGTCCTCGAGCGGAACAAGGAACACCGCTCGAACATGTATGACGACGCCTCGATGCCGAACATGCAGCGCATCACCTGGAACGGCATCGCGCTGCATGGCGGGCCGCTGCCCGGATATGCGGCCTCGCATGGCTGCGTGCGGATGCCGTTCGGCTTTGCCGAAAAGCTGTTCGACAAGACGCGGATCGGGATGCGGGTGATCATATCGCCTGACAATGCCGAGCCGGTCGAGGTGTCCCATCCGGCGCTGTTCGGGCCGAAGCAGGAGGCCATCGCGGCCGCGCCGGCCCGGGCCGAGGAACTCACGCGCGAGGCGGCCGAGGCGGCAAAGGCCGCCGACGAGGCGAAGAAGGCCGCGGCGAAAGCGCCGCGCGAAATAGCGGCGTTGACGGCCGCGCTGCGCAAGCTGGAAGGGCTCAAGGCCCGCGCCGACAAGGAGACCGCCGGCGCCGACAAGGCCATTGCCGCCGCGAAGACCGATGAGGCCAAAGCGCGGGCCGAGGACCGCCAGCAGAAGGCCGCCGCCAGATCCGCGGAGCTGGCGACGCAGGTCGAGGCGGCCAGGGCCGACGCACAACCGAAACTCGAGGCCGCCGCCGCCGCAAAGGAGGCTGCCAAGGCGGCCGCGACCAGGAAGGCCGAAACCGCCAAAGCGGCGACTGACGCGAAGCTCGCGCTCGAGCCGGTGTCGATCTTCATCAGCCGCGCGACGCAGAAACTCTACGTACGGCGCAATACCCACAAGCCGGCGCCGGACGGCGGCGGCGAGGTGTTCGACACCTCAATCGAGGTGCCGGTCACGATCCGCGATCCCGGCAAGCCGATCGGCACCCATGTGTTCACCGCGATGGCGCGCAACGATGCCGGCCTGCGCTGGAGCGCGGTGACGATCGACCACGCCGACAATGCGACGGCCGCGCTCGACCGCATCGCCATCCCGCAGGCCGTGCTCGATCGCATCGCGCCGACCGCCTTGCCGCGCTCCTCGATCGTGATCTCGGACGAGCCGCTCAGCGTCGAGACCAACTACCGCACCGAATTCGTCGCGGTGCTGAGCCATCAGCCGCAAGGCGGCTTCATTACCCGCCCGCGCACGCCCCCTGTCGATATGCAGGTCGCGAGCGGCAGCGACGGCGACTTCTTCGGCTTCATGTTCCCGCGCAATCCCGAGCCGCAGCCGAGATATGCGCCGCCGCGTGGCGGGCAGTATTATCGGCAGGGGCCACGCGGATTTTGGTGAAGCGCGGCATAGCGCTTTGACACGGCAATGGCGCCAGGGGATTTAGCCTGGCACCGGCCCGATCGCCGCGTTGACGGCCAGGCTGTCAGGGCTCGGAAGGGTCGCCATAAATCTGTTGCCGCTCGATTTTGCGCAATGCCTTTTCCAGTGAAGAAGCCACCACGCGGAGCCTGCGTGCCTCCTTCGGATTGGTTGCCTTTGCCGCAGCCGACCGCGCGGCTTCGATCTGCGCCCGAACGGTTGAGAGCATGGCCTGCGCGTCTGTCATGAATTGGTCATACTACGGAAAGGGCATGCCTCGACATCACGAATGATGTCGCGACTGAATGGTCAAGGCTGCAAACGGAAATCGGATTCGCCACAAAATCGGGCACCTGCCTGAACCACAAGGGCAAGAATGACATCGGAATGAACGCTTCGCGACACGATGGCGCTCATCGGCCGGGATTCCCGCGACGCATTTGAGGCTGATCAAATCGCAAATGCATCGTCGGTCTATATCTTGATCAACTCAACTTGACCAAGTCGGGCATGACCATGATCGCGAACGAGGTTCCTGAAATCCGGGAGATACGCACCGCCGAACTGCAGAAAAAATCCGCCCGGGCCTTCGACCAATTGGCCGGCGTCATCCGGTCAAAGCCGGATCAGCAGCCCGTCAAGGAGCGGATCAGCGTTCGGCATCTCAATTTCTACTATCAGGATGGCAACCACGCCCTCAAGGACATATCGGTCCCGATCCATGCCAACCTCGTCACCGCATTCATCGGCCCTTCCGGCTGTGGCAAGTCGACCCTGCTGCGCGTCTTCAATCGCATCTACAGCCTCTATCCCGGTCAGCACGCCGACGGGGAAGTATTGCTCGATGGCGAGGACATTCTGTCCAGCAACCTGGACGTGGCGGTTCTCAGGACCCGAGTCGGCATGGTCTTCCAAAAACCGACGCCGTTTCCAATGTCCATCTACGACAACATTGCCTTCGGCATTGGCCTCAATCGGCGCCTGACAAAGGCGCAGATGGATGCGGAAGTCGAAGCCGCGCTGCAGCGCGTGGCGCTTTGGCACGAGGTAAAGGACAAGCTGGGCAAGAGCGGGCTGGAGCTGTCAGGCGGCCAACAGCAACGCCTCAGCATTGCCCGCGCCATCGCCATCCGGCCGGAAGTTCTTCTCCTCGACGAGCCATGCGCTTCCATCGATCCGATTTCTTCGGCAAAAATCGAGCAGACCATCGATGAACTCAAGCAGGATCACACGATCATCATCGTGACCCATAATCTTCAGCAGGCGGCGCGGGTCTCGGACTATGCCGGCTTCATGTATCTGGGCGAAATGGGCGAATTCGGCACCGTCCGCCAGATCTTCGTCACGCCGGCCGATCCGCGAACCCAGCGGTTCATCACGGGCCGCTTCGGCTGAAGGAAGCGGCCGCTATCGCGGCGTCGGCTGGCCGCTAATCCCTGGCCAGGTCGCGATCGACATCGGCACCCGGCGATCCGGTCGCCGCATCTTCCGCGGGGGACTCGATATGGATTCCGATCATGCCGGTCAGGTGCGGCTTGACGGCCTCAAGGCCGTCGTCGCGGTCGAGTGCGGTATCCTGCTCAGCCGACACGTCGGCCTCGATGCTTGCCGGTCTCTTCTTGCCGTCCTGATGGGTAGGCATGCCATGCTCCCTCGTGCCTGGATAAGCCGGACAGCTGCTAACGACAGCCTCTCGCTCGCCGGAACATGAAGCCTAGTCCGGTTTTCGTGTTGCTGGATTGATTGGAATCAAACCGACAGAAACGCGACGATTGCGAAGGGTGCTGCGGCGGTATCCATGTCAGAGATGCGCCTACAGATCCACCACCACGTAGTCGCTCTCCACCGACACCGCGAGCGTCTCCGCGACATACGGTCCCTTCACCACATGGGTGCCGGGCTCGACATGGACCGGATAGGCGCGGGTTCGGAATTTCTTCGGATCGCAATACGATTGCCCGGTGCGGATATCGAATTCCCAGCCGTGCCAGGGGCAGCGCAGGATTTCGCCCTGCCGCGTGTATTCGATCGCGCCGGGATCGGAGGATCGCGCGAGGCCTATCAGCGGCCCTTCGCACAGGGCCGCGCCCTGATGCGGGCAGCGGTTCAACAGGCCGAAGAATTCGCCGTTGATGTTGAAGATCGCGATCGGGCGCTCGTCGATGGTGAGGAATTTGCGGGTGCCCGGCGGCAACTCATCCACCGGGGCGATGACGTGACGGGTCATGGGCACTTCACCTCTCCCTTGGGAGAGGTCGAATTGCGAAGCAATTCGGGTGAGGGGATCAGGTCCACCGAGGGATCGTAACCCCTCACCCGGATCGCTGGCGCGATCCGACCTCTCCCGATGGGAGAGGTGAACCGAACTCGCAGAAAAAGCGGCTTAATCAAAATCATCTTCAGGAAATCCCGTACAGCTTTTTCGCATTTCCGAGATAGAACGCCTCGCGGTTGGCGTCGCTGACGCCGGGCGGCAGCACGCGCGACGGTTCGTCAAAGTCCCAGTGCGGGTAGTCGGTAGCGAACAGCAGCTTGTCCCAGCCGATCCAGTCGATGACGTCGAACAGATGGTCGCGTCTTTCAGGATCCTCCATCGGCTGCGTGGTCCAGAAGATGTGGTCGCGGATATATTCCGACGGCTTGCGCTTCAGATGCGGCACCTCGCCGTGCAGCTTGCCGAACACCTTGTCGAGCCGCCACGACAGCGACGGCGCCCAGCCGAAGCCGGCCTCGATCATCACCATCTTCAGCTTCGGATACCTGGCGAATACGCCCTCCAGCACGATGCTGGCGAGCGCGGTCTGCTGGCACTGCGAATGGCCGACCATTTCCTCGATGTAAAAACTCGGCCAGCCGGAGGCGGTGATCGGATTGCCGCCGAAGCCGAAGGCGTGGACGCCGACCGGGAGCCCCGCCTCCTCGGCCGCTTCATAGATCGGCCAGTAGCGGCGCTGCCCGAGCGGCTCGACGTTGCGGCTCAAGAGCAGCACCTGGACGAAATTTTTGTCGCCGGCACGGCGGCGGATTTCCGCGGCCGCGGACACGCCGTCCTCGTTGGCGACCACGACCGAGCCTTTCAGCCGGCTGTCCTGGCTGGTCCACTTGGCGATCTGCCAGTCGTTGATCGCGGTCGCGAGCGCGGTAGCAAGATCGTGATTGCGCATGCCCTGGCCGGTGGCGCCGAGCGGATTGAGGACGCCGAGCGCGACATTGTAGGGATCGAGCAGCTGCTTCTGCATGAAGGACAGCGACGAGCCCTGCTGGCCGCCTTCCGGCGGCCAGGCGTCGCGGCGCGACGCATTGGGTTGCGCCTTGGGATAGGGCGGGCCCTCCATCATGCCCTGATAGGGATGCACGCCCCAGGTTTCGAGATGGCTGTGCCAGCGCTTCGCCAGGAACGGATACAATTCGTCCTTGGTCGCGCGCGCCGGATGGATGTCGCAATCGGCGATCGCGGTCTTGAGGCTGAAGGGCGAACTCGGCTCTGGACGTTCGCGGACCTGGATATTCATGGCGTCGTCTCCTCCTTAGTGGGCATGATCTTGTCCGAAAACCGGCCTCCACTTTTCGGGATCATGCCGCGACAGGCAGCTTCAAGCGCGGATAAGTGGCGTGCGGATTGTCGATCATGATCTTGCGCACAAGATCGGAAGACATCCCTTCGGGCAGCACGGAATCGCCCTCGAATTGCCAGTGCGGATAGTCGGTGGAGAATAGGAGCAATTCGTCCGACTGCATATGGTCAAACAGGCGATTGAGGGTTGCCGGATCCGGCGGCGCATCGATCGGCTGCAGCGAAAACCGGATGTTGCTACGCACAATTTCCTGCGGCGAGCGGTCCACCCAGGGGGTTTCCATGCGCACGCCGCGCCAGAATTTGTGCAGCCGCCACAAATAAGACGGCAGCCAGCTCCAGCCGGATTCCAGCATCACCATCTTCAGGTTCGGATGCCGCGCGAACACGCCCTCGACGATCAGGCTGGTCAGCTGGGTCTGGAACGCCTGCGCCTGCGCGACGTAATCCTCGATGTGGTAGGAGCCCCAGCCGACCGAGGTCGGCGGGTTGTGATAGGCGCTGCCGGCGTGGATGCCGATCGGCAGCCCCAGCCGCTCGGCGGCGGCGTAGATCGGCCAGTAGGCGCGCTTGCCCAGCGGCATGTCGCCCATCACAAGCATGAGCACCTGGACGAAGCGCGGGTCGCTGGCGCAGCGCTCGATTTCCGCGACCGACTTCTCGACGCTCTGCACCGGGATCACGATCGAGCCGCGCAGCCGCGGCTCCTTGTCGAGCCACTCCTTGACCAGCCAGTCGTTGAGCGCGCGGCAGAACGCGTCCGCCATGTCCTCGGAAAACACCATCTGGACGCCGTACAGGGGATTGCAGATCCCGGTGCTGACGCCAAAGCGGTCGAGCGCCTGCGCCCTCATGTCGGCCAGGCTGGAGCCCGGCTTGCCCTGCCCCGGCCGCCAGTCCGGCCGCGACGTGATCGGCGAATTGGTCGGATAGGATTGCGACACGAGGTCGGTCATCCCCCGCGTGGTCACCTGGTCGCGCCAGTAATCGTTGAGGTAGGGCAAGAGGCTGGTCAGATGAGGAACGGCCGGATGCAGATCGCAATCCACGCCGCCCGCGAGCGGTGACGTCATGAGGTTTCCTCTTTGGCCCTTGGCAACATTATAATTTGCCGCAGCATAGGGCGCACGGCTGGCCCAGTCTATCGGCGGAGCCAGCGCCCTGCGAGTCGGCAGCCATGCAATCCTGTGCTAGGACAGCATCCCAGCACCAGAATTGAGAGCCGAATGAAAGACCTTGTCCCGATCGCCGAACGGATCGCCGCCAAACTGATCGAACGCAAGCAGACCATCGCGGTCGCGGAGTCCTCGACCGGCGGGCTGATCTCCGCAAGCCTGCTCGCGGTGCCCGGCGCCTCGGCCTATTTTCTCGGCGGCGCCGTGGTCTACACCCGCGATGCGCGGCGGCTGTTGATGGATATTCCCGACGACGCGATGAAGGGCATCCGCTCGGCGTCCGAGCCCTACGCAAAACTGCTGGCGAGCCAGATCCGCATGCGTTTTGGCACCGACTGGGGCCTTTCCGAGACCGGCGCGACGGGCCCCACCGGCAACCGCTACGGCGACGCCGCCGGCCACAGCTGCATGGGACTGGCGGGGCCCGAGAACGCGGTGATCACGCTCGAGACCGGCAGCGGCGACCGTCTCGCCAACATGCACAGCTTTGCCAGCGCGGCGCTGAATCTGCTGCTGCAGAATTTGTCGCGGTAGGTTCGTCGCGTAGGGTGGGCAAAGGCGCGCCCTTCGCGCGCCGTGCCCACCATCTCGCACCATGATTGGTTTCGCAGTGGTGGGCACGGCGCAAAGGGCGCCTTTGCCCACCCTACGCGTGCATCCCTCACCGCTCCCGGAACGAGCGCATCAATTGGTCGCTCAGCGGCTTCATCAGATACGACAGCATGGTGCGGTCGCCGGTCTGGACGAAAGCTTCGACCGGCATGCCGGGGATCAGCTTGACCTCGCCGAGCCGGGCGACTTCCGACGGCGGCATCTGGACGCGGATGGTGTAGTAGCTCTGGCCGGTGCGCTGGTCGGTGGTGACGTCGGGCGAGACGCGCGACACCACGCCGTTCAGTTCCGGCGTGGTGCGCTGGTTCAGCGCCGACAGCCGCAGCACGGTCTTCTGGCCGATCTGCAGCTTGTCGATATCCTGCGGATTGACCTTGGCCTCGACCGAGAGGTCGTCGGCCTGCGGCACGATCATCATGATGGCGTCGCCGGCGGTGATCACGCCGCCGACGGTGTGGACGGTGGATTGCAGCACCATGCCGTCCTGCGGGGCGCGGATGTCGACCCGGCGCAGCTGGTCCTCGGCGGTCACCTTGCGCTCGACGAATTCGCCGATCTTGTCGTTGGTCTCGCGCAGGTCCTTGGAGACTTCACTGACCAGGTCCTTGTCGACCTGGATGATCTGCAGCTCGGTTTCGGTGATCTTGCCCTTGGCCTGCGCCCTCGCCGCGATGTACTGCGCGCGTTCGCCGGACAGCCGCGCGGCGTCGCGCTCCAGCACGGTCAGGCGCGAGAGCTGGACCAGGCGCTGTTCGTAAAGCGAGCGAACCCCGACCAGCTCCTTTTCGACCAGCGCGATCTCCTTGTCCTTGGCCTGCTCCTGCGCGATCAGGCCGCCGATCTCTTCCCTGAGCTGGGAGACGCGCTCGCGCAGCTGCGACTTCTGTCCGGCGCGTCCGGTGGTGCGCACCTCGAACAACTTGCTCTCGCTGGCCATCACGTTCTGCACGTCGGGATCATCGGGACGGTCGAGCAGCATCGGCGGAAACACGATCTGGTCGAGGCCGCGCTGCTCGGCCTCCAGCCGCGCCGCCCGCGCCCACAACCCGTTGAGCGCCTTGTTGACGATGGCGAGGCCGGCCTTGGTGACGGTGTCGTCGAGCCGCACCACGATGTCGCCGGCCTTCACCGCCATGCCGTCGCGGGCGCGCACCTCGCCGACCACGCCGCCGGTCGGGTGCTGCACTTTCTTGACGTTGGATTCGACCACGATCTGTCCCGGCGCGATCAGCGCGCCGGAGATCTGCGCCGTCGATGCCCAGGTGCCCAGCCCGCCCACCAGAAACAGGATGACGGACAGGCCGATGATCATGTGCAGCCGGATCGACGCCTTCGCGCCACGCTTGCTTGAAGCACCCTTGGCGCTGTCCGTCATGATTTGGCAACTCCCCCTTCGGAGACGATCTTGATCGGCGACGGCGCCGGGACCCGCTGCTGCAGCACCTGGCCCAGCACGGTTTCCTTCGGTCCAAAGGCCTGCATGCGGCCGTCCTTCAGCACCAGCAGCATGTCGACCGCCTCGATGCCGATCGGCCGGTGCGCGACCACCACCACGATGGCGCCGCGCTCGCGCGCGGCGCGGACCGCCCGGGTCAGGGCCTCGTCGCCCTCAGTATCGAGATTGGAGTTCGGCTCGTCGAGCACGATCAGGAACGGATCGCCATACAGCGCGCGCGCCAGCGCCACGCGCTGCGCCTGACCGGCCGAGAGCGCGGTGCCCTGCTCGCCGATCTGGGTGTCATAACCCTCGCGCATCTTGATGATCATGTCGTGGACGCCGGCTTCCTTGGCGGCCTTGATGATGCCGTCGGAGGTGGCTTCGGGATCGAAGCGGCAGATGTTCTGCGCGACGCTGCCTGCGAACAGCTCGACATCCTGCGGCAGATAGCCGATGTGGCGGCCGAGCACGTCGCTCGACCACTGGTCGAGCGCGGCGCCATCGAGCCGCACCTTGCCGCGCACCGGCTGCCAGACCCCGACCAGCGCGCGGATCAGCGACGACTTGCCCGATCCGCTCGGCCCGATCACCCCGAGGCCGTTACCGGCCTCCAACGCGAACGTCACGTCCTGCACGATGATCTTCTGGTCGCCCGGCGGCACGATGCTGACGCCCTCGACCGACAGCCGCTTCGAAGGGCTCTGCAACAAGGTCTGTTCGGTCGGCGCCGGCAGCGTTTCCAGGAGCTTGTTGAGGCGGTGCCAGCTCTGCCGCGCGGCGACAAACCCTTTCCAGTGCGCGATCGCCAGATCGACCGGCGCCAGCGCCCGCGCGCTCAGGATCGAGCCTGCGATGATGACGCCGGCGGTGGCTTCCTGGTTGATCACCAGATAGGCGCCGACCGCGAGCACCGCCGACTGCAGCACCATGCGCATCACCTTGGCGATGGCGCCGAGGCCGCCGGCGACGTCGCTGGCGCGCTGGTTGCCGGCGAGGTATTTTTCGTTGGCCTCGCTCCAGCGCTTGGTCAATCGGCCGGACATGCCCATCGCGACCAGCACTTCGGCGTTGCGCCGGCTGGTGGCCGCCAGGTCGTTGCGGCGCGCCGCGAGGCCCATCGCCTCGCGCGCCGGCGCCCGCGACATGAACTCGGTGATGATGGTGAGCGTGACCAGAATGACGGCGCCGACCAGCGCGGTCAGGCCGATCATGGTGTGGAACGCAAAGCAGATCGCCAGGTAGAATGGCAGCCACGGCAGGTCGAAGAACGCGCCCGGGCCCATGCTGGAGAGGAACGAGCGGACGTTGTCGAGATCGCGCAGCGGCTGCAGGCCCTCGTTGCGGCCGCCCACCAGCAGCGGCAGCCGCACCACGGTGTCGAACACCCGCGCATTGAGGGCTTCGTCGAGCGAGGTGCCGATACGGATCAGGACGCGGCCGCGGATCAGGTCGAGGATGCCCTGGGCGATGTACAGGCCGCCGGCGAGGATCACGAGGCCGACCAGCGTCGGCACGCTGCGGCTCGGCAGCACCCGGTCGTAGACCTCCAGCATGAAGATCGAGCCGGTCAGATACAGCAGATTGATCATGCAACTCATGAGGCCGACGCCGATGAAGGCGTTGCGGCAGGCGCGCAAGGCATCGCTGAGTTCGGAACGCCGGACACCGGGAGCGGCTGCCATCGAATCTGGTCTCTTCACGAGGGGTGCAATGGCGCAGTTCTACCGGTGTTTGCGGCCAGCGTCCATGTAACTCGCGTTAACCTAAACATTCGTGAATAGCGCGCGGGGATGGCCGGTGGCGCCGGCCATCCTCCGAACGGATGAGGACCGGGCCGATCGGGGCACGATCGGCCCGCCGCAGCCGGGTGAGCGGTCGGGAACGGTCGCCGCGAACCGCGGTTTGGAGGGGCTCGCAGTCCCGGACCAGAAATATCGAAAACAACCCCATGCAAAGAAAGGGGGCTCTGCCGGCGGTGGCCATCACTGCCGGACGGAACATAACCGCTCCCGGCCGGTTGTCATGCACCTTCCCCATCACATTGGAGCCATCATGATCCGCCGTCTTTTCGGAACCGCCGCGCTTGTCGCCGTTCTGGCTATTCCTTCGCTGGCCCTGGCCCAGGGTGTCCCCGGCGGCATCGAGCGCGGCGCGCGCGACGGTGAACGGGCCGCCGGTCCGGTCGGCGCCGTGGTCGGCGGCGTCGTTGGCGGTGTGGTCGGCGGCGTGGCCGGTGTGCTCGGCGTCGACGACCGCCCGCGCTTCCGCAGCTATGTGGTCGAGCAGCGCCGCCCGTCCTATCAGTATCGTGAGGACGTCCGCGTCGGCGTCGTGCTGCCGGAAAGCGGCGTCACCTATTATGACGTGCCGCAGGAATACGGCGCCCGCGATTATCGCTACACCGTCGTGAACGGCCGCACCGTGCTGGTCGAGCCGCGTACCCGTCGCATCGTCGAGATCGTCGAGTAAAAGATCGACGTTAGGATTACATCAACGGGGCCGTCCTTCGGGGCGGCCCTTTTTTTCTCCCCTCCCCGCCACGCG
>JAZJYY010000080.1:31183-55913 GCA_040390145.1 Pseudomonadota bacterium
CGGGGAGGGGAGAAGAAAGACGCTTTAAAGATCCAGCGTCACGGCGACGCGCGCGCGGGAGACGCACAGCATGAGGCGATCCTGCCGTTTCGATGTCGGCAGCACCTTGTCACGATGCAGGACCACGCCATCGCGATAGCCGCATTCGCAGGAGCCGCAGAGGCCCATTTCGCAGGATGAGGGCATGACGAACGCGTTGTCGCGCAGCACATCGAGCAACGACCGGTCGGCCGGCACCAGAAATCTCTGACCCGTCGACGCCACCGTCGCTTCGAACGGCTCGGGTTTGAAATTCTCGTCGACCGTCATCTGGAAGACTTCGCTGTGGACGTGATCTTCGGGCCAGTCGCTCAAGGCCGACTGCACGGCGTCCAGCAGCCGTTGCGGCCCGCAGATGGTGACGTGGGTACCCGCGTCGTAGGGGCCAATGACTGCCGGATCAAAGCGAGGGCCGAGCGCCGAGAACCAGCATGTGAGGCGCGGTCCGCAAATGTCTTCGAGTTCGGCGAGCAGCGGCGCCTCGGACGACGATCGCGCGCAATAGTGCAGGATGAAATCCCTGCCGTCACGCGTCAGGGTTCGCGCCATCGACAGCAACGGCGTGATACCGATGCCGCCGGCGACCAGGATATGGCGCTCGCCCTCGGCGCTCAGCGGAAGGTTATTCCTTGGCGCGGAGACGTGCACCTCGCTGCCTTCGCGGATGTTGTCGTGAACCCAGATCGACCCGCCGCGGCCGGTCGTCTCGCGCTTGATGGCGATCTCGTATTTCGAACTGTCGTCGGGATCGCCGCACAGGGAATATTGCCGCACACGGCCGTCCGGCAGGCGCAGATCCACATGCGCGCCGGCGGACCATTCCGGAAGGACCGGCCGATGCGGATGAACCAGCTGCAGGTGAAGAACGTCCGGCGTCGTGAAGCGCAGCTTCTCGACGCGCAGCTTCATGATCAGGCGCGCGGTCATTGGTCGAGCAACTCGATGGCGTCGCCGGGCCGGATGATGCCGCCGCGCTCGATGCCGCAATTCAGTCCGGACCGATTGTACAGCGGAAGGAACAGCGGCTTGCCCAGCAACTCCTCGAGATATTTGCAGGGAAAATTCAGCCGGCCGCCGCGCAGAATGACGTCGCCGACCCGGAACCGGCGCCCCACGAGGTGATTGAGCGGCACGCCGATTACCGTCAGGTTCCGCCGGTGATCGCGTGGTTCGAGCGTGATCGGCCCGTCCTGCAACGGCGGATCGTTGCGCGAAAGCGCGTCGAGCGCCTCCTGCTCGATCAGGGTGACCTCGCGAACGTCAGGCTTCGGCGAATAGGTGCCGGTCCCCTGATAATAGCGGTCGCCGACGATGCCTCGGCCGGCAACGCATTCGGCCTCCTGCAACTCCTCCATCTCATAGCTGGCGTCCGGCGCAACATGGATGTGCAGCAGCTTTCCCCGCCATTGCGTTGCACCGCCCGCTTTGCCGGCGGCGATGGATCCGGCCGGGTGTTCGAATGCTTCGATCATCTTCGGCGGCGGCCGATGGGTCGAATGGACGTTCATGACATTATCCTTTCGTGACCAGCGCGATCGCTTCGACTTCGACCAAGGCGTCCTTCGGCAGACGGGCGACCTCGATGGTCGACCGCGCCGGGGGAGCGTCACTGAAGAACTCGGCGTAAATTCCGTTCATGACGGCGAAGTCGCTCATGTTCTTCAGAAACACGGTCGTCTTCATGACGCTGGCGAAGGACGCGCCGCCGGCTTCCAGCACGGCTGACAGGTTTGCCAGCGACTGCCGCGTCTGCAGTTCGATGCCATCAGGGATATTTCCGGAAACCGGATCGATTGGCAATTGCCCGGATGCGAATACGAACTGTTCCGTGCGGGTTGCCTGCGAGTAAGGGCCCGCGGCAGGCGCTGCCTTGTCGGTGCTGACGATGGATTTGGTGGTCACGGTGTCTCCTGTTGAGGGGGGATTCGGTCTAACCGGCGAGGAATGCGTCGGCGTCCCGGTTGGCTTTCCGCGCGCGCTGATATTCCAGGATACGGGCGGTCTCACTGGCGACGTGCTCGCCGAGCATTTTCTCCAGAATGTGGAGGGTCGTATCGATACAGAGCGAGACGCCGCCGCCGGTCACGACGGCGCCGGCATCGACGATCGGCGCCTCGCAAACGTCGATCCGGGGATGCATCTCGCGCATGCGTTCGAGCGGTGAAATCTCGGGCGCGACAACGGCCCTCTTGGTGGTGGCCGCCGTGCCGTCGAGCACCCCGCTGGCCGCCAGGATCATCGCTCCCGTGCACACCGACGCCACCTTGCCCGACGCATGGACGCGCCGGATGTAGCCGAGGGTTTCCGGAGATCGCGCTTGATCCTCCCAGCCCGGGCCGCCGGTCACGATGACGATATCGCAGACCGGCGCATCCTCGATCCCGAACTGCGCGACGACGTCGAGTCCATTGGACAACCGGACCATCCCAGCCTTCGGCGCGATGGTGCAGATCCTGATGAGCGGCGCGATCCGGCGTGCCATCGAAAGCACGCCGAAGGTCGCAAGGTCGATCGGTTCAACACCGTCGTAGACGAAAATTCCGAACAGCATGTCGAACCGATCCTGCTTCAGCCGATCAGGGCTTCATCCCTGGTTTCCCGGGCGACAAGTGCTGCCCACAGCGTGATCAGCGCGATGCCGATCATCATCACCGACACGCCCGTGGTTCCGCCGAAGTAGCCTACCAGCGCCGTCGCGATGATCGGCGAGAAGCCGCCGCCAATCGCCGCCGCGACCTGGAAGCCGAACGTGGCGCCGCTGTAGCGCACGCGCGGCCCGAACAGTTCGGGGAAATAGGTCGATTCCAGCCCGAACATCATGCCGTGGCCGAAATTCATCGCAATGATGATGGCCATCGTCACCATGGCCACGCTCTTGGTCTCCAGCATCCAGAACAGCGGGAAGGCGAAGGCGATGGTGAAGATCGCCCCCAGGATGAAGAACGGACGGCGACCGATCTTGTCCGACAGCCAGCCGAACAGCGGCAGGGTGAGCAATTCGAACAGCGCCGCGTACATCACGGCGTCGAGCAGCATCTGCTTGGGCAGTTTGAGCGTGGTGGTGGCGTACACGACGACGAACACCGTCAGCATGTAGACCCAGGACACTTCCGACAGTTTCAGCCCCACTGCAATCACAAATGTCTTGAAGTTCTTGCTGACGACTTCGGCAACCGGGTTTTTGGAGAGCTGGTCGGTGGCCTTCATGCGTTCGAACACCGGCGTCTCGGGGATCCGGGAGCGGATGAAGGTGCCGAGCGCCAGCAGCACGATGCTGGCCAGGAACGGAATGCGCCAGCCCCAGGCCTGGAAATCAGCTTCGGGAAGCTTTGTCGCGAGCGCGAACACCAGTGAGGCGAGCACCAGTCCGATCGGAAATCCGATCTGAACGAAGGCGCCGTAAAAGCCGCGCTTGTCGGCCGGTGCATGCTCGATGACCATCAGGGAAGCGCCGCCCCATTCACCGCCGAGGCCGATGCCCTGGATGATGCGCAGCAGGATGAGAAGGATCGGGGCCAGCACACCGATCGACGCATAGTTCGGCAGCAGACCGATGCAGAAGGTGCTCAACCCCATGATGAACATGGTCAGCACCAGCATCGACTTGCGTCCGAGGCGATCGCCGAAATGCCCGAACAACGCGCCGCCGAGCGGCCGCGCCAGAAAGCCGACGGCATAGGTGCCGAGCGCCGCCAGCGTGCCGGCGAGCGGGTCGATGGTCGGAAAGAACGCCTTGTTGAATACGAGCGCCGCCGCGGTCGCATAGATCAGGAAATCGTACCACTCGATGATGGTGCCGACGCTGCTGGCAAATACGATCGATCGCATTTTCGAGCCAGCTGATCGGGTGTCAGCCATGGTCGCGGTTATGCTCATTTCCAACTCCTGGTTAAAAGCCAGAGGACGAATTCCCCTTAAGAGGAAGCTTTTCCAATAGAGTGGATGCAAGCGGCGTGCCGGGATTTCCGCTGGAACGCGCCGGGATTCCCGGTCGCGACCGGCGCAACTGACCAGTTTTGATGCTCGAATGCTTAAGAAAGCCGCATGACAGCGGTCGAAATCAGATCCATAGTTGGAACCCGAAGCAACGAATTTGGCCGGGACAAGGATCGGATTTGGCAAGGGGCGCGGCTCCCGCGCCGCGCATGATCGCGGCTGGTGTCCGCTCCTATCAGGGATTAATTTCTACTACCAGTGGATTATTGCCGGACCTTCGAGGTGTCGATCACCAGAAAATACTCGCACTGGGTCTTGCCGAGGTTCAGGAACGAGTGGTCGGCGTCGGCCTGGAAATACAGAGAATCCCCCTGGTTTAGCGTGACGCGCTGATCGCCGATGGTCGCACGCATGCGGCCGCGCAACACGTAAATGTATTCCTCGACGCCGCGGCGATGGGCCACGAAGCTTCCGGTCTCGGCCTCCGGCGGCAGCGTATTGAGAACCCAGTCGATGCCGCGCCCCGGCAACACAGGCGAAATGCATCGGCGCAGAAACCCCGACTCATCGTCCCGCAGCACCGGCTGGCGCGCCGCGGGGATATGAACGATCTCGCGTTCCACCGCCGGGGCCATCAACTGCGAAAACGTGACGCCAAGCGCTTCCGCGAGCTTCGACAGAATCATCGTCGAAGGGACCGTCTCGCAGCGCTCGATTTTGGAAATCATGGAACGGCTGACACCGGAGGCGTCGGCGAGCATCTCCAGCGAGAAATGGTTCTTCTTGCGAAAATAACGGATCTCGTCGGCCAGCACCGAAAGCTGAGCATTGTCGGGGGCGTGTGCTGTACTCAAAGCCGGGAATCCCTTGCGCTGACGCAGGCCCCTTTTAATGGGTTTTGTGGCGTTCGAGCAATTGCGGAAGGTTACTTATGAGCGCTGGACCGTAGGCCCGAATGCCGCGGCGGCCGTTGCGCGGCAGGCATCGGAACTTTCGGCCGCGCCCGTTGTTATGCAAACATGACACAACCTGACACCTGGTACGTTGCCTTCGGGCCGGACAAGACCGTGAAGACGGACGACAGCGCCGGAGCCCCCGTGCGCTCGACCCGCACCTTCAGATCGGAAGTCGACGCTAAGCTGTTCGCCATGCAGATCCTGGCCAAAGGCTGGTCGGCCAGCGCCGGCACGCTCAACCCGCATCAGCCTAAGCAGGTGATCGGGGCTTCCCAGATCGAGAAATGGGCCGACCCGCGCGTCAACGCGTGAAGCGCACTGCCTTTTACCTCTCCCCGCAGGCGGGGAGAGGTGAGTAAATCCATCGCCATCGTGCCCAGCTAGGTTGCGGCGCCTACCGCCGCCATCGGCTCGGCCAGAATGCATCTGGCGATCCGGTCCGGCGGCACCTGCACATTGGGCGGCAGGCTTTCGACACATCGCGGCTGCGCGAAACCGCAGCGCGGCGCGAACGAGCAATTGACCGGCGCCTTGTCGAGCGAGGGCGGCGTTCCCGGAATGGTTTCCAGCCGCTGGCCCCGTTTGGCGCCGTGCACGGTAGAGGCCAGCAAGCCGCGCGCGTAAGGATGGATCGGCGTGCGCACGATCTGGCTGAGCTTGCCCTGCTCGACGATCTGACCCGCATACATCACCGCCACCCGGTCGCAGATCTCGATGGCGACGCCGATATCGTGGGTGACGAAAATGACCGACATGCCGAATTCGCGCTGCAACTCGCGCAGCAGCAGCAGGATCTGGATCTGCACGGTGGCGTCCAGCGCCGTGGTCGGCTCATCCGCCAGCAGGATCTTGGGCTTGCAGGCCAGCGCCAGCGCGATCATGGCGCGCTGCCGCATGCCGCCGGACATCTCGTGCGGATAGGCATCGAGACGACGTTTGGCGGAGGGAATCCGCACCACTTCCAGCATTTCCAGCGCCCGCGCCGTCGCGTCCGCCTGGCTCTTGCCCTCATGGCGCATCACGCTTTCGGAAATCTGCTGGCCGATGGTGTAGACCGGATCGAGCGCCAGCGCCGGCTCCTGAAAGATCATCGAGACGGTTTGGCCGCGAAACGCCGACAGTTCCTCGTCGTCCAGCGCCAGCACGTCGCGCCCCAGCACCTCGACGCTGCCGGAAATCTGCGTCCGCTTCTTCGGTAGCAGCCGCATCAGCGCGCGCAGCGTCACGCTCTTGCCGGAGCCGGACTCGCCGAGCAGACCGAGCACCTCGCCCTCGCCCAGCGTCAGGCTGAGATCGTTGACCGCATGCACGGTGCGCTCGCCGGAAAAGCGAATGTTGAGGTTCCTGATCTCGACGAGATTGCTCATGGCTTACTTCGGCACCTTGTCGTGGAAATCGGTGGCGCGCTGGAACGCGGCGCCGATGCGCAGGATCATGGCTTCATCGAACGAACGGCCGACGATCTGCATGCCGATCGGCAGGCCGCTCGACGTGAAGCCCGTGGGAATCGAAAGCGACGGCAGGCCGAGATAGTTGATGGGACGGGTGAAGCGCGTCAGCCGCTGGATCACCGCCTCGGCATCGGGACTGTTGCCGACATCGCTCTCGGCGATGGTGGGTGCCGCGACCGGCGCCACCGGCATGATCATGGCATCGACGCCGGCGACCGCGGCGTTGTGCGCGGCCAGCGCCGGCCCGCGCCAGCGCATCGCCTCGAGATAGGACACGCCGGAAAACGCCAGGCCGTTCTGCAGCCGCATGAAGACCTGCGGACCATAGTCGCCGGGGCGTTCGATCATCCAGCGCTTGTGGAAGGCGGCGGCTTCGGTGGCGAGCACGAACTGGCACGCCGCCGTGAGCTGGCGCTGCTCGGGCAATTCGACCTGGACGATGCTGGCGCCTTCGCGCTTCAGCACATCAAGGGTCTGGTCGAGAATCCGCGCGACATCGGGATCGAGATCGTCGACATAGAACGCGGTCGGCACGCCGATGGTCAGGCCCTTGATCGGCTCCCGCGTGGCGGCCATGTAGTCGGGCAAAGGACCGTCGATGGCAGTTGGATCTTGCGGGTCCGCGCCCGCCATCAGGCCGAGCAGCAGGGCGCAATCCTCCGCGGTCCGCGCCAGCGGGCCGACGGTATCGAGCGACTGCGACAGCGGCATTGCGCCGGCGCGGCTGACGCGCCCGACCGTGGTCTTCAACCCGGTGACGCCGCAAAAATGCGCCGGCAGCCGGATCGAGCCGCCGGTGTCGGAGCCCAGGGCTGCGAAGGTCAGTCGTGCGGCGACCGCCGAGCCCGAGCCCGACGACGAGCCGCCGGTGATGTGATCGACGTTCCAGGGATTATGCACCGGACCGTAATGCGGATTGTGCCCGGTCGGCCCGTAGGCGAACTCCACCATCTGCAGCGAGCCCAGGCGAACCGTGCCGGCATCCTTCAGCCGCTGCAGCGCCGTAGCGGTCGTGGTGGCGACGAAATCCTTGCGGATTTTCGAGCCGCACGTAACGACGTGGCCCTCGTCGTAATACATGTCCTTGTGCGCCAGCGGCACGCCGTGCAGGGCGCCGCTCAGCTTGCCTTTCGCCAGTGCGGCATCCGCCGCATCGGCGGCTTTCAGCGCCGCGTCGGCTTCGATCGCCATGAAGGCGTTGAGACGCGGCTGCCACGCCGCGACCCGGTCGAAACAGGATTGCGTCACCTCGCGCGAGGAAAACTTCTTCTGCGCGATCGCCTGCGCGACCGCCGTCAGCGACATCAAGGCGGGTTCGGTGCTCATTTCGCCACCTTTGTCGATTCCTTGGCCGCCTGCACCAGCCGGAAAGTCGCCGGCTCCAGGTCGAACGGCAGCGTGCCGGCCACCGACGCAAACCCCTCATAGGCCGGGCCGATCGAATGGGCGATGCGCGCGGCGACCTCGGCATCCACGGGCAGGCCCGTGATCTCGGTCATCGCCTTGATTTCCTTGGCCGTCGGTTTCGTCATGCCGCGCTCGCTCCCACTGCTGGTGCGCGACTGTGCCCTGACCCGGGAATGGCCATGTAGCACGCCGCTTCATGGCCCATTGTATCGAGTGCCGTGAGTTTTGGGGTGGCATTTCCGCAGAGCGGTTCCGCGAACGGACAACGGGTGTGAAACCGGCAGCCGGGCGGCGGATCGATCGGATTGGGCGGGTCGCCCGAGATCGGCGGCACCTCGGTGCGGTTGTCGGGATCGGACGACGGCATCGCCGCCAGCAGCGCCTGCGTATAGGGATGCGCCGGCGCATCCCAGACGCGGTCGACCGGGCCGAGTTCGACCACCTCGCCGAGATACATCACCAGCACGCGGTCGGAAATGTAGCGCACCACGTTGAGGTCATGGCTGATGAAGAGGTAGGTCAGCCCGAATTCGCGCTTGAGGTCGACCAGCAGGTTGAGCACCTGGGCCTCGACCGATTTGTCCAGCGCCGAGACGGCTTCGTCCAGAATCACCAGCCGCGGCGACAGCGCCAGCGCACGGGCAATGTTGACGCGCTGGCGCTGGCCGCCGGAAATCTCGTGCGGATAGCGGTTGGCGAAGTTTTCCGGCCGCAGGCCGACCTTGCCGAGCAGCTCGCGCGCCAACGCGCGCGAGGCGTCGTCGGCCATGCCGTGGACTTTCGGGCCGAACGCGATCGACTCCTCGATGGTGAGGCGCGGATTGAGCGAGGCGTAGCTGTCCTGAAACACCATCTGCATGCCGCGGCGCAATTCGCGCAGCGACAGCGCGCGCCCGACCTGCATGCCGTCATAGATGATATCGCCGGCATCGCGCTTCATCAGGTGCATCAGCAGCCGCGCCGTGGTCGACTTGCCGCAGCCGGATTCGCCGACGATGCCGACGGTCTCGCCCTTGGCGATCGAGAACGAGACGTCGTCGACCGCGCGCACGGTCTTGCGCTTGGCGAACAGATCGCCGCGCACCGGGAAATGTTTTGTCAGGCCGTTGACCTGCAGCAGCGGCTGCCCGACGCCGCCGACATCCTCGATCTTTTCAAGTGTTTCGACTGTGGTCTCGATGGTGCTCATCTTACCTCTCCCTTTGGGAGAGGTCGGCGCGAAGCGCCGGGTGAGGGGCTCAGGTCCAACGAGAGCGCGAGCCCCCTCACCCGGATCGCTGGCGCGATCCGACCTCTCCCCGCTGGGGAGAGGTGAACCGCCGACGCCGAACCAATTTGAGTCCATCTCATCATGTCAGTTCCGGATGTCCATGGCGCTGCGCATGCCGTCGCTGAGCAGGTTGAAGCAGATCGATACCGCGAAGATCATGGCGCCCGGCAAGGCCGCCACCCAGGGATTGATATAGATCGCGGTGCGCAGCGTGTTGAGCATCAGGCCCCATTCCGGCTCCGGCGGCTTCGTTCCCAAACCGAGAAACGACAGGCCGGCGGCCAAAATCATCGAGACCGAGATCAGGCCGGTGGCATAGACGAAGATCGGTCCCAGCACGTTGCCGAGCATGTGCACCCGCATGATGGTGAAGGCGCCGGCGCCGGAGGCGCGCGCCGCCTCGACGAAATCCATGTTGCGCACGCCCGTGGTGACGCTCTCGGCCACGCGGGTGATCTGGGGGACGAACACGATGGTCAGCGAGACGATCGAGTTGACGATGCCGGCGCCGAGCGCGCCCGAGATCGCGATCGCCAGCAGCACCGAGGGAAAGGCATAGAACACGTCGATGGTCCGCATGATCGCGGTATTGAGCTTGCCGCCGACATAGCCGGCGACGAGGCCGAGCGAGGTCCCGATCACGAAGGCGAGAATCACCGGCAGAATGCCGACCAGCAGCGACAGCCGCCCGCCATAGATCAGGCGCGCCAGCATGTCGCGGCCGAGTTCGTCGGTGCCGAGCGGATAGTTCGGGGTACCGATATGGCGGAGCCGGCGGATCATCGAGCCCTGATAGGGGTCGGCAAGGCCGAGCCACGGCGCGAAGATTGCCGAGAGAAAAATCAGCAGGAGAATGAAGGCGCAGACCATGCTGACCTTGTCGCGCCTGATGCGGCGGCCGACCGTGGCCCAGTAGCCCCGCGCCTTGGTGGCGGGGGCGGCCTGCAGGGCGGTATCTGTCATCGCGCTCATGTGCGGATACTCACCGGCTCAACTCCGCTTGATGCGCGGGTCGATCGCCGCCTGCGTGATATCGACCATCAGATTGAGGAACACGAAGAACAGCGCCAGCACCAGGATCGTGCCCTGCAGCAGCGGCAGGTCGCGCTGGAAGATCGCGGAATTCAGCAGCAGTCCCGAGCCCGGCCAGGAAAACACGGTCTCGATCAGGATCGAGCCGCCGAGCATGTAGCCGAGCTGCAGGCCCATCACCGCCATCGCGGTCGGCGCCGCGTTCTTGATGACGTGACGAAACACATGAATCTCGCGCAGCCCCTTCGCGCGCAAGGCCTCGACGAAGTCCTGCGACAGGATATCGCCGGTCAGCGCGCGCACGGTCCGGGTGACGATGCCCATCGGAATCACCGACGTGGTGATCGCGGGCAGGATCAGATAGCGGATGTGCTCCCAGTCCCAGCCCCAGGCGCCGGAGCCGCCGGGGCCGGCGCCGACCGCGGGCAGCCAGTTGAGCTGCACCGAGAAGATGATGACCAGCACCATGCCGAGCCAGTAATGCGGCACCGAGACGCCGGCGATCGCGATCGAAGTCGCGACCTTGTCGATCCAGGTGTCGCGAAAGTAGCCGGCGAGCAGCCCGAAGAACAGGCCGAGCGTGAAGCCGATCAGCGCCGCCGCGATCGCCAGCGTTACGGTATTGCTCACCGCGCGCAGCACTTCCGACAGCACCGGGCGACCGGTGGCGATGGAATTGCCGAGATCGCCGTGCAGCGCCTTCCACATCCAGATTCCGAACTGCACCGGCAGCGGCCGGTCGAAGCCGTAGGCGATGCGCAGTTGCGCCGCGAGTTCCTGCGACGCGTCGGCCGGCAGCACCGCCACCAGCGGATCGCCGGGCGTGATGTGCACAAGCAGGAAGCACACCAGCGCCACGCTGACGACGATCGGGATCACATAGACGATGCGGCGGGCGATATAGACGAGCACTGGTCACCTCTTGTTCCCTTCTCCCCTTGTGGGAGAAGGTGGCGCGGACAACGTCCGCGCCGGATGAGGGGTCTCCATCCGCGGAGACAGACCCCTCACCCGTCTTCGCTTCGCGAAGCCACCCTCTCCCACAAGGGGAGAGGGGAAGTCGCGCCGCGGCTGGTTTTGAACGCGTAAGTTACGGCGTCATGGAGATCGGCGAGAAGTCCACGAACCAGCTCTTCGGCTGCACGAAGCCCTTGATCTTGGGGCTCATGGCGCGCGGAGAGACGTCGTGGGCGACATAGAGGAACGCCGCGTCGTCGACCGAGGCCGCATGCAGTTCGGCCAGCGCGGCATCGCGCGCCGCCGGCTCGAAGGTCTGCCGCGCCCTGGTCACCAGTTCATCGAATTTGGGGTTATTGATAAAACCCCAATTGTTCGAGACCGGCGGCGCCATCGACGATTGCAGGAAGCGCACCAGTGCGAAGAACGGATCCATCGCCGCATAGGTGACGTTGGTGGCGTTGGCGCCGTTGGCCGACGGATCCTTGGCGCCGCGGCGCCAGTTGGTGAACAGCGTATTCCACTCGATGACGTCGAGCTGGACGTCGAAATAGCATTCGCCCAGCGCCTGCTGCAGATACTCGTTCATCGGCAAAGGCTGCATCTGGCCGGAGCCTGACGCCGAGGTCTGGGTCTTCACCGTCAGCTTCTTGGATGGGCCGTAACCGGCTTCCTGCATCAGCTTCTGTGCGGCGGCCTTGTCATACTTGATCTGGAAGGTCGGCTTGCCGCGCCAGGGATGACCGGGCTCGAAGGTGCCGGTCGCCGGCACCATCAGGCCCGCCAGCAGGCCGTCCTTGAGGCCTTCGCGATCGATGCACAGGTTGGCCGCCTTGCGGACGCGGATATCGTTCCACGGCGAGCCCTCGATGCGCGAGAACTGCCACGGCCAGACATGCGGCGACTCGTTCGACTGCAGCTGGAATCCGCGCGCCTTGATTTCCTTCACGGCGTCCGGCGCAGGCGCCTCGATCCAGTCGACCTGGCCGGAAAGCAGCGCCGCGGTTCGGGCGTTGGCCTCGGGCATCGGCAACAGCAGCATCTTGTCGACCTTGGGGACGCGCGCCTTGTCCCAATAGGCCTCGTTCTTCACCAGTTCGAGCCGCTCGCGCGGCGTGAACTTCGACATCTTCCACGGGCCGGTGCCGGAGGCGTCGCGGGCAAAGCCGGCCCAGGCGGCCTGCGATTTCGCCTTGGCGTCGGCGCCTTCCGCGGTCTCGAACAGCTTCTGCCATTTCGCGGGGCTCGCCATGAACAAATTGGTGAGGTTGATCGGCAGGAAGCTGTCCGGCTCCTTGGTGGTCAATTCCACCGTCATGTCATCGATCTTGCGGGCGGACGCCAGCGTCGGCATCCGCGATGCGGTGACGCCGACCTGGCTCGGATCGAACTGCGGTGCATCCTGCTTGAGCACCTTTTCCACGTTCCAGACCACGGCGTCGGCGTTGAACGGCGAGCCGTCGTGGAAGGTGACGCCCGGACGCAGCTTGAACGTCCACTTCTTCTTGTCGGATTCGTCGACCTTCCATTCGGTCGCGAGGCCGGGAATCACGACGCTCGGCTTGTCGGCGGAGGAGAGGTCCCACAGCGTCAGCGCGTCATACATGGTGAGGCCGGTGAAGCGGTTGCCTTCAAACCCCTGATCGGGCTGGCCCAGCGTGCGCGGAATATCGGCCGCGGTCATGCCGATGCGAAGGGTGGTTTGGGCGATGGCGGTCTGCGGCAATGCTGCGACCAGACCGACCCCCAGCACCGCAAATGTGGCAGCCCGGTATTTCCAAGATTTTGCAGCACGCATCCCAGCAACTCCTTTTGTGATGACTAATTCTTATGCAATCTCATGCAACGCGCATGCCAAGGGAAGTAATTATTCTCCCAAAGACTATTTGACGCACAATTCGTTGTGACCACGCGCCCGGGAAGGAGATAGATGCCTAATCTGGCATCAAGTTTGCAGCGCACAATCCGTTTCCCCTCAACGGAGTTTGGTTCATGCGCGCCCGTAATTCGCTGCTTCATGCTGCCGCGGCCCTCGCCGTCGGCATCGGTCTGTTCAACGCGCCGGCGCAAGCCGAGACCGTGGTGCGGTACGGAATCTCGATGGCGGACATTCCGCTGACCACCGGACAGCCCGATCGTGGTGCAGGTGCCTATCAATTCAGCGCTTATACGATCTACGACCCGCTGGTCGCCTGGGAAATGGACGTGTCGGAGCGGCCCGGCAAGCTGGTCCCCGGGCTGGCCACAGAATGGAAGGTCGATGATTCAGACAAGAAGAAGTGGCGCTTCACGCTGAGGCGGGGCGTCAAGTTCCATGACGGCAGCGATTTCAACGCCGATGCCGTGATCTGGAATCTCGACAAGGTGCTCAATGACAAGGCGCCGCAATTCGACAAGCGGCAGAGCGCGCAGGTCAAGACCCGCCTGCCCTCGGTGGCGAGCTACGCCAAGGTCGACGATTCCACCATCGAAATCACCACCAAGGCGGTCGACTCCTTCTTCCCTTACCAGATGCT
This sequence comes from Pseudomonadota bacterium, assembly GCA_040390145.1. GTDB lineage: Bacteria > Pseudomonadota > Alphaproteobacteria > Rhizobiales > Xanthobacteraceae > Bradyrhizobium. The sequence continues at coordinate 44,748 of JAZJYY010000080.1, forward strand.
CTGGTTCCTGGTCTCCAGCCCGGCGCAATACGAAAAGCTCGGCAAGGACTGGGACAAGTTCGCCTCGCAGCCTTCAGGCACCGGCCCGTTCAAACTGACCAAACTGGTGCCGCGTGAACTCGCGGAGCTTTCGAAGAATGCGGACTACTGGAACAAGAAGCGGATTCCGAAGGCCGACAAGATCATCCTGATCCCGATGCCGGAAGCACTGACCCGCACCAACGCGCTGCTGGCGGGACAGGTCGACCTGATCGAGACCCCGGCGCCGGACGCGGTGCCGCAGCTGAAATCGGCGGGAATGCGGATCGTCGACAACATCACCCCGCATGTCTGGAATTATCATCTCAGCGTGCTGCCGGGCTCGCCCTGGACCGACATCCGCCTGCGCAAGGCGCTCAACCTCGCGATCGACCGCGAAGCGGTGGTCGGCCTGATGAACGGCCTGGCCAAACCCGCCAAGGGCCAGGTCGATCCGTCGAGCCCGTGGTTCGGCAAGCCGTCCTTCGATCTCAAATACGACCTGGCGGCAGCGAAGAAGCTGGTGCAGGAGGCGGGCTATTCCAAAGAGAAGCCGCTGAAAACCACCTTCGTCATCGCGCAAGGCGGCACCGGGCAGATGCTGTCGCTGCCGATGAACGAATACCTGCAGCAGAGTTTCAAGGAGATCGGAATCGAGGTCGACTTCAAGGTGGTCGAGCTCGAAAACCTGTATACGGCCTGGCGCAAGGGCGCGGCGGACGAAATGAACGCCGGCATCACCTCCAACAACATCGCCTATGTGACCTCGGACCCGCTCTACGCCATCGTGCGCTTCTTCCACTCCGGCCAGATCGCGCCGGTCGGCGTCAACTGGGGCGGCTACAAGAACCCGAAGGTCGATGCGCTGATCGACGAAGCCAAGCAGAACTTCGATGTCGCCAAGCAGGATGAATTGCTGGCGCAGGCCCATGCGATGATCGTCGACGACGCCACGCTGGTATGGGTGGTGCACGACACCAACCCGCACGCGCTGTCACCCAAGGTGAAGAAATTCGTGCAGGCGCAGCACTGGTTTCAGGACCTGACCACGATCGGGCTGGAGTAGAAGCGGACTCCGTAGGGTGGGCAAAGGCGCGCTTGCGCCGTGCCCACCATTCGCGACCCTTCGCCAGGATGGTGGGCACGCATCCGCCTTCGCTCTTCGAGCTCGGGCGGAGGCTCTGCCCACCCTACGATCGCGCCGGTGTCATTGCCGGACTTGACCCGGCAATCCATCCTCTTCGAACGAATCGCTTTCGCTTGATGGATGCGCGGGTCAAGCCCGCGCATGACAAGTGACCGTTACTTCGTCAGCAGCGCGAACGCGCCGTTCCAGTCCGTCGGCGGTGGATTTGCCTGGTAGCTGCGGATTCGCCTCTCGTAGAGATCGTACAGATATTCCAGCGCGTCTCCGTCGTCGGACTTGCGGCCGCGCTCGATCGCCATCAGTGCGCCGTCCCAGTCGCGGCTGCGGTAGCAGGCCAGCATCTCGATGGTCAGGTTGCGCAGGCGCTGAAAGCTTTCGGACTGCGCGGTGTCCTCGCGGCCGGCGATGGCATAGATCACCTCGGGCTCCTTCTTGCCCTTGACCATGATGAAATCGAGTTCGAGGATCGCGAAATTGTCCTTGACCGCCATCGCGGTCTTCGAGCCGATGATGATCGGAAAACCGTACTCCTTGGACTGTCCCTCCAGCCGCGACGCCAGATTGACGCTGTCGCCCAGCACCGAATAGTCGAAGCGCAGGGTCGATCCCATGTTGCCGACGACGCAGACGCCGGTATTTAGGCCGACGCCGACATTGATCGGAATATAAACGTGGCCGCCGTCCTGCGCCTCGATCTCGCGCTCCCGGTTGAGCGCGTCGATCCGCTCCAGCATGTCGAGCGCGGCTTCGCAGGCGTTGATCTCGTGCCGGCTGTCGTCGAGCGGCGCGTTCCAGAACGCCATGATGGCGTCGCCCATGTATTTGTCGATGGTGCCCTTGCGATCGAGAATGGCGTTGGTGAGCGGCGTCAGGAACCGGTTCATCAGCGTCGTCAGACCCTGCGGATCCTGCTTGTAGGACTCCGAGATGGTGGTGAAGCCGCGGACGTCGGAGAACATAATGGTCATCTCGCGCTCCTCGCCGCCGAGTTGGAGCTTTTCCGGCGACTGCGCCAGCTGCTCGATCAGCGCCGGCGACAGATACTGGCCGAACGCCGAGCGGATCTGCCGGCGCTGCTTCTGCTCGCGCACGAAGCTGGAGAAGATCAAGGTGAGGTAAATCGACGTGGTCGAAATCAGCGGATAGGTGAAATCGATCAGCAGCCTGTCCTGGGTGTAGAAATACCAGGAGGTGCCGATCAGCGCGCTCGCAAACAAGGCGCCGACTGCAACGAGGGTGACCGGTCCGAACATCGGCGCGAACGCGATCACCAGAAGCCCGAGGATGAGCGCCGCGAAGAATTCGGCGGCGATGGCCCAATAGGGCTGCGTCAATACGGTCCGGGTCAGCACGCTTTCGAGCACCTGGGCATGAATTTCGACACCCGGCATGACAGGATCGACCGGCGTGGTCTTGGTGTCGAGCAGTCCGACCGCCGAGGTGCCGATCAGCACCAGCTTCTGCGCAATTCTTTCCGCAGGCACGCGGCCTTCGAGCACGTCGGCGGCCGAAACGTAGATCGATGGGTCGCGGCGGGCGAAATGCACCCAGACCTGGCCGTTGCGATCGGTCGGGATCTCGAAGCCCGCGACGGCGACGCTTTGCATGCCGCCGTCTTCGTCGGCCTTGGTCAGGATGGTGCCGGCGCCGGAGGCCACCCGCAGCATTTCGAAATTGAGCGACGGCATGGTCGCGCCTTGCGCCACCATGAGTATCGGCACCCGTCGCACGATACCGTCGCGTTCGGGCTTGATCGTGAACAGGCCTCGCCCTGCGGCTGCCTGCTCCAGCACCGGAACGTTGCGCAGCAGGCCCAGATAGCCGATCAGGAAGTTTTGCGGCTCCGCGCCACGCATCGCCAGTCCCGTCACCGGCAGCGATTTGTCGAATTCGCCGAGCACATAGGGAAATCCTGCCTGGCCCAGCACCACGCGCGAGCGTTTGAGGGATTCGGCCAGGATCTGATCGTTGCTGGGCAGCGCGCGCAGCTTGGCCCTTGTCTCCTCGTCGAGATTGGGAATGGTGTCGGCGGCGACGCCCGGATTGAGCCGGTCGGGCTCTGCGAACACGACATCGAAGCCGATCACGACGGCGCCGAGCGCGGTGAGCTTGTCGATCAGATCCGCGACCCGGGTTCGCGGCCACGGCCACTGGCCAAGCTTCGCCAGGCTCTTCTCGTCGATGTCGATGATGGTGACCGGCCTTGCGGTCTTTACCCGGGGCTCGATCACCTGGAAGCCGTCGAAGGTCCTGACCCTGAGCTCCTCGACCGCAAAGGGATCGGCGACGCGCAGCGCCGCCAGCCCGACCAGGATTGCGAGGCAGACCAGCCTGGCAATCCCGAACCTGCGCTTGAACCATCTGGGTACTGACCGAAACCGCTTCATGCCGTCTGGATATCACGCTCGAACGGAATCACACCACACCCCGGCAATGAAACGCATGCAGTCGGCAAATGGGCGGCCCGCGGCAAGATCCTGCGTCTAGATCAGATGGAAATCCCCGGAATGCGCCCTGATCTGGTCCACGGTGACCCCGATGAAGGTGATCGTGTTGTGGGCTGCATCGGTGATAACCGTATCATGGCCTGAATTGGCCGACCGGGCGCTGGCCATGATCGCCTCGACGCTTGCAAACGACGTGTGGCTGATCTCGATCCTGTCGTTATTGACTTCGAAATCCCCGATCGTGGCGCTGCCGAAGGCCGCGTTGAACCGGAAGGTGTCGTGGCCACCGCCGCCGTAGACCGTGGTGTTGCCGTCGACATCACCGAATACATCGTTCGCGGTCGTTCCGCTGACGACCTGGCCCGCCGGCGGATTCGCCGACGTTTCGGCGCCCTTGATGGTAACCGTCAATGGCTGGCTTCCGACGTTGCCGTGGCCGTCATTGACCTGTGCGATGAAGGTGATGGTGAGGGTGTCACCGGGCTTCAGAAAATCCAGGTTCGGATTGCCGGGATCGTAGGACCAGTGCAGCAGTTGCGTCCCGCCATCGGACTGCACGCTGTCGAACGTCACCGCGCTCGCGGCGGTCAATGCGGAGAGGTTGGCCGGCAGCGCCGACGAACCGTTGTATTGAACGACGCCGTTTCCGACCACCGACGCCGTCAGGGTATCGCCGATATCGGCGTCGCTGACCGCGATGGTTCCGGATATCGGTGCGGCAAGCTGGGCGTGCACGGAGCCGGCCGAAATGTTGTCGATCTCGAAAGCATTTGAACTGCTGCTCAGCACCACCCTGTCGAAAGATCCCAGTCCCAGAAATTGCACATATCCGTTTGAAGAAAAGGATCCCTGGTTTCCATCGGCGAACAGTGGCGTCACGTTCGCGCCGCTGTAGGAGGCAACCAGCGTTGTCCCATGGTAGAACGCGATCGCATTGTAGGAATCCACCGACCCCCAATACAGTCCGAAGGCGTTTTGGTCGGCGATGAAGGTGATGGTCTCCGTCGAACCGCCGCCGATACTTAGATAATTGGTGGTGTCCACGCCGCCGGGCAGCGGGCCGATGAATGGAGGCGCGGTAACGCCGGAAGATGCGCCGTTGACGACGCCGGCATTGCCCGATCCCGAGAAGGTGGCACCGAGCGTTGCACTGAAGAAGCCGCCGTAGCCGGCGCCATTGTTCGAGGCCGAGCCGGCCTGCCGGCCATCGAATGTCTCGGTATTGAGGCCGACCGAGTTGTTGCTGATCCCCTGCGCCAGCACGACCGGCGTCCCGGGGCCGGCCACGATGACGACCTGGGTTGCCGGATTGGTTGCGCCCAGGATGGCGGGCGCGTCGTTGGCGCCGGTGACGGTGACGTCGATCAGTTGCGATGCCGTGCCGTCCGCCGAGGTCACGGTCAGGGTATCGTGCACAACCTGACCTTCGGCCAGGCTGTCCGCCTGGCCGTGCACCAGTGCATAGGTCCACGCGCCCGTGGCCGCATCGAAGGTGAAGTTGCCGTAGCTGCCGGCCAGCGCCGCGGCGGGCACGGCGGCGAACACCGCCTCGCCGCTGTCGGCATCCTGCACGACCAGCGAACCGCCGGCGGTGGTGGCGCTATCTTCGACGACCGCGCCGGCCGCCGTGCCGGTGATAGCAGCGACGTCGTTGACGTTGATGAAATGGACGTTGCCCGCGAACACGTTGCTGAGATGATCCAGCGCCGCGCCGTCGTCGGCCTGGATCGAGAAGGTCGGTGCAAACTCGCTGCCGTCATGGACGAAGCGGACATGGCCGGCAGCGAGATCGGCGCTGGTGAAGCTGCCGGCGTCGGCCCAATTCACGCCGTCGGTCGTGGTCTGGAACCGGCCATGCGTGACGTTCGATACCGTGAACACAAAACTGCTGCTGTCGGGATCGTTGACCTCGATGACACTGCGGGGGACGATGTAGGGAAAAACTGCCGCGACCATGGTGAACGAGCCGCTGCTTGCGAAGGCGGGCAGGTCCGCGCGGGTCGGGTAGATCGAGAAGTCCGTCAATGTCGAAGCATGGGTCTGGGTGAACACCGACCAATCCAGCACCACCGTGCCGCCTTCGGACACCACGAGCGATGCGGCGTCGATTGCCGGCGCGTCGTTGACATTGGTGAAGCCGACGCTTCCCGTCAGCACGTTGCTGCGATGATTGACCGAATCTCCGTCGTCGGCCTGGATCGAGAACGTCGGCGCCGCCTCGCCGCCATCGTGCAGGAACCGGATCTGGCCAGCGGCCAGTTCTGCCGAGGTGAACGTAAACGTATTCTGCCAGGCGCCGCCGACCAAGACCTGGAACATGCCATGGGCGACGTCGGTCACCTTGAAAGTGAAATCGGTATCGTTGAAATCGCTGACGCCGATGTCCGCGGCTGTCAGCACCACCGCCTGTCCTTCCGAGGCGGCAATCGCGGCGTGCTGGATGGTCGGCGCCGTATTCGCCACCGTGATAACAGGTTGTATCCCATTGTGGATGGTGACGGTGACAGGCGTCGTCGTGCTGGTATCGCCTGACGTCATCGTGATCAGGAACTGCCGGCTGACATCCTGTCCATAGGGCAGCGCGGCGAAGTCGGCTCTCGCTTCGTCAAAACTCCATTGCAGGTCGCCGGCGGCATTGAAGCCCGCGGTAAACAGCGACGTCGGATTGCCGAACTGGTCGGTGACACGGATCGTCACGCCGGCGCTGCTGGCGCCGGTGAGGTCAATCACGCCACCCGCATGCAGCACCGACGGTGAAGCGGCGTTTTGGTAGATGATGGCGCTGCGCCCCGAGGTCGGGTCGCTGATGAAGATGTCGCCCTCGCCGCCATCGGGATCGCCGGACAGACCCAGCAGATTGGACGCATTGCTGCCGAACGCGACATATTTGCCGCCAGCGCTGACAGTGGCGCCGCGGTTCGAATCGGCATCACCCGAGGTGCCGTCAGGGCGGACCGATACCAGCGAATACAGCGGATTGTTGGGATCGGTGACATCGACCATGTAGGTGTCGGCGAAGGCGTTGCCGTCGCCCGGCGTCAGCGCCGCATCGCTGGCGAACACGATGTAATGCCCGTCCGCGCTGAGCACCGGATTGTAGCTCGCGCCCGCGGCATTGGCGGTGTGGAACACGACCTGCCCGGCCGCGAGATCATAGAGATAGATTTCGGAATGTCCGTCAGGCGCCTCGCTTTGATAGACGACGTAACGGCCATCGGCGCTGAACGAGGCGGCGCTGAGGCCGGCGCCATCAGCGGTGCTGGCGATCTCGGTGACCACGCCGGTGGTCCGGTCATAGGTGAAGAGATGTCCGGCGCCGCCCGGCGTCGCATCGTCGCAGTTCCAGAATGCAATGACGTGGCCATCGGCGCTGATCGCGGGTTTCCACACCGTCCCCGAGGCGCCGATGCCAGCCGCCGTGATGGTGCCGAGCACATGGCCCTGCAGATCGTAGATGCCGATGCTGTCGCCGCCATGCTCGACCAGAATCGTGCTGCCGTCGCCGCTCAGCGCGGGCGACGTGCCGGCCACCAGTTGAAGCTGCTGATGATAGTGCGGATCGGAGGGATCGGTGGCGTAGATGAAAACGAACGTGTCGGTGCCGTTGGTGCCCTGATAGGCGAGGTAACGGCCATCGGCGCTGATGGTTTGCGACGAGTATGAAAAGCCGTCGCCCGCAGGCGTGACCCTGATCGTGGTGCCGGTTTCCCGATCATGGAAAAAGATGATGCCGTCGGGATCGTAGACCACGTCGCCCGACGCGCTCATGACGGGGCCGAAATGGTCGCCGGGAGCCGAAGATATCTGCGGGACCGTGGTCGGGTTCACCACGAACGGAAGCGGCTTCGCGTCTGCCACCACGACAACAGGGGGAACGACCTCCGGCGGCGGCGCCGCGCCGCCCGGTGCCGGCGGCGGGACTTCGGGTTGGCCCGCTGGCTGCGTCTGGGGACTGGCGACGGGAGCGCCGGGGTCGTTGAAAGCGTGCCTGATGGTGTAGGGCGAGTCGGATGGCGAACTACCGGGAGCGCCTCCCGGGGTTTTCGGATAGGCGTTCAGATTCTCGGTGTGCTGCGGCAGGTCCGGGAATAGGTCCTTGCCGGTTTTGTAGGTCTGCAGCAGGGCGTCAAGGTAGGTGAACTCCGTCGCAACCTGCGCCGGCGTCTTGTTGCTCTCCTGGGCGATGACCTCGAACGTCGTGACCGGCGTCAGCGTCAATCCGCCGCCGTTGCTGGTCACCGTTCCGATCAGCACGCCCCGCGTATTGTAGACCTGCACCGCATGAACCTGGCCATCGCGCTGGTCGATGACCGAGATCGAGACCTTGCCGTCAGTCGCGGAGATGTCGAGGATCACCGCGGTGCCGCGGATGCCCATGGTCGCGATCGGGGTGCCGACCTTCATGTCGCCGGTCTTGGCGACCTGGCCGGCGACGAAGCTGGCCGCGCCCTGCACCAGCGTGAACAGCGACGAATTCGAGGTGCTGGCGGCGTCATAGGTCAGGTCGTTCAGCATCAGGCGCGCGCCGGCGCTGAGGTTGAAGGTGGTGCCGTCGATCATGACGAGGCCGACGCTGGAGTTGCTGCCGGTCTGCACCACGTCGTTCTGCAGGACGTTGTCGCCGTTGTTGAGCGTGATGGTGACGCCGTTGCGCACGACGCTGGCGCTGCCGGTCATCTTGACGACATGGCCGACCACCTTGGTCGCGGCCGCCGCGGCGCTGCTCGCGGCCTGGGCGTATTCAACGTGGCCGGTCAGGGCTTCGATGACCTTGGGATCGAGCGGCGCGCCGTCCGGCGAGAGCAGCGCGGGACGCTTGTCGCCATGAAAATAGTTCGGCACCACCACGCGATGCAGCTGATCCGAAACGATCAGGTCGGCGCCCGATCGCGAATAGTCGCCGGAAAACAACAGATGCGCGTCGGGAATCGTGACGCTGTCGCCGCCGCCCTGGTGTCCCAGCGCGTCGATCTTGAGGCCGGCACTGGAAAAAATATCCGGCGAGCCCGACCCAAATTTACCGGCGTAATTCAATGCGCCACCGTAAATGGTTAATTTTTAAATAATATTGCCTAAGGAGCCGTGCTTATCACTTCAGGAAGCATTTCGAAACCATCTTCAGCTTGTGTAAAGTCCATTCCGAAGCGGCACGACGCCAGGCTATTCGTCCAAGGCATCGAATATTCCAAGTATTCGCCTGGCGTTTGAAAGTACTTTACAACCGGAAGGCTGTTAGAAGGCACCTTTCAGGTAGATCTCCGTATAGATCAAGAATCGATACTCGGATCGTCTTTCCGTTGGGTTCGCTGGCAGGGATAGTGCATCAATTTCCCAGCAAACAGTGTGATCCAGCTTACATACAGCGAGTTTCCCCGCGAATTAGCCCTTTCGCAAAATCCTGCCGGCTACCGGCTTCTGACTGGCCTTCTCCGCCTTCACAGGTGATTTTCGGGACCCGGCGACGGCCATCCATACAATCTTACGCAAACTGGCGAGACCGGTTTCAGCCTGTTTCGCGTTTTCCGGGCCGCCAGGACCGGCTTTAAGCCGAATAAAAGCTCCCCCGCCCATCCTCACCGACGAAACGATCCGGTCACGCGCGGGCTCACGAGCTTCGCCGATGCCCGGACATGGGGCGTCGGATGGCGATATCGGGTCACTCGCGCGCGTGGCGCGCCGTCATACTTGCCTGCGGCTTGAGCTGGTTCGGACCGGCGCTGTCAGCCGGCATGCCGGATTCGCCGGACGCACCGGTTTCGGTCGCGCGATCCGCCGAGCCGTTCGGGCTGTTCGCATCGCATCTGGCCGGCGGCGGGCTGCTGGCGAAGTGGCAGGGCGTGCAGCGCCGTCTCGACGACGAGATGGTGCAGCTCGCGCTGTGCGAGGGCGACCCCGAGCGCTGCGCCTCGCCGGCGGCGCGGCAATTTCTCGCCATCGTCGAGGTCGCCAGGGCCCGCAACGGCCGCGCCCGCCTCGGCGAGATCAACCGCGCCATCAACCTCGCGATCCGGCCGGTGGACGACCTTGAACAATATGGGCAGGTCGACGTGTGGAGTTCGCCGCTGGCGACGCTGAGCCGTGGCGCCGGGGATTGCGAAGACTACGCCATCGCCAAATTCATTGCGTTGCAGCGGGCCGGCGTTTCCTCCGACGACCTGCGCATCGTGATCATGCGCGACACCCTCCGCGGCGAGGATCACGCGGTTGCCGCAGCGAGGCTGGATGGACAATGGCTGACGCTGGACAATCGCCGCATGGCGATGGTCGAGGACATCAAGGTCAGAAACTACCGGCCGAGTTTTGTGCTCGATCGCGACGGCGTCAGACACTACGAGGAGCCGATGCCGGCGCGTAGCGATCGCAACCTCGTTTCGGAAGCGGTGAGCCATTCCGGCATCGAACCGTCGCCGATGTAGCGCAAGCGCGCATCGGTGCAATTTGAACAACGTTTGATATTGCAGTGCGTAAGGCACGCGTGGCATTTCGCTTGGCGGAAATTGTGGCGAGACGATTTTTCTCTTTTGCACTTCGCCTCTACCTTTGATTGACGCGATCATCCGCACGGGCATACCATCCCGGCAGATCCGCTAGAGATCGTTGGGAGGAAAAGATGACACGTTTGCCGCGCGTTGACTTTGCTCGCCGTTATTTTCGCACCGCCGCCCTGACCATCGGCCTGGGCATGGCGATTTCAGCCACCGGCGCCATCGCCCAGAGCGCAAAAGGTTCGCCGGATCACATCAAGGCCGTGACCTCGGCGGTCGACGGCGCCTCGATCAAGGCCAATACCGCGACCTCGAACGACTGGCCGACCATCGGCCTCGACTACGCCGAAACGCGCTTCAGCAAGCTCAACCAGATCACCACCGACAACGTCAAAAAACTCGGCCTGGTGTGGAGCTATCCGCTGGAATCCTCCCGCGGCGTCGAAGCCACCCCGCTGGTGGTCGACGGCATCATGTATGTGACGGCGTCATGGAGCGTGGTGCACGCCATCGATGCCCGCACCGGCAAGCGGATCTGGAGCTTCGATCCCGGCATCGACAAGGAGAAGGGCTACAAGGGCTGCTGCGACGTGGTCAATCGCGGCGTCGCGCTGTGGAAAGGCAAGGTGTTCGTCGGCGCCTATGACGGAAGACTGATCGCGCTGGACGCAGTGACCGGCCAGAAGGTCTGGGAGAAGGATACCATCGTCAGCAAGGAGCATTCCTACACCATCACCGGCGCACCGCGCGTGTTCAACGGCAAGGTGGTGATCGGCAATGGCGGCGCGGAATACGGCGCCCGCGGCTATGTCACCGCCTATGACGCCGAAACCGGCAACCAGGCCTGGCGCTGGTTCACGGTGCCGGGCGATCCCTCAAAACCGTTCGAAGACGAATCAATGGCGGCGGCGGCCAAGACCTGGGACCCCCAAGGCAAATACTGGGTCAATGGCGGCGGCGGCACCGCCTGGGACACCATCACCTTCGATCCCGACCTCAACATGGTCTATATCGGCACCGGCAACGGCTCGCCCTGGAATCGCGACATCCGCAGCCCTTCCGGCGGCGA
>JAZJYY010000081.1:0-37080 GCA_040390145.1 Pseudomonadota bacterium
TGATCGTGCTGAAGACCGCCGACCAGAAGAGCAAGCTGATGCGGGTGGTGGCGCCGCTCGGCGTGCTGCTGCCCTCCGGGCTCGGCCTGAAGCTCGACAACCAGGACGTCGGCCGCGCCGGCTTTGTCCGCTGCCTGCCCAATGGCTGCGTCGCCGAGGTGGTGATGGACGACAAGCTGCTGGGCCAGTTGCGCACCGCCAAGACCGCGACGTTCATTATCTTCGAGACCCCGGAAGAGGGCATCGGGTTTCCGCTCAGCCTGAACGGCATCGGCGAGGGATACGACAAGCTGCCGTGAGGGACTCCCGCCCCCGCCCAAAGTCCGGTTCGCCTCACGCGCGCTGGTTGGCGTAGTAGTCGAACAATCGGCGCGCCTCGGCCGAGAGCCAGTCCGCTTCGCCGCTCATGTAGCCTTCGACCTGCCCGGTGACGCCGAGCAGGAAGGAGATCGGCATGCCGTAAAGCGCGAACGGCGTGTCGACATCGCCGCTCGCACCGGCACGCGACACCAGCCCGCCGGGATCGAAGCCGATCGTCAGCTGGCGAAGTTTTAGCTGCTTGACGTAGGGCGCGACCACGGATCGCTCGCGGTCGGTGGCGATGGCGACAACCGCAAGGTCGCCGCGGCGGCTGGCCTCGAGTTGATCCAGGATCGGCAGTTCAATGCGGCAGGCCGCGCACCAGGTGGCCCAGAAATTGACCAGCACCACCTTGCCGCGGAAGGAAGCCAGGTCGAGCACGCCGCCGCCGAGGCGCGGGATCGCGACCGGCGGGACCGGCCGTGCGCCGCGCACCAGCGTGAACTGGTGGCGGACCGTTGCAAAGGGCGGCGGCCCGGCGGCTGCGGCGCGACCGGGCAAGGCCGGGATCGCGAGCGCGGCGGCCGCGCCCATTATCCGCGCGACAACAATGCGGCGGGTCGGGCTGCGATGCGACGTCATGTCGGATGCTCCACTGCGCAGGTATGAACCCACGTATCACGATCGGATGTAGGACCAGCCGGCTTCCTGCAATTCGATGATGCGCCCGGGTCCGCTCGGCACGATCTCGACGCCGTCGATCAACGTGACCGGACGTCCCTCCTGCCGCTCCATGCCGAGCTTGGTGGCGTCGCACACCACGAAGCGGATATTCGCATTGACCGACCTCAGCACCCGCAGCAGGTCCTTCACCGGCGAGGTATCGGCGCGCAGCATGTGAACGCCGGCATTGTAGGCGACGACTTCGATGGTGAACGCCTCGCTCCGCTCCTGGTAGTATTTTGGCAGGTTGAGCGAAGTCGAGATCAGCGCCCGCATCGTGGTGGGGTCGTCGGTGTTGATCGGCAGCACCAGCCGGTGCATCGCGACCGCAGCGGCCCTTGCAATAGCCTTCGTCTCCGGCTTTGCGGGCGCCGCCTGCGATCCCGTCAGCCACAGGGTCACGGCCAGCGGCACCGCGAAGGCCAGCATCAGGCCTGCGGCAATGGTCCATTCACGACGGGAAAAGCGCATCGCAACCGCCTCACAAGTTCCTGGCAAGCGATGCGAACTGGCCGCGCCTGGCGTAGGCCACGACCGCGCTCAGCACCAGCAGCACCAGCGCGGGCACAGGCGAGCCGCCGATCACGAACAGATGGGTGATGATCGCGCCGGTCATGATGCCGATCAGCAGCAACGCGCCGAACGCCGCGAGCGACGGCGTCAGGATCAACAACGCCCCGAGCAGCTCCAGTGTCCCGGTCAGATAGCGGAACCATTGCCCGAGGCCGATGTGCTCGAATTCCTGAACCATCATCGGCACGCCATAGAGCTTGGCGCCGCCCGCGCCGACAAAAACAAGCGCGAGCAACCCCCTGACGACCCAGAGGCCGACGGACGTCCAGCGTGGCGGCGATGTGGCGGCCAGTGACATGAATAACTCCCGAGTTGGTTCGAACTGTTTTGCGACCCGCGGCAGACCGCAACTCCATCGCAGGCCCGCGAAGGCTTTCGATACACAAAATTCGGGAGTAAGATGAAAAACACAAGTAGGATGGTTTTCCTGAGGTAGTATGAAAAAACAGACTATTGAGAAAAGCGACGAGATTGCCGCACCCGAGCCGTGCGAGGGCCTGATGCCGCAATTTCAACGCGCGCTCGGCGTGCTGGCCGGGAAATGGAAGGGCGAGATTCTCTGGCAGCTGGTCCAGCGCAAGCACCGCTTCGGCGAATTGCGCCAGTCGATCCCCGGCGTCACCCAGCACATGCTGACCACGCAGCTGCGCGATCTCGAGGCCAACGGCCTCGTGAAGCGCACCGTCTATCCCGAGGTGCCCCCACGCGTGGAATACGAGATCACGCCATCAGCCCAGGCGCTCAAGCCGGTGTTCGACGAACTGCTCAAATGGTCGCAGGAACACGGGTTTCCGACGAAGGCGCCGCCCAAGGCCTCCCCCCGCGGCGAAAACGAGCACCCGAAGCCGCCACGCCAAGACCACCCTTGATTTCTAGAGTTGGATGACCGACCGCAACGACTGCGTCGCCGAGGTGGTGATGGACGAAAATGTCAGCGATCAAATCACATAGCTTGAAGCTGAGATTTTGGTCGAACAACAGCTTCATGAGGCGGTGACAAGTCGCCTTTCACGGTCGGCGGCATAGGCGAGGCAGGCCCGGATATCGTCCTCGGTCAATTCGGGGAAATCGTCGAAGATTTGTTGATGGGTCTGGCCGGCCGCGAGCCAACCGAGCACATCCGCCACCGCAATCCGCATATGCCGAATGCAAGGCCGACCGCCACGCTTGCCCGGTTCGATGGAGATGATGTGCTGGTAATCCATGCGGGAAATCTAGCACCAATTGAGGCTCGGCGCAGCAATGTTTCGGGAGGCATTTCGGCGATCGCGAGGCCGGCGCGCCCCAAGCTGCCGTGAGGGAGCCGCGCCTCACTCCAACAATACGGCCATGAAGATCACGTTTTCGTACACGCCATCGACCTGAACCGCGTCGCGCTGCAGGCCCTCAACTTCGAAGCCGGCTTTTTTGTAAGCGCCACCGCGCCGGTGTTGTTTTCGCGGACCGTGAGCTCGACGCGGTGAAGCCCCAATGTCCTGGCCGCGTCGAGCGAGCGCCGGATCAGGTCAGTGCCGATCCCCTGGCCGCCAAACTCCGGCAGAAGGCCCATGCCCAGCACGCCGGTCCGGGCATAGATCGGCCGGTCCTTCGGCAGGACATCGCACCAGCCGACCACTTCGCCCGCCGCTACCGCGACAAATTGGGGACGGCCGCGCTTGATGGTGTCGCGCACGAAGGCCTGGATACTCTCCAGCGGCGGCGCCTCGAGGAACGCCAGATACCGCCGCTCCCGGGCGACGATATCGAGGGTTCGGTGAAATCCCTCGATATGGCCTTCCTCAATCGGAACAATATCCACCGGCATAGCGATCATTCCTGCCCCAAGCGGTCGATACCGCCTCTCGCGGAACGGCCGTGAAGCAACTATCTTGGATTCCAGCATCTCCCACAACGGATCCCCCCATGACCCCCACAACCTCCCTGCTCGACCGCGCCAATCTCGACCGCGATGCCGTCCGCCATCAGGTGGCGCGCGGGCTGGAGGGGGCCGACGACGGCGAGTTGTTCCTGGAATTCAGCCAGTCCGAGGCGCTGATGTTCGACAATGGGCGGCTGAAGCAGGCCACCTACGACACCGCCCAGGGGTTTGGGCTGCGCGCGGTCAAGGACGACGCGGTCGGCTATGCGCATTCCTCCGACGTGTCGCTGCCGGCGCTGATCCGCGCCGCCGATGCGGTCCATGCGGTGCGTGGCGGCTACAGCGGTAAACTGGCGGCGGCGCCGGCGCATACCAATGTGCGGCTCTATGGCGACGAAAATCCGCTGGATGCGCCGGGCTTCGAGAGCAAGATCAAGCTGCTGGCCGAGATCGACGCCTATGTCCGCGACAAGGATCCGCGGGTGCGGCAGGTGACGGTCAGCCTGTATGCGACCTGGCAGGTGGTGGAAATCCTGCGGCCCGACGGCGAGAGCTACCGCGACATCCGCCCGCTGGTGCGGGTCAACGTCAACGTGGTGGCCGGACAGGGCGACCGGCAGGAGAGCGGCAGCAAGGGCTATGGCGGCCGCGAACCTTACGCGCGCTTCATCGAGACCAAGGCATGGCGCGACGCCGCCGACGGCGCGATCCGCGAGGCGCTGGTCAATCTGGAATCGGTGCCGGCGCCCGCCGGCGAAATGGACGTGGTGCTCGGCGCCGGCTGGCCCGGCGTGATGCTGCATGAGGCGGTCGGGCACGGCCTCGAGGGCGATTTCAACCGCAAGCAGACTTCTGCTTTTGCAGGCCTGATGGGCCAACAGGTTGCCGCCAAGGGCGTCACCGTGGTCGACGACGGCACCATGGCGTCGCGGCGCGGCTCGCTGTCGATCGACGACGAGGGCACCCCGACCAACCGCACCGTGCTGATCGAGGACGGCATTCTGGTGGGATACATGCAGGACCGCCAGAACGCCCGGTTGATGAACATGAAGCCGACCGGCAACGGCCGCCGCCAGGGCTACGCCCATGTGCCGATGCCGCGCATGACCAACACCTACATGCTGGCGGGGCAGCGCGACCCCGCTGAAATCCTCGCCTCGGTGAAGAACGGCATCTATGCCGCCAATTTCGGCGGCGGCCAGGTCGACATCACCTCGGGCAAATATGTGTTCCAGTGCACCGAGGCCTACAAGATCGAGAACGGCAAGCTCGGCGCGCCCCTGAAGGGCGCCATGCTGATCGGCAACGGGCCGACCGACCTGCATCGCATCACCATGGTCGGCAACGATCTGGCGCTCGATAGCGGGATCGGCACCTGCGGCAAGAACGGCCAGGGCGTGCCGGTCGGCGTCGGCCAGCCGACGCTGCGCATGGAGCGCATCACGGTCGGAGGGACAGGCTAGTGAGCGTCGAGAGCGAATCCACGCCGCCGAAGGCAACCAGCTGGCGCGGCCAGGCCATGCAACTCGCGGCCATCGTGGCGGTCGTGTTCGTCGCCAAGGGCGCGATCGCCGAGCCATTCTACATCCCGTCGGGATCGATGGAGCCGACGCTGCTGATCGGCGACGCGCTGCTGGCCTCGAAATACGCTTACGGCTACGGCACCTCGTCGCTGCCGATCCAGATCAACCTGCCGGAGACCGGGCGGGTATTCCCGGAAACGCCGAAGCGCGGCGACGTCGTCGTGTTCCGATGGCCGGGCGACCGCTCGCAGGCCTGGGTCAAGCGCGTCGTCGGCCTGCCCGGCGACCGCATCCAGATGCGGCAGGGCCAGCTCTTCATCAACAACCATGCCGCCGCGCTGAAACCCGACGGCGTCGGATCGTCGGAAGACGGCGACGGCCGCGGCGAACCGGCCCCGCGCTTCATCGAGACGCTGCCCGGCGGCGTCAGCCACGCGATCTTCAAGATGCGCGACAATGGAAGGCTCGACAACACGCCGGAAGTGACGGTGCCGCCGGACCAGCTGTTCGTGCTCGGCGATAACCGCGACAATTCCGCCGACAGCCGCGTGCCGGTGCGCGAAGGCGGCGTCGGGCTGTTGCCGATGGACAATCTGGTCGGCCGCGCCGACACCGTGGTCGGATCCTGGGACCTCGGCATGCGCAGCCAGCCGGTATGGACCTGGCTGTCCGGCTTTCGCGGCGCGCGGTTTTTTACCGCGGTGCATTGATAGACTTGTAGGGTGGGCAAAGGCGCGCCTTCGCGCCGTGCCCACCATCTTCGTTTGCGCACATCATGGTGGGCACGCTTCCGCCCTCGCTCTTCGAGCTACGGCGGGATCTTTGCCCACCCTACAAAACTGCCATGAACCAATCCGAATTCCTCGCTGCCGCGCTTCGCAATCCCGTCAACGCGGCGATATCGGATGAACTCTTCCGCCTCGCACTGCCTGATGCGTGGCTGGTCTCGGGATGCCTGGTGCAGACCGTCTGGAACGGGCTGGCGGATCGCGCGCTGGATTACGGCATCAACGACTATGACGTGTTCTATTTCGACCCCGACACGTCATGGGCGGCCGAGGACGCCGTGATCCGGCAATTGCAGAATGCATTCGCAAGCCTCGGCGTCACGGTCGAAGCGCGCAACCAGGCCCGCGTCCATCTCTGGTATCCGGAAAAGCACGGCCTGCCCTACCCGCCATTGCGGTCCTCGACCGAGGGCATCGACCGCTTCCTCACCAAAAATACCAAGGTCGGAATCCGTCGCACGCGCGACGGTTACGACGTCTATGCGCCCGACGGCTTCGACGATATCGCCGGCATGGTGGTGCTGCCGAATCCCGGGCCGAATTTTTCGCCGGCGAACTACGCACGCAAGGCGGCGCGCTGGAAGAAGCTGTGGCCGGAGGTCACGGTGCTGCCGGCGGATTGAATTCGCTGTCGTCCCGGATCGGCGCTCCCTGCGGTCGCTTGTCCGGGACGACAAACTTTTTTACCGCACCACGCCCGAGATGAACCCGGCCTTGCGCCGCGGCGGCTTGATGTCTTTTTTCAGGAAGCAGTGCGCGGCCTTGCCGGCATAGCCCGGGCGGGCATAGGTCCAGGCGCGGCACTTGTTGTCGGCGGTGCAGGCCGCCTTGCATTCGTCGTCGCCCTCCGTGCCGCTGCTGACGTCGAAATTGCGGTAGTCGCCGCCGAACCGGTCGATCGAGGTTTCGATCTTGTCGTTCTTCGGCTCGACCACGCCGGCGCCGCGGACCCCCGAGACGCAGCAGGTGCTGTGGATCCGCGGCGGCACCGTGTTCTTCAGCCAGCACACCGCGCCGTCCTTGACGTCGGTCGGATAGTTGAAGCTCCATGACCGGCAACGCCGGTCGCGCTCGCACGCCAGGGCGCAATCCGCCGGATCGCCGGAGGGGATCAGCCCGCTGTGATAATCGCCGCCCGGACGGTCGAAACTGGCCTGAGCCAGAACGGGTCGGGTGGCCGTGGTGAACGCCAGCATGGCGAATACCACCCAACACGCCCTGAGCAGGCGGCCTCTCCACATACCCTGTCGCTTTCGACTGATTGGACTTCACCCGCGGTTCGCGGCCGGCCATTTGATCGCTGCCAACCTGTATGGCGGATGAACGCCGTTCAACCGCCTGAGTTAGAAAGCGTATTCGTCATAGGCCGGTTCCACCGAGCCATGCCAGGGGCCATTGAATTTTTCCAGCATCTCCTCGGCGGGGGTGTGGCCGGAGTCGATAATCCGCTCCAGCGGCTCCAGATGCCGGCTCTCGTCACGGCCGAGGTGGTCGATGCGCTGACGCCGCCGCAGGCCCGAATGCGCCAGCGCCACGCATTCCCTGGCGATTTCGAACAGATAGCGGTCGCGGATCCGGGCCTTGAAGCCGAAGCGCGGCACGTCGTCGCGCAGCCGCTGCCGCTCTCCGGCGTTCCAGTGCTTCACGAGGTCCCAGGCGGCGTCGAGGGCGGTATCGTCATAGAGCAGTCCGACCCAGAACGCCGGCAGCGCCGGCAACCGTCCCCACGGCACGCCATCGGCGCCGCGCATTTCCAGGTAGCGCTTCAGCCGCACCTCGGGGAAAATCGTCGACAGGTGGTTGGCCCAGTCCGACAGGGTCGGGCGCTCGCCGGGGAACGAATTGTTGCGTCCCTCGAAAAACGCCCGGAACGACGACCCGGAGACGTCGATATATTCGTCGCCGCGTTTCACGAAATACATCGGCACGTCGAGGGCGTAATCGACCCAGCGTTCGAACCCCATGCCGTCCTCGAATGCCCATGGAATCATCCCCGACCGCGCATTGTCGGTGTCGCGCCAGATCTCGGAACGGAACGACAGGAAGCCGTTCGGCTTGCCCTCGGTGAACGGCGAATTGGCGAACAGCGCGGTCGCGATCGGCTGCAGGGCGACCGACACCCTGAGCTTCTTGACCATGTCGGCCTCCGACGAGAAGTCGAGATTGGTCTGCACCGTGCAGGTCCGGTACATCATGTCGAGGCCGTACTGGCCGACCTTCGGCATGTAGTCGGTCATGATCCTGTAGCGGCCCTTCGGCATCATCGGAATCTGCGCCCGCGACCATGACGGCGTCATGCCGAGCCCGAGAAAGCCGATGCCCAGCGGTGTTGCGACCTCGCGCACTTGCGCCAGATGCGCCATCAGCTCGGACTGGGTCTGGTGCACGGTCTCGACCGGCGCGCCCGACAGTTCGAACTGCCCGCCGGGCTCCAGCGAGATCGCGCCGCCGCCGGTGACATCGTACAGGCCGATGATGTTGCCGCGCTCCATGATCGGCTCCCAGCCTAGCAGGAGCTGCATGCCCTCCAGCACGGCGCCGATGCCGCGCGCGCCCTCGTACGGCACGGGATGATGGCCCTGCAGCGTGAACGGGGTTTTCTCGTGTTCGGTGCCGATCCGGAATTCGGAAGGAGGCTTCACGCCGTCCGCCAGCCACGACACCAATTCGTCGCGCGACTGCAGCGGCGTCATATCGATCTGATCACGCGCCATTCGAATTCCGGATGTGGGGCGCTGCAAACGAACGCGCGCGGTGTCGGGGGTATCCGCGGACCGACCGGCCCGGGGACACTTGCGGAAAAAAAGATATCATCGGGCGGGCGCGCCGTCTCTGGCGGCGAGCACCGGCGCCTCGCCGCAGGAGCAGCCCAGCCGGTCGAGCAGGCCGCAGAGCTTGACGGCATCCGCATCGGACAATTTCGAGCCGACGTGTTTTTCGATCGCGGCGGAATAGGCGTTCCACATCTTCTTCTGCAGCTCGCGTCCGGCCTCGGTGATTTCGACGAACTGGCCGCGCTTGTCGATCTTGCATTCGCGCCGCGCCGCCAGCCCCTCGTCCACCAGCCGGTCGATCAGCCGCGAGGTCGAATATTGCGGAATCAGCATCTGTTTTTCCAGCTCGACCGGGCGCATTTCGCCCGACGGCGCCCGCGACAGTTCGAGCAGCGCGTCATACCAGGCCAGCGGCGGAAAGCCGGCCTTCTTCAGCTCCTGCTCGACGGCATCCAGCACCCGGCTCTGCACCCGCATCAGGCGGATCCAGGCGGCGGTCGCCTCGGTCGATGGTTTGCGCTTCATGGTCCAGCCCACAATATCAGAACACAGTGTACCGCACTAAATGCACCTGCATCAATCTTGACTATTTCATGCAGATGCATTTAATCGCCCGGTCCCATATAGCCAATAGTAAAAGGGAAGGAAAACTCCATGAAACTGTATTATTCCCCCGGCGCCTGCTCGCTGTCGCCCCATATCGCGCTGCTCGAGGCCGGCCTGCCCTATGACCTGGTCAAGGTCGATCTCAAGACCAAAAAGCTCGAAAACGGTGACGATTTCCTCGGCATCAACCCCAAGGGCCAGGTACCCACGCTGGTGCTGGACTCCGGCGAAGTGGTCACCGAAGGCCCGGTCATCGTCCAGATCATCGCCGACAAGGTTTCGACCAAGAATCTGGCGCCCGCCCGCGACAGCGCCGAACGCTACAAGCTGCTGGAGTGGCTCACCTACCTCAATTCGGAAGTGCACAAGAGTTTCGGCCCGATGTTCTCGCCGGTGCTGGCCGACGACGCCAAGGCGTTCTTCAAGGAGCGCGTGATGGGCAAGTTCAAATACCTCGACGGCGCGCTGGCCGGCAAAGACTACCTGATGGGCAAGCAGTTCACCGTCGCCGACGGCTACCTGTTCACGATGCTGTCCTGGGCCGAGCGGATGAAGTTCGATCTCGCCGCAATGCCGAACCTGCTCGCCTACAAGGCCCGCGTCGGCGCCCGTCCGGCGGTGCAGGAAGCGCTGACCAAGGAAGGCCTGATGAAGGCGGCGGCGTAAGCCTTTTCGAAGATAGCGATAACGCGAAGGGCCGGATCGATGATCCGGCCTTTTTTTTCTGTTCGGCGAGGATCAGTACCGCGCAGGACTGAAAGGCGCAGCGTCGGTGAAGGGCTCCTCGCCGTTCATCAACTCCGCCAGCATGCGGCCGGTCGTAGGCCCGAGCGTGTGGCCGTGATGGCCGTGCCCGAAATGCATCCACAAACCCTTGTGCTTCGGCGCCGGTCCCACGACCGGCAGCATGTCGGGCATGCAGGGGCGAACGCCGCTCCAGGGTTCAGCCTCGACCGCCGTGCCGAGGTCGACAAGCCGCCGCGCCGCCTGCTCGGCGCGATCGAGTTGGCGCGACTGCGGCAGCCTTTCCGGTCCCATCAATTCGGCGCCGGACGTAATCCGCAATCCCTTCGCCATCGGCGCCATGGCGTAGGCGAACGCGGGATCGTGCAGCGGCAGATTGAGCCGACCTCCGCCGCTGAAATGCCGGTGGTAACCACGCTTGCGAAGCATCGGAAAACGATAGTCGAATTTTCGCAGGAGATCGGGAGACCATGGACCCAGCGACACCACGGCCGCCTCGGCAGCGATCGGGCCCTTATCGGATTGAACCGTCCAGCCGGCAGCCGTCGGCGCCAACGTGGCTGCATCGCCGTTGACGAAGGTGCCGCCGTTGCGTGTGAACAGGTCGGCATAGGCGGAGACGAGCCCGCCCGGGTCCGAGACCGTCCAGGGGTCGCGCCAGTGAACAGCCCCCGCCCCGGTCTCGTTGAGCCCGGGCTCGGCCGCGGCAAGCTGTGCCGGGCTGATGATTTCCGATCGCACGCCGAATTCGGCCGCCAGCGTCTCGGCGACCGCCGCCACTTCATCCAGCGCTGCCTGGGTGCGGCGCAGGGAATGATAGCCGTTTCGCTGCACCAGATTATCGGCGCCAGCTTCCCGAATCAGCACGTCATGCTCGCTCGTCGCCTTTGCGATGAGCCGCGCGTAAGCCTGCGAAATGCGGTCGTGCCGATCCGGCGCGGAATGCCACCAGTACCGCAGCAAGGGACCAAGATGCCGCGGCAGCGAACTGACGCCGTAATGGACATCGTTGGCGCGCCCTGTCGCGATCGCCGCCAGCGTCGCAAGATCACGCGGCATCGGATAGGGCCGCACAGCTTCGCTCTGGATGAAGCCGGCATTGCCGTAGCTCGTCTCGCGGCCGGGCGGCTTGCGATCGACCAGCACGACGGACCAGCCGCGGCGCTGCAACTGCAGCGCGGTGGAGACCCCGACCATTCCGGCGCCGAGAACGATAACGCTTCGCATCGGATGTCGATCCTGAGTGCCTTTAACCAAGGCCTGCTCGCTGCGCCCCCTCTCCCGCGCTTGCGGGGGAGGGCCGGGGTGGGGGCTCTGTCCGCGGCACCGGTGGGGGTGGATAGAACTTCCCCCACCCGCGCGTCGACCTCCCCCGCAAGCGGGAGAGGTAAGAGATCTTACGCCGCCTTCTCCGCCAGTTTCTTCGGCGGGAAGCGGCCGTAGAAGGTCTCGCCCTTGGCGGCCATTTCGACCAGCAGTTTCGGCGGCGTGAAGCGGGAGCCGTATTTGGCCTCGAGCTTGTGGCACAGCTCGACGAAGTTTTTCGTGCCCATGAAGTCGATATAGGACAGCGTGCCGCCGGTGAAGGGCGCGAAGCCGAAACCGAGGATCGAGCCGACGTCAGCCTCGCGCATGTCGGTGATGACGTGGTCTTCCACGGTGCGCGCGGCTTCCACCGCCTGCACCACCAGGAAACGCTGCTTCATTTCCTCGATGTCGAGGGTGTCGGGATCGAGATGTTTGGACTGCAGGCCGGCGAGCTCGGTCCACAGGCTCTTCTGGCCCTTGCCCTTTTCGGGATAATCGTAAAATCCCTTGCCGTTCTTGCGGCCGAAGCGGCCCTGCTTCTCGACCATTTCCACCAGCAGTTTCTTCTGGTTCTGGTCGATGGCGTTGGCGCCCAGATCGGCCTCGGTCGCCTTCATGATCTTGAGCACGAGATCGAGTGCGACTTCGTCCGACAGCGACAGCGGTCCGACCGGCATCCCCGCCATTTTCGCGGTGTTCTCGATCATCGCCGGCGGCACGCCTTCCATCAGCATTTCCAGGCCTTCGGCGGTGAAGCGCAGCACGCAGCGGTTGGCGAAGAAGCCCCTGGAGTCATTGACCACGATCGGGGTCTTGCCGATCACCCGCACGTAATCCAGCGCGGTCGCAAGCGCGACATCGTTGGTGTTCTTGCCGACGATGATTTCCACCAGCATCATCTTCTCGACCGGCGAGAAGAAGTGGATGCCGATGAACTTGCCCTGGTCCTTGAACTCCTCCGCCAGCGAGTTGATGGGGAGCGTCGAGGTGTTGGAGGCGAAGATCGCGTCGGATTTCAGCAGCGGCTGGGCCTTGGCGTAGGTCTCCGCCTTGACCTTGCGATCCTCGAACACGGCTTCGATGATGAGATCGCAATCCTTCAGCACGTCGTAATCGGCGGTCGCGGTGATGCGGCCGAGGATCGCCTCGCTGTCGCTTTCCTTGGCGCGGCCCTTCTTGATCAGATCGTCGATCACGGCCTTGGCGTGGCCCTTGCCCTTGTCGGCGCTGGCCTGGTCGCGGTCGATCAGCACCACGTCGATGCCGGCGCGCGCCGAGACGTAGCCGACGCTGGCGCCCATGAAGCCGGCGCCGATGATCGCCAGTTTCTTCACCTTGGTCGGCGGCACGTTTTGCGGGCGCCGCGCGCCCTTGTTCAATTCCTGCATCGACAGGAACAGGCTGCGGATCATTGCCGCCGCTTCCTTGCTGCGCAGGATCTTGGTGAAGTAGCGCGACTCGACGCGGAGCGCCGCGTCGATCGGCAACTGCAGGCCTTCATAGACGCAGCTCATGATGGCGCGGGCGGCCGGATAATTGTCATAGGTCTCGCGCCGGAAGATGGCGTTGCCGGCCGGGAACATCATCATGCCGTTCTTGGAGAACACCGGGCCGCCGGGGAGCTTGAAACCCTTTTCATCCCAGGGCGCGATCGCCTTGCCGCCGCCCTTGATCCAGTCCTTGGCCGCCTGGATCAGATCGGCCGGGGGAACGATCGCATGGATCAGGTTCAGCGCCTTGGCCTTGTCGAGATTGATCGCCTCGCCCTTCAGCAGCAGCTGCATGGCATCCTGCGGCGACACGATGCGCGGCACGCGCTGGGTGCCGCCGGCGCCGGGGAACAGGCCGACCTTGATCTCGGGCAGCCCGAGCCGGGTCTTCGGATTCGCGGCGGCAACCCGGTAGTGGCAGGCCAGCGTCAGTTCAAAACCGCCGCCGAGCGCCAGCCCGTTGATTGCGGCAGCCCACGGCTTGCCCGAGGTTTCGATATTGCGGAACACCTGCGAGAAGCGGCGGCTCTGGTCGAACAGCACCTGATTGGCCGCGACCTCGCCCTTGGCCTTCAGCATCTCGGCATATTGGTGGCTCATGCCCTCCAGCATCGAGAGGTCAGCGCCGGCGCACAGCGCCTCCTTGCCCGAGGTGATGACGACGCCCTTCACGGCGGCGTCGGCGGAGGTCTGCTTGACGATCTCCTCGAGTTCCGTAACCGAGGTCTCGTCGAGCACGTTCATGGAGCGGCCCGGAGTGTCCCAAGTCACCAGCATGATACCGTCGGCGTCGGTTTCCAGCTTGAAATTCTTGAAGGCCATGTGGTTGTTCCTCTGTCCGGTTTCGCTCTTATCTACTTTAAGGAGCGGTCAATCACTCGTGGGTTAGCTTTCCCCCACGTTCAGTCAGTGATGGGCCAATCCATGGGTAATGTTTGTGTCGGATGCCGCGACGACGTCGCGCTTCCCTTTGAATTCAAGATGGCGTTCCAGCCGATCGTCGATGTCACCAACCACCGCGTCTGGGGCTACGAAGCGCTGGTGCGCGGCGTCAATGGCGAATCCGCGTTCTCGATCCTGAACCAGGTTACCGAGGAACAGCGCTACCGGTTCGATCAGGCGGCGCGGGTGATGGCGATCGAGACTGCCGGACGGCTGTTCGCAGGACAGGACCTGCGGCTCTCGATCAATTTCATGCCGAACGCGGTCTACGAGCCGAATGCCTGCATTCAGAAATCGCTCGCCGCCGCCAAGCGCGCCGGGTTCCCGCACCGGAACCTGATGTTTGAGTTCACCGAGAACGAGAAGATGGAAGACCCCGCTCACGTGCAGCGGATCGTCGAGGCGTACCGCAAGCTTGGGTTCTGGACCGCGCTGGACGATTTCGGCGCCGGCTATGCCGGGCTCGGATTGCTGTGCAAGCTGCAGCCGGACCTGATCAAGATCGACATGGAACTGCTGCGCGACATTCATCTCAGCCGCGCCAAGCAGGCGATCGTCGCCGGCATCGTCGGCATCGCCCGCACGCTCGACATTCAGGTGCTGGGCGAAGGCGTCGAGAACGACGACGAACTCACCGTTCTGCGCGCCGCCGGTATTTCGCTGTTCCAGGGTTACCATTTTGCCAAGCCCGCCTTGATGGCGCTTCCGGATGTTCCGCTGCTCAGTGCGGTCGCGGCGACCGCTGTCGCCTAATCGTAGGGTGGGCAAAGGCGTTCTTCACGCCGTGCCCACCATCTTCGTCAATGCAGGGGTCTGGTGGGCACGGCGCAAGCGCGCCTTTGCCCACCCTACGAATTTACACCCGCTCGATGATGGTCGCCGTGCCCATGCCGCCGCCGATGCAGAGCGTGACGAGAGCGGTCGACTTGTTGGTGCGCTCGAGCTCGTCGAGCACGGTGCCGAGGATCATCGCACCGGTGGCGCCGAGCGGATGGCCGAGCGCGATGGCGCCGCCATTGACGTTGATTTTGGATGGATCGATGTCGAAGGCCTGCATGTACCGCAGCACCACCGAGGCGAAGGCTTCGTTCAGCTCGAACAGGTCGATGTCCGATTTCTTCATGCCCGAGCGCTCGAACAGCTTTTCGGTGACGTCGACCGGACCGGTCAGCATCATCGCCGGCTCCGAGCCGATATTGGCGAAGGCGCGGATTTTTGCTCGCGGTTTCAATCCGTGTTTGCTGCCTGCTTCCTTGCTGCCGAGCAGCACGGCGCCGGCGCCGTCGACGATCCCCGACGAATTGCCGGCATGGTGCACGTAATTGATGCGCTCGATTTCCGGATGCGACTGGATCGCCACCGCATCGAAGCCGCCCATGGCGCCGACCGCTGCGAACGAGGCCTGCAACTGGCCGAGCGACTGCATCGTGGTGGTGGGACGCATGTGCTCGTCCTTGGCGAGGATGGTGAGGCCGTTGATGTCCTTGACCGGCACCACCGAATTCTTGAAGCGGCCCTCGTCCCAGGCTTTCGCCGCACGCTGCTGGCTCTGCACCGCATAGGCATCGACGTCATCGCGCGAAAAACCGTATTTGGTGGCGATCAGGTCGGCCGACACGCCCTGCGGCATGAAGTAGGTAGGCACCGCGATCGAGGGGTCCATCGGCCAGGCGCCGCCGGAGGCGCCGATGCCGACCCGGCTCATCGATTCGGCACCGCCGCCGATGACCAGTTCATGTTGCCCGCTCATGATCTGGGCGGCGGCGAAATTCACCGCATCGAGACCGGAGGCGCAGAAGCGGCTGATCTGGATGCCGGGGACGGCTTCGCCGAGGCCGGCATTCATGGCCGCGAAACGCGCGATGTCGGAGCCGGCTTCGCCGACCGGATCGACCACGCCGAGAATGACGTCGTCGACAACGTCTTCCCCAAGATTGTTGCGCTCCTTGAGTGCCTTCAGCGGCACCGTGGCCAGCGCCACCGCGGTCACCTCATGCAGCGCGCCATCGGCCTTGCCGCGGCCGCGCGGCGTGCGAACGTGATCGTAGATATATGCCTCAGGCATCAAGCCCTCCTGGTATGAGGATTATAATATTTCGGCGAGCTGGAAGCTCTCGCGGTCAGTCCTGCTTTGGGAAGAATTCCGGGCTGCGAAAGCCTTCCCGATCAGAAAGCTTCCGCCGCCAATTCCATCGTGGTGTCGCATCCGGTCTGGATGCGGGCAAGGTGAAGCGCGGTTTCCGGCAGCATCCTTTCCATGAAGAAGCGGCCGGTGACGAGCTTGGTGGAGAGATAGGGGGTCGCGCCGCTGCCCGCAATCTTGTCCTGGGCGACTTTCGCCATCCGCGCCCACATATAGGCGAAGGTGACGAGACCGAACAGCTGCATGTAATCGGTGGCGGCAGCACCGGCATTGTCGGGCTTCATCATCGCGTTCTGCATCAGCCAGGTGGTGGCCTGCTGCAGATGGCCGAGCGCGTCGGAGAGCGGCGCGACATAGGGCCTCATGGCCTCGTCGCCGCCGTGATCCTTGGCGAAGGCGGCGACTTCGCCGAAGAACGCCATCACAGCGCGGCCGCCGTCACGCGGCAGCTTGCGGCCGACGAGGTCGAGCGCCTGAATGCCGTTGGCGCCCTCATAGAGCATGGCGATGCGGGCATCGCGCACGAACTGCTCCATGCCGTGCTCGGCGATATAGCCGTGGCCGCCATACATCTGCTGCGCCAGCACCGAGTTGGAGAACCCAACATCGGTCATGACGCCCTTCATGATCGGCGTCATCAGCCCCATGTGATCGTCGGCCTCCTGGCGATCCTTGGGATCGCTGGAGCGGTGGGCGACGTCGCTCTTCAACGCGGTCCAGATCACCATGGCGCGCGCCGCCTCGTTGAAGGCGCGGATGGTGAGCAAGGTGCGGCGCACGTCGGGATGCACGATGATCGGATCGGCCGGCTTGTCCGCCTCCTTGGCGCCGGTGAGCGAGCGGCCTTGCAGCCGTTCGCGGGCGTAGTTCGCCGCATTCTGGTAGGCGACTTCGGACTGCGCCAGCCCCTGCACGGCGACACCGAGCCGGGCCTCGTTCATCATCACGAACATGCCCTGCATGCCCTTGTTTTCCTCACCGATCAGCCAGCCGGTGGCGCTGTCGTAATTCATCACG
Organism: Pseudomonadota bacterium; assembly: GCA_040390145.1. GTDB lineage: Bacteria > Pseudomonadota > Alphaproteobacteria > Rhizobiales > Xanthobacteraceae > Bradyrhizobium. The sequence continues at coordinate 16,790 of JAZJYY010000081.1, forward strand.
CAGGTGGAATTGCCGTGAATGCCCATCTTGTGTTCGATCGACCCGCAGGTGACGCCGTTGCGCGCGCCCAGCGAGCCATCGGCATTGACCAGGATCTTGGGCACCACGAACAGCGAAACGCCCTTGATGCCGGCCGGCGCACCCTCGATGCGCGCCAGCACCAGATGGATGATGTTTTCGGTGAGGTCATGCTCGCCGGAGGAGATGAAGATCTTGGTGCCCGTGATCTTGTAGCTGCCGTCGTCCTGCTTGACGGCCTTGGTTCGCAGCAGGCCCAAATCAGTGCCGCATTGCGGCTCGGTGAGGTTCATGGTGCCGGCCCACTCGCCGGCCACCATCTTCGGCACGAACATCTTCTTCTGGTCGGGCTTGCCATGCACCATCAGCGCCGCGGTGGCGCCCATGGTGAGGCCGCCATACATCGAAAACGCCATGTTGGCCGAGGACTGGAACTCGGTGACCGCCTGGGTCAGCGTGACCGGCAGGCCCTGCCCGCCATATTCCGTCGGGGCCGACAGTCCGAGCCAGCCGCCTTCGGCGACCTGCTTGAACGCGGCCTTGAAGCCCTTCGGCGTGGTCACGGCGCCGTCGTCATGGCGCTTGCAGCCCTCGAGATCGCCGACGCGGTTGAGCGGCTGCAGCACCTGTTCGCTGAGCTTGGCGGCCTCGCCCAGGATCGCATCGCGCACATCGGCGGAAGCGTCGCTGAAGCCTGGAAGGTTGTCGTAGCGGTCGATCTGAAACACGTCGTTGAGCAGAAAGGTGACGTCTTCCACAGGGGCTTTGTAGATCGGCATTAGCATCCTCCCGGCTGGCTCGCTCCATGGAAGGGAGCCGCAGCAATCATTGGGTTTCAGAAAGAACCTTATCCGGTTCCACAGGGCATAGGGAGCTACTTCAGGGTCGCGGCTGCTGCACTTGCGGCGCCGGCCGCCAGTTGCTCGCCCATCAGCCGGTGCAGCAGGTTGATCGCCTTGAGCGGGCGCACCATCACCTTGAAATTGGTGATCCGGCCATCGGCATCGAAGGTGATGATGTCGACGCCGTTGAGCTTGATGCCGTCGATCTCGGTCTGGAATTCGAGTACCGCGCCGGTGTCGCTGCGCCATTCGCCGGTATAGGCGAAGCCGGGGCCACCCAGGACCTTGTCCGCGCTCGCCAGATATTTGAAGGTGATGTCGCGACCGCGCTGCGGCGTGTGCACGACGGGGCTTTCGAACACCGCGTCCGGGTGCAGCAGGTCCCACAGCGCCGCGCGGTCATGGGACTTCATGTAGCCGTACCATTTGTCGAGGCCGGTCATGCTCATCGGACGTCTCCTGTCCATGACGGCGCGGCTGGCGCGCCATCATATGCACATTGACGCATATGCACTTTGATGCATATTGTCAAGAATTCTGGAGGACTCGTGCTTGGCGCTCGGTGACGCAATCCTGGCCTGCCTGACCGAAGGTCCGATGACGGGCTATGAGCTCGCCAAGACGTTCGATGCGTCGATCGGCTTCTACTGGAAAGCCAACCACCAGCAGATCTACCGCGAGCTGACCAAGCTGCGCGACCGCGGCCACATCGAAGGCTGCGAGGTGGTGCAGACCGGCAAGCCCAACAAGCTGGTCTACACCCTGACACCCGAGGGCCGGGCGGCGCTGCGGCACTGGGGGGCACGGCCGAGCGTGCCGCCGTCGATCAAGGATGACCTGCTGGTGCGGCTCTACGCGCTCGACGGCGTCGACATCGGCCCCCTGCGGGCCGACCTGATGGCCCGGCTGGAACACCACCGCGACCGCGCTTCCCGCTACGAACGCATTCTGCAAAAGCGGTTTCCTGACGGAACCGCCTCGCCGGCCGACATGGGCAAGCTGCTGGCGCTTCGCCTCGGCGTGCGCCACGAGCGGATCGTGGTGGAGTGGTGCGAGGAGGCCCTGCAGGCCCTCCCGGCCGGCCCCAGCGGCCAAACAAATTGACCGGCAATTTGACCGGAACAGTAACTTTCCGGAGCCGGCGGCCCATTCCTTAACTGGTTATTTACCGTAACACGAAAAAGTCGATTTCTGAGGCAGACGACCTGCGCGGAATTCGATTGTCTCTTGATTGGGACGCGCGGGGAGGCTGGAGGCGCAGGTTGGCGCGCCGGAGTCGGAACCGGACGAGAGCATGAATTCGCGCGTATCGTGGAGTGTTGAAGGCATCGATCCATCCGTGCGCGAGAGGGCCGAGGCCGCCGCGCGCCGCGCCGGCATGTCGCTGAACGACTGGCTCAATTCCACCCTCGGCGATACCGCCCGCCCCAATTTTCAAAGCCCCTACGATCAGCCCCCGGCGATGCCGCGACAGGAGACGCCCGACGTCTCCGACATCCATCAGCGGCTGGATTCGATCACCCGCCAGATCGAGCAGATTTCGCAGCCAAGCCCACGCAGCGACGTGCCGCGCAGCGATATGCCGCGTAACGATACGCCGCGCCCCGATGCGCCGCGGAGCGAGGCTCCGGGCGTTGCCCGTCAACTGAACGACGCGATTTCGCGCCTCGATGCGCGGCTGTCGCAGATCTCCAATCCGGCGCCGCGACAGGCCCAGGTGCAGGACAGGCAGTGTCAGGCCGAGATGGTCGAGCGCGCCGCCAGCCAGGTCTACCGCTCCTCGCCCCCGCTCAGCCCGGCGTCGTTCGATTTTGCGATCGCGGAAATCGCGGCGCGCCAGAACGAACTCGATGCGCCCGCGCGGTCGACGCCGCCGCGCAGCGCACCGCCCAGAGCCGCCGCGATGGCGCCGCCAATGGCGCCCGCCATGCCGACGGCGCCCCCGATGCAGCCGGCTCCGCCCGCGGGTCCGGACTTTTCCTCGCTGGAACGGCATCTGCTCAAGATCACCAGCCAGATCGAGGCGCTGCAGCGCCCCAACGACATCGAGCAATCGATCACCGCGTTCCGCGCCGAACTGGCGGACATTCGCGCCGCCATCACCGAGGCGATGCCGCGGCGGGCGATCGAATCGATCGAGAACGAGATCCGCTCGCTGTCCCGCCGCATCGACGACACCCGCCAGAGCGGCACCGATGGCCGGCAGCTGGCCGGGATCGAACGTGCGCTGTCCGAAATTCACGAGGATTTGCGCGCGCTGACCCCGAGGGAACAACTGGCCGGCTATGACGAGGCGATCCGCAATCTCGGCGGCAAGCTCGACCTCATCCTGCGTGCCAATGACGATCCCTCCACCGTGCAGCAGCTCGAAGGCGCCATCTCGGCGCTTCGCGCCATCGTCTCCAATGTCGCCTCCAACGACGCGCTGGCGCGGCTGTCCGACGACGTGCACATGCTGTCGTCGAAGGTCGATCATCTTGCCCGCAACGAAGGCAACAGCGATTCGTTTGCCAGCCTCGAAGCCCGCATCGCGGCGCTGAGTTCGACGCTGGAAGGCCGCGAGCGGCCGGCATCCGGCGGCAACACCGAACATCTCGAAGACGCGCTGCGCGCCTTGTCCGACCGCTTCGACCGCATGCCGGTCGGCAACGACAATGCATCGGCTTTCGCCCATCTCGAACAGCGCGTGTCGTATCTGCTGGAGCGGATCGAAAATTCGACCGATCCCCGCGCCGGCAATCTCGGCCGGGTCGAGGCCGGGCTGCAGGACATCCTGCGCCACCTCGAAAACCAGCATGCGGCCGTGGTCGCGCTGGCCGAAACCAACCGCAATGCAAGCGCGCCGCAGCCGTTCGACAACGGCGTCGTCGACATGGTCAAGCGCGAGATGTCCGACATCCGCTTCAGCCAGTCGGAGACCGACCGCCGCACCCAGGATTCGCTGGAAGCCGTGCACTCCACGCTCGGCCATGTGGTCGACCGGCTCGCCATGATCGAAGGCGACCTGCGCAGCGCGCGCGCCCTGCCCGCAGCACCGCAGTTGCACATGACGCCGGCGCCGGAACCCGTTTCCGCGCCGTCTCGCGTGGCGATGCCGCCACAGCCGAAGCCTGAACTGCCAAACCCCGCCGCGGCCCATCAATATCTGGCCCATGAAAATGCGGCCCATGAGCATTTCGCCACCGCGCCGCGCGAATTCCAGGCCGTGCAGCCGCAGGCGACGGCCGTTGCCGTGGCGCCGCGCGCGATCAGCGAGATTCTCGAGCCGTACACGGCGCCGCGCGCCGCGATCGCGCCGGATCTGCCGCCCGATCATCCGCTCGAACCGGGTACCCGCCCGACCGCAAGGGTGGCCACGCCGTCGGAGCGCATCGCCGCTTCCGAAAGCGCGATCAGCGAAATTCCGGCGGAGAGCCGCGAGCCGGTCAGCACCTCCAGTTTCATTGCCGCCGCGCGCCGCGCTGCGCAGGCTGCCGCCGCTGCGGCGCCTGCCGAAAAGACCGGCCGCGGACCGTTCAAGAACCCCCTCGGCGGCAAGGCCAAGGATTCGAAGAAGGATCCGCAGAAAGATGCGAGCAAGGATCCGAACAAGGAGCCTTCGACCATCACCTCGAAAATCCGATCGCTGCTGGTCGGCGCGAGCGTGGTCGTGATCGTGCTCGGCACCTTCAAGATGGCGATGACGCTGCTCGACCGGGAAACCGCCCCGCCGATGCCCGCGATGGAGAGCTCGGTCGAGCCGGCGCCGGCGACCCAGCCGCCCGCCGCCGACAGCGCCAGGCCGGCCGCGCCGGCCCCCGCGCAACCCTCGATGACCTCGCCGACGCCGATCGGCCGGCAATCATTCAATCAATCCACCCCCGACGGCACCGCGACGGTCGCGATCCCGCAGCCGATCCCCGCTGCCTCGCCCATTGCCGCGCCTGCTGCCGCGCCGGTAGCGGCCGCCGAAGTCACCGGGGCACTTCCGGTCCAGCCGGTCCAGCCGGCTCAGCCGGCCAGCCGCAAATTCACCCAGGTGCAGGTGCCGCCGAGCGAACGGCTTCCCGAGGCCATCGGCGGACCCGTGCTGCGCGCGGCGGCGCTGAAGGGCGATCCGACCGCGGCCTTCGAGATCGGCGTGCGTTTCGCCGAGGGCAAAGGCGTTGCGGCGAATTATGACGAAGCCGCGAAATGGTACGACCGCGCGGCGCAGGCCGGCGTGGTGCCGGCGGTCTTCCGGCTCGGGACCCTCTATGAGAAGGGTCTCAGCGTGAAAAAGGACATCGAGATCGCGCGGCGCTATTACATGCAGGCCGCCGAGCGCGGCAGCGCCAAGGCGATGCATAATCTGGCCGTGCTCGACGCCGATGGCGGCGGCAAGGGCGCCAACTACAAGAACGCGTCACAATGGTTCCGCAAGGCGGCCGATCGCGGCATCGCCGACAGCCAGTTCAACCTCGGCATTCTCTATGCCCGCGGCATTGGCGTCGAACAGAACCTCGCCGAATCCTTCAAATGGTTCAGCCTGGCCGCGGCGCAGGGTGACGCGGATTCGGTCCGCAAGCGCGACGATGTCGCCAAGCGGCTCGACGCCCAGTCGCTGGCGGCGGCCAAGCTCGCGATCCAGACCTTCACGCCGGAGCCCCAGCCCGACGATGCCATCAACGTGGCAGCCCCGGCCGGCGGCTGGGATTCGGCCCCGGCGCAGGCCACGACCGCGAAGCCCGCGGCCAAGCCGGCCGCGATCAAGCGCGCCGCCGCCGCGCATTAATCTCAATCATCAACCACACCGTGAGATCGCCAGGCGACTCACGGCAATTATTTGCCCTGCCGCGGATTCTTTAGTCCCTCCTGCTGCCGATTTCGGTTATGCAGTGACCAGGCAACCGGGCGTTCGCCGCTTTCGCGGGCGCATCGCGCGATATCGTGGATTTCCAGCCGACCCATGCTCGATCAAGAAACCAGACCGTGAGCGGCTTCGGCCGACCTGACGGCCCATAGCAAAAGTAACCGCGCGTGCAGCTCTACCTCCCGATCGCCGACATTCCGGTCAACGTTTTCCTCATCCTGGCGATGGGCGCGGCGGTCGGTTTCGTGTCCGGCATGTTCGGGATCGGCGGCGGGTTCCTGATGACGCCGCTGTTGATCTTCGTCGGCATCTCGCCGGCGGTCGCGGTCGCCTCGGTCGCCAGCCACATCGCCGCCTCATCGTTTTCGGGCGCGCTGTCCTACTGGCGCCGCCGCGCCATAGACCCGGCACTGGCGCTGGTGCTGCTGAGCGGCGGCGTTGTCGGCACCGGATTGGGGGTCTGGACCTTCACGCTGCTGCGCTCGCTCGGCCAACTCGATCTGATGATCGCGCTGTCCTACGTCATCCTGCTCTCTACCGTCGGCACCCTGATGTTCTGGGAGGGTTTGCGCGCCATCCTGCGGACGCGGCGTGGCGTGGCGCCACTGGCGCGGCGCTCCGGCAGCCACGGCTGGATTCACGGCCTGCCGCTGAAGATGCGCTTCAAGCGCTCCAAGATCTACCTATCGGTCATCCCGGTCGTCGTGGTCGGCCTGATCATCGGCTTCATCGGCGCGGTGATGGGCATCGGCGGCGGCTTCATCCTGATCCCGATCCTGATCTATTTGCTGCGGGTGCCGACCTCCACCGTGATCGGCACCTCGATGGTGCTGACGCTGGTGACCATGGTGATCGCCACCATGCTGCATGCGGTCACCAACCACCTTGTCGATGCGGTGCTGGCGCTGATCCTGATGGTCGGCGGCGTCACCGGCGCGCAGTTCGGCGCACGGGCCGGCCAGAAAATTCGCGGCGAGCACCTGCGGCTGCTGCTGGGCCTGCTGATTCTCGCGGTCGGCATCCGCTTCGCGGTCGAACTCGGGATCCGCCCCGACGAGCTGTTCACCGTCCGGGAAACCGGAGGTACCGGATGATGGCGCGCCCCTCGCTCGCAGCCGTGGTCGTCGCGCTGACGTTGGGCGCGGCCTCAACCGTACCGGCGTGCGCCGAGCGGCTGATCGTCTCGGTCTCGAACCACCGCGTCACCGTGACGCCAAACTATTCCGGCGAGGAACTGGTGCTGTTCGGCTCGGTCGAGAAGGACGCTTCGACGCCGGCGACCCGCACCAGTTACGATCTGGTCGTGACCGTGTCCGGGCCGCGCGCCGACATGGTGACGCGACGCAAGGAGCGCAAGCTCGGCATCTGGATCAACACCGACTCGCGGCAGTTTCTCCAGGTCCCGGCCTATCTCGCGCTGTTTTCCAACCGGCCGTTCGACGCCTTCGCTTCGCCCGAGGTGATGCGGCGACAGCAGCTCGGCCTCAACAACGTGCTGCTGACGCAGCGCGTCGGAACCGATTATGCCGATGTCGTGCCGGACGATCCGTTCCGCAGTTCCTTCGTGCGGCTGCGCAAGCAGCACGGACTCTATCGCGAAGAGACGTCGGCGGTGACGTTCCTGACCCCGACCCTGTTCCGCACCGGTATTCCATTGCCCGGCGAAGTGCCGATCGGAACCTACAGTGTCGAGATCAAGCTGTTTTCCGAGGGCGCGCTGGTGACCAAGACCGAAACCGCCTTCGAGATCGTCAAGGTCGGCTTCGAACAGTTCGTCGCCAACTCCGCGCGCAACAACGGTTTTGCCTATGGCCTGGCCACCGCGTTCATGGCGCTGATGACCGGATGGATGGCGTCGATCGTGTTCCGGAAGGACTAGCCTGGTACCCGACAATCCGGACTCTCCGGCGACGCACTCGGGGCGTCGGGACCACACGATTTCGCTCGCACCGAGAGAGGTGGAGCAAATCCCCTCGTCCCCTACGCCGCCACCGAAACATCCACCGTCTGTCGCAACACCTGGCACTGCTTGTCCGACGTCAGGAAGGCGATATCCGACGCATCGCGGCCGCTGCCGATCCTCACGATGCCCTCGATCGGCGCCAACCGCGTCGGATCGATCAACCACCAGCTATTGGCGAGATAGACCTCGAAGATGGCATGGAAGTCGGGCGGGTTCAGTTGCAGCGCATAAGCGCTGACGGCACGGGACGGGATGCCGAGGGCGCGGCACAGCGTGATGCCCAAATGCGTGAAATCGCGGCAGACGCCGGCGCGGTCGACGAAGGTGCGCTCCGCGGTGGTTTCAGCGTTGCTGACACCCGCCACGTAGTCGACGTTACGATAGATCCATTCCAGGATAGCCATCACCCGCGCCACGCCGTCGCCGGCGCCGCCGAACTGGCGTTGCGCAAACCGCATGAACTTGTCCGACGGGCAGAAGCGGCTGGGCAGCAGAAAATGCAGCACGTCAACGGGCAGGTCCGACCACAGGTGCTGGTCGCCGGACGGCGGCAGCAGTTGGCGAAGATTGTTTTCCACCACGGCCTGATAGCGAATCGTCACCTCGCCCGAGAGCGCGGCGCGGATGCTGCGGTCGCCGCCTGACGTCTTGTCCGTCAGCAGCCGCGCCGGCGGCTGCACGTCCAGCGACTCCGACAGGACGATCTGATCGCCGGTATGCGACGCCTCGATATTGGCGATGATCTGGGTTTCCGGTGCGAACACATAAACCAGTTCGGCTTCGATCGAGAGTTTCATGGGAGTCCTGACATCGCGGCACGGAGTTACCATCCTGCAAGACTCGCGCCGCTTTGCGCGGGAAGGCGACCCGCACGCCGGGTTCCCCGGAACCGATATCCGCATCACCCCGGTTCCGCAGAGCCAGCCTATCGTCCCGCCCGAAACAGGTGGACAGCGAACGGCGTGACGTGCACCGTACCGGACATATCCAGCGAAATCAGAGCTACCCGTGAAAGCCGAATTGCACAGCGCCGAAGGACACCGTCTGGAGGCTTTGAGGCGTTACGATATCCTTGACACACCCCGGGAGGCCGATTTCGACGAGGTGGTCGAAGTCGCGTCCGCGATCTGCGGTACGCCCATTTCTGTCATCAATCTGATCGACCAGGGCCGCCAGTGGTTCAAGGCCGAAGTCGGACTGGGCGTGCGCGAGACGCCGATCGACAGCTCGATCTGCGCGCATGCGATTCTGCAGCCGGATTTGTTCATCATCCCGGACACGACGCTGGATCCTCGCTTCTGCGATAATCCCTTGGTGACAGGCGATCCCCGCCTGCGCTTTTATGCCGGGGCGTTGTTGCAGACCCCCGACGGCTTCCCGCTCGGCACTGTCTGCGTGCTCGACTACAGGCCGCGCGAACTGGACGATACCCAGAAAGCCTTCCTGCGGCTGATGGCCAACCAGGTCATGAAGCTGCTCGAACTGCGCCGCATCGGCGCGGCCGAGCGCAGCGCCAGGCTTCTGGCCGAAGCGATGGTGACGGAAAAAGAACTGCTGATGCGTGAAGGCGATCATCGCCTGATGAACTCGTTGCAGCTCGTGCAATCCATCCTGGCGCTGCAGAGCCGCAGCGCACCGAGCGACGAAGCCAAGGCGCAACTCAACATGGCCAGCAATCGGGTGCTCGCCATTGCGACCGTTCACAAGCAACTGCATCTCAGCGGCGGTGCGGAGGAAATCCACATGGGAGATTTCCTCCGCAGACTGTGCGAAAGCCTCAAACACACCGCGCCGGCCCAGATCGACGCGATCGACCTCAGCGCGGACGACACGCTGCTGCATTCCGATGCGGCGAGCGGGCTGGGTCTTCTGGTCGCCGAACTGGTGACGAACAGTTTTAAATACGCGTATCCGGCCGGCCAGCATGGCAATGTCGCGGTAAACTTCGGACGGAGCCCGGGCGGCTGGCGGCTGGAAATTTCAGACCAGGGGCGTGGACTGCCGGATGGCTTCGACATCGACCGCAGCACGGGTTTCGGTATGCAGGTCGTCAAGGCGTTCGTGCGGCGGCTGAACGCGAAGTTGACGGTATCGTCCGTCCCGGGACGCACGGCATTCGAGGTGGTCAACGCTCAGGGATGACCGTGCACGGGCTCCGATCAATTCGACGCCATTTCGATTCGATGACTTCAATAACACCGCGACGCCGCGATCGTGTGCATCCTGTGATCGCCGAGCACATGCGCCATCAAGGCCGCGGCCTGGAATATCTTTGCAAACGCCACATCGCGGATGCTCAAGCCTCCCGCATAGGCGCCGAAGGCAGGCATGACGGCGCGCTCGCCGTCACATGCAAAACAGCGGCGCTCCACCGAACGGCCTCGCGTGGAGACCCGCGCCTTGGGATGCAAATGGCCGGCGATTTCGCCTGGGGCCCCGGATGGTTCGTGACGGAAGACGATCGGGCCGATCGCGACTTCCTCGGCGACCACGCCGCCGAGATCGGACGGCAGCGCCGGGTCGTGATTGCCCGAGATCCAGATCCAGTCGCGGCGCGCCTGCAAGGCGGATATCGTGTCGCGGTCGGTGGCGGGGAGTCGGTCATGCGCCCTGCGATCGTGAAAACTGTCGCCGAGCGCGATCACCACGCGCGGGTCGTGCCGCGCAATCACGGCGGCGAGGCGGCCAAGCGTCGCCACGGTATCCCAAGGCGGCAGCAGCACGCCGCGCCTGGCATAGCTGGAACCCTTTTCCAGATGCAGATCGGAGACGACAAGCAGGCTTTGCTCTTCCCAGAACAGCGCGCCGGAGAGATCGGCGACGAGCGTCACGCCGACGATATCCACGGTGGCGCGCGCGGTTGTCGGTTCGTCATTGAGGTATTGTGCGCGTGCCGTCACGTTCGATCGATCGCCTCTTTGACCAGTTCTGCCGCGGCTTCCGCCAGCAGTTCGTCGGAGGCTTCGCCATAGACCGCTTCGCGGCCGATTTCCAGCATCACCGGCACTGCGAGCGGCGAAACCCGGTCGAGTTCCCGGTGGGTGATTCGCCCCTTGATTCGCGTCAGCATATCACTGAGCCGCCGGATATCGAGCAGCCCGGTGGCGGCGTCGGCGCGCGCGGCGCGCAGCAGCACATGGTCGGGCTGGTGCTTGCGCAGCACGTCGTAGATCAGGTCGGTCGAGAACAGCACCTGGCGTTTCGACTTTTCCTCGCCGGTGAAACGACGCGCGATCAGGCCTGAAATGACGGCGCAGGTCCGAAAGGTGCGCTTCATCAGCGCGGATTCCGCCAGCCACGCTTCGAGATCGTCGCCGAGCATGTCGGGGTCGAACAGCGCGTCGAGGTCGAGCCGGCCCCGCCGGATCATCGACGACATGTCGCCGAGCGCCCACACCGCCAGCGCATATTCGTTGGCGACGAAACCGAGCGGCCGGACGCGTGCGCGCTCCATCCGCCGCGTCAGGAGCATGCCGAGGGTCTGGTGCGCGAGCCGCCCCTCAAACGGGTAACAGACGAGATAATGCTTGCCGGCGCGGGGAAAGGTTTCGACCACCAGTTCGCGCGCGCCCGGCACCAGCGACAGATGCGCCTGCAGCGAGAGCCAGTCGCGCACCTGGTCGGGCAATCCCTTCCACGCGCGTTCGTCGGCCAGCAGCTTGCGGACGCGTTCGGCGAGATAAGTCGAGAGCGGGAACTTGCCGCCCATATAGGACGGCACCCGCGCATCCTTGTCATGGGCGCGCGAGACGTAGACCTGATCCTCGGCCAGGGCTTCGTAGCGCACCACCTCGCCGCCAAAGACAAACGTGTCGCCGACCACGAGGCCCTCGATGAAATATTCCTCGATCTGCCCCAGCATGCGGCCGCCGCGTCCGAGTGCGCCGGTCGATCCCGTGCCGCCTCCCCGCCCGCGAACCAGCCGCACCTTCAGCATGGTGTCTTCGACGATGGTGCCGACGTTGAGGCGGTAGCTTTGCCGGACCCTGGGATTGGTGACGCGCCAGTGGCCGGTCTTGTCCTGCTTGATGCGGGCGAAACGCTCATAGGTTTTCAGCGCATAGCCGCCGGAGGCGACGAAATCGACCGTGTCGTCGAAATCGGTCCGGGTCAGGTCGGCATAGGGCGCCGCCGTCAGCACTTCCGCATAGAGTGCATCGGAGAGAAACGGCTCGCCGCAGGCGCGGCCCAACACGTGCTGCGCCAGCACGTCGAGCGCGCCGGTGCGCAGCGGCGGGGTGTCCTGCGCGTTCTCCGCGACCGCATCGATGGCGACGCGGCATTCCAGCACTTCGAAACGGTTGGCGGGAACCAGCACGGCGCGCGAGGCCTCGTCGATGCGGTGGTTGGCGCGGCCGATTCGCTGCATCAGCCGCGAGGCGCCCTTGGGCGCGCCGACATTGATGACGAGATCGACGTCGCCCCAGTCGACGCCGAGATCGAGCGACGAGGTGCAGACCACGCCGCGCAGCCTGCCCGCGGACATCGCGTCCTCGACCCTGCGGCGCTGGGTGACGTCGAGCGAGCCGTGATGCAGGGCGATCGCGAGATTGTCGTCGTTCATGCGCCAGAGTTCCTGGAACAGCATCTCGGCCTGGCTGCGGGTGTTGACGAACACCAGCGAGGTCTTGTTGGTCTTGATCAGGTCGTAGATCTCGTTGAGCGCGTGGCGCGCGCTGTGTCCCGCCCAAGGCAGCCGCTCCCTGGTGTCGAGCATCTCGACGATGGGGGCTGCCGCGCCGCCGGCGACGACGATGTCGGCGGCTTCGCTTTGGCGATCGCGCTGCGGCACCAGGAAGCGCGCCAGCGATTCCGGCTCGGCGACGGTGGCCGACAGCCCGATCGCGCGCATCTGCGGCGCCAACTGCCAGAGCCGCGCCAGCCCGAGCGACAACAGATCGCCGCGCTTCGAGGTCACGAGCGCGTGCAATTCGTCGAGCACGATGCGCCGGAGCGAGCCGAACAGGAACGGCGCGTCGTCGGACGACAGCAGCAGCGCCAGTTGCTCGGGCGTGGTGAGCAGAATATCCGGCGGATAGCGCCGCTGCCGCGCCCGCCGCGACACCGGCGTGTCGCCGGTGCGGGTCTCGACCTTGATGGGCAATCCCATCTCGGCGATCGGCGTCTCCAGATTGCGCGCGATATCGACCGCGAGCGCTTTCAAGGGCGAGATGTAGAGGGTGTGGAGACCGCGGGTGTTTTGTACGCCCCGTCCGGTGGAAGTTCGTAGGGTGGGCAAAGGCGCGCTCTTCGCGCCGTGCCCACCATGGCCCGGCGTGCTCGAAGATGGTGGGCACGGCGCAAGGGCGCCTTTGCCCACCCTACGCTCTGATAGCGAGTTTGCGGAGACACCCCCCACCCCCGACCCCTCCCCACCGCTACGCGGGGGGAGGGGGGAAGAAGACAGCTCCACCAGCGTCGGCAGAAATCCGGCCAGCGTCTTGCCGGCGCCAGTCGGGGCGATCAGCAGGGCCGAGCGGTCGTCGCGGGCCTTTTGCAGCAGATCGAGCTGGTGCGCGCGCGGCGACCAGCCGCGGCCGGCGAACCAGCGCAGGAATATTTCGGGCAGCAGAGGGAGCGAAAGGCGATCTGGTTCAGCGGAGCTCACCGCGGCAGGTTAGGCCCGACCGCCCCGGCCGGTCGAGCCAAAATTTAAATAGTTTACAATGTCTTACCGAAAAACCGGGCGTCGATTTCGTGCCACTGTACCCCGCAAGGCACAGACATGATCCGCCGCAACAGCTAGGTTCCATTTCGCAAAGCAACCGGGAATTCAATGATGAAAAGACTGCTCGCCACAACAGCGTTTCTTGCAATGGCGGCGAATGCCCAGGCTGCAGACCTTCAGGCCAGGACGCCTTATCTCAAGGCGCCGGTCGCCACGGTGTACGACTGGACCGGATTGTACCTCGGCGTGAACGCCGGCGTCGGCGTCGGCCGCAATAACCAGACCCTGACCTTTCCCGGCTTCCCCTCCTTCGAGCAATCCTATCTGTCGCCCTTCGGCGCGCTCGGCGGCGTCCAGGCCGGCTATAACTGGCAGGCTCCCACGATGTTCGGCCCGCTGGTCCTCGGCCTCGAGGCCGACATCCAGGGCACGGGCCTCCGCGACAACGACACCTGCCTGCTGACCTGCCGGACGGTGCCCGATATCAGCGGCCGGTTCGATCAGCGGCTCGACTGGTTCGGCACGGTTCGTGGCCGCGCCGGCTTCGCCAACGGCCCGGTGCTGCGCTACTTCACCGGCGGTTTCGCCTACGGCAACGTCAAGACCAGCATCACCGAGAATATCCCGGCTGCCGGTTTCCCCGCGACTTTCACCTCGAGCCAGACGCGCCTTGGCTGGACCGTCGGCAGCGGCGTCGAAGCCGCGCTGGGCGGCAACTGGACCGCCAAGATCGAATACCTCCACGTCAATCTCGGCAACACGCGCGACAGCTTCGCGCTCGGCGGCTTTCCGCAGACGCTCGACAGCGAAATCCGGCAGAACATCTACCGGGTCGGCCTGAACTACCGCATCGGCGGCAACGGCACCTACGTAGCGGGACCGGCGGCGAACTGGAGCGGCCTCTATCTCGGCGGCAATTTCGGCTCCGCCAGCGCGCGCAACGAAACCTCGCTGGCCGTGCTGGGCACCAACGAGCAGTTCACCCTCGCACCCGAAGGCAAGATCGGCGGCGTGCAGGCCGGCTACAACTGGCAGGCGGCGAACTTCGTGTTCGGTGTCGAGGCCGATATCCAGGGCTCGACCCAGAAGGACAACCGCACCTGCGTCGCGAATTGCCAGGGCGCCAACGGCACGTCTGCGACCTACGATGCCAAAATGCCCTGGTTCGGCACGGTGCGTGGCCGCATCGGCTATGCCGCCGGACCCGCCCTGCTCTATGCCACCGGCGGTTATGCCTATGGCAGCGTCAAGACCGACATCAACTCGACCTTCCTGAACGGGCCGGTCGCCAGCCGGTTCTCCGAGACCAAGGGCGGCTGGACCGTCGGCGCCGGCATCGAAACCCCGGCCACGCTGCTCAGCTTCTTCGGCCCGAACTGGACCTCGAAGAGCGAATACCTCTACATCGATCTCGGCTCGACCTCGGGCATCATCGCCGATCCCGGCGGCCCCGCGGTTTCGACCACCAAGGTCACGGAACACATCTTCCGCAGCGGGCTGAACTATCACTTCAACTCGCCTGTCGTGGCGAAGTACTGATCGCGGCGACATCGACTGAAAATCAAAACCCCGGCCTCGCGGCCGGGGTTTTTTGTTTCTTCTCCCCTCCTCCCGCGCGCCCTTGCGCGTGGTGGGGAGGGGTCGGGGGTGGGGGGGTGCCTCCGCAAACTCGCTGCCAGAAGAATACGCTGAAACACCCCCCACCCGACCGGCCTTCGGCCGGCCACCCTCCCCGCCACGCGGCGAAGAGCCGCGCGGGGGGAGGGAAAAGATCGCATCGCGCAGCAATGCAAGCCGCGGCCTACTCCGTCACCGGCTTGTCGGAGATATCCCAGTCCTTGCCGTTGAATTGCGAGATGTAGAGCGTCTTCATCGGCGTGTAGTCGTCGGGGGTGTAGCTGAAATTGACGCCGTCGAGGAAGTAGGGCGAGTGGAAGCCCGCCAGCGTCGTCGCGTGCTTCAGCACGTTGGCGCGGGTCAAATCGTCGCCGCAGCGGCGCAGGATTTCGGCCATCGACGCCACCTGGCCATAGCCGGCAAAGGCGATGGTGTTGTCGGGATCGACGGTCGGCAGATATTTCTTGCGCAGCGCCTCGAACGCCATCACGTCGGGATCCTTTTCCCAGCGCGGCACGCCGACTTCCTTGGCATAGCGGATGGCGACGATGCCGGTGGCATTCTCGAGGCCGGCGGCGCTGAGGATGGAGCGGCCGGTGGAGCCGGCGGACAGCAAATGCAGCGGCTTCCAGCCGAGTTCCGCGACCTTGCGGATCGACTGCGACGACGCCTTGCCGGTCGAGATATTGTAGAAAACATCGGCGCCGGATTTCGACAGGTTGATGAGCTGGGAATCGATGGTCGGCTCGGTGAGATCATAGGTCTGCTCCATGATCACCCTGGCGCTGCCGCCGGCATCGGCCAGCACCTTCTTGAACGGGCCGAGGAAATCGCGGCCGAAATCATCGTTCTGGTAGAGAATGCCGACCTTGGCGTTCGGATTCTTTTCCAGCACATGCTTGGCGAGGATCCGCGCTTCGGTCGGATACAGCGGCAGGCCGGCCATGGTCCACTTGTTGTTCTTCGGATCGTTCCATTTCGACGCGCCGGTGTTGAGCAGCAGCTGCGGCACACCCTTCGAATTGAGATATTTATGCACCGCGGTCTGCGGCGCGGTGCCGAGCGAGCCGAACAGCGCCAGCACCTCTTCCTGTTCGACCAGCCGCCGCGTCGCCTCGACGCATTTCGGCGCGCTGTAGGCATCGTCCATGGTGAGGAACTTGACCTTGCGGCCGTTGATGCCGCCCTTCTCGTTCAGCATCTGGAAATAGGCTTCGCCGACCCGGCCGAGAACGCCGTAGAGCGAGCCGGGGCCGCTGTGCGGCACGGTCTGGCCCAGCTTGATTTCGCTATCGGTGGCGCCCGGATCGTATTTTTTCGCCTGCGCGAACACGTAGGGCGCAGGCAGAACGGAGGCGGCGATGGCGGCGAGCGCCGTGGTGCCGAACTCTCGGCGCGACTGTTTGATCTTCATGGCTGTTTCTCCCGGCAATGCGTCGTTGTTTGACGCTTGGGAGCATTGTTCGGCCATTCCGGCAGGTCAGGCAATAGCATTGCGGCGCAATGCCGCCTCGTTCCGCCGCAAGCCGCATTCCGCGCAGCGGCAAATCCGAACCGATCAGCGCTTGGTCGCGACCGCGACCAGGCCCGGCACCTGCGCGCCGCTCTCGGTGCGGGACGATGCCGGTTCCAACCGCTCGAGCGACAGGCCTGCGTCTTCAACCAGCGCGCTCACGCTGGCCGCGCCGTAGGCGTAACGCAGCCCTTCGCCCAGCACCACGCCCTCGCCGGCATGGCTTTCGAGCGTGAACGCGAACAGCCCGCATGGCGCCAGCACGCGCGCGACCTCGGCCAACAGCGGCGCCATGTCGTGCACATAGACCATGACGTCGGCGGCGAGGATCAGGTCGGCGCTAGCGTCCGGCCGGCGCGACAGCCCTTCCGCAATCTCGGCGACGTCGAGTTCAGCATAGAGCCCGGTGGCGCGGGCGCGCTCGATCATGCGCGGCGACAGATCGATGCCGATGATGTCGCCGGCAACTCTCGAAAAGGCGCGGGCGGCAAGCCCGGTGCCGCAGCCGAGATCGATGACGCGGCCGAACGTCAATGGCTGGCCCGCCGCGGCGCGCGATTCGAGCACGGCGGCCAGCAGCAGCGCCGGGCCGCGATAGCCGAGATCGTCGACCAGCGCCGCATCGAATTTCGGCGCATATTGATCGAACAGCGCCGTCACATAGGTCGGCCGCATGCCGGCGAGATCGGCGGCGCCGAGCCGCATCAGCCGCAGGCCGGCGCCGTTGCGATCGCCGGGATCGCTGGTCTCCGCGGTCCGAAACGCCGTGATGGCGCCCTTGATGTCGCCGAGCAATTCGCGCACTTCGCCCAGCGTGAACCATGCCGTGGCAAAGCCGGGCGCCAAGTCCGTCGCCTGCACGAACAGGTCCTCGGCGGCAACGAGATCACCGCTAAGCTGCAGGTCGCGGGCAAAGTCGAAGCGACGGTCGGCGAGCATGTCGCCTGACGACATGAACAGGCGCGCGGGCATTTTGAAAGACCGATCGGTCGGAGGGAATTTTCGGACGCGCCACACGCGAACAACGCCGGTGCCAGACCCTTACAGCGAACCGGCGCGACAAGATATGGCGATGCCGGCGAAGATGCGGGCGCGGGCATCGGAACCAGTCGTCATTGCCGGGCTTGACCCGGCAATCCATCGGGCAAGAAAGATGGATGCGCGGGTCAAGCCGCGCATGACGGGTAAAAATCGCTGCAACAGGTCCTATATATCAAACATGCGTCCGCAAGACATCCTGCTGCCGGTTCCCGCCGGCTTGTGCTGCAAGCCCGGCGGCTTTCACATCGATCCGGTGCGCCCGGTGGAGAGGGCCGTGATCACGCACGGCCATTCCGACCACGCCCGGCCGGGCCATGGCGCCGTGCTGGCCACGCAGGAGACGCTCGACATGATGCGGCTGCGCTACGGCGAGAATTTTGCCGGAAGCACGCAGGCGATCGCCTATGGCGAGGAATTGAAGCTCGGCGATGTCAGGATAAAATTTCATCCGGCCGGCCATGTGCTGGGGTCGGCGCAGGTCGCGGTGACCTGCGAAAATACCTGCATCGTCGCGTCAGGCGATTACAAGGACGCGCCCGATCCGACCTGTACGCCGTTCGAGGTGGTGCGCTGCGACGTCTTCATCACCGAGGCCACCTTTGGGCTACCGGTGTTCCGCCACGGCGACGCCGCGGACGAGGTGAAAAAACTGCTGGCGTCGGTGGCGCTGTTTCCGGAGCGCGCCCATCTGGTCGGCGCCTATTCGCTGGGCAAGGCGCAGCGCGTGATGGCGCTGATCCGCGCCGCCGGCTACGACGCGCCGATCTATCTGCACGGCGCGATGGAATCGATCACGCGCTATTACGAAAGCCGGAGCATCGCGCTCGGCGATCTCCGACCCGCAAAAGGCATGAAGAAGGCCGATCTTGCCGGCACCATCACGCTGGCGCCGCCGTCGGCCACCGCCGATATCTGGACCCGGCGGTTTCCCGATCCGGTCACCGCGTTCGCCTCGGGCTGGATGCGGGTGCGCGCCCGCGCCCGCCAGCGCGGCATCGAGCTGCCGCTGGTGATATCAGACCATGCCGACTGGGACGGATTGACCGCGACCATCGAGGCCACCGGCGCGCGCGAAGTCTGGGTCACGCACGGCCAGGAAGACGCGCTGGTGCATTGGTGCAAGACCAGGGGCCTCGCGGCGCGGCCGCTCGATCTGGTCGGTTACGGCGACGAGGACGAAGGCGACGGGGCGCCGGCCGAGAGCGCCGCGCCATGAACCGCTTTGCGCAATTGCTCGACCGCCTCGCCTGCGAGCCCGGCCGCAACAACAAGCTGCGGCTGCTCACGTCATATTTTCGCGAGACCGAAGACCCCGATCGCGGCTACGCGCTGGCGGCGCTGACGGGGGCGCTGTCGTTCAAGCACGCCAAGCCGGGATTGATCCGCGACCTGATCATGGACCGCACCGATCCGGTACTGTTCGGCCTGTCCTATGATTATGTCGGCGATCTCTCGGAGACGGTGGCGCTGATGTGGCCGTCTTCTCCCCTCCCCCCGCTGGGTCCGCCGCAGCCGCTTGGCGCAGGCGGGCGCAGCGGTGGGGAGGGGTCGGGGGTGGGGGGTCTATCGGCTGGGATCGCTGCCAGCGAGTTTGCGGAAGCACCCCCCACCCCCGACCCCTCCCCGCCACGCGCTGCGCGCGCGGGGGGAGGGGAGAAGAGTCTCGGCCACAACAAACCTCCCCCACCCACCCTCACCGAAGTCGTCACCACGCTGCGCACGCTCGGCAAGACCGAGCTGCCAAAACAGCTGACGCGCTGGCTCGACGAACTGGACGAGACCGGCCGCTGGGCGCTGCTGAAACTCGTCACCGGCGCGATGCGGATCGGGATTTCGGCGCGGCTCGCCAAGACCGCGGCGGCGGCGCTCGGCGACAAGGATCCGCACGAGGTCGAATTGATGTGGCCGGGCCTCGAGGCGCCCTATCTCGACCTGTTCGCCTGGCTGGAGGGCCGCGCCGACGCGCCTGTCAATCTCGATCCCACGCCGTTCCGCCCGGTGATGCTGGCGCATGCGATCGAGGATGCGGATTTTGCCAATCTCGCCGCCGCCGATTTCATCGCGGAATGGAAATGGGACGGCATCCGGGTGCAGGCGGTCAGCGGCCGTGACGCGGACGGCAACATGCAGGCGCGGCTTTACTCGCGCAGCGGCGAGGACATTACCAAAAGCTTTCCCGACTTGCTGCCGTCATTGCATCTGCCCGGCGCCATCGACGGCGAATTGCTGGTGCTGCGCGACGGCCGCGTGCAGACGTTCAATGTGCTGCAGCAGCGCCTGAACCGGAAAGTGGTTTCGCCGAAACTGACCAAGGAGTTTCCGATCCATCTGCGCGCCTATGATCTGCTCGGGGAAGACGATGACGATCTGCGCACGCTGCCGTACGTCGAACGCCGCCGGCGGCTGGAAATCTTCATTGCAAAGCTCGACGATCCCAGGATCGATCTTTCGACCGTGATTGAGTTCGATAGCTGGGACGCGCTCACCGCAGCTCGCGCCGATCCCGCCGGCGCAGGCGCCGGCGAAGACGCCGAGGCCGTCGAGGGCGTGATGCTGAAGCGCCGCGACGCGCTCTATTTGCCGGGACGGCCTAGGGGACAATGGTGGAAGTGGAAGCGCGACCCGCATTTGATCGACGCGGTGCTGATGTATGCCCAGCGCGGCCACGGCAAGCGCTCGTCCTATTATTCGGACTACACCTTCGGGGTCTGGACCTCAGGCGAGGGCGGCGAACAGCTGGTGCCGGTCGGCAAGGCCTATTTCGGCTTCACCGACGAGGAACTGCTGCAGATCGACCG
>JAZJYY010000082.1:0-8436 GCA_040390145.1 Pseudomonadota bacterium
CGCGCTTCAGGCCGCCGAGGCCGTCCTCGCCGCCGGTGACGTTGCTCCAGCGGAACGCGATCGTGTAGCTGAGTGCGGCCAGCGCCAGCGTCAGCAGCGAAAAGTAGACGCCGCGGCGGCGCAGGATGACGATCCCGACGATGGTCGAGGCGACCGCGACGAAAACCATCGACAGCAGCAGCGGCAGCCAGATCTCGCCGCGAAACCAGTTCAGCTGCATCAATCCCGCGGCGTAGGCGCCGATGCCGAACCAGGTGCCGTGGCCGAACGACACCAGCCCGGTGTAGCCGACGCAGAGATTGAGCCCCATCGCCGCGATCGCCAGCGCCACCACCATGATTCCAGTGTTCAGCGACAGCCCGAGCGCCTGCAGCCCGAACGGCAGCGCGACCAATGCCACCGCGGCCAGTAGCAATGGACGGTATCTTGCAAGATGCGAGGCGGTCTTCATTCGAATTTCTCGATACGCTCGCCGAGCAATCCGCGCGGGCGCACCAGCAGGATCAGGAACATCAGGACGTAGATCGAGGCTTCGCCGGCCGCAGGCACGAAATGGATGGTGATGCCCCTGACGACGCCGACCAGCAGCGCCGCGATCACGACGCCCCAGAAACTGCCGAGGCCGCCGATCACTACCACCACGAAGGCGACGGTGATGATCTCGGCCCCCATCGCCGGATGCACGATGGTGATCGGCGCGAAGAACGCGCCGCCCATCGCGGCCATGCCGACGCCGAGCATCACGATCGCGGTCATGTAGGGCTGCAGGCGGATGCCGAGGGCGGCGACCATGTCCGGCCGCTGGATGCCGGCGCGCACCACGCGGCCGAACGAGGTCTTGTGCAGCAGCAGCCAGATCGCGAGCAAAACCAGTGCGACCACGGCGAGAATGAGGAGACGGTAGCGCGAGAACAGGAAGTCGCCGACGATCACCGAGCCGCGAAATTCCTGAGGGATCGACGCCGACAGCGGCGCCGCACCCCAGACGATGCGGATCGCCTGCTCCGCGACCATCGCGAGGCCGAAGGTCACCAGCAGGCTCAGGATCGGGTCGGCGGAATAGAAACGGCGGAGGATGAACCGCTCGAACAGAATGCCGAGCATGCCGACCGCGATCGGCGACAGCACCATGGCCGGGCCGAAGCCGAGATATTTGGTGATTTCGACCGAGGCATAGGCGCCGAGCGCGTAGAACGCGCCGTGCGCAAGATTGACCACGCCGCCGACGCTGAAGATCAACGACAGGCCGAGCGCGATGAGCAGATAATAGCCCCCGAGCACGAGGCCATTCACCACCTGTTCCAGCAAGAACCCGAACTGCATTCCCGATCCCGGAAGACACGAGGTGGCGGCGCCGAGGAGACGCCGGAAAGCGCGTCACCCGGCGCGCGCCTGACAGGCGCGACGCCGGGTGAAATTACGCAGCGATTACATCGAGCAGGGATTCTGCTCTTTGGTGAGGGCGATGGTCTCAAGCGATTCGTTTGGTGCGGGGATTGCCCCGCCGAGCACCAGCATGTCCCACTTGTCCTTGGCCTGGCCCTTGGGCTTGACGGTGAAAGGATAGGCTTCCTGCATCAGTTGATGATCCCACGACCGGAAATACGCCTTGCGCGCCTTCAATACGTCGAACTGGGTTTCCTTCTCGAAGTAGCTGATCAGCTTGGTGGTGTCGGTCGATTTGGTCTCGTTCATGGCCTGCGCCATCATCTTCAGCGAGATGTATTCGATCCAGGCGTGGTTCTCCGGCGGCTTGCCGTATTTCTTGGTGAAGTTGGCCACGAAGGTCTGCGAGTTCGGCACATCAGAGGTGTGGTACCAGACAGTCGGCCAGGTGCCGCTGAGATTGCCGTCGCCGGCCGCCCAGGCGTCGGCGGTGTTGAGGTTGAAGCCGACGATTGGGTAGGGCAGGCCAAATTCGGCATATTGCTTGATTAGGTTGGTGACTTGGTTGCCGGCGAGGTTGGAGCAGACGATATCCGGCTTGGCCTGGCGGATTTTCAACAGGTACGGGCTGAAGTCGGTGACGTCGGTGGCGACCAGTTCGTCGCCGGCGATCTTGCCGCCATTGGCATCGAAGAACGCCTTCGCCGCGCGGCCGAGATCGTGGCCAAAGATATAGTCGGCGGTCAGCGTGTAGAACTTCTTGTCCTTCATCATGTTGTCGCGCACCAGCGCCTTGCCGACAGCGTTGACCATGACGGTGGAGGGGATGTCGACGTGGAAGGTGTATTTGTTGCAGTTCTTGCCGCGCAGCGCGTCCGAGCGCGCGCCGATCTGCATGAACAGCTTCTTGTTGCGTTCGGCGACCTGCATGATGGTCAGCGCCGAGGCGGAATTGATCTCGCCCATCAGCACCGTGGCGCCGTCCTGATCCAGCATGCGCTGCGCCTTGGTCGCGGCGGTGGCGGGATTGACCGAATCTTCCGAGGTGATGTCGATCTGCCGGCCCATGACGCCGCCGTCTTTATTGATTTCCTCCTCGGCCATGCGGATGCCGAGCTGGGCATAGGCGCCGAGGGCACCGAGAAAGCCGGTCAGCGGCGTGAGATGGCCGATCTTGATCTTTTCGGACTGGCCGTAGCTGATCGCCGGAAATCCGAACGCGGCGGCGCCGGCAAAGGCAGCGCTCCCTTTCAACAAATTTCGTCGGCTGGTGCGGGTCATCGTTGGTCTCCTCCCAAAGGGCGTTTCCGCGATGTCCCCCTTCACTCCAACGCATGCGAGAATGTGAGAGACGTTTTTCTAATGTTGCATGATATTTTCGGACACAGCGCTTCCTGTCAACGCCAAAAGCGCGCCACCGCGCGCTCGTCAGGAGGATTTCGCGATATCCTTGGCCGTGTCCTTGGCGCCGAATTCGGCGGACAGGCGATTGGCCGCAGCCCGGATCGTCTTGGCGTGGTTCTGCAGCGCCTGGATCGAAAGCCGCCAGATCGGGCCGGAGATGCCCAGCGCGCCGACGGTCTGGCCGGTGAAATCCATCACCGGCACCGCGATGCAGCGCACTTCCGGATTGAACTCGCCGTCGTCGAAGGCGATGCCGCTGTGCTTGATCTCGGCGATCTCTTTCATCAGCGCCGCACGGTCGGTGATCGATTTCTCGGTCGATGGTTTCAGCTCGACGCGTTCGAGAAAGCGTTTCAACTGCTCGGGACGCAGCGAGGCGAGAATGATCTTGCCAAGCGCAGTGCAATGAGCCGGCCGGACCACGCCGACGCGGTCGGTCAGCTGGAATGCGCCGGGGCCGCTGGTGCGGGCGATCACCACCACCGCGTCGCCCATTCGCACCGCAAAATGAGCACTTTCGCTGGTTTCCCGCGACAGATCCTCAAGCACCGGCGTGGCGACGTTCACCATCTCGATTTCGTCGAGCGCGCTGGCCGCCAGCGCAAACAGCGGCCGGCCGATGCGGTAACGTTTGGAATCTTTTTCCTGACGCAGATAACCGAGCGACACCATGGTCTTGGCCAGATGAAACGTGGTGGAATTGTGCAGGCCGACGAGCTTGCTGAGTTCGGCGAGCCCGATGCCGTCACGGTGACGCGCCACCTCTTCGAGAATACCGAAGGCGCGGCCGAGCGACTGAACCCCGACCCGCTGCCGGTCGTCGGCGTCGTCGTCGATGTCGGCCTGCGGAGGCTGCACCAGTTTGGCGATCGCCACCTTGCGCGGAGCAGCTTGCTTCTCAACGGTCTTTTGTTTGGTACGCGCTGCCACGAATCTCATCTCCAGGCGACGATGCTGCACTCTATCAGGCCATCGGAACGGCTGAACAGCGCCCTGACCGCGCGTGCCAGCGTCGAGACAAGCATACCACAATATCAATTGACGTACAGTATTATGGGAAATAGGTTTCGCGCGCCGGACGGACGTGTCGGAGGCGGCGCCATTTGCCTGGGCCGCGCTGTCGTTGAGCGAGCAGGAGAATGATGCAATGGCGGGTAATACGCTCAATGGTGCCCAGGTTATTGTCGACTATCTGATCCAGGAAAAAGTTCCACAGGTGTTCGGCCTGTGCGGCCACGGCAATATCCAGTTCATCGACGCCTTGTATGAGCGTGCCGACGAACTCAAGACCATCTCGGTGCATCACGAGAGCGTCGCCGGCTTCATGGCGGACGTCTATTACCGCGTTTCGGGGCGGCCGACCGCGACCTTCACCTCCTGCGGCCCGGGCTCGGCCAACCTGCCGATCTCGCTCGGCAACGCCTTTCTCGATTCAGTGCCGTTCCTGGCGGTGACCGGCAACGTGCCGACCAGCCAGTTCAATCGCGGCGCGTTTCAGGAACTGTATCGGCATTATCAGGCCGACTTTCCCTCCACCGTACGGTCCTACTGCAAGAAGGTGTTCCAGCCGACCCGCGGCGAGATGGTGCCGCTGGCGATCCGGCAGGCCTGGAAGACCATGACCACGGGCCGTCCGGGGCCGGTCGTGCTCGACGTTCCCTTCGACGTGTTCATGGAATCGGCCGCCGAGGAGGCGCCGAATGCGGAAGCCTGGAACGGCAACATCTCCAGCCGCTGCGGTGCCGATCCGGAAGGCGTGGTCAAGGCCGTCGATATGCTGCTCGGCGCCGAGCGCCCGGTGATGATCGTCGGCCAGGGCGTGCGCTATGGCGGCGCCGCCGAGGAATTGCTGAAGCTTGCTGAGCGCCTGCAAATTCCGGTAGCGGCGTCGGCCTCGGGGCTCGGCGCGATCGACTGCAATCATCCGCTGGCGCTCGGTCTGGTCGCGCGGGCCGGGCATTACCAGGCCAATCATGCGACGCGCCAGGCCGATGTGCTGCTCGCGATGGGCATGCGGTTCGACGACCGCACCTCGAGTTCGTGGATTCCAGGCTATTCCTTCAACATTCCGCCCACGAAACTGATTCACGTCGACATCGATCCCGACGAAATCGGCCGCAACTATCCGGTGGCGCTCGGCCTGATGGCCGATGTGCGAACCTTCCTGCGCCAGATCCATGCCGAACTCGATCGCCGCGCCGATCTGACCAAACGTGCCGATTCCCGAAAGAAATGGCTGGCGCAGATCGATACCTATCGCCAGGAATGGGACAAGTTCGTCGCGCCCGGTTTTTCCGACGACACCACGCCGATCAATCCGCAGCGCGCCGCGCTCGAGATCGACAAGGCGCTGCCGGAGAATGCGATCCTGGTCAGCGATATCGGCGTCCATCACAACTGGCTGCTCAGTTTCTGCAAGCCGAAGCGGCCGGACTCGCTGATCGGCTCGATGGGCTTTGGTCCGATGGGATTCGGCGTCGCCGGCGTGATGGGGGCGAAGTTCGCCGCACCCGACCGGCCCTGCGTCTCGGTATGCGGTGACGGAGCGTTCTTCATGCACGCCAACGTGCTGGGCACGGCGGTCGAATATAACCTACCTGTGGTCTGGGTGGTCTGGAACAACTATGCCTACGCCTCGATCCGCGGCTTGCAGCGCGGCTATCTCGGCGGCCGCGAACTCGCCACCGACTTCCATGACCCGGTCACCGGGCAGCGCTACAATCCGGATTTCGCCGCGATGGCGCGCTCCTGCGGCGTCGAGGGCGTGCGGGTCGATCGCGCCGGCGATCTCGGCGAAGCCATCCGCAAGGGCATCGCCGCCAACAAGCCCTATCTGATTGACGTCGATATCGCCGCGGACATCAATCCCTCCGGCGCCGGCATCTGGGAATTGCCGGGGCTCGGGCGAAGCAAGCCGGGCATCGGGACGCGGTTCGATCCGACCTGATTGTGATCACTCTCTCCTCGTCTTTGCGAGCGCAGCGAAGCAGCCCATTCTCTCTTTACGCTGCGACATGGATTGCTTCGTCGCCAGGGCTCCTCGCAATGACGGGATGAGACATCGTCGAAACGCAAATTGGAAAACAAACGAGGACACAGGATGCAGCTCGCGGGCAAGAAAGTCGTTGTCGTCGGAGGATCCTCCGGTATCGGTCTGGCGACTGCCGAACTCGCGAAGCGGGAAGGGGCCGACGTCATCATTGCATCCCGAAACGTCGATCGGCTCGATGCGGTCGCCGCCAAGCTGAATGCCATCGCGATACCCGCTGACGTCACCAGCGATGACAGCGTCGCCGATCTGTTCCGCCGTACCGGCCCGGTCGACCATGTTGTCGTCACCGCGGCGCAGCTGCGTACCGGGCCTTTCAAGACCGTGGCGATGGGCGATGTGCGCGCCACCATGGAAAGCAAGTTCTGGGGCGCCTGGCGCGTGGCGCGTTCGGCCGAGATCCGGCCCGGCGGATCGCTGACGCTGGTCTCCGGCTTCCTCAGCATTCGGCCGCGGCCGAACTCCGCCATCGTTGGCGCCGCCAACGGCGCCATCGAGTCGCTCGCGCGCAGCCTCGCGCTGGAACTGGCGCCGGTGCGGGTCAACGCCGTTTCTCCGGGGATCATCGACACCCCGATCCGCGCCGCGATGCCGGAAGAGGCGCGTCGCGATATGCTTGCCAAAACCGCGGCCGGCCTGCCGGTCGGCCGCGTCGGCACAGGGGAAGATATCGCCCGCCAGATCCTCGCTTTCATGACGATCGGCTTTGCGACCGGGTCGATCGTCTATATCGATGGGGGCGCGCTGATCAGCTGAGCTGGAGGCCCGAGCCGTGATTTTCTCGAGATGACACGAAATCTTCCGAAGCTGGTGGTGGTTGGACATGGCGCGGCGGGACTAGCCGCAGCGCTCTCGGCCGCCGAGCAGGCGCGCGGCTTGGGCCTGGACATCGACATCACCTTGCTCGAGAAATCGCGCGAAGCCGACGCGGGGGGAAATACACGCTGGAGCCCTTCCTATATCAGGCTTGCAGCAGTTGACCGGGTCGCGGCCGATTTCGAAGAGGACATGCTGCAAGCCTCGGGTGGATTGGCCGATCGCGATTATTTCCGGACGCTGACGGACAATGCGGTGCGGACGATCGGCTGGCTTCAGGCCCACGGCGTCGAGTTCGTCACGCCGGTCTATTATCTCAGTGCCGGTCCGGCCCGGATCCAGCCGGTGGGCGGTGGCAGTGCCATCGTCGAAAAGCTTCTCGTGGCGGCATTGAGCGCGGGCGTGAGGGTTCGCTATGAATGCGAGGCGAAGGGGCTGGTGATGGGAGAAGGTGGTCGCGTCAGCGGCATCGCCGTTCAGTCCAGCGACGGAGCTGGGCCCACGCTAGACGCCGCCGCCGTGATTCTCGCCTCGGGCGGATTTCAGGGCAATTCCGAAATGATGCGCGCGCAGTTCGGCGCAGTGGCCGATTCCATCAAGCTGATCTCGCCGGGAACGCGCTTCGACACCGGCGACGGCATCCGCATGGCGACGGATCAGGGCGCAAGCGTCTCCGGCGACTGGAACGGCATGCATATCGAACCGGTCGATCCGCGCAGCAAGGGCTCCGCGCCCGTCGTGCTGGTGTATCCCTACGGCATCGTGGTCGATCAGGATGGTTATCGCTTTCTGGATGAAGGCCGCGGTCTCGTGCACGAAACCTGGGAAGCATTCGCCCGCGATATCCATTTCGCGCGACCGAAAAGTATCGCCTATGCGATCCTCGACAGCCGCCTGTTCGACATTGAAGGTTTTGGGCGCGCGATCCGGTCGGAAGTGCCGCCGTATCAAGCCGAAACTCTCGAAGACCTATCGGCGCAGATCGGGATTCCGGCCCGCAATCTGAGAGAAACCGTCGAAGCATTCAACGTGGCGGCCACCGGTAATGCCGCGCGGTTCGATGCGACACGCTGCGATGGACTGGCGACGGCCGGCGATTTGGAGCCGCCTAAGTCGAACTGGGCGCGCGCGATCACGAAGCCGCCCTTTCTCGCATATCCGCTGGTCGGCGGGCTCGCCTACACCTTCGGCGGCCTCGCCACCAACGAGAGGGCGGAAGTGCTTTGCCCGCAAGGCCCGATGCCGGGCCTTTACGCGGCCGGTGAAACTACCGGGCGTTTCTACGGCACAGCGCCAAATGCCGTTGCGGTGTTACGGGCGCTGGTTTTCGGGAAAATTGCCGGACGTGAGGCCGTCGATTTCGTTGCCCGGACCGCCACAAAGCTTGCCGGTCAGGGATAGAAACAGCAGGGAGATTCAACATGGCTTTCGAAGAGAACGGTGCCTTCATCCGCAATATCGCCGAAGTTCCCTGGCGCGAATTTCCCAATCATTTCGGCGGCGCCTTGTCAAAGCCGCTGGTGATGCCGGAAACGGCGGGCTCGCGTCATCTCGACTACCGGATATCGATGTACCAGCCGATGGCCCATGTTATCAGGCATAAGCATCAGGTTCAGGAGCAGATCTACCACGTCCTCGAAGGCGAGGGGCTGATGGAAATCGCCGGCAAGAACCACGTCGTGCGCAAGCATGATTTTATCTTCCTGCCGGCGGGCGTCGAACATGCCATCTCGAATTCGGGCCTGGTCGATCTGGTGTTTCTGGTGATCACATCGCCGGTG
>JAZJYY010000083.1:0-22222 GCA_040390145.1 Pseudomonadota bacterium
TCGGGGAAAACCGGCTTGCGCTCGCCCGGCAGCTTCTTCTTGGTGTCGAGGAAGTCGAGCAGATCGGACGGGTCGAAACTGCTCATGCCGCCGGCGCAGCCGGCCAGCACGCCCGACAAGGCGATGACGACGGCGGTGGCGATCAGGCGTTGCGAGCGGCGCATGGTCGGTTTCTCACTCAACTGGTTTTCCGTCAGTTCTCGACGTCAACTCTTCGCAACCGGCGGAAGCAGTGCCTGCAGCGCTTCGGCGCGCGAGCGCAGGCTTGCCGGCGTCTCGCCGTCATTGGCAATCACATCCAGCCACCGCCGTGCCGCGGCAGTATCGTTGGCGCGCCAGGCCGACAACGCCAGCAGTTCGCGCGCGGTATGGCGAAAGGTCGTCCCCGGCGCGGTGGCTGGCTCGAGCCGCTGCAGCATGTCGGAATAGGCTGCCGTTTCCAGCAGCAATCCGGCGGCGCGCACCCGGGCCAGGTCCTGT
The DNA here is from genome assembly GCA_040390145.1 of Pseudomonadota bacterium. GTDB lineage: Bacteria > Pseudomonadota > Alphaproteobacteria > Rhizobiales > Xanthobacteraceae > Bradyrhizobium. Next base: position 481 of record JAZJYY010000083.1, read on the forward strand.
TCCGGCGCCCCGACGCTGCGATCGGCCGCGATCTCGTCGTACAGTTTCGCCGCCGCCTGCGGATCGCGCGATGCCGCTTCCGCGGCGACACGCAGCCGCGCCAGCGTCCGGTAACCCGCCGGCGCCTTGGCAGCCAGATCGGCAAAGGCGGCTTCCGCCTCGGTATGCTTGTTCTGTTCGGAAAGCTCGGACGCCTTGTCGAAGGCCGCCCCGGCCTCGGCGGCCTTCTTGGCCTCCAGATACTGATAGCCGCGCCAGCCGCCCACGGCGGCGATGATCAAAATGGCGCCGGCAATGATCAGAATCGAATACTTGTCCCAGATCTTCTTGAGCTGGTCGCGACGAACGTCTTCGTCAATTTCATCAAATAGTTCAGACACTTATATTTATCCCATCCCCGATGGCGCGCGCGAAGCCGCGTGTTCCGCCCTAACGCCGATCCCCGCGTGGCGGCGGCGATACCCTAGCGATATGGCGGTGGCAAGGCAAAGCAAGCCGGATCAAAGCGTTACCAAGGACATGCTTGAACTCAAAGGCCTGTCTGGGCCGATCCGGGGGCCCGCCAGCCGGACTGGCGTGAAAACACGTCAGATCAGGATCGAGTCATCCGCCGACAGGACACCACCGTGGCTGCGGGTCACCCCCGCCTGGCTGGACAAGGCCGACGGTGTAAACCGGGTCACCAGCCGCCGCTCGAGTTCGTGGCGGTTCAGCGGCTCGACGAATTTGATCGCGAAGCCGTCGGGCAGCTGTCTGACGACGCGACCAATGCAGGCCCCGACCGCCAGCGGCGTTCCGATCTGCGGTTGCAGCTGCGCCGAGACCGCGACACCCGACGGCGACATGTCGATCACCAGGCACGCCTGAGTGGTGCCGTCGGCCAGCGTCAGGACGGAATGGGGCGTTGTCGGAACGATGCGCGCATCCCTGCGCAGATCGGGAAGGCCGGGCTCTTTCTGCTTCTTTTCCAGCCAGGTGAGCTTGCCCGCAAACTTCTCCCGCGCCGAACGGGTCATTTCGAGTTCGATCAGGAAACGACCGGTCTGGGTTTCGGTGATGCTGGCGTTGAATTTTCCGAAATCCTGGAAGTAGGTGCTGAGTCGGTCACCGACCTTGCCGACCACAGGCACGTCGGCCATCATCCGGAACGGCGAGACGCGCGTTGTTCGGCAGGCGAAAGTCCGCAGCTTGCCCTGGGGATCATACCAGTTCGGCAGCGTGTAGTTGCCGATCACGGCAACATTGACCGCTCGCTGCTTGAGAAACTTCTCGACCGACAAAGGTAAATCCTCGCGGGGTATCTACTCATTTCAGCGACGTGTTGATCGGCGTAATCTGGCGCGCGGAATCGGTGCCGACGCCGTTGGTGTCACGATCGTCGCGGGTGAAGTGTCTTCCGCGATCCCTCGGATTTCGATCTGATCGCAGTTCAAGCGCGCGCGATGCCGCTCAATATGCGATCGAAACGCTAAGATCGTCTGAATCGCCCTGAAAAAGGCGCAGTTCCCCGCCGGGAACCTAAAGGCAGCCCGTTTCCGTTCGGTAAATTCTGGACATCGTGAGGTTGAGTTGTTCGCCATGCTTCCGGCGCGTCACGCTTCAAAAGGTGAAAGCAATTCGAACAGAAAGGGTAAATTGCGAGCGGTTGCGCTAGGCGTATTCCAACGATTCCTCTCTAAACCAATACGCGGAATGCCGGGTGCAGCATTCTCCGGGTAAGACGAAGGATCGACATGTTAGCCAATCGACGCAGCAGCGAACGTCGTCCGTGCAGACGGGTCGCGAAAATCCAGTTCGGGACCGGCTCGCTGCCACGCGACTGCATGATCACGGACGTGTCGGCGGGCGGCGTGAAGATCATCGCCGAACACCTGGAGATTCCGCCTGAGTTCACCATCATCCTGTCCGACGGCGGCCCGCGCCAATGCCGGCTGGCCTGGCGGATCGGTTGCGAGTTCGGCGCTCAATTCGTCGATTGAGCCGAAAAGACCTTTCCACATCGCGAAACACGATACCGTTCGTCCCCGAACGATGACCGCAGCCACCGCCGGGAACCGACCCTTAACCTGAACTTAGGGTTAAACTGCAAGCATTTTTGACCAGTCCCGCCGACGATAGGTCAAACCAGTGCTTCAGCCCTCGCGCCACCCTTATCGCTTCGCAAGACGGGCCGCCTTCGCGGCATCGTCCGCGATTTTGCTGTTGGGGCTGTGTGGCTGCCAGACCGCCGGCACCTCTGACATCACGGGATCGCTGGGGGAAAAGACCGAAACAGGCCGCGCCGCCGACCCGCGCCGTGAACTGGAAGCTTCGCAGGATCGGTTTCGCGCCGCCCCCGGGGATGTCGACGCGGCGCTGCAGTACGGCAAGGCGCTACGCGCCACGGGACAGAAGTCCCAGGCCGTAGCCGTGCTCGAGCAGGCCACCCTTGCTCACCCCAGCAACAAGGCGCTGCTCGCCGGCTACGGACGGGCGCTGGCGGACAATGGCAATTTTCAACAGGCCTTCGACATCCTCACCCGCGCCCATACCCCTGACGATCCGGACTGGCGAATTCTTTCCGCCCAGGGCGCCGTGCTCGATCAGCTTGGCCGATACGAGGAAGCGCGGCAATATTACGCCAGCGCGCTGAAGATCGTGCCCGAAGAGCCTTCCGTATTGTCCAATCTCGGCCTTTCCTACGTCCTTGCAAAGGACCTGCCCAAGGCGGAGGAGATCATGCGCCGTGCCAACAGCCGCCCCGATGCGGATCAGCGCGTGCGACTGAATTTGGCGCTGGTGGTCGGCCTGCAGGGCCGTGTTGCCGAGGCTGAAACGATCGTGAAGGCCGATCGGTCGGCCGAAGAAGCCGCGGCCAATGTCGCCGATCTCAGGCGATTGCTGTCCCGCAAGGGCAGTGCGCGCGCCGATGCGGGCAAACTGCCGGTAGCGGCGGCCGGGCGCCCCAACTGAGGCGCAAGCAAACGCCTACCCTGCCCGCAGCTTCCTGATCAGCGGCGCCAGGAACGAGCCCTTCGGCTTCTTGGTCTCGCCGCGACCGGTCAGCTGCCGCGCCATCTGCAGGAACATCCTGGTGGTGCGGTGATTGGCGGAAATTTCCGCGATCATCTGACCGTTGTTGGCGGCCGTGCCGAACATGCGCGAATCGAACGGAACGGAGGCGATCGGCTGGCTCTCGATCGCCTTGGCGAATTCGCCGGCGCTGATTTCCGGACGCTTCGGCATGCCGACCTGGTTGAGACAATAGAGCGGCGGCCGGTCGTTGGGCCGCGCCGTCTTCAGCATGGTCAGCATGTTCTTGGTGTTGCGCAAATTGGCGAGATCCGGCTCGGCAACCACGAGGATGTCGTCGGCGCCGACCAGCACGCGCTTGGTCCAGCCCGACCACTGGTGCGGAACGTCCAGCACGATGCATGGCGTCGTCAGGCGCAGCGTATCGAAGATCGCATCGAAGGCGTCGGCGCCGAGGTCGTAGACCCGCTCCAGCGATGCCGGCGCAGCGAGCAGGCTGAGATTGTCGGTGCACTTCGCCAGCAGGCGGTCGACGAACGAGGTGTCGGGCCGGTCGGGCGAGAAGATCGCATTGGCGATCCCCTGCAGCGGATCCTTGTTGTAATCGAGCCCGGCCGTGCCGAACGCGAGGTCGAGATCGATCACGACGGAATCGAGCTGGAGATCGCGGGCGATCGCCCAGGCCACGTTGTGCGCGACGGTAGATGCGCCGACGCCGCCCTTGGCGCCGACGACGGCGATGATGCGGCCGACCGCGATGGCCTCCGACGCCGAAAACAGGCTGCACACCGAGCGCACCACGTCGAGCGGAACGACCGGACCAATGACGTAGTCGCTGACGCCGCGACGCACCAGTTCGCGATAGGGCGCGGCATCGTGCGCGGTGCCGATCACGACGACGCGGGTTCCGGGATCGCATACGGAAGCGAGGTCGTCGAGCCCCGCCAGAATATCGCTGCCGCCCTCGGTTTCCAGAATGATCACGTTCGGCGTCGGTACCGTGCGATAGTTTTCGATCGCCTTCGCCACGCCGCCCATCTGGACGGTGAGATGCGCCTTGCCGAGCCGGCGGTCTTCGGCCGCGGCCTTCACGGCGAGAGCGGTTGGCACCGACTCGCAAAAGGCCTGCACCGACACGCGCGGCGCCGGGGCGATATAATCGTCCGCGTGCGGCGCCGTGACTTCCGATTGATCTCCGATGGCGCCTGTCATTTGCCGGTATCGCTGAGTTTGGCCTTGTCGGCTTCGGGATAGTTGGTCGCGGTCGAGGTGCCCTTGCGATACTTCTCGAACGCCTCCGTGCGCCGCGCCGTATAGGCGGCAGACTCCGGTCTCGGCTGTTCCAGGTCGGCGGGGTTGTCGATCATCGCGGCGAGGTTGCGCTGGTTCGCACAGCCGAAATTGTGATACTGGCGGTTTTCGCTGTAGCCCTTGTTCAGGACCGAGGGTCCGAGATCCTCCGGCCACAGCCCGCAGGGACCGGCCACCGCGGCCATCCTCGGATAGCTCAGCCTGATCGTGGCCAGCGTGCGCGGATCGTCCGGATGGTAACGATGCAGCCTGATGCCGCGTGACGGCACGCCGCCCGCCGCGAGCATGCCCTGAATTTCACGGGCGGTCGCCGCCGCGGCCTGCGCGTTCGGGGTGTCGACCGGCACATCGACCACGATCGCGCCGGTGCCTTCGCGAACCCAGCTCCGCGCCAGTCCCATCACGTCGGCGCGTTGCGAGGCGGACAGGCCGCCGCGACCCTGCCCGACAAACACGACGATCGACGTGTCGGCTTCCTGCACCGCGATCGGATGACGCTGCCGGTAGTCGTTGGGCACGCTTGACGTCGTCACGACTTCCGCGCCGGTATAGTTGCAGGCTCCCAGCACGGTCGAAAGACCGGCCAGCGCGCCCAGCAGGCGCAGGGTGCGAAGGCGATCGCGCGGTGTTGTGTTCGTCATCGTTTTGTCCTCGTCCCGCAGCCGTCGGGCAACGCGTCAGTCAATGATGAAGCCGAAATTGCTCGGCGAACTGCCGGCCACTTCGGTGCGGCCGGCGACGCCGTAAATCCGGTTGATCTGGGCCAGCAAAGTCGATTGCGAATCCGACGCCGGGGCAAAGCCGTCGTCGGGACGTGACAGCTCTTTCTGTGCCACCGCCCGAACCACATAGGGCGTCACCAGCACCATCAGTTCGGTCTGGTTGTTGATGAAATCCTGGCTCCTGAACAGCGCGCCAAGCACCGGCAAGGAGTCCAGGCCGGGAATTCCATTGACCGCCCGCTTGGTCTGTTCCTGAATCAGGCCGGCCATCGCGATCGAGCCGCCGGAGGGGACCTCGAGCGTGGTTTCGGCACGCCGGGTCTTGATCGAGGGAATCGTGGTTCCGCCGGCGCCGCCGGTCAAGGCGTTCTCGCTGGAGATTTCCGACACTTCGGTCATCACCCGCAGGCTGATCCGCCCCTCGCTCAGTACCACCGGCGTGAAGTTGAGCGAGATGCCGAATTTCTTGTAGGTGACGGTCTGAATGCACTGGCCGATGCCGCCTCCCGCCGTCGGCTGGCAGGTCACGCCGGCCGGAATGGGAAATTCGCCGCCCGAGATAAAGGTCGCGGACTCCCCGGAGATCGCCGTCAGATTGGGTTCGGCGAGAGTCCGCACGATACCGGCGCTTTCCATCGCGCGAAGCGTCGCCTGGACCGATGGCATGGACCCGAACGACATGCCGAGCCCGTTGCCCTGGACCAGCGGTCCATTGTTGGCCGTGAACGGGGTGGCGTTGTTGAACTTCACGACGGTGGTGCCGGAGTTCATGCTGGCAGAGAGGTCGACGCCCATCTGCTTGATGATGTCGCGCCGCACTTCCGCGACCGTGACCTTCAGCATGACCTGATCGCGGCCCCTGACGACAATCGAGTTGACGACCTTGTCGGGACCGCCGACCAGCCTTGCGGCGAGATCGCCCGCCTGCTGCGCCTCGATCGCCGTGGATACCGAGCCGGTCAGCATGACGCCGTCGCCGACGCCCTCGATCTGGATTCCGGGCGTATGCCGCAGCGCGGCCCGCACGCCGTTGAGATCGCGCTTGACCGCGATGTCATAGGCCGCGACCTGCTGGCCCGCGGCATCGAAGAACACGACGTTGGTCTGACCGACCGCGGCGCCGATGATGTAGGCGCGCTGCGCCGAACGCACCACGGCGTTCGCAATCTTGGGATCGGCGACCAGCACATCCTTGACCTCGCGCGGCAGATCGATGATCACCGACTTGCCGATGCCGAGCGCCAGGAAACGTTGCCTGACCGGTTGGAAGCTGGCGACCGGCGACACCATCGGCGCCTGCTCGCCGACCGGCGCCGCGACCGGCTCGTCGGCGGCAAGGGCGGATGTCAGAACCGGATCGAGCGCCAGCAAGGCTGCGGCCGAAAACGAAAGTGCGACGGCCATCAAGGTCCGCATCGCCGTTTGATTTCCGCTGTACTTCATATCGAGCGTCCTTCGGTCACTTCTGTGTCGTCGTCGCGCTTAGGACGCCGTAGCGAACCACATTGATGCTTTCGCCCTTCTTGAGAGCGACGGCTTCGTCGGAGGTGTTCTCGACCACGTTGAGGTCGGCGATGCTGCGCAGCGCCAGCGCCAGCGTTCCGGTCTGGCGCGAGCGCGCCAGCGTCTCGGCCTGCTCGGGCTTCAACTCGAGCGTGACGGTCTTGCCGATCACGGCGTTCTGGCCGTCCTTTTCCTTCGGCGCCTGATCGATCGCGAGCACCCGAACATTGGTCAGGATGGTTTCGGAGTTGATGACGTCGGCACCGTTCTTGTCGGCGCCCTTCTCGCGCTTGGACAGGATCACGTCGACGCGGTCGGTCGGCAGGATGAAGCCGCCGGCGCCGGACTCCGGCGAAATCTCGGTGGAAATGGCGCGCATGCCGGTGGGCAGGATCGCCGCCATGAAGCCGGATCCGTCGGCCCGGACCAGCTTCTGCTCCCGGATCGGTTCGCCGGCGATGAAAGGCGCGCGCGCGATCGAGCCGGCCACCTGCGTGGTGGCCTCGGGACGTTCGCCGCGACGAATGAAGCTGCCGCTGTTCGACGAAGCCGGCCATGTCTGCCATTGCATATCGTCGGGCTTGAGCGACTGGCCGAGGCCGATGTCGGACCTTGCGACGAGAACTTCGACCGTCGGAATCTGCGGCGGCGGTTCGACCGCGACGGTCTTGGTGTCAGTCCCGCTCGCGAGGTAAGCGGCAACGCCGCCGGCACCAAGCGCGATTGTCAGGACCACAATACGGGCGGTATTCATACGCGTTACGATCTACTTTTACGCTGGACGCCTGAACTGCAGTGGGATGACGACGTCTCCTCCAGCCATGACTAGGCAGTAAAGGTATAAGCGAAATTGAGGGTTCAGGGAGTTTGGCCAAAGACCGCGGGGATTTGTCCTCATGGTGAACGGGACGTTCATGGTGAAGAAGACGTTACCCTTCATCCGACGCCGCAAAACAAAACCGGCGGCACACTGAATTTCAGCGGCCGCCGGCACCAGGTCACGACGCCTCCGGGGAAGGAGGTGCGTCTTACTTCAGGGAGGAATTGATATCGGTGAATTTCGTGTTCAGGTTGGTGCCGAGGCCGTTGACCACGGCGATAATCGCCAGAGAAATACCGGCTGCGATCAGGCCATACTCGATGGCCGTGGCACCGGATTCGTCATTCAGGAATCTCAAAATAGAACGCTTCATGTGATGCTCTTTCTCGCTATGGGGTCCTGCTCCACCAGTTCCCTCGAATGGAACCTTCTGCGCAAATTTCTAAACTTGCATGAAGCGAATTGGTGCAAATTTCTTCGATATTGCGCACAAGTTGTGACGCAAATTGAGACGATTGCGGTCGCCGGGAAGACCGGCCACCTCCCAAATATCGTCGTCCGGCAACCGCTTGCCAGCGACCCAGGGCCATATTAAAGCGCGGTCCGGGATGGCCGATATTGACATCGCGGTTCGAAAATCGGGTAATCCGTTAACTTTGCTTTTGAAATTTAGTGAAGGTGTTTCATGCTTCGCCGCGCCTTGATTGCCATCGTTGCCGTTGCTCCGGCAGCCCTGCCCGCAACTTCCATGGCCTACGACCTCAAGCCGAAGACTCCGGACACGGCGTTCTCGAAGAAGGCGCGCCCGGATATTCTGGGTATTTCCGCGGAGTCTTCGGCGGCATCTGCGCGGACGATTCTCGAAGCGTCGTTCCGGGGACGCGGCAAGGCGGATATCCAGGAGCAGAAATTCGGGAGTACCGCCCTCAGCTATACCGCCGCGCTGGTTTTCACCCTTCCCTCCGACCCAAAGCAGTCAGGCGAAGTGCTCTCCTCGAGCTTCTCCTCGCCGGCCAGCGCCAACCTCGCTTATTTCGTCGATCGAAACCTGACCTTCGCGCTGGACCAGCAGCCCGCCAAGGCCGAGCTGGTCAAGCAGGTCCTGGACAAATACGGCGTGCCGACCATCGTCGGAAACCAGCATCTGTATTATTTCTATCGCGCGGGTTCGATCATGTCGGTCGGCGCGAAATACAAGGAAGCGACGGCGCTTGAGGCGGTCGACCGGCCGCTTGACCCGAAAATGGCGCTGAAGCTGAATGACAGCAACGGCAAAGGCAGTTGCGTGGCGGTGGTAAAACGCTCGCTGGCCAAGGACAAAAACCTCGACGCCATGCTGGGCGAGGCCAAGGGCGCCAATTGCGACGGCGCGCTCAGCGTGGAGCTGACGCCGGGCGCCACGCCGGACCGGGTCGGCAAGGCGCAGTTCACGCTGATGGATTTCAAGCGCATCATCTCGGCGACCGCGATCGACGGCGAGGCCCTCGCCGCCGAGCAGAACGCGCGCAACCCGTTGCCGAAGGCCGGCACACCGAAACTGTAGCGAAAGCTCGTAGCCCGGATGGAGCACTTGATCGGCGCAAAGCGCCGAACAAGGGCGCAATCCGGGGACAGCGAACGTGACGAGAGAACCCCGGATTGCGCCATCGGCCGCGCTACGCGCACCCGATGTCTCCATCCGGGCTACGTTCCCGCCGCCTCGCGCAACTGGCGCTTCATCACCTTGCCGTTGGCGTTGCGCGGCAACGGCTGCAGCGTCAGCTCCATCGTCTCCGGCACCTTGTAGTCCGACAGCCGCTCGGCGCACCAGGCGCGCAGCGCCTCGACGCCGACGCCATGATCCCGGGTCACGATGACCGCATGCACCCGCTCGCCCAGCACCGGGCACGGCTTGGCGATGATGGCGCTCTCGACCACGCCGGGGTGGCCTGACAGCACCGACTCCACTTCGGCGGAATAGATCTTCAGGCCGCCGCGGTTGATCATGTCTTTCTGGCGGTCGAACACGCGCACGAAATTCTCATCGTCGATCGAGCCGAGATCGCCGGAATGCCAGAAGCCGCCGGTAAAACTTTCGGCCGTCGCCTTCGGATTGTTCCAGTAGCCCTTGATCACCGAGGCCGAGCGGATCCAGATCTCGCCGATCTCGCCGCGCGGCAGCTCATGCCCGCGGCTGTCCATGACGACGATGTCGGTGCCGGGGCATGGCAGGCCGACGCTGTCGATATGGCTGGCGGTCAGTTCGCCGGGCATCATGGTGGACGGTGACGTGGTTTCGGTCGCGCCATAGCAATTTGCGAGTTTCAGACCGGGAATTTTGGCAGCCAGTCGTTCGATGGTGGCGATCGGCATCGGCGCGCCGCCGAAACCGCCGATCCGCCAGCTCGACAGGTCGGCGCCGTCGAAATCCGGCTGCAGCAGGCAGAGATTGTACATCGCCGGCACCATCACGGTGTAGGTGACGCGCTCGCGCGCCGCCACATCAAGATACGCCGCGGCCTTGAACTCGGGCATGATGATGAGCGCGCCGGCGCAGCGGACCATGGTCATGATATTGGCGACCACGCCGGTGACATGTCCGAGCGGCACGGCGGCGATCGAGCGGTCGGCCGCGGTGAGCTTGAGGCATGATACGAACACCATGGCGGAATGGATGACGTTGCAATGCGCCAGCATCGCGCCCTTCGGTTTCCCCGTCGTCCCCGAGGTGTAGAGGATCATCGCGGTGTCTTCTTCGCCGGCATCGGCAGGATCCGACAAAGTCACGTGGCCGGTCAGCGACGAAAACTGCGACACCTGCGCATCGTCATCGACCGCGATGCGATGCTCGAGATCGGGAACATCCCGGGCGTCCGGCAGACGCTCGGCCAAACCAGCCTCGTGAATCAGGATCCTGGCGCCGCAGTCGGTCAGCACATAGGCGATCTCGGGCTTCTGCTGGCGGGGTGAGAGCAGAACGGTCACCAGGCCGGCATGGGCCGCGGCGAACATCGTCAGCGCGAATTCGATGCGGTTGCCGAGCAGCACCGCGATGCGGTCCCCGGGTTGCAGACCGAGCTTGCGAAATCCCGCCGCGATCTGCGTCGACTGTTCGGCCACCTCGCGCCAGCTCAACCGCCGCGTACCGCAGACCAGCGCCTCGCCGTCAGGGTTTTGCGCGGCAGCAGCGGCAATCATCGCCCAGATGCTGTGCGGCCGCGCGCAAAACGCCGGCACCACGCGGTCGCCGAAGCGCGCCTCGAGCCGCATGTCGGGAATGGAATGTTGCGACCAGTCCATCGCGACGCCCTGTCTCAGCTCTTCTTCATGCCGTAGACATGTTCCGGCCCAGGAAAGGCGCGCGAGCGCACGTCTGAGGCATAGCCCTCGATCGCGGCCTCGATCATCGGCCCGAGCTCGCCGTAGCGGCGGACGAATTTCGGCGTCCGCGCCGACAGGCCCAGCATGTCCTCCAGCACCAGCACCTGGCCGTCGCAGGCCGCACTGGCGCCGATGCCGATGGTGGGGATGGCGATGGTTTCGGTTATTTTCCGCGCCAGGGGTTCGGCGACCGCCTCGACTACGACCGAGAAGGCGCCGGCTTGCGAGATCGCCTTCGCGTCATTCTCGATCGGCTCCCAGCTGCCCTCCTCGCGGCCCTGGGCGCGAAACGAGCCGAGCGTGTTGATCGACTGCGGCGTCAGGCCGATATGGCCCATCACCGGAATGCCGCGCTCGACCAGAAACGCGACCGTCTCCGCCATCCGCTCGCCGCCCTCGAGCTTGACCGCGCCGCAATGGGTCTCTTTCAGGATCCGCACCGCCGAATGAAACGCCTGCTCCTTCGAGGCCTCGTAGGAGCCGAAGGGCATGTCGACCACGACGAGCGCATGCTGCGAGCCGCGCATCACGGCGTGGCCCTGCAGGATCATCATCTCCAGCGTCACCGGCACCGTGGTCTCGAAACCGTGCATCACATTGCCAAGGGAATCGCCGACCAGGATGACGTCGCAATAGCGATCGACCAGAGCGGCGGTGTGGGCGTGATACGAGGTCAGCATCACGATCGGTTCGCCGTTCTTGCGCGCGCGGATATCCGGCGCGGTCTTGCGCTTGATGGTAGACTGCACTGACACTTGACTAGGCTCCTACGACGGGAACGCCGATGACGACGGGATGGAAAGCGAAGGCGAGCGCGAGATAGGCAACAAAACCGACCGCCGCGGCGATCAGGTCGTTGCTCATGCCGCCGACCGGGATCGGTGGCGCGCCGGGGTCGGTGCGACGCTTCAGCGAGATCCGGTCGAACACCGCCCAGCCCAGGAACGAGCCGAACAGGATGATCGAGCCGAGGTCGCCATTGGCGAGCAGATGCGCCGCCGCCCACAGTTTTACGCCGGTCAGCATCGGATGCTTCAGCGTGGTGTAGATGCGGCCGCGGATATAGGACGCCACCACCAGGATGACGGCGGGCAGCATCAGCGCCGCCGCGACGTGCTTCATGGCAGCCGGCGGATACCAGACGTCGATCCAGCCGGTGGCACGGTATTTGGCAAAGCCCCAGACGATCAGCGCCAGGCCCACGGCTGAAACCAGCGAATAGCCGATCTTGTAGCCGCCCTCGCCCATCGAGGCGATCAGGCGCGCCCGCAAGCTCCGCTGCGTGGTCAGCGTGTGGACGCCGAGGAACACGACGAGGCCCAGGATCATCACCGAAAGTCCCATGACGTTTCCTCCGTGGCAGGGACGCACTTTGCGACCTTCGGGTAACACTTTTGCGGTCGGGGCCGCAATGCGCCAGAATCGCAGGCCGTCATTCCGGGGCGCGCAAGGCGCGAACCCGGAATCTCGAGGTTGTTTTGCCGAATCCTCGTCCCATCCGGAGATTCCGGGTTCGCGCCTTTGGGCGCGCACCGGAATGACGCGAGGTGCTTATGGCCATCTCAAACTGCCCGACAAAAAACGGCATGTTCGGAATCTGTTTACGGTTCTGCGGCTAATCTGGCGGAGCTCATATAGCGCCGGGTGAGCCCGATGTTCAAAGAAGCCTTGCCGATATCCTACGACGCGCCCGCCGAACTCAAGAAGTGGCCGTCGCTCGGAAATCAAAGGCTCAATGGCGGTCGCAAGCCCTATCTGGTTTACAACGGCACGCTGGCGGATTGCATCCGGCAATTGATGGCCATGCCCATCAGGCAGATCTCGCTCTACGACATCGTCACGCCGCCGCAGCCGATCTTCGACCGGCCGGTATTGTCGCCGGCCGACGCCGCCGAGATCGCCATGCGCAAGGATTTTCCAAAGGATTGTCCCAAGGATTGTCCCAAGGATCGCCCTAAGAATTGAAGCGGTCGCGCGGCGTTCTGGAACCGCACCGACGAAAGAGAAGAACGAAAACGCCTAGCGCTTGTCGCCGCGCTTCTTCTGCGCAAGCACAATCCTCTGGCCGTTGGGAAGCGTCACCGTGCCGGCCGGGCGCTTGTCGTCATCCGACGTTGTTATCTGCGCCTTGCCTTTTTCATCGGCGGCGACGTTGAGTTCGTCCAGGGTCAGTTGCCGGTTTCCGATGTTGAGAAACACGCTCATGATAGCTACCCCTCGCCGGCTCGCACCCGCGGACAGTAGTAGGAAAGGTCATCCGACGGCGGTGACGAAGGTCACATATCGCCAACGCCGCATCGCTGACCGCTCGCTTCGTTAGAGCATTCTCAGTTGCTTGTCCGCTTCAAATCCCTGTTATCGACATAGCGGATCGCGATCGGCCGTCCGGCGATGGCGCCGCCGAGGTTGCCGGTGAGCTTCAGCGGCACGCAGGCTTTGAGCGAGGCATTGATCGCCTTCAGATAGGTGGCCCGCGTGTCCGCCGGAACTCCCGCCGTCGCAAAGGTCAGGCGCGGCGTGCCGATGATCTCGCCGGACCGTTTGAAGCTGAAGCGCACCGACATCTGCATGCCCTCGCGCGCGGTGTCCGCCGGCGGCGGCGACCAGCAGGACCGCAGCGCCGCGAAAAGGTCGCCGATGCTGTCGAGGTCGTGGTCGGGCTTTTGGTATTTGGCGGCCTCGCCCGGCGATGGCTTAGTTTCGATCGTCAGTTGCAGGTTCTGGCCATAGGAATAGTCGATCTCGGGAATGCAGGGACCGTCATTGTACACGCTGCAGAACGACGGCGTGCAGGGTTGCCCGTCCAGCACGCTGCACGGCGCATGCGAAAACGGCGTGGCATCGAGCTGACGCCGCGGCTGGGCGTGAGCAGCGCCGACCGCAAGCGCGAAGCTTGCGACGAAGAGGCAAATACTGATGCGGCGGAGCATGATGCCGGTCCACGATGGCGATGAACGCAAAATAGTGGTGGCCGCCCGTGATACGCCAGAGCGCTGACATCAAGTCATTGTCATCACCTCTCGATATCGACGACAAGGTTTGAACGCGCCCCGCGGTCGGATAGGGTGCGCCCTCAAACAGGGGAATGACATGAGCTTGTCCGGGACGTTTGCGCGCGTGGTCGCGCTGATCGGCGCCGCCGCGCTGCAGTGGCGCCGGTTGCAGGGCGCCGCGCCCGAGCCGGCCTGGGGCAGCGCGCCGGTGGTCCCGGTGGCGAAGCCGCAGGGCGCGATCCCGACGCTGAAAATGCCGACCGCCCGGGGCTGGAGCGACGGGCAGATTCCGGCTGCCGCGCCGGGGCTCAAGGTCAATGCGTTCGCGACCGGCCTGAAGCATCCGCGCTGGATCGAGGTGCTGCCCAACGGCGACGTCCTCGTCGCCGAGTCCAACCAGGTTTCGGGACCCGTCAGGAACGTGTTCGGCTACGCCATGCAGGCGACGATGCGACGTGCCTCCGCCCTCGGCGTCAGCGCCAACCGCATCACGCTGCTGCGCGACGCCGATGGCGACGGCGTCGCCGAGCGGCAGGATGTTTTCATGGAAGGCCTGAACCAGCCGTTCGGCATGGCGCTGGTGGGCGACACGTTTTATGTCGGCAACACCGACGGCGTGGTGGCCTTCCCCTATGTGGCGGGCGCCGACCGCATCACGGCGCCGGGGAAGAAACTCGTCAGCTTCAAGCCCGCCGGGCATTGGACGCGGAGCCTGCTGCCGAGCCCCGATGGCCGAAAACTCTATGCCGGCGTCGGCTCGCTCACCAACATCGCCGACAACGGCATGGAGGCGGAGCAAGGCCGGGCTGCGATCTACGAACTCGATCTCGCCGATGGCTCCAGCCGCATTTTTGCCGGCGGCCTGCGCAACGCGGTGGGCATGGCATGGGAGCCGCAAACCGGCGTGCTCTGGACTGTGGTCAACGAGCGCGACGGCCTCGGCGACGAGACGCCGCCGGATTATCTGACCTCGGTCCGGGACGGCGGCTTTTACGGCTGGCCCTATTGCTACTGGGGGCAGACGGTGGACGACCGGGTGCCGCAGGATCCCGCTTTGGTCGCCAGGGCCATCACGCCGGACTATGCGCTCGGCGGCCACACCGCGTCGCTAGGCCTGTGCTGGATGCCGGCCGGCACCCTGCCCGGCTTTCCCGAGGGCATGGCGATCGGCCAGCACGGCTCGTGGAGTCGCAGCACGCTGAGCGGCTACAAGGTCGTGTTCGTGCCGTTCGTGAACGGCCGCCCGTCCGGGCCGGCGCGGGATATTCTTTCGGGATTCCTCGCACCTGACGAGAAGGAGTCCTACGGACGGCCGGTCGGGGTAACGCTCGGTCCCGACGGCTCGCTGCTGGTGGCCGACGACGTCGGCGACGTGATCTGGCGCGTCACGGGAGCGTAGCGGGGGAACCTGCAACACACTGCATCACCATTCACAACTGTCATCGCCCGCGAAAGCGGGTGACCCGGTATTCCAGAGACGGCAGCGATGGGGCCGAGAGGCCGCGGCGTACTGGGTCCCCGGTCAAGTGCCGGGGACGACAAGTCGGGGCGGAACGGCGCAGCGCAGCCGCGCCACCGCCTCACGCCTTCTTCTTCACATCCTTGATGCTGGAAAACACGATGCCCTCGGCGCGTTCCCTGGTGTAGCCGAGATAGAATTCGTTCTTGGCCAGAAACACTGGATCGCCATCGACGTCGTCGGCGACGCCGGAATTGTTGGCGGCGACGAAGGCCTCGAGCTTCTTGCGGTCGTCGGACGAAATCCAGCGCGCCAGCTGAAATTCACTGACTTCGAACTCGACCGGCAGGGAATATTCGGCGTCGAGCCGCGCCTTCAGCACGTCGAGCTGCAGCGGGCCAACCACGCCGACCAGCGCCGGGGCGCCGTCGCGCGGACGGAACACCTGCACCACGCCCTCCTCCGACATCTGCTGCAGCGCCTCCTTCAGCTTCTTCGCCTTCATCGCGTCGGTGAGGCGGACGCGGCGGACGATTTCAGGCGCGAAGGACGGCACGCCAACGAAGGTCAGGTCCTCGCCTTCGGTCAGGGTGTCGCCGATCCGCAGCGTGCCGTGATTGGGAATGCCGACGACGTCGCCGGCAAAGGCCTCGTCCGCCACCGAGCGGTCCTGCGCAAAGAAGAATTGCGGGCTGGACAGCGTCATGCTCTTGCCGGTGCGCACCAGCTTCACCTTCATGCCTCGCGTGAGCTTGCCTGAGCACAGCCGCGCAAACGCGATGCGGTCGCGGTGGTTGGGATCCATATTGGCCTGGATCTTGAACACGAAGGCGCTCATGCGCGGCTCCGAGGCCTCGACCTTGCGCAGGTTGCTGTCCTGCGCGCGCGGCGGCGGCGCGAATTTGCCGAGGCCTTCGAGCAGGTCGCCGACGCCGAAATTGCGCAGCGCCGAGCCGAAATAGACCGGCGTCATGTGGCCTTCGCGGAACGAATCCAGGTTGAACGGTTTGCTGGCTTCCTTCACCAGCGCCAGTTCCTCGGTGATCTCGGCGACGTTGAGATTGGCGTTGCGGCCGGCGAGCTCGGCGACGTCGATGTTTTCGGCCGCACCGGTCTTGGCGCCGCCGCCTTCGAGCAGCCGGATGCCGCCGGTCGAAATGTCGTAGGTGCCCATGAAATCACGGCCGCGGCCGACCGGCCAGGTCATCGGCGTGGTGTCGAGCGCCAGCGTCTTTTCGATTTCGTCGAGCAGTTCGAAGGTATCGAGGCTCTCGCGATCCATCTTGTTGATGAAGGTGATGATCGGAATGTCGCGCAGGCGGCAGACTTCGATCAGCTTCAGCGTGCGAGCCTCGATGCCCTTGGCGGCATCGATCACCATCACGGCGGAATCCACCGCCGTCAGCGTCCGGTAGGTGTCTTCCGAAAAGTCCTCATGGCCCGGCGTATCCAGAAGGTTGAAGACGAGGTCGTTGAATTCGAACGTCATCACCGAGGTGACGACCGAGATGCCGCGGTCGCGCTCGATCTTCATCCAGTCGGAGCGGGTGCTGCGCCGTTCGCCCTTGGCCCTGACCTGCCCGGCCAGATTGATGGCGCCGCCGAACAGCAGCAGTTTTTCGGTCAGCGTGGTCTTGCCGGCATCGGGATGGGAGATGATGGCAAAGGTCCGCCGCCGCGCCACTTCATCTGACAGCGGCGAGCGGGACGGCGATTCGGCAGTGAGGGCGAGGTCGGACATCAGCGAGCCTGTGGCAGGGAAACCGGGCGCAATCAAGGGGTTTGCAAGGGGTCTGCAACGGATTTGGAAGCGGTTTGGGCAGGCGGCGGCACGTTGCGCGCGGCCCCGTTCGCCCTCATATAGGGCCTGCGAGGACGACCTCCAATCCATCATTTCATGCGCAGGGACGACCCTGCCGACCGGGAGGCCGTCCTATGGCGTGGCTGTTGCTGTTGATTGCGGGTTTGCTGGAAGTCGGCTGGGCGGTCGGCCTCAAATATACCGAGGGTTTCTCCCGGCTCGTTCCCTCCGTGCTGACGCTGTTCTGCATGGCCGCCAGCGTCGGGATGCTGGGTCTGGCACTCAAGACGCTGCCGATGGGAACCGCCTATGCGGTGTGGACCGGCATCGGCGCGGTCGGCACCGCGATCCTGGGCATCGTGCTGTTCGGCGATCCCGCCGGCGTGGCGCGGATCGCCTGCATCGGCCTGATCGTCGCCGGGATCGTCGGACTGAAGCTCGCGAGCTGAGGCTTATCTGGCGAGGGGAATCAGATTGACCGCCCAGTACGCCAGTGCCGCGACAATCGCCGAGGCCGGAATGGTGATGACCCAGGCATAGACGATCGAGCTCGCCACGTTCCAGCGCACCGCCGAAACCCGCCGCGCCGCGCCGACGCCGACGATGGCGCCGGTGATGGTATGCGTGGTCGAGACGGGAACCCCGAGCCAGGTCGCCATGAACAGCGTCGCGGCCCCGCCGGTCTCGGCGCAAAACCCCTGCATCGGCGTCAGTTTTGTAATGCGCAGACCCATGGTGCGGACAATGCGCCAGCCGCCCATCAGGGTGCCCAGCGCCATCGCCGCCTGGCACGACAGCACCACCCAGAACGGCACCGAGAATTCGCTGCCGAGATGGCCCTGCGAATACAGCAGCACCGCGATGATGCCCATGGTCTTCTGCGCGTCGTTGCCGCCATGGCCGAGCGAATACAGCGAGGCCGAGACGAATTGCAGGATGCGGAAGGCGCGATCGACCGCGAACGGGGTCGAGCGCACCGAGGCCCAGGACACCACCGCGACCAGCACCAGTGCCAGCAGGAAGCCGACCAGCGGCGACAGCACGATCGCGAGCAGGGTCTTGGTCAGGCCGCTCCAGACCGCCGCCGATAATCCCGCCTTGGCCATTCCGGCCCCGACCAGCCCGCCGATCAGCGCGTGCGAGCTGGAGGACGGGATTCCCAGGCCCCAGGTGATCACGTTCCAGACGATGGCGCCGACCAATGCGCCGAATATCACCTGCGCGTCGATGACGCTGGGCTCGATGATGCCGGTGCCGATGGTATTGGCAACATGCAGCCCGAACACCAGGAAAGCGATGAAATTGAAAAACGCCGCCCACAGCACCGCGTATTGCGGGCGCAGCACCCGGGTCGATACGATCGTCGCGATCGAGTTGGCGGCGTCGTGCAACCCGTTGAGGAAGTCGAAAAGCAAGGCGACCGCGATGAGGCCGATCAGAACCGGAAGAGCTAGCGTGGCGTCCACTTGATAGCCCTGCCCTATACTTGTTCGATCACGATGCTGTTGATCTCGTTCGCGACGTCGTCGAAGCGGTCTGAAACCTTTTCCAGATGCTTGTAGATTTCGGAGCCGACGATGAAATCCATCGTGTTGGCATTGCGGTGCTTGAGGTACAGCTCCTTCAGCCCGATATCATGGAGGTCGTCGATGCGGCCTTCCAGCTTGCCGATCTCCTCGGTGATGGCGGTCAGCATCGCGACATTCTCGCCGATCGACTGCATCAGCGGCAGCGCCTTGCCGACCAGGTTGGCGCACTCGACCAGCAGCGTCCCCATCTCGCGCATCGGCGGCTCGAAGGTGCGGACCTCGAACAGGATCACCGCCTTGGCGGTCTGCTGCATCTGGTCGATGGCGTCGTCCATCGAGGTGATCAGGTTCTTGATGTCGCCGCGGTCGAACGGCGTGATGAAGGTCCGGCGCACCGCGGTGAGCACTTCACGGGTGACATTGTCGGCGTCATTTTCGAACTGGTTGACGCGCTGGCAGAACACCGGGGTTTCCTCGCCGCCGCGCAGCATGCCCTGCAACGCCAGGGCGCCCTGCACGCAGACCTGGGAATGCCTGGCAAAGAGCTCGAAAAACCGTTCTTCCCGGGGAAGAAAGGCGCGAAACCAGCGCATCAGCATAGGTACTTATCCATCTCGCAGAAATGGCTGGCCCGAGGCGGCCTGTCATGAAAGTGTCATAAACCACTTTCCAGACAAGCGCCTAGTGAACGGCGGCGGGAACCGGGTCATCCACCGCTTTATAGGCCGGAAAATCCGCCGGAAACGCTCCGCTCAGAGCGAACGCTTGAAATAATGCGCGATCTCGCCGATCACGCCGCGGCGGAAGGTCAGCACGCAGATCACGAAGATCACGCCCTGGATCACCGTGACCCACTGGCCGAAACCGGCCAGATATTGCTGCATGGCGATGATGACGAAGGCGCCGACCACCGGACCGAACACGGTGCCGAGGCCTCCGACCAGCGTCATCAGCACGATTTCGCCGGACATCGTCCAGTGCACGTCGGTGAGCGAGGCGTTCTGGGCCACGAACACTTTCAGCGAACCGGCGAAACCGGCGAGCGTGCCCGACAGAATATAGGCCAGCAGCTTGTACTGGTCGGTCTTGTAGCCCAGCGATATCGCGCGCGGCTCGTTTTCGCGGATGGCCTTCAGCACCTCGCCGAACGGCGAGTTGATGGTGCGGTAGATCAGCAGGAATCCGCCGAGGAAACCGACCAGGATGACGTAGTAGAGCACCGTCGGCTTGGCGAGGTTGAAAATTCCGAACAGGTAGCCCTGCGGAATGCCCTGGATGCCGTCTTCGCCATGGGTGAACGGCGTCTGCAGGTAGATGAAATACAACAGCTGCGACAGCGCCAGCGTGATCATCGAGAAGTAGATGCCCTGGCGGCGAATCGCGACCACGCCGGTGATGACGCCGATCCCGGCGGCCCCCGCGGTGCCGATCAGGATTCCAAGCTCGGGCGACAGGCCCCAGACCTTCAGCGCATGCGCGGTGAAGTAGCCGGCGCTGCCCAGAAACATCGCATGGCCGAACGACAGCAGGCCGCCATAGCCGATCAGCAGGTTAAAGGCGCAGGCCAGCAGCGCGAAGCAAAGCGCCTGCATGACGAAGAACGGATAGATGCCGGTCAGCGGTACCGCCGCCAGCAGCGCCGCCATCAAGGCGAACACGATCATCTCGTCGCGGATGCTGCGCGGGCCTGCCGGCAGGGTGTCGTCGGTCAATACGCTCATGTTGTCGCCCGTCCCGTCAGTCCCGTCGGCTTCACCAGCAGCACCAGCACCATCAGCACGAACACCACGGTATTGGAGGCTTCCGGATAAAAGTATTTTGTCAGTCCCTCGATCACGCCGAGCGCGAACCCGGTGATGATCGAACCCATGATCGAGCCCATGCCGCCGATCACCACCACCGCGAACACCACGATGATCAGGTCGGCGCCCATCAGCGGCCGCACCTGGTTGATCGGCGCCGACAGCACGCCGGCCAGCGCGGCCAGGCCGACACCGAGCCCGTAGGTCAGCGTGATCATCCGGGGCACGTTGATGCCGAAGGCCCGCACCAGCGTCGGGTTTTCGGTGGCGGCGCGCAAATTGGCGCCGAGCCGGGTCTTTTCGATCAGATACCAGGTCGCGATGCACACGATCAGCGAGAACACCACGACCCAGCCGCGATAGATCGGCAGGAACATGAAGCCGAGATTCATGCCGCCTTTCAGTTCATCCGGGATCGCATAGGGCAACCCCGACGAGCCGAAATAATTCTGGAACACGCCCTGGATGATCAGCGCCATCCCGAACGTCAGCAACAACCCGTAGAGATGATCGAGGCCGGCCAGCCATTGCAGCATCGTCCGTTCCAGGATCATGCCGAAAATGCCGACCGCGATCGGCGCGATGATCAGCGCCGGCCAGTATCCGATGCCCATCACGTTGAGCAGGAAATAGGCGCAGAACGCGCCCATCATGTAGACCGCGCCGTGCGCGAAATTGATGATGTTGAGCATTCCGAAGATCACGGCGAGCCCAAGGCTCAACAGCGCGTAAAACGAGCCGTTGATCAGTCCCACCAGAAGCTGCGCGTAGAGAGCCTGCATCGATCGATCTTTCGAAACTCAAATTTCTGACAATGTCGGGCGAAATCCCGCCGGCGCCCGGGCGCCGGCGGGCTGTCGTTGCTACTTCTTTACCAGCGGACAGGCGCTTTCCGAAAGCGGCCGGAAGGCCTGCTCGCCGGGGGTTGTTCCGATCAGCTTGTAATAGTCCCAGGGGCCCTTGGATTCCGCGGGCTTCTTGACCTCGAACAGATAGGCCGGATGAATCTTGCGGCCGTCGGCGCGGATCGGGCCCTTGCCGAACAAGGGATCGTCGGCTTCGGTTTCCTTCATCTTCGCCACCACCTTGGCGCCGTCATGCGGATTGCCGCCCATCGCTTCCAGCGTCTTGAAGTAGTGAACCAGTCCGGAATAGACGCCGGCCTGCACCATCGAGGGCTGCGCCTTGTTCTTCATGCGCTCCGAAAACTTCTTGGAAAACGCCCGGGTGCCGTCGTTGAGGTCCCAATAGAAGGTTTCGGTGAAGCTCAGGCCCTGCGCCACCTTCAGGCCGAGCGAGTGCACGTCGGTAATGAACAGCAGCAGGCCGGCGAGCTTCTGGCCGCCTGCGACGATACCGAATTCAGAGGCCTGCTTGATCGTGTTGGTGGTATCGCCGCCGGCATTGGCCATGCCGATGATCTTGGCCTT
>JAZJYY010000084.1:0-15788 GCA_040390145.1 Pseudomonadota bacterium
CCCGCAAGCGGGGCGAGCGAGAAGCAAAACTCAGCTGTAGATTTCGAACAGGCCCGCGCCGCCCTGGCCGCCGCCGATGCACATGGTCACGACGCCCCATTTGGCCTTGCGCCGGCGTCCTTCCTGCAGCAGATGGCCAGTGCAGCGCGCGCCGGTCATGCCGAAGGGATGGCCGATCGCGATCGAGCCGCCGTTGACATTGTACTTCTCGGGATCGATGCCGAGCTTGTCACGGGAATACAGGCACTGGCTGGCGAAGGCTTCGTTGAGCTCCCAGAGGTCGATATCCTCGATCTTGAGCCCGTGGCGCTTCAAGAGCTTCGGCACCGCGAACACCGGACCGATGCCCATCTCGTCGGGCTCGCAACCGGCCGACGCCCAGGCGACGAAGCGGCCGAGCGGTTGCAGGCCGCGCTTTTCGGCGTCCTTGGCTTCCATCAGCACGACGGCTGCGGCGCCGTCCGAGAGCTGGCTGGCGTTGCCGGCGGTGATGTATTTGCCGGGACCCCTCACGGGCTCGAGCTTGGCGAGGCCTTCCATCGTGGTCTCGGGCCGGTTGCACTCGTCGCGGTCGACCGTGTAGTCGACGATGCTCTCGGCCTTGGTCGCCTTGTCGACCACCTTCATCTTCGTCTTCATCGGGACGATTTCGTCCTTGAACTTGTTGGCCTGCTGCGCCGCGGCCATGCGGCGCTGCGATTCCAGCGAGTACTCGTCCTGGTATTCGCGGCTGAGATTGTAGCGCTCCGCGACGATATCGGCGGTGTCGATCATCGCCATGAAGATGGCGGGCGCCACCTTGAGCAGATCCGGATCGACCACTTCCTTCGGCAGGGGACCGCCGGCGATCGAGATGCTTTCGACGCCGCCGGCCACGATGCAATCGGCGCCGTCCGAGCGGATCGAGTTGGCCGCCATCGCGATGGTCTGCAGGCCCGACGAGCAGAAACGGTTGACCGAGACGCCGGCCGTGGTTTTCGGCAAGCCCGCGAGCAGGGCTGCCTGGCGGCCGATATTGGGCGCGCCATGGGCGCAATTGCCGAGATAGCTGTCCTCGACGTAATCCTTCTCGACGCCGGCGCGCTCGACCGCGTGCTTGATGGCGTGGGCCGCCATCGACATCGGCGGGGTGATGTTGAACCCGCCGCGGCCGGACTTCGCCAGGCCGGTTCGAGCATAAGAAACAATAACCGCTTCACGCATTTCTTGGTCTCCCTTTGAAGCGGCCAGTATGCCCCGCAATAGATTGCAAGCGTAGGGAAATTTCGCCGGCGGCGGCAAAATATCGCTCGTTGCGGGCTCCGAATCCCCCGCACGTTCCGCTGTGCGGAAAGACGGTTAGCGGCTGGCCAGGGTGTTGCTGATCCGGGTGACCACGCCGTCCCATTGGCGCTTTTCGGCGACCGGATAATTGATCAGCACGCAATGGGCAAAGCGCCCGGCGAAATTGCAGCGATTGTACCAAATTCTGTCATTGCGGACGCTGGATACGACGAAGAACCGCGAGGTCACCCGCTTGTAGACGATGCCGGCCGGCGGATTTTTCCGGGCCAGGAAACCGGCCGGCGAAAGTCCGACGCTGTCGACCGACTGGACCGTCAAATCGGCGCGACCGTCCGACGTCAGGAAGCGACCGCCATATCCCCCCTCCGGCTTTCCGGCCGGTTCGGTGAAAATCGAGGTGGGGACATCGACCGCGGCTCCGGTCTCCGGCACACGGTACCGGACCCACTCGATCGAGGCCGGCGCCGCCCCCGCGGGCGCAGACGCCACGAAGACCGAAGCCAAGACCGAAGCCATGGCCAAAGCAGTGCAGTAACGGCGCAAGCCCATGATATTCTCCTGGCACCAACAATGACGGGGCGCGGTCTTCGTTCCCCGATGCCCGGCGCACCATGGAAGTGCCGCGCCGGCCGACCTACCCAAAGCGCTCCAGACGTGCTTGATTTCCTGCAATTAATCGAGCCGCTGACGGAACCGCGAAACGGCGGTGCTTGCAGCCGGCACGGGAGACGCAACCAATGACCATCATGATGCCGGCTTCCGATCAGGCGGTTCTGGCGCGCCGCGACGAGATCGTGGCGGCGTTGCGCGGAATCGTGCCGGGCGAGGGCGTGATCGACAGCGCGGCCGAGATGGTGCCTTACGAGTCCGACGGGCTGATGGCCTATCGCCAGCCGCCGATGGTGGTGGTGCTGCCGGATACCACCGAACAGGTCTCAAGGGTCCTGAAATACTGCTTCGAGCAGGGCATCAAGGTGGTGCCGCGCGGCTCCGGCACCTCGCTGTCCGGCGGCGCGCTGCCGCTGGCCGATGGCGTGCTGCTCGGGCTGGGCAAATTCAAGCGCATCCGCGAGATCGATTTCGACAACCGCGCCGTGGTGACCGAGCCGGGGGTCACCAACCTCGCCATCAGCCAGGCGGTCGCGCATGCCGGGTTCTATTACGCGCCGGATCCGTCGTCGCAGATCGCCTGCTCGATCGGCGGCAATGTCGCGGAAAATTCCGGCGGCGTGCACTGCCTGAAATACGGCATGACCACCAACAACGTGCTGGGCTGCGAAATCGTGCTGATCACAGGTGAGATCATCCGGATCGGCGGCAAGTCCGCGGAAACCTCGGGCTACGATTTGATGGGCATCATCACGGGGTCGGAAGGCCTGCTCGGCGTCATCACCGAAATCACCGTGCGGATCCTGCAGAAGCCGGAAACCGCCCGCGCGCTGATGGTCGGTTTCGCCGAGGTCGAGGCGGCCGGCGAATGCGTGGCGCGGATCATCGGCGCCGGCATCATCCCCGGCGGCATGGAAATGATGGACAAGCCCGCGATCCACGCCGCCGAGGCCTTTGTCCATGCCGGCTATCCGCTCGACGTCGAGGCGCTGCTGATCATCGAACTCGACGGCCCCGGCGTCGAGGTCGACGAGCTGATCGGCCGCGTCGAGGCGATCGCGCAAGGCTGTGGCTCGACCACGCTGCAGATTTCCACGTCCGAGACCGAGCGCAACCTGTTCTGGGCCGGCCGCAAGGCGGCGTTTCCGGCGGTGGGGCGGATTTCACCCGACTATCTCTGCATGGACGGCACCATTCCGCGCGGCGCGCTGCCCAAGGCGCTGGCGCGGATCCGCGATCTATCTGAAAAATACGGCCTGCGCGTCGCCAACGTGTTTCATGCCGGCGACGGCAATCTGCATCCGCTGATCCTGTACGATGCCAACCAGCCCGGCGAGATGGACAAGGCCGAGGCATTCGGCGCCGACATTTTGCGGGTCTGCGTCGAACTCGGCGGCGTGCTGACCGGCGAGCACGGCGTCGGCGTCGAGAAGCGCGACCTGATGCCGGAAATGTTCTCGGAGATCGATCTCAACCAGCAGCAGCGGCTGAAATGCGCGTTCGATGCGCAGGGCCTGCTCAATCCGGGAAAGGTGTTTCCGACCCTGCACCGCTGCGCCGAGCTCGGCCGCATGCATGTGCACGGCGGCAAGCTGGCATTTCCCGATCTGCCACGGTTTTGAGACGCATCATGATAACTAATTGCTGCGATCGCCGTACTTGCTTCTCACCCTCCCCTGGAGGGGGAGGGTCGGCTCGCGTCGTGCGAAGCGCGATGCGAGGCGGGGTGGGGTGCGCAGCAAGCGAGATCGGGCTGATAGGGTATGGATGAACAATCACCCCACCCCGACCGCATCGGACGAAGGTCCGATGCGGTCGACCCTCCCCCTCCAGGGGAGGGTGAGAACGCGCCTAATGCGGAGCAGCCGTGGACACCCTGAAAATACGTGATGCGGCTGATGTCGAGCAGGCGGTGCGTGCGGCGATCGCCGGCGAGCAGCCGCTGGAAATCATCGGCCATGGCAGCAAGCGGCTGATCGGCCAGCCGATGGCGACCAATGCGCTGCTCGATCTGTCGGCGCTGAACGCGGTCGTGGCCTACGAGCCGAACGAACTGATCATCACCGTTCAGGCGGGGGCTCCGCTGGCCGATGCGCTCAGCCTGATCGATTCCAAAAACCAGCAATTTGCCTTCGAGCCCATGAATACTTCGGCGCTATTGGGCACGCCCGATATCGGCACCATCGGCGGCATGATCGGCGCCGGCCTCGCCGGTCCGCGCCGGATCCGGGCGGGTGGCGCGCGCGACCATCTGCTGGGCGCGCACGCGGTATCCGGATTCGGCGACAGTTTCAAGGCCGGCGGCAAGGTGGTGAAGAACGTGACCGGCTACGACCTCTGCAAATTGCTGGCGGGATCATGGGGTACGCTTGCGGTCATGACGGAAGTGACCCTGAAAGTGATGCCGAGGCCGGAAAGCGAACGCACGCTGGTGCTGTCAGGGCTCGATGATGTCACCGCTGTCAGGGCGATGACGGCGGCGCTCGGCTCGCCGTTCGACGTGTCAGGGGCGGCGCACCTGCCGGCCTCGGCGTTTCGGGCCGGGATAGGCGGGCTGGGGGACATGGGATCGCAGGCGCTGACGCTGCTGCGGCTGGAGGGCATCACGGCTTCGGTGGTGCATCGCGCGGCTTCGCTGACGGCGCTGTTGGCGCCGTTTGGGGCGGCGGAAATTGTCGGGGATGCCGCCTCGGCGGCGGTCTGGAGTTCGGTTCGCGATGTCAAACCGTTTGCGGCCGACGGTGCGCTGGGCGCCTGGCTAGTGTGGCGGATCGTCTGTCCGCCGGCTTCAGGCGGGGCGCTCGGCCAGGCGCTGGCGCGCGATACCGGCGGCGACGTGGTCTACGACTGGGGCGGCGGCCTGATCTGGGCGGCCCTGCCGCCGAAACCGGATGCGCAGGCGGCGCTGGTGCGCGCGCGCGTCAACGCCGCCGGCGGCCATGCCACCTTGATACGGGCGCCGGAACAGACCAGACGCCATGTCGACGTGTTCCATCCGCAGCAGGACGGTCTTGCGAGCCTGAGCGAACGCGTCCGCCACGGCTTCGATCCGAAGAACATCCTCAACCGCGGCCGGATGACGCGAAGGGCCGTGACATGAAGACCGAATTCAGCCTGGTGCAGCTGGCCGATCCCGACATTGCCGAGGCCGACAAGATCCTGCGCGCGTGTGTGCATTGCGGCTTCTGCACCGCGACGTGCCCGACTTACGTGCTGCTCGGCGACGAACTCGATAGCCCGCGGGGCCGGATCTACCTCATCAAGGAGATGCTGGAAAAGGACCGGCCGCCGACCGCGGACGTGGTCAAGCATATCGACCGCTGCCTCTCCTGCCTTGCCTGCATGACCACCTGTCCGTCGGGCGTGAACTACATGCATCTGGTCGATCAGGCGCGGGTAAAAATTGAAAAGGATTTTAGCCGGCCGCTGACCGAACGGGCGCTGCGCGCGGTCCTCGCCTTCGTGCTGCCGCGGCCGCAATGGTTTCGCTGGAGCATGATTCTGGCGCGGCTCGGCCGGCCGCTCGGCGCCTTGTTGCCGACCTCCAAAACGGCCCAGGGGTCGCCGGGTTTGCTGCGGCGAATCAAGGCGATGCTGGCGCTGGCACCGGGCAGCCTGCCGCCGTCAGGGCCGGCCGGGGGCAGCGTTTTCCCGGCCGTCGGGGAGCGGCGCGGACGGGTCGCGCTGCTGCAGGGCTGCGCGCAGCAGGTGCTGGCGCCGCGCATCAATCAGGCCGCCGTCAATTTGCTGACGCGGCACGGCATCGAGGTGGTGCTGGTCAGGGACGAGCAATGCTGCGGCGCGCTGACTCATCATCTCGGACGCGATGGCGATGCGCTGGCGCGCGCCCGCGCCAACATCGGGGTCTGGCTCGCGGAGGCCGGACGGGGCGGTCTCGACGCCATCCTGGTGACCGCATCGGGCTGCGGCACCGTCATCAAGGATTATGGCTTCATGCTGCGCGAGGACCGCGATTTCGCCGGCCCCGCCGCCACGGTTTCGGCGCTGACCAGGGATATTACCGAGTATGTCAGCGGCATCGAACTGCAGCCGTCGCAGCAGCCGCGCGACATCACCGTCGCCTATCACTCCGCCTGTTCGCTGCAGCACGGACAGAAAATCACGCAGGCTCCGAAAGAATTGCTTTCCAAGACCGGATTCGTGGTGAAAGATGTCCCGGAGAGCCATTTGTGTTGCGGTTCGGCGGGGACTTACAACATTCTCCAGCCCGACATTGCCGGCAGATTGCGCGACCGAAAGGTCGCCAATATTGCGACAGTGAAGCCGGACATGATTGCCGCGGGCAATATTGGATGCATGGTTCAGATTGCCGGCGGTACGTCAGTTCCTGTGGTGCACACGATTGAGCTTCTCGATTGGGCGACAGGCGGTCCTCGGCCAGGATCGCACTGAATCGGTTGGCCCCGTGCGGAAGCGGACGACTTGAAACGCCGGATAGACATTTGATCGGCGGCAACAGGAGGTTCACGATGGCTAAAGGGACGAAGAGCAAGAAGGGCAAGAAGGCTAAAAAGGCCAAGAAGAATCTTGTGATGGCGAAGAAGAAAACCGCCAAGAAGGCTGCCAAGAAGACCGCCAAGAAATCTTCGAAGAAGTCGGCGAAGAAGGCCAAGAAGTCCGCCAAAAAAGCTGCCGGGAAGTCGGCACCGAAAAAGTCAGCCAAGAAATCGGCAAAAAAATCGGCCAAGAAGTCGGCGAAGAAGAGCAGCGCCAAAAAGAGCCCCGCCAAGGCGGCTCCGAAGTCTTCAGCTCCGACGCCTGCAGCCCCGATGCCCGCAGCTCCCAAACCTGCCCCGCGCAAACGTGCCGCGCCCAAGCCGAAGCCCGCGCCGGCCCCCGATTCGATGGCTGCGCCTGCTCCGGCGCCTGAGCCCATGGCTCCGAGCTGGGCGTCGCCCAATCCCGAGCCCGCGGACGCTCCGGCGCCGTCATGGGCTTCGCCGCCGAGCGAAGACGGCGACAACAAGTAGGGCGCCCTTCGATATCAGCAACTCACCTTCGGGCCGCAGCATTCGCTGCGGCCTTTTTGCTGCGTGTTCGATGGCCTTGAAGGCGCAGGCTGGAAGATTGAGTCGCCTTTGCGATTCGCTGGCGCGCCGAGGACCGCCAGTTTTGCGGTGCCAGACATCTGCCAATGTGCCCAAGTGGCCACGCGGCGCCGCAAACAACCCCAATACTTGTTGTTGGAATGCAACACCCACCGACAACATCTTCTGAAATCGCGCTAACGCCTAAAAAGGCGGCAGATGCTTGTCTTTTTTGCTTCACGCAACCTGCGGCGCGTTCCAGATTGCAATCAGGTTAAGGAATTTGGTTTCAGTCGGTTACCGCACGTCCCTGGGGGGCCCCGGAACTGGACTGTTTTAACGGTGATGGGGATCGTCATGAAGAAGATCGTTTTGTTGGCAACGGCGCTGGCAATGGTATCCGGATCGGCTGTTGCGGCCGATATGCGCGTCAAGGCCGTTAAGGCCCCGCCGCCGGTAGCCTTCGATCCCTGGGATATCGCCTTCGGCAGCTCGATCGCCAGCGACTACATCTTCCGCGGCATCACGCAGTCCAACCACAAGCCCTCGGTCTCGGCCTACTTCGAGCCGCGCTACAACGTCACCAAGGACCTGCAGCTCTACGTCGGCCTCGCCGGCGCCAGCATCTCCTTCCCGAACCGCGCCGCGGCTGAAATCGACGTCTACGGCGGTATCCGCCCGACCTTCGGCGCCTTCGCCTTCGACTTCGGTGTCTGGGGCTACCTGTATCCGGGCGGCACCTGCCATTACGGCGCCCCCACCGACACGGCTGGCGTTCCGCTCAGCACCGAATGCCAGACCAACTTCCTGTTCAACGGCAACGTGATCAAGAAGAACCTGAGCTTCTTCGAGGCCTATGCCAAGGTGAACTACACCGTCAACGACATGTTCACGATCGGCGCCACCGAATACTACACCCCGAGCTTCCTGGGTTCGGGTGCCTGGGGCAACTACGCATCGATCACCGGCAAGTTCACCGCACCCAGCTCGACCTTCGGCTCCAGCGGCCTCGGCATGTACGTCTCCGGCGAGTTCGGACGCCAGTGGCTCGGAACTTCCGACTCGTTCTACGGCACGGGCTTCACCAATCCCGGCTTTGCCGGACCGTTCCCGAACGGCATCAACTACGCCGATTACAACACCTGGAACATCGGCGTCGGCTTCACCTACAAGGTGTTCACGCTGGATATCCGCTACTCCGACACCGACCTGTCGAAGGGTGATTGCAACGCCTTCACCAGCGATTTCGCGGCTCGCGGCAACATCAACAACTTCACCGGAACGTCGGTCACGGCGATCAATCCGAGCGGCGTGGCTTCCAACTGGTGCGGCGCGGCCGGCATCGTCAAGCTCTCGGCTGACCTGACCGCGATGACCAACCTGAAGTAAGTCCTTCTTCGAGATCTTGAGGGGCGGCAGAGCGATCTGCCGCCCCTTTCGTTTGCGCTGATGAAGGCGAGCAGGGCTGGCGCGGAGAGGGCGGAGTGCAAGTTTCCCCACCCGCCGCGCTCTACGAGCGCGTCGACCTAAGAGCGAGCTCTCGCCCCGCAAGCGGCTGCTGAAATATTCCCGACGCGGTCGCGGCCACGGCAGTGCGCTCCCTCTCCCACTTGCGGAGGAGGGCCGGGGTGGGGGAGCCTCCGCAAGCGCCGGCGCCGATCGTTATGACGGCTTGCCGTTCCCGCCGCCTTCCCGCAGGGCGAACTCATCGCCGTCGCGGGCCAGCACGACGTTGCGCTGGTGGAAGGCATCGAGCGTCGAGCGATGGCCGATCGAAACCAGGGTGGTGTCCGGCAATTTTTCCCGGAGCAGCGCATACAGCGCCGCCTCGGAAGGTTCGTCGAGCGAGGCGGTCGCCTCGTCGAGGAACAGGTACTGCGGCTTGTGCAGCAGGGCGCGGGCGAGCCCAAGGCGCTGTTGCTCGCCGAGCGAGAGCGTCCGGTTCCAGTGACCGTGTTCGTCGAGTTGAGACGCCAGCTTCGGCAATCCCACCGCTTCGATCGCCTGGCCGATCTGAACGGGGGTGAACGCCCCTTCCTGGCCGGGGTATTCGATCGCCCCGCGCAACGAGCCGACCGGAAAGTAAGGTCGCTGCGGCAGCATCATCAAGCTTGCCTGCGCCGGAATGGCGATGGAGCCGGTCCCGAACGGCCAGATCCCGGCAATCGCCCGGAACAGCGTCGACTTGCCCGAGCCGGACGGACCGGTGACCAGCGTGCGCTCGTCCTTGCGCAAGCTGAATTCCTCGGCGTTCACCAGCGGCCTTCCGTTCGGCAATTGGACGGACAGCCCCTTGAGGTCGATGCTGCTGCCGCCGTCGCCGGCCGCCTGGACGACATGAATCCTGTCGTTGCGGGTGGTCAGTTGCATTGCCGCGGCAATTCCCGCCTCGAATCCGTCGAGACGATTCACCACCGCCTGCCACTCCGCCAGTTGGCGATAGATGCTGATGAAGAACGACAGCGCGCCCTGCACGCTGGAAAACGCCGATGCGGTCTGCATCATGCCGCCGAGCTGGATTTTTTGCGCGAAATAGGCCGGCGCCACCAGGATGTAGGGAAAGATCACCGAAGCCTGCGAATAACTGGCGGTGAATGCCGTCAGTTTCTTGGTGCGGGACATGATGGCAAGCCAGTTCTCGACCACGCGCCCGAAGCGCACCAGCAGGCGCTGGCCCTCGGCTTCGTCGCCGCGCAGCAGCGCGATCTGCTCGGAATTTTCCCGGACCCTTACCAGGTTGAAACGAAAATCAGCCTCGTATTGCTGCTGCCTGAAATCGATCCCGACCAGCGGCCAGCCGATCAGATGCGTCAGCACCGTGCCGAGAACCGAATAGATCAGCGCGGCCCAGACCAGATAGCCCGGAATCGCGAAATCCCGCCCGAACATATGCAGCGGCGCGGCGTTGGAGAGCCCCCAAAGGATCGTGACAAACGAGGCCAGCGTGACGATCGAGCTCAAAAGGCCGACCCCGATGTTGAGCGTTCGATCGACGAACAGCTTGACGTCGTCGGTCATGCGCTGGTCGGGGTTGTCGGCGGCGTCGCCCTGAAGCTGCATCCGGTAATGGTTGGCCTGATGCAGCCATTCGCCGAGATAATGCTGGGTCATCCAGCGCCGCCAGCGGATCTGCAGCCATTGATTGAGATAGAGCTGGTAGACCGCGATGACCGTATAGATGGCGGCGACCACGCAGAAGTAGATCGTCTCTGACACGAACGCGTCCCAGTTATACTCCTGCAGCGCGTTGTAGAAGCGGGCGTTCCATTGGTTGATCAGGACGGTGACGCCGACAATGGCAAGCTCGGCGGCGATCACCGCCGCCAGCAGCGCGCGGCCCGCCCATTTGTCCTCGGAACGGAAATAGGGAGCGGCGATCCGCCATACGGTCGCGAGCGTTGAGCCGAGATTTTTCAAGATTAACGTCTCCGGGGAACGGCCCCAAAGGGCCCGAGAATCGACAGGATCGCGTTTTAGACTAAAGTCTCATGTTCCTGTGTGTCGCGGTCAACCCTAGCACGGGCGCTGCGGCGAGGGGGCGGAGGGCGCTTGGACTTCGCGAGGTTGTGAGCGGCTTTGGCGTTGGGCGTCGCGGGGCCGATGGCGCCCGATCTGGCCAATGTCGCGCGCATTCATTAGAACGACGCTGGTTTTGGGTGCAGCGACATTTCGAGAGGCCTTATGATTTCAAGACCTGAGTTTTTGAAGCTGGCTGCCGCATCGGTGTTGGTCGCTGCCGTCTTGAATCCCGCCGCGGCCCGCGCCGATGAGGGCTTTCCGTTCGGACTCGAGATGACCTTGGACGTGGCGCGCCAGCCCGGATCGAAGCGGATTCCGTCACTGGAGATCGGCGATGCCGGCGAGGTGGTCCTCGAACTGTGGTGCAAGGGCGGCACGGGCCAGTTCTCGGTGGCGGGCAACACGGTGATTTTCGTCGCCGGGCCGCTGCAGGACCGCGCCTGTCCCCCTGCGCGGGCGCAGGCCGACGATGAATTGGTCGCCGCCTTGAGCGAGGCCGCGACCTGGAAGCGGCAGGGTGATTTTGTCTCGCTGGTCGGCCCGAGGACGCTGCGCTTCCGCATCAATACCAACTGAGATCTTTTTCTAGCCCTCGCTCAGAATCATGTCGGCGCAGGCGCCGCCGGCCTGCACCACGCCGCTATAGCCGCCGAAACCGGCATAGGCTGACGCCAGATAGAGACCCGGCACCGCGGTGCGCGGCGAGCGCTCGACGGCCTGCCCGATCGATGGCGGCGTCGGGGCAAAGCCGTAGACCGCGCCGTCAGGCGCGTTGAGATACTGCCTGACCGACAAGGCGGTGTTGAACGACGACGCCACCACGGCCTCGCCAAGGCCGGGATAGAGCTTGTCCAGGTAGCGGACGATGGCGTCCTGCCAGCGCCCGCGCTTTTCGCGGTAGGCGTCCATGTCCGAAGGGTCCCAGTTCGACAGCAAATCGGGTCCGTAGACCGACAGCACATAGGGCGGCGAGGAGATCCCGGAATCGATCGCGGTGAAATCGACCAGCGACATCGGCGGCATCAGCCCGCCGGGTTCGCCGGCCATCAGCCGTGCGCCTTGCGAATAGTCGGATAGCCGTTGCAGCTGGCGCGGCAGCAATTGCGTGGAATAGGCCGATACGCCGAATTCGCGCGGCGGCCGGCCAAGGCCGAGCGTCATGGCGAACAGCGAAATCGATGGCGCCCGGTTCGCGTAATTCGCCTGCAGCCGGTCTCCTGCTGCTTGCGGCATCAAGGCCACGAGCGCGCCGGGCGCGGCGTTGCCGACCACGCGGGCGCATTCCACGGTCTGGCTGTCGCTGCCGTCCTTGGCGGTGTGCGTCACGGCGCCGGCGCGGCTGTCCGCGTCAAGCGCGATGCCGGTGGCGACGCGGCGCAGCAACACCTCGCCGCCGGCGGCGCGGATGGCGCGGGCCAGCGCGCTCGACAGCCGCTGCGATCCGCCCTGCACGAAACGCCCGCCGCTCTGCAGATAGCTGCCCTGGGCGACCGCGAAATGCATCCACCACAGTGTCGCGGGGTCGTCGTGAAAATACGACAGGTTGGCGGCGAGCGCGCATTTGACGGCTTCGTCGTCGCCGAACACGGCATCGAGCTTCTGCGACAGCGACAGCGTCCAGTCCGGCGAACTGATCAAGGCCGGGGCGGCCTGCGCGAGCGAGCCCGCGCTTGAGGCGATGTGCGCCATCTCGTCGAGCAACCGATGGATGCCGGCGCGCGCCTGCGGAAAACGCTCCGACAGCGCCTGCCGCGCGGCGTCGAAATTATCCGGCATCACGAAAGGCGCCTCGAGCGGGCCGCCGCGCGCCTCGTACAGCGAGCCTGCCGCGATCCACTTGACCGCGTCGATCACGCCCGCGCGCGTCAGCGCATCGTGTTTGGGGTCGCCGGGGTGGTGAGGGTCGCTGGTTTCCTGCAGCGAGCCTTCGATGAACAGGTCGCCGGACTTGTAGCTCGATGCCGCACCGCCCACCGAGTTGCTGCGCTCGATGACCAGCACCTTGCGCCCGGCGCGCGCCAGGATCGCACCGGCCGTCAAGCCTCCGAGGCCGGCGCCGATCACCACTACGTCACAGCGCGCCATCAATTCCCTGAGGCTTCTCGTCCAGACATCAACCGTTCATTGCCGCTGGGGCGCGGCATGTCAAATGCACCAATGCATGGACAGGGTGCGTTTGCGACGCTTTCCGGCGGATCCGCAAGATCCGTTCTATTTCCAGGCGTTCTTGTCGCCGTCCCAGCGCTGCGCCTTGAATTCCCTGGCCAGCGCATCGACCGAGCCGTTGTCGTCCTTCAACTCGCCTTCCTCGTCGAGGCTGGATTCCTCGGCCAGATTGAGCCTGGGACCCGCCGTTTCGTCCGCCGTGGAAATGGCGGGGCTGCCGATCCACAGCATCAGCCGGTCGGTCGCGCCGGGCTTGTCCGGCGATACCATCGCGATGACTTCGACGGTCTCGGTGAGGCCGAGTGCCGGGAATATCTGGCTCGGCCGTTTCAGGGTGACCTTGAGCTTTCCGGTATTGGCTTCCCATGCCGATGCCGACGATTTCGCGGCCAGCGTTCTGGCCAGCACCCCGGAAATCGCCGCCGCCAATCTGTCCCTGCTGAGCTTGTCGCCGTCGCGCCAGTCGGCGGCCGCGAAACGGATGGTGCGATCCATCTCCACGATGCCGCTGGTCCACCCGGCGGCGACCACGCCGGGCAACGATTTGACTTTCGCTACCAGCGCGGCCGACCGCTCCGGATCGATATTGATATGGATGGTCTGGTGCCCGGCGCGCATCGCGTCGCAGGAGACGCTGAGGCTGCTCAGCAAAACCTCGAGATCCTGCCCCTTCAGACTTTTCAGGAAGTCCAGCGCGGCGTCGAGCTTGACCCGCACGCCGATCGATTCCGGCGACACTTCGGTGAAATCCTTCGGGCTGTCCGTGATGCCGTCCTCGGAGGTCTGGTTCTCCTGGAATTCCCTTTCGCTGAGGTCGGAATTATCCGTCGAGGTCACTTCCGTCACGGCGGTGCCGATGCTGATCTGCCCGCGGAACTCGAAACTGTCGCCGGTCGGCTTGCGCACCAGCCGGATCGTGACCGGCACCTTGTCGCCGAGGCTCTGGGTCGTGCCGGTGAGGGTCTGGCCGTTGACGGCGAGGGTGGCGACGAAGCGGTCCTTGCGGTCGCTGCCCTTCTCGGCGGGATAGCAGACGTCGAGCACCGCCGCGGTGACGGTCTTGCCCTGGCGGGTTTCCTTGAGCACGACATCGGCATTGCCGTCCATCAAGCCGTCGATCGCCGTGAAATACCTGATCTCGCCGGCACCGGGCGCCGCCTTGGCCGGCGCCTTCGCCTGAGCCCAGCCAAGTTCCGGTGAAGCCGTCATCAGGCCGATCAGGCAAAGCAGAAGCGCGCGCATTTGTACGTTCCCCGGGGATCAGAATCGGGCGTTACCGTAGAGCTTTTTTGCCAAAAAAGAAGGCCGCCCGGAGGCGGCCTTCGTCGATCGACTGGATCGTTGGCAAACGGGTCTAGAAACCCATGCCGCCCATTCCACCCATGCCGCCGCCACCGCCGCCGGGCATCGGGGGCGCCGGTTCCTTCGGCAGTTCGGCGACCATGGCTTCGGTCGTCACCAGCAGCGCGGCCACCGAGGCTGCGTCCTGCAGCGCGGTACGCACCACCTTGGCCGGGTCGATGATGCCGACGGCGACCATGTCGACGTATTCCTCGGTCTGCGCATTGAACCCGAACGTCTCCGACTTGTTTTCGAGGATCTTGCCGACCACGATCGAGCCTTCGACGCCGGCGTTTTCGGCGATCTGGCGGACCGGAGCTTCCAACGCCTTCAGCACGATATTGATACCGGCCTGCACGTCGGAATTCTCGTTGTGGATGCGTCCGACCGCCTTCTTGGCGCGCAGCAGCGCCACGCCGCCGCCGGGCACGATGCCTTCCTGCACCGCCGCACGGGTCGCGTTGAGGGCGTCCTCGACGCGATCCTTCTTCTCCTTGACCTCGATCTCGGTGGCGCCGCCGACGCGGATCACCGCGACGCCGCCGGCGAGTTTTGCAAGGCGCTCCTGCAGCTTCTCGCGGTCGTAGTCGGAGGTGGTCTCCTCGATCTGCGCCTTGATCTGGTTGACGCGGGCCTCGATGTCCTTCTTCTTGCCCGAGCCCTTGACGATCGTGGTGTTTTCCTTGTCGATCACCACCTTGCCCGCGCGTCCCAGCATGTCGACCGTGACGCTTTCCAGCTTCATGCCGAGCTCGTCGGAGATCAGCTGGCCACCGGTCAGGATCGCGATGTCTTCCAGCATCGCCTTGCGGCGATCACCGAAGCCCGGCGCCTTGACGGCGGCAACCTTGAGCCCGCCGCGCAGGCGGTTGACCACCAGGGTGGCCAGCGCCTCGCCTTCGACGTCTTCGGCGATGATCAGCAGCGGACGGCCCGACTGCACCACCGCTTCCAGCACCGGCAGCATCGACTGCAGGCCGGACAGCTTCTTCTCGTGCAGCAGCACGTAGACGTCCTCGAGCTCGGCGGTCATCTTCTCGGCGTTGGTGACGAAATAGGGGCTGAGATAGCCGCGGTCGAATTTCATGCCCTCGACGATGTCGACTTCGGTCTCCAGCGACTTGTTCTCCTCGACGGTGATGACGCCTTCGTTGCCGACCTTCTGCATCGCCTGCGCGATCATCTTGCCGATCGCGGCATCGCCGTTGGACGAGATGGTGCCGACCTGGGCTACTTCGGACGACGAGGCGACCGGCTTGGCGCGCTTCTCGAGATCCTTGACCACGGCGGCTACGGCAATCTCGATGCCGCGCTTCAGGTCCATCGGGTTCATGCCGGCGGCGACCGATTTGGCGCCCTCCCGCACGATCGCCTGCGCCAGCACGGTCGCCGTGGTGGTGCCGTCGCCGGCGGTGTCGTTGGTCTTGGAGGCGACTTCGCGCAGCATCTGCGCGCCCATGTTCTCGAACTTGTCCTCGAGCTCGATTTCCTTGGCGACGGTAACGCCGTCCTTGGTGATGCGCGGCGCGCCGAAACTCTTCTCGATGACGACGTTGCGGCCCTTGGGGCCGAGCGTCACCTTGACCGCATTGGCGAGAATATCGACGCCGCGCAGCATGCGATCGCGCGCGTCTCCGGAAAATTTAACGTCCTTGGCAGCCATTTAATTTACTCCTGGAATGAATTGGAACGGTGTGTCACCGGGACCATCTTCCGCTCTCCCCTTGTGGGAGAGGGTGGATCGAATGCGCGATCAGCGCATTCGAGACGGGTGAGCGACTATCTGAAGAGTCAAGTTGCATTGGCGTATTGGGCACGCGC
>JAZJYY010000085.1:0-22969 GCA_040390145.1 Pseudomonadota bacterium
TAGCGAGTTGTTTAACGTGGCTGCAAGCCGGCCGGCTCAAATGACCACGGAATGGAATAAAGCTAGTCCCGGCCGGGCTTTTCGTCAAGGCATGGCTTTCCTTGGCTTGGTTAACGCGGCCCCCCGGCCCTCATCGTGAGGAGGCGCCCTTGCGCCGTCGCGAACCATGGGAGAGAACGGGGCTCTCATCCTTCGAGACGCGGCCAGGAGGCTGCTCCCCAGGACGAGGACGATAATGTCTTTGCCGGATCCTTTGAAGATGTCCAATCCGCCCCCCGCTCCGCCATCGCTCGAAGTGCTGCGCCAGGAGATCGACAGCATCGACGAACAGGTCCACCGCCTGCTGATGGCGCGCGGCGACATCATCGACCGGCTGATCCAGGTCAAGCAGACCCAGGAGGTCGGCTCGGCATTTCGCCCGGCCCGCGAGGCCGCGATGATGCGCCGCCTGGTCGAGCGTCACCGCGGCATCCTGCCGATCGACACCATCGAAAGCATCTGGCGCGTCATCATCTCGACCTTCACCTACGTGCAGGCGCCATTCTCGGTGCATGCGGATGTTTCGATCGGCGAATCCGCGATGCGGGATTCGGCGCGGTTTCATTTCGGGTTTGTCGTGCCCTATGTCCCGCATTTCAGCGCGCAGGCCGCGGTCGAGGCGACGGCGCGGTCGAAGGGCGATCTGGCGCTGGTGCCGGCCGCTTCGAGCCGCACGCCATGGTGGATCGCGCTCGAGGCCGAGGGTGCGCCGAACATCATCGCGCGGCTGCCGTTCCTCGAACGCGCCGATCATCCGGCCGCGTTGCCGGTGTTCGTGGTGTCGCGCGTCGCCGACAGCGCCATGGTGACGGAGGTCGAGACCTGGAGCGTGCGGGTCTCCGGCTGGAACGCGGATACCGCCCGCGCGCTGTCGCCGCTGGCCGAAATCGTCGCGGTGCCGGACACCGCCTTCGACGGCGCCGCACTGCTGATATCGATTTCCGGCCCGAGCAGCCTGGAAAGAATCAGGACCGCCTTGATCGAGGCCGGCGCCTCGGTGCGTTCCCAGGCCCTCGTCGGCAGCCATGCAACGCGCTATACGGTGGCCGCGAACAGGCCCTAGACTTGATCCACGCCGAAACAGCCGCCCGATAATCCGGAGTTGAAGATGTCCCGCCCCGTGCCGAATCCCGGCATTCTCGAGATTGCGCCGTACACACCGGGCAAGAGTCCCGTGCCCGAGCCCGGCCGCAAGGTGTTCAAGCTGTCGGCCAACGAGACCCCGCTCGGGCCCTCGCCGAAGGCCGTCGCAGCTTACAAGGGCGCCGCCGACCACCTGGAGGACTATCCGGAGGGCACCTCGCGGATCCTGCGCGAAGCGATCGGCCGCGCCTTCGGGCTCGACCCCGACCGCATCATCTGCGGCGCCGGCTCCGACGAAATCCTCAATCTGCTGGCGAAGACCTTTCTCGGCCATGGCGACGAGGCAATCTCGACCACGCACGGCTTCCTGGTCTATCCGATCGCGACGATGGCGTGCGGCGCCATCAACGTGGTCGCGCCGGAGAAGGATTTTACCGCCGACGTCGATGCGATCCTGGCGCGGGTCAGCCCGCGCACCAAGCTGGTATGGCTCGCCAACCCCAACAATCCGACCGGAACCTATATCCCGTTCGACGAGGTCAAGCGGCTGCGCGCCGGCCTGCCCGAACATGTGCTGCTGGTGCTCGACGCCGCATATTCCGATTACGTTTCGCGCAACGACTACGAGATCGGCATCGAGCTGGTGGCGACCACCGAGAACACGGTGATGACCCATACGTTCTCCAAGATCCACGGCCTCGCGGCCTTGCGGATCGGCTGGATGTTCGGCCCGGCCAATATCGTCGATGCGGTCAACCGCATCCGCGGGCCGTTCAACGTCTCGACGCCGGCGATGCTGGCGGCAGTGGCGGCGATCGAGGACACCGCGCATATCCAGATGTCGAAGGCGCACACCGAGAAGTGGCGCAGCTGGCTGACCGATGAAGTGACAAAGCTCGGCTTCAAGGTGACGCCGAGCGTGGCGAACTTCATCCTGATCCATTTCCCGCAGGAGAAGGGCAAGACCGCCGCCGACGCCGATGCGTTCCTTACCAAACGCGGCCTGGTACTGCGCGGCCTGCCCAATTACGGCCTGCCGCATGCGCTGCGCCTGACTATCGGCACCGAGGAAGCCAACCGGCTGGTAATCGACGGCCTGCGCGACTTCGTGGCGGGCAAGTGAGCGCCGCGCCGCTGTTCGACAAGATCGCGCTGATCGGCTTCGGGCTGATCGGCGGCTCGATTGCGCGCGGTGCCCGCGCGCAGGGACTGGCCGGAGAAATCGTCACCACCGCACGCTCGGCCAAGACCCGCGCGCGGGTCGAGGAACTCGGCATCGTCGACCGCGTGGTCGAGACCAATGCCGAGGCCGTTGCGGACGCCGACCTCGTCATCCTCTGCATTCCCGTCGGCGCCTGCGGCCCCGTCGCCCAGGAGATCGCCGCCCATCTCAAGCCGGGCGCCATCATCTCCGACGTCGGCTCGGTCAAGGGCGCGATCGTGCGCGACATGGCGCCCCATCTGCCTGACGGCGTGCATTTCGTGCCGGCCCATCCGGTCGCCGGCACCGAGCATTCCGGTCCCGATTCCGGTTTTGCCGAGCTGTTCATCAACCGCTGGTGCATCCTCACGCCGCCTGACGGCGTCGACCCTGACGCCATCGAACGGCTGCGCGCGTTCTGGGCGGCGCTGGGCGCCCGGGTCGAGATCATGACTCCCGACCATCATGACCTCGTGCTCGCGATCACCAGCCATCTGCCGCATCTGATCGCCTACACCATCGTCGGCACCGCCGACGAACTGGCGCAGGTCACCTCCTCCGAGGTGATCAAATTCTCCGCCGGCGGCTTTCGCGATTTCACTCGCATCGCCGCATCGGACCCGACGATGTGGCGCGATGTCTTCCTCGCCAACAAGGATGCGGTGCTGGAAATGCTCGGCACCTTCAACGAGGATCTGTCGAAACTGACCCGCGCCATCCGCCGCAACGACGGCGAGGCGCTGTTCGAGCATTTCTCGCGCACCCGCGCCATCCGCCGCGGCATCGTCGAGATCGGCCAGGATTCGGCCGCGCCGGACTTCGGCCGCCCGCACGCGCAATTGGGCAAGAAGGCGGAGTAGGAACTCCACCACTTCGCACCCACCGCCGTCGTCCTCCGCGAAAGCGGGGGACCCGGTACGCCGCGGCCTATCGAATCTATCGCTGGCGTCTCTGGGATCCTGGGTCGTCCGGTCAAGCCGGACGATGACAGCTGGGGATGACCGCAATGGTGCGCACCACTCGCGGCCTTACATCAAAACAGCGGCGGAACCTGCCCGACCTTGAGCGGCCCGAAAAACACCGCGCCGTCGACGAAGCGCAGCGGGAATGCCCGCGCCTTTTTGCCTTCCAGCACCGCTTCCTTGCCGAGCGCATTGATGCCGGTGATGACGCCGACATTGGCGTTCTGTTTGACGACCCGGCCGAGGCCAGGAATGGCGCGGTCGAGCGCGCCGAGCAGATTGGTGACGTCCTGGCTTTTGACCCCGGGCGCGACGCGGTCGAGCGTCGCCTGCGGCACGCCCTCTTCGAGCATTTTTTCGATACCCAGCGCCGGAATGATTTTCTCGATGCCGGCGACCGTCATCTGTAATTCACCGTCAAGCCGGCCGCCTGCGCTGAGGCCGAGCGAGCCGGTGGCGAGCGCGATCAGCTCGCCTTGCTGGATCCGCGACTGCACGATCTCGACACGGCCGCCGGCGGCCTGGATTTCGCGAAACCGCTCGGGCCACGGTTTTGGTTTGAAATCCTGCAAGCCGCTGAGCAGCGTGCGCACGTCGGCGTCGAAGGGCACGGCCAGCAGCGGATGCAGCTCTTGCAGGCTGCCTTGCGCGATCTTCAGCACGGTCTCGATCACAGGGCGATCCTGCACCGAGCCTTCGGCGAGGCGGCCGTGCAGCTCGACCAGTTTGGCGCGCGCCAGCGGCGTCTGCACCGGGCCATTGACCCGGTCGATCGCAGGATCGTCGAAAACGATATCGGCGCGCTGCGGCACCGCCGGCAGTCCGACCACGCTGCTGCGCGCGGTGCTCCAGTTCACCATCATGGCGGGCGGCCCGCCGCGATCGGAAATCGTCGCCGGCGCGGTGAATTCCGCGATCAGCCGTTTCGGGTCCCAGATCTGAGCCACGACGAGGATCTCGCCGAGATTGGCGGTGATCGGCGCCCGGGTCGCGGCCGATTCCGCGGTCTGCGCACGCAGCGCCACGCTGGCGCCGCTGCAGCGGACTTCGAGGCGGAACGGATAGCCGGCCACCGACCTCTTGCCACAGTCATAGACCCGGCCGGATTCAGCCTCCTGGGCGCGCCAGGCGTCAGCCTTGACCTCGACCTGCGACGCCGCAACGAACCAGAAACCGCTCCACGCCGCCGCGGCGACCAGGAGCAAAACAGGCATGAAGAAAAGGCGCCAAAGCGGGCGCCGGCGCGGCGCAGGGGTCATATCGGGCATGCCGGTCCTTTGGCGGACGATTTTGTCAATTCAGCGGTGATGCAGACCCCGGTTTAGGCCCCCTTGCCGGCCGCGATCAAGTTAACGCCTTTTCACCAGAGGCCAAACTCTGCTAGGCGTGCCGCGATGCCAGCCAAAATCGTCTCCGAAGCGGAATTGTCCAAAGGCGACCTCTGGGTGTTCGGCTATGGCTCGCTGATGTGGCGGCCCGGCTTCGAGTTCATCGAGCAGGTTCCGGCCCGGCTGATCGGCGAACACCGCGCGCTCTGCGTCTATTCATTCGACCACCGCGGCACGCCGGAAAAACCCGGCCTCGTGCTAGGCCTCGACCGCGGCGGCGCCTGCCGCGGCGTCGCGTTCCGGGTGGCGGCGACACAGCGCGGCGATGTCGTGGAATATCTGCGCAGCCGCGAGCAGACCACCCATGTCTACCGCGAGGTGATGCGCTCGGTCTGGCTGGAGAACGAGGCCCGCGAGCGCGTCAGCGCGCTGGCCTATGTGGTCGACCGCGGCCACGTGCAATATGCCGGACGGCTGTCGCTCGCCGACCAGCTGCGCTTCGTGCAGCAGGGCCACGGCCGTTCCGGCAACAACCGCGACTATGTGCTGGCGACGGTGAAGTCGATCGAGGCCCAGGGTTTTCGCGACGCGCAGTTGCACCAGCTGGCCGCGATGCTGCATGGCGATGCGCATCCTTCACTCTCCCCTGAAGGGGGAGGGTCGACGCGCGTGTAACGCGCGGCGGGGTGGGTGACGGTCTCTCGTTTCAAATGCTTTTCGCGTTGAGAGACTTTCACCCCGCCCCGTCCCACATTCGATACGCTCAATGTGAGCCGGCCCTCCCCCTCCAGAGGAGGGTAAGCAAGAAACGCAACTCGTTCCCCGAGGGCGCAGCCGGCACTTGGCCGAACAACTTGTCCCTGTCCTCACAGCGATCTCGACCAGCCGCTTGGGCCTCTGCGCCGTGGCTTGGCCGGGAGACCTTGACACGAACGGTGGGTTGGTCAAAAATTCGAGACAGATGTCCACTGTACGGACACTCGATTTTCCGATCGAGGAAATGCCGAATGACGGAGAGCAACGATGGCCAGCAAGAGCCGCTTCGACGATGTCGCCAAGCTCGTCGATACCGAGCAGGGCTTCATCAGCCGCGAAATCTTCGGCGATCCCGATCTCTACAAGGAAGAGCTGGACAAGGTTTTCACGCGGGCATGGCTCTTCATAGGTCATGAAAGCCTGATTCCCAATCCCGGCGATTTCTACACCACGCGGATGGGAGAGGAATCCGTCATCCTGTGCCGGGACAAGAAGGGTGTCGTGCATGCGTTCCTGAATTCATGCAGGCACCGCGGCATGAAGGTGTGTCGCTACGAATCGGGCAACACGTCCATCTTCACCTGCCCGTACCATAGCTGGACGTACACGACGGACGGTAAACTGCAGGGTGTGCCGCAATACAGATCGCTCTACGACAGCCAGCTGGATCGGGATGCGAACTCGCTCGTCCCGGTGGCGAAGCTGGCGATCTATAAGGGCACGGTCTGGGCGACCTGGGACAAGAGCGCCCCCGATTTCCTGACCTATCTTGGCGATGCGAAGATACATCTCGACCAGGCCCTGGATTGCCGGGACGGACGTGAGGGCGGTTCCGAGGTGATCGGCGTCCACAAGTGGGTTTTCCCGGCGAACTGGAAGTTCGCAGCCGAAAACTTCCTCGGTGACACCTATCATAATCCGAGCCATCGCTCGGTTGATCTCATCGGCATTGGGCCCAGCGCGGCTTCAGGAAAGAAGGGGCGCCGCGACGATGAGCTGGAGAAGGCTCAACATGTCTGGATCAGCTTCCCGGAAGGTCATGGCGTCCACAGCGCGATCCAGCCCGAGAACAACGAGTACACGGAATCATTCCTCGATAACCCCGTGCTCGAGGAATATTTTCGCTATTGCTACGAGGAGCGGAAACGCCGGCTGGGCG
This sequence comes from Pseudomonadota bacterium, assembly GCA_040390145.1. Taxonomy (GTDB): domain Bacteria; phylum Pseudomonadota; class Alphaproteobacteria; order Rhizobiales; family Xanthobacteraceae; genus Bradyrhizobium. The sequence goes on from JAZJYY010000085.1 coordinate 6,529, forward strand.
AGCAGGCCCGGCTTATGCCATTCGTCGGCACGATCTTTCCCAACACCTCCTATCACGGGCGACAGCCGCGCGGTCTTTGCGCCTGGCATCCTCACAGTCCGACGTCGACGGAGGGATGGCGTTTCTTCCTGGTTGATGCGGACGCCCCGCAGGCGGTCAAGGACTATCTGCGTCGATACTACATGCGCTATTCGGGTCCCGCCGGGATGACCGAGCAGGACGACATGGAGAACTGGCTCTACGCGACGTCAGCCAGCCTGGGTACCGTCGCGCGCCGCTATCCGTTCAACTACCAGCAGTCCGTCGGAGCCTGGACTCGCGAACATTCCCTTGGCGGTACCGTCAGCCTCCAGGTTACGGAGGAAATCGCCCGCGGTTACTATCGGCGGTGGAAGTCCTACATGGGCGGCGGCGGATGGGATGAATTGCTTGGCGGCAAGGATGGCGTGACGCAAAGGGCTGCAGAGTGAGCCCGCCACGCGTTGTCATCGTGACCGGCGGCACTTTCGGAATAGGCCGCGCAATTACACTGCGCCTGTCGACACTAGGGCACACCGTCGTGGCCTTCGGTCTCGAGGCTCCACAAATCTCGAGCACAGCCGCGGCGGCCATTCCGGGACTTGCATCCGAGCTGGGAGAACGCGGCCTCCAGGCCGACTTGATGGAGGCAGACGTATCGGATCCGAGCGACGTTGCCAGGGTCGTTGACGCGACACTGAAACGTCATGGACGAATTGATGCCCTGGTCAACAACGCCGCCATCGGTCCGCTGGGTACCGTGCTGGATACTGACGAGGCCACTTTCGACCACATCATGGCGGTCAATCTGAAAGGCCCGTATTTGTGCAGTCGTGCAGTGCTCCCGCACATGATCCGGATGGGCGGCGGCGCTATCGTCAACGTTGGCTCCGGCGCCGGATGGGGAAAGCCCAATATGGCGGCCTACAGTGCCAGCAAAGGGGGCCTGGTCGCCCTCAGCGCGGCAATGGCATACGATTTCCTGCACCATCGCATCCGTGTGAACACGGTCGTGCCGGGTGGAGGAGGCATCGTGACCGGGATGAGTCTCGGCCGGGTCGGAGGTGATCCCGCGCGACTGGGCCAGGGAGCGCCGGGCACGGCGGCGGGCCGCCCCGCGACCGGGGACGATATCGCCAACACGATCGCCTTCCTGATCTCGCCCGAGGCAGAGGCGATTTCCGGAACGATCATTGATGTGGGTTGCTTCGCCCAGCAGGGCGGACCCGTGCCGGCGAAGCCTGGTCCGAGAGCCACCTAGGGAGAGAACAGCATGAGTTCCAACCTGCTTGCGACCGAGGCGCCGCAGACCGTGCCATCCGACTTGCCGCGGACAGAGGCCTATTATCGGCTCAAGGCCGATATGGAGGACTTTCTGTATGCGGAGGCCGATCTGCTCGATGAGCGGCGATTTCGCGAATGGCTAAACCTTCTTGCAGAAGACATCACCTACTTCATGCCGATCCGGCGCAATGTGAAGTTCGGTCAGCACGCGCAGCGGGAGAACACCGTTCAGGGTTCGGGAATCAGCTGGTTTGACGAAGACAAATGGACGCTGACCAAGCGGGTCGATCAGATCCTCACCGGCGTGCATTACGCCGAAGAGCCGCTTTCACGCGTCAGTCACATGGTCAGCAATGTACAGATACGGCGCGCGACTCCATCGCTCGAAGAGCCCCGCGAGGTCGAGGTCCGCTGCCGCTTCCTCGTTTATCAAAACCGCGTTGAGTACGAGACATACACCTTCGTCGGGAAACGAACCGATTTGATTCGCAAGACGCCCGACGGCTGGAAGATCGCACGACGAGAGATTATTCTTGACCAGAATGTGCTCCTTGCAAAGAATTTGAGCACATTCTTTTGAGCGGATGGCCATGATCGACCTGATGACTTTGAAGCCCGGCGACCGCCTGCTGCTGGTGCAGGGAATCGTTGTTGAAGTGACCGAGAACATGGATGACGGAATGTGGGTCGAGGTCAGATTGATCGAGGCTCCGGAACGATCCGGCGACATCGGCGCCGTGGAGCTGTGTCACGCCCAGGATATCGTGAAGGTCCTGAGCTAGCTGATTTCGAGGGAATGCCCATGCTCCGGTTCGATCATTTGCCGAGCGACTTCAATCCGATGTTCCTGTTTCTGGGCGAGAGGCAGGACCTGGCGGCACTCGCCGACTTGTTGAGATCGTTTGCCAGGGAGCCTCGCCAGCTTGATCTCGGGGAACAGCTCTGCGGCGCAAGATCGCGCACGACGCTACTGCTGGTTCCGGCAGAGGAGAAGGACGGAGAGTTTGGCGTCAAGCAGGACCGCGAGGGATTTCGCTGGGCATTGAACAGTTGGCAAGCCGAGAAGATCGCGGAGCGTATCGACCGGCTGACCCCGGCTCACCAGAAGTCCGGGTCGGATATTATCGAACTCGGAGTCGAAGGTGAGATCCCGGTCAAGATCTCGCTTGGCGAGTTCACCGACGACTTTCTCGTTCAGCGCTTCTAGTCAGGTTCGAACGTTACGCGACCCCGCGTTCCCGGCGCCCTTTCGGCGGGCTGCTGCTGCCATGGCCGGGGCGATAGCCATACTGCAGGGAGACCTCATTGGCTGCCCGGACGACAAGCGCACCGAAGTGCGGAATGTCAGCGTCCTTCACCCGCGCCCTGGGCCCGAACAGGCCGAGGCAGCCGGCGACCTCGCCGTTGTGGTTGAAGGTTGGAGCCGCGAGCGCCACCGCGCCGACAAAAACCTCGCCGTGGCTCGTGGCAAAACCCCGACTGCGGACGACCTCGAGCGCCTTGGCGAGTTCGGCACGCCGGCTCTTCGTGACCTGATCGAGGATGGTGTTGCGGCGGCCTTCATCGAGGAAGGCCAATATCGCCTTTCCGCTCGCACCGAGGGTGATGTCCCCTGTATCGCCTACCCCCCGGGCGATGGTGAGGGCATGATGACTTTCCAATTCGAGAACGCAGATGCGCTTTTGTTCGCGCAGGACGAACAGGGCCGCCGTTTCGCCGGTGTCTTCACGCAGCTTCTCGAGCACCGGCTTGGCGGCATCGACCTTGTTGAGCCCGGCCAGCCAGACATGGGCGAGTTCCATCACGCCATGGGCGAGCCGGAATCGCTGGGGATCGCCTTCGGCCTTGACCAGCCCGGTTGCCGCCAGCGTCTGCAGCAAGCGGTATAGTGTTGGTCTGCTGAGGTCGACGCGTGCCTGGATTTCCAGAACGCTGAGAGCCGGCTTGTCGGCCGTGAAGCATTGCAGAATGGCTACGGCGCGATCGACCGCCCGCACAGTGGAGATCGGGCCTTCGCCGCCCGCTTCAATGTCATCCTTGGTCATCAGGACTGTCGTTCCGTGTCTACTTCTTCGTGCCTGTCACGGTGCCCCTTCGGCTTTGGACAGTCCACTGATTTCGCGGCGCCGGAAGCGTTATCCGATGGCACGTGGCACGCGCGCTGTCGCGTCGAACAAGGGACAACAGGCTCGCCGGCCTCGTCGTATCGGCGGCGGACGGCCATGTCCATCAGGTGGACCCGTATCTCACTAATAATGGACATCAGTCTCAAATTCCTCTAAACGCCGCTGATGCCCCTCGCTCAAGAAGGGGCGAGCTTTCGGGGAGGCGACGATGCGGTGGCTTGCTTTGCTGGTAAGCATGCTCCTTGCGGGGCCGGCGGTGGCGCAGGATTGGCCGACAAGGACCATCCGCGTGGTCGTTCCCTATCCGGCTGGAGGGCCGGCGGATTTCATGGGGCGTTTGGCCGCCCAGAAACTGCAGGAGAAACTGGGAACGACGGTCGTCGTCGAGAATCGGTCCGGCGCCAGCGGCACCATCGGTGCCGAAACGGTGCGGCAGTCTTCGCCGGACGGGTACACCTTTCTCGCCGCGCCGAGCGTCCACGTCCTGGGACGCCAGGTCGTAAAGGCCGTGCCCTACGATCCCGTCGGCGACTTCACGCCAATTGCCCGCTATGGCGAGGGGCCCCTCCTCGTGTTGGCCAATCCGGCCGCGGTACAAGGCAAAACCATCGCCGAAGCCCTCGCTGAGATCCGCAAGAAGCCGGACGACTTTCTCTTCGGGCTATCTGCGCTTGGCGCCGCCAATCATCTGGCGGTTTTGGAGTTCAATCGACTCACCAAGCTCAATTTGCAGATCATCCCCTACCGTGGATCGGCGCCTGCCCTCACCGACCTGATAAGCGGCCAGGTGCAGTTGATGATCGATCCGATCATCACCGCGTTCCCCCTGGTGCAGGCAGGACAGCTGCGGGCATTGGCGGTCGCAAGCACCAAACGCACTTCGGTGCTTCCCGACGTGCCGACAGCCGCTGAAAGCGGATTGGCGGGCCTCGAATTTTCCTCATGGTATGGCTTCTGGGGCCCCAAGGGCCTGCCCAGGGAAATCGTCGCGCGGGTCAACGCCGTCCTGACCGAGGGAATGCGCGAGCCCGCGGTCGTCGAGCGCCTCGCCACTCTCGGATTCGAACCGGTCGCCGGTACGCCCGAAGAATTTGCGAGCTTTATCAAGGCCGACGTAGCACGCAACACCGCGTTGCTCAGCGCAATCAACTACCAGCCGCAGTGAGGACAACTCCGGTCCGGCACAACACAAGGAGCGTTAGCGTGACATTTTCCGGACATTCGTGGCTGCTCAGGTTAGTTGCGCTGGGCGTATTTACCGCGTCGGCTGCTTCGGTTGCGCACGCGCAGACCGATTATCCCAATCGGCCACTGCGTCTTGTCGTCGGTTTCGCGCCCGGCGGAAGCAACGATATCGTGGCTCGGCTTCTCGCCGAAAAGCTCAACAAATCGCTGGGCCAGCCTGCCATCGTCGAGAACAAGCCGGGTGCCGGCGGCGGCGTGGCGGCGACTTTCGTCAAAACCCAGCCGGCCGACGGATATACCCTGCTCGTGGGCGCCAGCGGAGCGATGGTTGTCGGTCCGGCCATCGGCGCACCGGCGACCTATGAAACCCTGGCAGACTTCGACCCGGTCAGCATACTGGTGACGTTTCCGCTGGTGTTCGTGGTGAATGCGGAATCGCCGCACAAGACGCTGAAGGATTTCGTCGCTTGGTCGAAGACCAATCCGTCGGCTTCGAACTATGCCAGCGCGTCGCCAACCTTTACGCTCGCCGCCGAACTCCTGAAAATGCGAACCGGGGCCACGATGCAGCGTGTTTCATACCGCGGCAGCAACGATGCCGTGGTCGCCGTATTGGGCAACCAGGTTACGGCAGCGATGACCGATCCGTTGCCGGCCATCCCGCTGTTGAAGGGCGGCAAGTTGCGTGCTCTCGCCGTCACATCGTCGACGCGGCTGGCCGAGTTGCCGGATGTGCCGACCATGGTGGAGGCGGGTGCAGCGGGAGCGGAAGCCGTGTTCTGGACCGGCCTTTTTGTGCCCAAGGGCACCCCTAAGGAAATCGTCAGCCGGCTCGAGGCCGAGGTGCGTGCCGCGATGCAGGACCCGGAAATCCGCCAGCGGCTGCAAACTCTCGCAACCGATGCGGCGAGCAGTTCATCGGCCGACTTTGCCGCCCGAATAAGCACCGACCTGAAGGCGTGGAGCGGTGTCGCGAAGGCAGCGAACGTGACGCTCGAATAAACGATCGCGCCGGTGGATTGGCCGATTTGCCGCCGCCGTGGCGATTGGACCCTCCAGGGAGAGTTCGAAAGATCGCTAGCTCTTCTTCCCCGAGGGCGCGCTCGGCACCACGCCGAACAATTGCGCCTGCTCCTCGCGCGCCGCCTCGACCAGCCGATTGGTCGCGGCTTCGATCACGGTGGCGATGCGGACGATGAATTCCTTGCGGGAGAGGCCCGCCGGCAAGGGATCGAGGAATTCGACCACCAGCGTGCCGGGGTAGCGCATGAAGGTGCGGCGCGGCCAGAACAGGCCGGAATTCAGCGCGACGGGCTGGCAGGGCACGCCGCTGGAGGCATAGATCTGGCCGACGCCGGTCATGTAATCCGGCGGCGCGCCGACCGGGGTGCGAGTGCCCTCGGGAAAGATGATCAGTTGCCGGCCGCTGCGAATTTCTTTCGGCGCGCGCCGCGCCATGTCCATCAGCGACCGCATGCCACCACCACGGTCGACGCCGATCATGCCCGACTTCATCAGGTACCAGCCGAAGAAGGGAATCCAGGCGAGCTCCCGCTTGTAGATGAACAGCGGCGCATCGAAATACGGCATCAGCGCGAAGGTTTCCCACATCGACTGGTGTTTCGACGCCACGATCAGCGGCCCCGCCGGGATTTTCTCCCGCCCGCGAACCTCCAGCCTGACGTTGCAGATCACGCGCAGCAGCCAGACGCTGCTGCGCGCCCACATCTTGGCGACCGCCATGAAGGCGCGCCGCGGCATCAGAAAGGTGGGAATGGCGACGATATTCCAGAACACCAGCAGCACGTAGAACAGCACGTTGTAGACCAGCGAGCGCAGGAAGATCGAAACCATGGAATACCTTGAAATACCCTGGGTCAGTTGGCTTGGGCCGTCGCCGGTTTGCGCGGCGCAGGCGCCACGGCCGGCGGGTCCGCGAGATCGGGCAGGTCGAGCCCGATGTCGGCCAGACGCACCCGCAGCTCCGCGGCGACGTATTTGACATACTCCGATAGCAGCAGCCGCAACGTCGCGCCACTCGTCCACCACGGCTCATCCCGCCATTTTTCGCCGACCACCGCGAACGGAATCAGCTGAACCTCGGGCATTGCGTGTGACAATTCGACGATGGCGCGCGGCATATGGTAATTCGAGGTCACCACGATCAGCGACTTGAAGCCGCGGTCATGCGCCCAGCGCCGCGTCTCCGCCGCATTGCTGCGGGTATTGACGGCGGAGCGGTCGAGATCGACGCAACAGCCCAGCAGCGACTGGTTGTCGGGCAGCGAACGGGAGATGTCGCTGGCGGCGTTGGTGGGATGCACGCCCGAAATCAGCAGCCGCTTGCCGTAACCGCCGGCCAGCAACTCCATCGCATCGGATACCCGCGAGGAGCCGCCGGTCAGCACGACGATGCCGTCGGCGTTGCGCTCGGGCTTCACTTCGGCGCCGCGCAGCAGCGACAGGAAGGCGACGAACCCGATCGAGGCGGCAACGAAGGCGATCGCCAGCGATGCCACGATAGCAGCGCGCAGCCATCCTCTACGCGCGGCAACCGACGCATCGGGCGATCTATCGTCGGACTTCGAAACCATGCGGTGCCAGTGTTTTCTTTCTCGTCACAAGTGTAGCGCAATTTTCAGGTTCAAGGCTCGGCTCTTGTACCTCCCTCCTCCCAGGCGCCCTTGCGCGTGGTGGGGAGGGGAAGAAAATCACTCGATGTCATCCAGGGTGGCGAACAGCGTCCGCCGCGACGCCCAGGCGGTGATCGCCGCGATCAGCACCGCCTGTGCCGCCAGCGCCAGATAGCCCGACGGGCGCAGCGAAAACGTTCCCAGCAGGGCCGCGAACTGGTCACCCACGGGGGTACCCGAGAACCAGCTGGCGATCGACTCGGAGAAGCCGAACAGCAGCATGGCGACGCCGCCGCCGATCACGCCGCCCTGCAGGCCAAGCCTGAGAAAATGCCGCAGGAAGCGGTTGGCGATATAGCGGTCCCCGGCGCCGACGAAATGCAGCACCTCGACGATCGGGCGGTTCGCCGCCATCGCGCCGCGCGTCGCGAACGATACCGAAATGATGGTCGCGATGATCACCAGCGCGAGGATACCGAGCCCGGCGAACACGGTGGCTCCGGTCATCGACCGCATCCGCTCGATCCAGGCGCGGTGATCGTCGACGCTGGCGCTCGGGGCCACTTGCTGCACACGGCCGCGCAACGCCGCCAGATCGAGCGCGGTGCCCGGCGCCACCCGCGCGACGATGACGCGCGGCACCGGCAGATCGTCGAACGCCAATCCGGTGCCGAGCCACGGTTCCAGCAATTTGGCGGATTCGTCCTTGGTGAAGGGCTTGATCTCGACGATACCGGACTGCGCCCGCATCGCCTCGACGACCGCGGCGACGTCGCGCTCGATATCGCGCCCGGCGGCGGGGCGCACCTGGATGGTGATTTCGCTCGCGACCTCCGACTGCCACTCCGCCGCCGACGCGCTCACCAGCAGCACCGCGCCGGTCGTGATCGAGGCGAGGAAGGTCATGATGGCGACCACCGCGACCAGCGCGCGGCCCGCGATCGAGGCGCGCGGCACGATCGGCGACAGGTTGCGCGCGCGCGCCGGCACTTGCGGACGCTCATGTCCGAGATCCACCAGGGGGCCGTGGTCGTCACCGGGTCTACTCACAGAATTGCCTACTCATAGATATGCAGCCGTCCCTGATGCAGCACCAGCCGACGCGCATCGTACTGGTCCATCAGCGTCATGTCGTGGGTCGCGATGATGACCGCGGTGCCGGACTTGTTCAGTTCGATGAACAGCCGCAGCAGCCGCCGCCCCAGCGTCGGATCGACGTTGCCGGTCGGCTCGTCCGCCAACAGCAATTGTGGCCGCGAGATCACGGCGCGGGCAATCGCCGCGCGCTGCTTCTCGCCGCCGGACAACACCGGCGGCAGCGCATCCATGCGCTCGCCGAGGCCGACCCATTTCAGGAGATCGATCACCTCCTTGCGGTAGCTGGATTCGTCGCGCCCCATCACCCGGAACGGCAGCGCCACATTTTCATAGGTCGTCATGTGATCGAGCAGGCGAAAATCCTGCAGCACGATGCCGATCCGCTTGCGCAGGTCGGCGACCTGATCCTTGCTGAGCAGCGAGACGTCGTGGCCCAGCAGATTGACCAGCCCGCGCGTCGGCCGCATCGACAGGAACAGCAGCCGCAGCAGCGAGGTCTTGCCGGCGCCGGACGGGCCGGTCAGGAACTGGAAGGAATGAGCGGGGATCTGGAAACTGAGGTCGCGCAGAATCTCCGGGCCGAGCCCGTAACGCAATCCGACATTTTCGAACCGAACCAAGCTCAGCTCCGTTCGATGTGGGGCGTGACCGAAGCCTTGTGACCGAAAAGCTTCGGGCCCTGCGACTGGCCGGCCTCGCAGGCTCTGCGAACCGGACAAAATGGTTGTGCTTCGGTTATGGTTTCCGATTCGTTAACGCTCGCGTTGTAGCATCCCGCCAGCGTCATTGTGGAGATCCGCTCCATGCATATCATCTGCCCCCATTGCACCACGTCCTACGCCATTAATCCGGCTACTTTGGGCGCGGCCGGCCGGACTGTGCGTTGTTCCCGCTGCAAGGAAGTCTGGCTGGCGAGGCCGGAGGATGCGACGGAACTGGCGGTAGCCGTGCCTGCCATGGCGGCAGCCTCCGCCCAGGCCGGGGCAGACGATGCCGCCGCCGAATGGGAGGCGATGGCGGCCGAAGACGACGGCGCTACCCCCGTCGTCGACAGCCCCTCGATTTCAGCCGACTGGCCCAGCGAAACCTCGCCCGATGACACCAACTGGGCCTCAGTCGCCCAGGACGGCTTGCAGGTTACGGCGGCGCGGCCGCAGCGGCTGTCCTGGTTCCGCAAGCTTTTCACACGGTCGGCCGCCCACGCTCAGGCGCCGCGCAAGAAATCGTTCGTCAATCCGGCCATGGCTTGCGCCGGGATGGGCGCGCTGGTGCTGGCGCTCATGATCTGGCGGGTCGAGGTGGTGCGGCTGCTGCCGCAGACCGCCGGCTTCTACCGGATGGTCGGCCTCGAGGTGAATCTGCGCGGACTGATGTTCAAGGACGTCAAGATCACCTCGGAGACGGTGGACGGCAAGCCGGTGCTGGTGATCGAGGGCGTGATCACGGGCGAAACCAAAAACACCGTCCAGCTGCCGCGGCTGCGCTTCAGCGTCCGCGACGCGCAGGGCGCGGAGATCTATGCCTGGAACGCGGTCCTGGAGCAGCCCGTGCTGAGGCCGGGCGAGCGCGCCTGGTTCAAGTCGCGGCTGGCCTCGCCGCCGCCCGAGGGCCGCAATATCGATGTACGCTTCTTCCACAAGCGGGATATCGCCGGCGGCAATGTCTGAACCAAGGCCGCTGCGAGAGATGGGTAGACGATGCCGCGCGTGCTGATCGCCGACGATGAAGAATCCATGCGCACGCTGGTGGCGCGAGCGATCGCCATGGACGGCCATGTCACCGTCACCGCCGAAGACGGCGCCGAAGCGCTCGACATCCTCACCCGCGAAGACGGCGCCTTCGACCTGCTCCTCACCGACATCAAGATGCCGGTCATGGACGGCATCGCGCTGGCGCTGACCGTGGCGCGGGATTTCCCGGATTTGACGATCCTGCTGATGACCGGCTTTGCCGACCAGCGCGAGCGCGCGCACGGCCTCAACGCCATCGTGCACGACGTGGTGACGAAACCGTTTTCGGTGGCCGATATCCGCACCGCCGTGGCCGATGCGTTGGCGGCGAAGAAGGCGTAGCGGCGCGGCGCGAGCACCGCAGGCGCAATACCCTCTACTCGTCATCCCCGCGAAGGCGGGGATCCAGTACGCCGCGGCTTCTCGGCTCTAGTTCTGGCGTCTCTGGAATACTGGGTCACCCGCCGGAGCCTGTCATCGGGCGGCGCGAAAGCGCCGACCCGTTGGCGGGTGACGACAGGGTTTGCGGAGGCTAGCGATACCCTCAATAATCCTTCAGCAGCCGCTCGATGTAGTCGAGTTCGATCTGGGGGCGCTGCGAATCGCCGAGCCGGCGGCGAAGTTCCTCCAGAATCCGGCGTACCCGCTGCACGTCGATCTCGTCGGGAATCTTCACCGTGAGATCGTCGGGGAAGTCGCGTCCGCGCAATGGACGCCCCAGGGGATCGTTGCCGGCGGCGCTGCCCTGTTGCCGCCCCGGGCGCTGGCCCGGCCCGTCGCCTTGTCCCTCGCCGTCGCCCTGCTGCATAGCCTCGGCCAGCTTCTGGGCGCCCTTGCGCAGCGCTTCCAGCGCCTTGCCCTGCGAATCCACCGCACCGTCGGCATTGCCCTCGCCAAGCCGGCCGGTGGCGTCGCCCATCGCGTTGTCGGCATCGCCAAGGCCGTCCTCGCCGTCACCGGGGTCGCCGTCGTCGCCAGGCTGACCCTGGCCCGGCTGCCCCTGTTGGCCCGGCTGACCCTTCTGTCCCTTTTCGCCCTTCTGGCCGGGCTGCCCCATGCCGCGCTTGGCAAGCTCCTGCTGCAGTTTCTTCAACCGGTCGCGCAGTCCCTGCTGGTCCTGCTGCAGATCGCCCATGCCTTTGTCGGCCTGCTTACCGCGCTGGCGGTCGCGCCGCGAATCCTGGCCTTCCTTGAAGGTCTTGTCGCGCAACTGCTGCTGCTTGCGGATCATGTCGCCGAGTTCGTTCAGCGCCTCCTGCATGTCGCCGTCGCCGGACTGGCCGGGCTGCGCCATCTGCAGGTTTTCCAGCATCTGCTGCAACTGCTCGAGCAGGGCCTTGGCCGCGTCCTTGTCGCCGGAGCGCGACAGGCGCTCCATGCGGTCGATCATGTTCTTGAGATCCTGCTGGTTCAGCATCCTGGTGTTGGGATCGAGCGGCCGCGCCAGTTGCTGCGGATTCTTCTGCATCTGCTCGGCGAGCTGGCGCATGAAATTGTCCAGCGCCGCACGCAAATTTTCGGTGAGCTTCTTGATCTCCTCGTCGCTGGCGCCGCGCTCCAGCGCCTGCTTGAGCGCCTCCTGGGCGGCGCGCAGCGCCTTGTCGACATCGGTGATATTGCCGTCCTCGATGGCGATGGCGAGCGCCCACAAAGCGGCCACGACCTCGCGCAGCGCCGGATCGGTGCGGGCGGCCTCGAGCTGCCGCGACACGCTGTAGAGACCGAGATACTGGCCGGTTTCGGGCATGAACAAGTTTGGCGCGATCATCAGCGCATCGAGCGCGGCATAGACCTGCCCGATCTGATTGGCATCGAGCGCCAGAATGCGGCGCTGCTCGATCAGCGCCCGCGCCAGCGGTTTTGTAAATAGCCGCTCCGGAAGCCGCATGTCGAACGGCTCGCTCTTGCCCTCATTGCCGGCCTCGTCCTTCGCCGTCAGGGTCAGAGTCACGTCGGCGCCGGCATAGGGGTCTTCGGAGAGATCCTTGACGGTTTGCCCGACGCCGTTGCGGGTGCGGGCATTGGGCAGCGCCAGCGGAAACTGCGGCGCACCGAACAACGGCCGCGGCGTCGCGGCGGCTCCCTTGGCCGGATCAGCGGGGCGGGCTGCGATATGCGCCTGCGCTTCGGTGACGCCGTAGTCGTCCTCGATCTTGTAGGACATCTGCAGCGAGCCGCGGGCCTGGCGTTCCGGATCCTTGGCCAGCGCAATGGTCGGCGCGCGATCGCCGGTAGCGCTGAACTTCCATTGCGGCTGCCCGGAGGGCGAGCGAACCTGTGCGGTGCCGTCGCCGGCGATGGTGAATTGCTTCTCGTTGGTGCCTTTGGGCGCCTGCTCGACCGCGGCGGCCTCGGTGACCGCCCCTGATGTCACGACATCGAGCGTACCGCCGCTCGAGCGCACGATCAGCGTCGAACCCGAGGGAACCGCCAAGGGGCCAGAGGGGCCGGCAGGCCCCGCGCCCGGCGCGGCGGCGTCCTTGTTCGCGGCCGACAGAATGATCGGAGGCTTGCCGGTGTACAGCGGCGGCGTCACCCAGGCATCGACCCTGATATTGGCGGGCGCCAGCACGCCATTCCAGTCGAACGCCGCAGCAACCCGGAGGCGGCGCTCGTCGCCGGCGGCGACATAGGTCGCGACCAGCAGCACCGCCACCAGCGCGCGCAGCGCCCAGGGATCGTGGATCGGCAGCCGCGGCGACGGCAGGCCGGCGCGGATGCGCTTGAGCGAAGCCAGGGTGCGCTCGCGCTGGGCCTGCCACAGCGCCCGCGCCATCGGATCCTGCGTCGCCAGCGTATCGGTCAGCGCGGTGGCGGGGCGATGGCGGATGCCGGAGCCGCGGTCGAGCCGGCCGAGGGCGGCTTCGCGGCTCGGCCAGCGGAATTTTACCAGCGGCCAAAGCGCGGCGAGCGCCGCCAGCACGAACAGGCCGATCCCGACGGCGCGCGCAATAAAGGGCAGCGTCAGCCACAATCCGGCCCACGATACCACCAGAAACAGTCCGATGAGGCTCAGCAACCGCGCCAGATGCGGCCAAGTCTGCTCCCACGCAATTGCGTATTTCGCCCGCTGCAAGGCCTGACCGAGCTGCAGCCTGGCGGTGGCATCAGGGTCGCGCGCAGGCTCTGACGGGTCGGGAATGGCGCCGCTCAATCAACTCTCCGGGTTGGCCCAAGCAGAATCCTAGCACAACGGCGGCAGTGAGGCACCTGTTCCCGGCGTATCCCACACCCGGATTTACGCATAACACGAAGGCGTGACTGCGCCGCCCTGACCCCGTAACGTCCGCCGCGAACCGTCAAGGTAACCCTCAACGAAACGCCAAGGAAGCAACATGGACCAGAAGACATACGACAAGGGACTGGAAATTCGCAAAGCGGTGCTGGGCGAGACCTATGTCGCCAATGCCCTGAAGAATTCAGACGATTTCAACAAGCCGTTCCAGGAACTGGTCACCGAATATTGCTGGGGCGCGGTCTGGGGCCGCGAGGAACTGCCGCGCAAGACCCGCAGCATGCTCAATCTGTCGATGATCTCGATCCTGAACCGGCCGCACGAATTGCGGGCACACATCAAGGGCGCGCTGACCAACGGCGTCACCCGGGACGAGATCCGCGAAATCTTCATGCAGGTGGCGATCTATGCCGGCGTGCCCGCGGGCGTCGACAGTTTTCGCATCGCGCGCGAAGTGTTCGCCGAAATCGACAAGGGCTGAGGTCCTTCGCTTAGCCACGCAGCCTGACGTCAAACTCGTCATTGCGAGCGCACGAAGCAATCCATCTCGCCGCAAAGAAAGATGGATTGCTTCGTCGCAAGTGCTCCTCGCAATGACGCTCTTCAATAAGCACTGGGATACATCATCATGGAAATCGGATTCATCGGCCTGGGCAAGATGGGCTTCCCCATGGCGCGCCGCCTCATCGAAGCCGGGCACCAACTCACCGTGTTCGACCAGCGCAAGGAGGCGGTCGACCAGCTGGTGGCGCTTGGCGCCAAAGCCGCGTCCTCACCGAAGGACGTCGCCGACCGCGCCGAGACCGTGCTGGCGAGCCTGCCGTCGCTGCAGGCCTCGCTCGAGGTCGCGAGCGGCGCCGGCGGCGTGATCGAAGGCAAACTGGTCAAACGCTTCATCGATCTGTCCACCGTCGGATCGCACATGGCGGTGCGGATCCACGACCTGCTGGCGAAGAAGAACATCGTGCAGCTCGACAGTCCCGTCAGCGGCGGCGTTGGCGGCGCCGAGAAGGGTACCCTTGCGGTGATGGTGTCGGGCCCGAAGGCGGATTTCGAGGTGGCAAAAGCCGCGCTCGGCGTCATCGGCAAGGTGTTCTTCATCGGCGAGAAACCGGGCTCGGCGCAGACCATGAAGCTGGCCAACAATTTCCTGTCGGCGACCGCTGTTGTCGCGACCTCGGAGGCGGTGGTGATGGGCGTCAAGTCCGGGCTCGATCCCGCCGTGATGATCGACGTCATCAATGCCGGCTCGGGGCTGAACACCGCGAGCCGCGACAAGTTTCCGCGCGCGATCCTGCCGCGCACCTTCGATTTCGGCTTTGCCACCGGGCTGATGGTGAAGGACGTGCGGCTTTGCCTCGAGGAGATGAAGGCGCTGGGGCTGTCGATGGAAGTCGCCGAAGCGGTCGGCCGGCTCTGGGAAGTGGTGATCCGTGAAATGGGCCCCGAGTCGGATTTCACCTCGGCGATCAAGCCGATCGAACAGGCGGCAGGCGTGGTGGTGGGCGGAAAAGGCGGCCACGCGGCGAAGTGAGACCGACAGGCGCAGGACATTGAACTTGGTCGGGCACTTGTGATATACTAGTCAACATGACTAGAAATACCAAATCCCCCCCGACCAGGTCACGCCGCCTGCGGGCCGAACCGAAATCCGGCCACTGGTTGCTGCAGGACGCGAAAGCGCGCTTCAGCGAGCTGGTGCGGCGCGTGCGCAGCGAGGGTCCGCAGCGTGTGACGGTACACGGACGCGACGAAGTCGTGGTGATCTCATCCGAGGAATTTCGCCGCCTCAAGGGCGATCGTACCGGCGAATCCCTGATCGCCGCCATGCAGGCCTCGCCGCATCGCGATATCGGGCTCGAAACGGAGCGCGAGCCCATGCCTGTGCGCGAGGTCGTGTTTTGAACGGCTGGTTACTCGACACCAATGTTCTTTCGGAACTGCGCCGTCCCAAACCCGAACGCAAAGTCGTCGCCTTCGTCTCCGCCCAGCCGCTCGATCTGCTCCATGTCAGCGCGGTGAGTTTTGCCGAAATCCGCTTCGGCATCGAATGCGTCGCCGATCCCGGCCGCCGCGCCGACCTCAATGACTGGCTCACGCACAAGGTCCGACCGATGTTCGAGCAGCGCGTGCTCGCCATCAGCGAAGACGTTATGTTCAAATGGCGGCTGTTGGTCGAGGAGGGCCGCAAGGCCCGCCATACCTTCTCACAACCTGATCTCATTATTGCGGCCACCGCGCTCCATCACGGACTGACGGTGGTATCGCGTGACATCAGCGACTATCGACGAGCGGGCGCACCGGTGTTGAACCCGTGGAGCGACTCCCCTGTCGATCCAGGCGGGTAGTGGATTAGTTTATTTGACCAAGATTGGGTCCCGAGTCTACGGAGCAGCGTGAAGAGCGCTGCTCCGCGTCCGGGCACTCATGTTCACAACCACGGCGCCGTCTTGTCCATCGCGATCAGTTCTTCGACCTCGATGCGCGGTCGCACCACGGCATATTGATCGTCCTTGACCAGGACTTCCGGGACCAGCGCGCGGGTGTTGTAGAACCCTGATTGTACCGCGCCGTAAGCGCCGGCAGTCATGATGGCAAGCAAATCGCCGGGCTTCGGCTCGGGGAGCTTGCGGTCGAGGGCGAGGTAATCGCCGGTTTCGCAGACCGGTCCGACCACGTCGGCCGTAATCATGTGTGCGCCTGCGGCGGCCTCGCGGACCGGCAGGATGTCGTGATGCGCCTCGTACAAAGTGGGGCGGATCAAATCGTTCATGGCCGCGTCGATAATGATGAAATTCTTGGCGTCGCCGGGTTTTACGTAGATCACGCGGGCCACCAGGATGCCGGCATTGCCGACGATCATGCGGCCCGGCTCGAACATCAGGGTGCAGCCGAGATTGTGCGTCACCCGCTTGACCATCGCGGCATAGGCCGAAGGCAACGGCGGCGCTTCGCGGTCCATGTGATAGGGAATGCCGAGGCCGCCGCCGAAATCGATATGCGAAATCGTGTGCCCGTCGGCGCGCAAAGTCGTGACGAAATCCGACAGGATACGAAACGCGGTTTCCATCTTGCCGAGATCGGTGATCTGGCTGCCGATATGCATGTCGGTGCCGGTCACCTCGATCCCCG
>JAZJYY010000086.1:0-16279 GCA_040390145.1 Pseudomonadota bacterium
TACTTCTTGTTGGGTTCGGACCACAGGCTGACGCTGGCGGTGCCCTCCTTGGCGCGGCCGACCAGCGTTTCCGGGATCGCGACCACGGCTTCCTTTTCCGCAAAGCGCGCGACCCGAATCGCAGTCTGCCCCGAGGCGACCACCTGGCCGGCATCGATCAGGGTGGCGGTGACGACGCCGCGGGTGTCGGCGACCAGCGTCGCATAGGAAAGACTGTTCTTGGTCAGTTCGACCGAGCGCTCGGCGCGATAGAACCGCGCCCGGGCTTCGTCGGCGGCGGCGCGGGACTGATCCATCTGCGCGTCGGTGGTCCAGCCTTTGGCGCGCAAATCCCGGGCGCGTTGCTCGGAAGCGGTGGCTTGCGCCAGCACGCCGCTGGCGGCGCGGAATTCGGCCTCGGACTGCTCGGCCTGCAACTTCAGATCGACCTCATCGAGGGTGGCCAGCGGCTGGCCGACGTCGACGGTCTGGCCAACCTCGACCAGGCGTTTTGCCACCTTGCCGGGAACCCGAAAGCCCATGTCGGTCTCGATCCGGGGCTTGATGGTGCCGACAAAACTGCGTTCCGGCGATTCCGGCTTGTATTGCACCGTCGCCACCAGCACCGGACGCCCGGGAGCGGCCTTTTCCGCGGCCTTCTCGTTGCAACCGGTCAGCGCAATCGCCAGCGCGGCCAGCGACATACCCGCTAAGAACTTGGAATAACTCGACAAAATGTGACGGGCAAACATGGCCGCTTCCCTCGATGATCTGCAGGGGAGTGTCGAATGTTCAGTGACGATTGTCAATATTCGTCAGTGATCATGATTTTGTGAGGTGGCCAGCTGGTTAAAGCGGCGCGAACAGCCGCCGGCAAATGGCGGGAGATGGCCCGGATTCGCGATCTACCCCTGCGCAAAACCTGCACAACAATCCGCAAATCCTGATCATCCCGCACATCCGCCCTGCCAACCGCGCCTCCATGCTCCGATCATGGGGAAAATCATCATTGTAAGTTTTATGCGATCGCGGCTGCCACGAAGGCTGCTGAGGGACGGCTGGTGGCTGGAAACGCCGCCGGCGCCCCGCTCGGTGATCGCCTTTCCGAAGCGCGCCGCGCCGAAACCCAAACCGGGTACCCGCCACCTCACCCTCGTCACTTCCAGGAAATGAACACCATGTCGATTGCGACCGCGTCCGATGTCGAAATCGCGCCGGCCCCCGCGCGCCCGCTGGCCAAGCCGCTGCTGCTGGCCGCCGGTTGTGCGGCGCTGGCCGACTGGCTGTTCTACGGCTGGGATGTGGGAATTTCACTCGCGCTGTTTCTGGCGGTGCTCGGCATTGCCGGCGTCGCCGGCAATGGCGTACAGGCGACCGGCAAAATCCGGACCGTGATGACCGCGATCTTCGTGGCCGGCCTGCTGCCCCTGATCGAACACGTCAATCCGCTCTCGGTTCTCCTGGGTTCGCTGGCGACGGCGCTGTTCGTTCTGGTAATGACGGCGGACGCGCGACCCTCATGGCCATGGCAATTGTTCGACGCCGTCACGGTGCCGCTGCGCGGTCCCGTTCGTTTCGCAGGCGATCTGTTCGCCGCGCTGCGGCACCTGAAGGTATGGACGCCGGGATGGCTCGGCTCGCTGGTGGCCTGGATCGTTCCGCTCGGCATCTCCGCGCTGTTTCTCAGCCTGATGTCGTCGGCCAATCCGCTGATCGAGCAGCGGCTCATGCAGATCGACCTGCGGGTTCTGTTCCGCCATTTTGAATTGTCGCGAACGCTGTACTGGCTGTTGATCGCCTGCATCATCTGGCCGCTGCTGTACCGCCGCATCAAACCGCGGAAAGTTCGTCAGGCCGAGCCCGAGGTCGCCACGGCCGAACCTGCCGGTCCCGATCATCTGCTCGGCGTCCAGGCGATGACACGCTCGCTGATCCTGTTCAATTTGCTGTTCGCGCTGCAGAGCGCGCTCGACCTGGTCTATCTCTGGGGCGGCGCGACCCTGCCCGACGGCATGACCTATGCGCATTATTCGCACCGCGGCGCCTACCCGCTGATCGCAACCGCACTGCTCGCCGCCGGCTTCGCGCTGATCGCGATGCGCGAAGGCGGGCCGGCGGAACAGTCCCGGCTGATCCGTCCGCTGGTGCTGGCATGGATCGGGCAGAACGTGCTGCTGGTGATCTCCTCGATCTTTCGGCTTGATCTCTATGTCGCCGCCTATTCGCTCACCTATCTGCGGCTTGCCGCCTTCATCTGGATGCTGGTGGTGGCGATCGGGCTGTGTTTGATGCTGATCCAGATCGTCAAGCGCAAGCCGATAACCTGGCTGGTGGCCGCCAACGCCATGGCGCTCGCGCTGGTGCTGTATGGCTGCTGCTTCATCAACGCCCCGCGCGTGGTGGCGGCCTACAATGTGGCGCATTCCCGCGAAGCGGGCGGCGCCGGCCTCTGGCTTGACAAGGATTATCTGCGCTCGCTTGGTCCCGAGATCCTGCCGGTGATCGAGCAGCGCCTTCAGCAAATTCCGGCGCTGCAGTCCACGGCGACGCTGTTGCGGGCCGGCCTGACGATCTGCGAGGCCCGGCGGCGGCGTGCGCAAAACTGGCGTGCGATGGATTTTCGGACGTGGCGCCTGCAGCGATATTTGGCTAACAATCCCGACATTGCGCAAAAACCCCTCGACGGCGACAAAGGCTAGCGAACGTGGCTCATTCCATTCTCGTCGTCGACGACGACCCCCATATCCGCGACGTCGTGCGCTTCGCGTTCGAGAAGACCGGCATGGCGATTTCCATCGCGCAGGACGGCAAGGAGGCGCTGGCCCGGTTCGACCGCAAGGTCCACGATCTCATCGTGCTCGATATCGGCATGCCCGAGATGGACGGGTTGGAGGTCTGCCGCCAGATCCGGAAAACCTCGGATACGCCGATCCTGTTCCTGTCGGCGCGCGACGAGGAGATCGACCGCATCCTCGGCCTCGAAATCGGCGGCGACGACTATGTGACAAAACCGTTCAGCCCGCGCGAGCTGGTGGCGCGGGTCAATGCGATCCTGCGGCGGGCGCGCAATACGCCAGCGCCTGCGGAGAGCAAGGCCATGAACCATGGCAGGCTCGCGCTCGATCCCGACGCGCGCACCGCGATTTTTGGGGATACACCGATTGCGCTGACGGCGCTGGAATTCTCCATCCTGCGCACGCTGCTGGCGCGGCCGGGCTTTGTCTTCACGCGCGAGTTGATCCTCGACGCCGCCTATGCCGGCAATATTCATGTCGCCGACCGCACCATCGACAGCCACGTCCGGAACATCAGGGCCAAGTTCGCCGGCGCCGGCTGCGATTCCGCGATCGAGACCGTCCATGGCGTCGGTTTCAAGCTCGGGCGCTGCGAGGCCGCGCGTTGACCGAGCCAGCGGCCAACACCAGCCGGAAATGGCGGCCAAGCCTCAGCCTCGTCCTCTTCGTCGTTCTCACCAGCGTGCTCGCGCTGCCGCTGTTCAGCATCTATTTTCTGAAGGTCTACCAGAACCAGTTGATCCAGCAGGCCGAAGCCGAACTGATCGCGCAGAGCGCGGTACTTGCCGCCACCTTTCGCCGCGAGGTGGAGACGGGCGTCCCGCAAGGCGTCGCGCTCGGCACCAAGGTCCAGCCTGTCGCTCCAAAACCGTCCGAGGAGCCGTATCAGCCGATCTGGCCCGAACTCGAACTGGTCAGCGAAAGCGTGCTGCCGCCGCGACCGGCGGCGCGCCCGCCTGCGGCGCCGGCCGATCCCGCCTTTGTCAGCCTCGGCGCGCGGATGGCGCAGGATCTGGTCGTCACCCAGAAGGTGACGCTGGCCGGCTTCAGGCTGCTCGACCCCAACGGCGTGGTGATCGCAGGCCGCGATGAAATCGGGCTGTCGCTGGCGCATCTGGAGGAAGTGAGCGAGGCGCTGCAGGGCCGGTTCAAGGGTGTCCTGCGGGTGCGCATCTCCAAGAACGAACAGCCCTCGCTCTATTCGATGAGCCGAGGCACCGGGATGCGCATCTTTACCGCCATGCCGGTGATGGTGCGCGACCAGGTCGCCGGCGTGGTCTATGCCTCGCGTACGCCGAGCAACGTCTTCCGTGACCTGTACGCACAGCGCACCAAGGTCATTCTCGCTATCCTGTCGATGATCCTGCCCACGCTGCTGATCGGGGTGCTGCTTCACCGCACCATCACCGGGCCGATGCGCGAACTGGTCGAGCGCACCAATCTGATCGGCAAGGGCGATCGCGACGCACTGCGGCCACTGAAGCGCCACGGCACCAGCGAGATCGCCCGCCTCTCGCAGAGTTTTCTGGATATGGCGCGGCGGCTGAACACGCGCTCCAGCTTCATCTCGACCTTCGCCACCCACGTCTCGCACGAACTGAAATCGCCGCTCACGTCGATCAAGGGCGCGGCCGAACTGCTGCGCGAGGATGTCGACGCGCCCGATATGGACGATGCGGACCGGCGCAAGTTTCTCGACAACATCATCGCCGATGCCGACCGGCTGGGAACGATCGCGGGCCGCTTGCGCGATTTCGCCCGGGCGGAAAATCCGGTCGCGCTCGGCGCCGCCAGGCTGTCGGTCGCGGTCGCTGGCCTCCGTTCGGCCTTCCCGGCGCTCGATATCCGCGCCGGCGGTGACCTCGAAGCGCCGATGCGGATCTCCGAGGACAACGTCCTCATCATCTTTTCCAACCTTGCCGACAACGCCGTGCACCACGGCAGTTCCTTGCTCGAACTATCCGCGGCGCAGCAAGGCAACCAGTTGAAGGTCACCGTCAGCGATGACGGCGAAGGCGTCTCCCCCAACAACCGGGCCCAGATCTTCGACAGCTTTTTCACCACACGGCGCGACAGCGGCGGCACCGGGATGGGGCTCGCCATCGTGCGCGCCATGCTCGACGCCCATGGCGGCGCGGTCAGGCTGATCGAATCCGAAAGAGGGACGGCGTTCGAGCTGACATTTCCCGTGGCCGACGCCGTGACCTCCTGATGCCCGGCGCATCGATCGATCCCGAAATGGTCGGGCGGAGATCCCTCTGTATCGCCCGCACCGGCCTGTGCCTTGCCAGCATCGCCTGCGGCCTCGCCTACGTGGTTGGGGACCCGGCTTCGGCCTGCCCGCTTCTGTCGTGAAGTATGGCGGCTCGGTGCTGTGGGGAACGATGGTGTTTTTCCTGGTGGCGATCGCGGCGTCACATCTTTCCCGGACGCGCATCATGTTGGTGGCAGCCGTGATCGCCATCGGCGTCGAGCTGTTCCGGCTGGTGCATTTCCCCTGGCTAGACGCGTTTCGGCTGACCCTGCCGGGCGCGCTGCTGCTCGGCAGGATCTTTTCGGTGTGGAACATGGTGGCGTATGGCGTCGGGATTGCGATCGGCGCGTTGCTCGATCGTTCAGCGTGGTCAGTCACCCTACCCAAGGTCGAACCGATGCGACCGCGGCGCTACCTGCCGCGCTTGCCGTTGCGTGGCTTCTTCGATGTTTTCCTGACAGCGCTTTTGCTGGATTTGCCGCTGGCTTTCTTGGAGGCTTGCTTGGAGGTTTTCTTGGAAGTTTTCTTGGAGGCCTTTTTCGCGGCTTTCTTGGGGGCTGTCTTCGCTACTTTCTTTGGCGCTTTCTTCGGCGCTTTTTTGCCCGTCGCTTTAGAGGCCTTTTTGGCCGTCTTGCCGGTTGTCTTGTTAGTCGGCGATTTTGTCGCGGCTTTTCGGCTCGATTTCGCGACCGCCTTCTTCGCCGCCCTGGTCTTCGACGTCTTTGCTGTCCGCTTCGATGCCGCGCGCTTCCTGCGGGCCGGCGGCAGGGCGACCGGGGCGAGCATCACCGGATCGGAAACGATCCCCTCGCCGGCGAGCGGCATGTAGGCGACCGCGCGCTCATTAGCTTTCGAGGCCGGGGCATCCGGCTTCATGACATCGGCCACAGCGTCGGTCGCGGCCTTGGCGGCATCTTTCACGGTGTCGGTGATTTTCTCAAAGATCGATTTATCGTTATCATTGTCCATGTCAGCCCCTTTGGATCCATTAAAGGGAACTAACGGAACCGAGGGCCGCGGGTTCCATTCACTCCGCCAGCTGAAACCGCTCGAAGCGGTGCAGTTCCTGCTCGATACGCGCCTTCAACGCCTTGCGCGGCGCCTTGGCCGCGCCCGCGGCGACCCAAGTCCATTTCTGCACCAGCAACTTGCGACTCTTGCGGTCGGTCTTCAGGTCGAGGGCGGCGACGATGTTGTCGCCGACCAGCACCGGCAGCGCGAAATAGCCGAAAACCCGCTTCTCTTTCGGCACATAGGCCTCGAAGCGGTGGCCGTAGTCGAAGAACAGTTCGGTGCGTTTGCGCTGGATGATCAGGGGGTCGAACGGGGAGAGGATGTGGACCTGACCGGAGGCGCCCTCGCCTGCCTCCAGCGCCGCGGGCTCCGCCCAATGCTCCTGCTTGCCGGCGCCTTCCAGCGCGACCGGCACCAGCTCGTTGCGACGCACCCGCGTCTGGATCATGCGCCGGATCGCCGGCTTGCTCGGCGCATCCAGATGGCAGATCGAATCCACGCTGACGATGCCCTGCGCCCGCAGCGCGCGGTCGAGCAGATAGGCTGTGGTCTCGCTCGCCGAGGCCGGCTTCGGCGGCTTGTCCCAGCCGAAATGCCGCGTCATCAGGTCGTAGGTTTTCAGCATGCCGATGCGCTCGGAGATCGTCAGCATGCCGGTGTAGAACAACAGCTGCAGCGCCCGCTTCGAGGGTTTGCGGCTGGCCCACAGATGCTCCTTGTCGACCAGCACGTCGTCGTCGATGTCGCGGATGGTGAGCGCGCCGTCCCGCCGGATCAGCCGCAGCACCTTGCGCAAATCGGCCGGCTTGACCGAGGTGAGCCATTTGTGGCCCTCGCGCTGGTGGCGCCGCATCGCCGGGAGAAAGAAACGCAGGTCCTTCGACGGCACATAGGACAGCGCGTGCGTCCAGTATTCGAACACGCTCTTGTCGACGCTCTGGGCCTGCCGCAGATCGGCGCGGCGGTATTCGGGAATCCTGTTCCACAGAATATGATGGTGGCAGCGCTCGATCACGTTGATGGTGTCGATCTGCACATAGCCGAGATGTTCGACCGCAGCGGCGGTCGCTTGCGGCCCCTGCCCGAATGGCGCTGATACGTCGAGCCGCTGGGCGCGCAGCCAGATCCGGCGCGCCTGGGTCTTATCAAGAGGGTGAAATTCAACATGGCGGGGCATCGCCTGGCAATGTAGCCGGATTCGCGCCAACGCGATATCGAGGGCGGAAGGGCTTGCGCACAACGCTCGGCCGCGTGCCGCCGCCGCTTTTGCAGCGCTCTCGCGGTTGCAACTGCAGCTCAGCGCCGGAACAATCCACCCATCATGCCCCCGAGCAGCGCGCCGGGGCCGCCACCACCGCCACGATGATACTGACGTCCGCCGCCGGACTTGCGGGAACGCCGAACCGGCTCGTCGGAAGCATCCGCCGAAGTGACGCGGGTGGCAACGATCTCGGACTGCAGTGCCTGATGCTGGAGCCTGTTGAGAAACCCGGAGCGAGGATACCCGCGCGCGGTCTGCCAGCGGGCGATGACGGCGCGGGTGGCTTCGTCGAACTTGCCGCTCGCCTTGATGTCGAAGCCGATGCCGGTGAGCCGGCGCTGCACGTCGCGGCGTTGCGCCTTGTCGAGACCGATCTGGTCCTCGCTGGACTTGTCGGCCTGCTCGGTAAAGGTGGCCGGGTCGATGCCGGCGGTGAGGTTGCGGGTCGCCGTCGACGGGCCGTCCTGCAGCGACGCGATGCGGGCCAGCGCGATTGATTTGAACGTCCCGCCGGGATAGTTGGTGAGATAAGCGTTGAGCTCTTCCGGTTTGTTTGAGTCTTTCACCGAGCGCCAGAACTCAAGCTCGACTTCGGAGACCGGGCCACTCGCGGCCACGGGGGTGTTCGGCGCCTCGGCCGCGGCGCCTGCGGCAGCCGGATTGAGATACACCGAGCCGATCAGGTTGGTATGCCCCCAGGGCAGCTGGCTCTTGCTGGTCTCTTCGTTGACCTGGGCGCGGACCCTGGTCATCGCCTGCTGGATCTCGACGCCGGGCGACGCGATGTTGGCGATCAGCGCACGGGTGAACGGGCTGTTGGTTCCCTGCTCGCCGTCGAGCGCGGTCTGTCCGGGGCCGGTGGCAAAGGCGATCAGCGTGCCTTCGCCGGATTTCATCTCGGCAAGGCCTGTCTGCACATTGGCGCTGCGTGTGGCCTTGGCGGAACGTATCCGCGCCGCAAACGGGTTGTCGCGGCAGGCATCGAGGAACACGAGCTTGACCTTGGCGTCGCTCATGGTCTGCTCAAGGGTGACGTCGACATTGATCGCGGAGCCGAGCTTGACGTCCATCTCGGATTTGAGATCGGCATCGACCGGCAGCAAATAGTTGATGCCGTTGATGGCGATGCCGTGGCCTGCATAGAAGAACAGCGCGACATCGGCGCCCTCGGCCTTCTTGCCGAATTCGAGCAGCCGCTCCGTCATCTTGTCGCGGGTGAGGTTAGCGCCTTCGACGACGTCGAAGCCGACATTGCGCAACACCTTGGCCATCGACCTGGCGTCGACCGCCGGGTTGGGCAGCGCCGCCACGTTCTTGTAGGCGCCGTTGCCGACCACGAAGGCGACGCGCTTGTCGGCGAAGGCCGCACTGGCCGTAATCAACGTGCAAACCATGGATAGAAGGATGGTCAGGTAGCGCATTTGAATACCCGCACGGTGAAAATGGCCGGTAGCAGTCCCATGTTGCGTCGACCTGGTCCGCATCGCCGCTCGCCGGTTCACGGCCGGCGAGCCCACGGAGATGTCGTCGTCAGGCAGGCTGCGGCGCGCCGTGGCTCCTGCGTCGGCGGTACGTCATAAGGCCCATGCCAGCGAAGCCCAGGATCATCATGGCCCAGGTCGATGGCTCGGGAACCGCTGCGATCGGCGTTCCTTCGAAGATCAGGATGGGTTCGGAAAAACTGACGTTTCCAGTGGCCGTCGTGTAATAGGCCCCGCCGGATACGAACTCCCAACTCGTATTATCGTTACTTAGAAACCAGCCTCCCAGGTTCGTCGTGGCTCCGGCCGAGGGTGTCGATCCGCTGTCCGTGCCATCGCCGGTCCACTGGCCAAGATTTACGCCCATGCCCTGGGTGTTCAAAAAGTTGACGAAGTACGTGGTGCCGGCCGTGATCAGGGAAGAGGTGGCAAAGGTTGCGCCGACGCTGCCTCCGGTGGCGCTGTGGGCCGAGAAGGTGGCGGAGTTGAGCAAGACGCTTCCGACTGCATCCGGAACGCCCGACCAGATTTGCTCGGTGATGGTGTGGGCTCCGCTGCCATTGGGAACCGGCTCGAAATATGTGGAGATGCCAGTCAGATTGTAGCTGGACTGAGCTGTGTAGAGCCAGCCGATGCTGAGAGGCCCGCCATAGTAGACAAAAGGCGGCGCCGCGCCGGGATTTATCGAATCCATGACGGCGGCCTGGCCGGTCCCGCCCGCCAACAGGCATCCGGAAATACCGGCCACCATTCCCAAAATCCAATGCTTCTTCACGATATTTTCCTTTCAGAAATTTAAATGGAGCCGCCAGCAGCTATTCGCAGTTAAACTGGTGCCCGATAAAATGATTAACCGACGATGTACCGCCGTTTAATTGGCCTGAGGTCCTAGATGAGAACAATTAGGTCCTAGGCCCTTTGATCCGCCACCCGAGGCAGAACCCCCACAGGGCGTCGGTTGCGCACCGGTCAAGCCGGGCAACAACAAGCGACAGCTGCAGCGCGCGGCGCCGCGTCCGGCGCGCTGGTGCTGTCTGGCGTCTCTGCTTGCGCCAGGCGAACGATGCGTGGGGCGCGGCCGAAGCCGTCCACGGCCTGATCGTGGTGATCGATGCTCAAGACACCGCAAGCGAACAACCCGTCAAATGATCCTTGCCTTGCGGCCGGCCACGGCCGCCTGGGTTCTGTTGGCGACGTTCAACGCCTTGAAGATTGCCGTGATGTGAACCTTCACCGTCTTCACTGACAAGTTCAAAGCTGCCGCTATCGTCTTGTTCGGCATCCCCTCGCTCAGGAGCCGCAGGATTTCGATCTGACGCTGCGTAAGTTGTGGCGCGCCCTCCGACCCGGCGGTTCGAATTCGTTGGCCGGCGGCGGTCGGGTTTTCGTCGAGGATGAGTGGCGGAATGTAAAGATCACCGTTCAGTACCAGCCGGATCGCGGAAAGCAGTACCTGCTGGCTGGCGGACTTCGGAACATACCCCAGGGCGCCCGCAGCCAGCGACTTGCGTACATCACCCGGATCCTCGGAGGAAGAAAGCACAATGACCGGAACGTCCGGACGCTTCCGTCCAAATTCGGAAAGCGCCTCAACTCCCTTCATTCCCGGCATTTCCAGATCGAGTATGATCACGTCCAGGTCGCCACAGCTGTCAGCGATGGCCAGGCCTTCGCCGGCATCTCGCGCCTGAAGAACGGTAGTGTCCGGACCGGCGTGCTGGAGCAACGCCGCCAGCCCGTCTCGCAATACCGGGTGATCATCAACGATCAAAAGCTTCATTTCGATATACTATCAGTGGACTCGGGGGCGCGACAGCGCAGGCTTCCCAAGACACCAATCGTCAATGACAGCGCGATGACTGCGATGTCCTATCGCCGACGCAAGATCCCTCCCACCAACCAATTGGCGCGTGATGCGCGCGAAAGGCAGCCGCACCGCCCGCGGGCGGTGCGGAAAAGCCGGTTGCTCAGCGGCCTTACTTCATGGCGCTCATCTTCTGCGCCTTCATGTAGGACTTGCAGGCGCCGCGCATATTGCCCTTGCTCATTTCCATATTGGCCATGCCCATCTCCTTGCCCATGGCCATCTTGGCGGGGCCATCGGCCATGCCGGACATCGCGTTCACGCTCTTGGCCATGTTCGCGCTGGTGCAGGCCATCATCTTTGCGGATGCGGGCGTCAGGGCCAGCGCGGAGAACACGGCGGCAGTGAGCAGAATTTTCATCTAAAACCTCGTCAACGAATGAAACCGGCGTTTTACCGGCGTTCGAAATACGGATTTGCCGGTGATTGCGTTTCGTAAATGAAAAGTTTTTTCGTGCTGCGCTGCACTTGGGGAACGCAATAGATGCCGCGGGTTTGTCTTTCCACAAACCACATTCGAGGAGACAACCATGAAACTTACAACGATCGCCTTGGCCTCTGCTTTCGCCCTTTCCAGCGCAGCCGCATTCGCACAAAGCGCCGGCGGCACCGCAGGCGGCAGTTCCACTGCGGGCGGCCCGGCCGCCACTCAGCCCAGCACGGGTGGCAACATGAACGGCAGCACTACGGGTGGCGGGACTGCCATGAAGAACGGCGCGACCGGAACCACGACGGGTAGTTCGGCGCCTTCCCCGCGCGATGCCAGCAGCTCGGGCGCCGATACTGCGGGCGCCGTTAACAAGAAGGGTGACGCAGCCTCACCCGGCGGCACCATGAAGCAGTAACAGCATCCGACCACTCGACCGAACGCGCGTTTCCTCACGGGGAAGCGCGCGTTCGCTTGCCTGCAGTCCTGGAATGAACTTAGCCGGTCTGTGGTCTTCGTCCCGTAGCGTGTGAGACGCCCCTCGGCGTCCTGGGCTTCAGGCGCTTTGGCGAATAGTGATCTAAGTCACTCGGAAGAGCGCGCGATCGAACGGGGTTGCCGGACGCAGCGACGGACGGAAGAGCCCGGGCGCATGGTCCGTTTACCAATGTGAGACAAGTCACATTCACGGCCGTTCGTCCGCTGTACCTTTCAACCGTCAAAGCGCCGTCAGGCGTAACAGTGAGGACCACGACAATGACCAGCTTCTACAGACTTTCCGCCCTCTCGGCGATCACGCTCGGTGCCGCGCTGTCGATGACGGCGGGCCTGGCCATTGCCGGCGAGAAGGTTTCGGCCGACCAGATCCTGAATGCGCTGCAGCCGAAGAAGCCGCTGACCCGCGGGCTGTCGGCGGGACCGCAGGCCGATCCGGCCGTCGAGGCCAAGCAGATCCGTTTCGTCGACACCCTGCGCAACCGCAAGACGCGCTCGCTGTCGCTGGGCGAGCGCGAGGAAATCGCCGAGATCGCGGCGAGCAAGCCCAAGATCGATCTCGAGATCCAGTTCGACTACAATTCCGCCGACATCAGCAAGGCCTCGATGCCGGCGGCGCAGGAACTCGGCAAGGCGCTCTCGAATTCGAGCCTGAAGGGTTCGACCTTCGTGGTCGCCGGCCATACCGATGCGGTCGGCAGCGAGCCCTACAATCAGGAACTGTCGGAACGCCGCGCCGACACCATCAAGCGCTTCCTCACCGAACAATACGGCATCAACGGCGGCGATCTCGTCACCGTCGGCTATGGCGAGAGCAAGCCGAAGGATGCCAACGCGCCGACCGACCCGGCCAACCGCCGCGTTCAGGTGGTCAACATGGATACCAAGACCGCCTCGAAGTAACGCAGTCCGCGACAGATGATTTCAGCCCGCGCCGGTCTGGCGCGGGCTGAACCTATTTGAGGCTTAAATCCAGTTCTGGAACAGCATCAGCCGGACAAACGTCTCCATCGATGTCCCGACAGACGCCACCGTGATCGGCAGCATTGCGGCAAAGCCCGCGCCTGCGACTGCGACGAAAGCCCATAGCATCCACCGCGGGCTGTTGCCTCGCCGCAGTACGTAGACCAGCGCAAGGCTGGCCAGGGTAGCGGCCGGCAAATAGTAATACAGGAAGCCGAGCGTCCGCGGCAGCAGCGCCCAGGCCAGATAAGGCCCGGCATAGAACGACAGGACCAGGAACGCGTCGGCCCGGCGCGTCACGATCCAGTCGCGCAGGCAGACCGCGAGCGCCGGCAGCGCCGCCCACAGCACCACGGGATTGCCGAGAAAAACCACCGCCGCAATCCGGTCATCGGCGACCTTGTCGAACAGATACCAGACCGGCCGCAGCAAAAATGGCCAGGACGGCCACGAACTCATATAGGTGTGGCCTGCGATCGCGGTCGTGGTGTTGTCGCTGAAAATCCGGCGCTGGGCTTCGAGCAGGTCGGGGAGCGACAGGCCGTAGAGCGGCACGAAGGTCGCGAGATAGGCCAGTGCCGGCACCAGCACGAAGCATGCAGCGAAATGATACGATCTGAAATCGGGCCACAGACCGGGCCGGTACCAGTCGCTCGCCTGGCCGTCGGCAAATTGCGTGCGCCAGCTCTGCATCAGCCGGATCACGGCGACGATCACGATGCAGACGGCGAGCGGGAACAGCCCGCTCCATTTGCACGCGACCGACAGCCCGAAGGCGAGACCGGCGAGCGCGAACGCGCGATGCGGACGCGCCTGGCGAAAGCCGTGCATGAAGGCCGCGATCGCGAACAGGCCGAACGACAGCGAGAATATGTCCAGCATCGCGATCCGCGACTGCACGAACACCATCTGGTTGAAGAAGGCGAGCAAGGCCGTCGCAACCGCGGGCCCCTGTGCCGCGAACAGCGCAAGGCCGCAAAGATACATCGCGACGATCGAAAGCGCCCCGAACAGCACGCCGGGGTAGCGCCAGCCCAGCGGTCCATCCCCGAACGCGCGGATCGACACCGCGATCAGCTGCTTGGCCAGCGGCGGATGCATCGGGTTGAGCATCGGGCTCGGCATCACGGGCTCGAGCATTTGCCGCGCCGCCGGCACATAATGCACTTCATCGAAGTAGAATTTTTCCGGCGTGGTGATGCCGACGAGCATCGCCAGATGCGCGACAACGAAAATGACGGCGGCAATCACCGCGTTCCGTACAGTGGAATTTTCGGGAACAGAAGGTGATTCGCGCACAGGACTCACGGAATTCATGACTTTATCGGATGCCGATTGTGGGCGGGCCGCATTTTCAAGTCCATCGCATTGAACGTAATTCGTTTTCGCCGTCACCAACGACCGGGGTCATAAGCCGCTGCTTGTGCTATTTTTACAACATCGCATGCATGCGCGATCCGGTACGATGCGGGATAAATCGATCGGTCATGAAATGAATTGTCGTCACTGCATTTTCTTCCTTGTGGGTGTATTTTGTCTGTGGGCTACGCTGGCGGCAGAGCCCGCTCGCGCGCAAACCCGCGTCGGCGAAGCCGCCGTGGTCAAGAACGAAGTGGTCCGCGTCGTCGCATCGGGGACCAGTCCGATCAAGGTCGGCGACAGCGTGGTGCGCGATGAAACCGTGCGCACCGGCACCGACAGCGCGACGCGGCTGGTGATGGCCGACAGCACCAATCTGTCGCTCGGCCCCAATTCCTCGCTGAAGCTCGACCGCACCGTGTTCGACGACGCCACCAGCTATCGCGACATTTCGATCAAGCTCACGTCGGGCGCGTTCCGTTTCGTCACCGGCCATTCCGACAAGGGCGCCTACAAGATCCAGACCCAGGTCGCGACCATCGGCGTGCGGGGCACCGTCCTCGATATCCTCTCCCAGCGCGGCAAGACCACCGTGGTGCTGCGCGACAATGGCGCAGCAAGGGTCTGCACCCTCGCCTTCCAGTGCACCGAGCTGACCAAGCCCGGTGATACCGCCATCATCACCTTCGCGAACGGCCAGTACACCATCCTGAAGTCCAGCAATCCGCCCTGGACCTTCGCCTGTGGCGCCGCAGCCGGACTCTGCAACACCACGCAGTATGCCGATGCAACACCGACCATTACGCCGCCGGTCGATGACGGCAGCGATCCCACCGGCATGCTGTGCGGGCGCTGACGATGGCAAAACTCACCCGCAGCCTGTTCGCCGCGGCCGCCCTTAGCGCGGCGCTTTCGATGGCCTTGATTCCGGCGATGACCGTTCCGGCATCGGCGCAAAGTCCGACGCCGTCACCTTCGCCAAGCCCGTCGCCTTCACCGACCCCATCGCCCACACCGAGTCCGACGCCGACGCCCGAGTACACGCCGACACCCGAGTACACGCCGACTCCAACGCCAACGCCAAGCGCATCACCAAGCCCGAGCCCGAGCCCGACCCCCACCGCAACGCCGACGCCGACCGGTTCGGATTCCAGCGCGGGATCGATCAAGGATCTGGCCAACCAGCGCTTCAACCAGATGATCACCAACCGGGTGCTCGGCACGGTGCTGCTCGGCGTCAACGAGCAGGTCAATTGCGGCGATTGCGTCAGCGCGTTCGGCTCCGCGGGATCGTTCTCGGCCGGCATTCACGGCCGCAAGAAACTGACGTCCAATCTGGCGCTGCTGGCGGGCATCGCCTACGCGCAGTACAGCGAAGGCGGCTACAGCGTCACCAGTGCGCCGATCGGCGCCTTCGCGCTGCGCTACGACTTCACCGACTGGGGCTCGTCGCGGCCGTTCTTCGACGTCGGCGCCATCCTGTCGCCGTTCCAGAAGGTGCGCTACCGCCGCAGCTACCAAACCAGCCTCGGCCCTGTTACGCTCGACAGCGAAACCACCAGCGAGAATTACGGCGTCTATGGCCGCGCCGGCTGGATCAGCCGGCTGTCGCCGCGCGACGAGATCGCAGCCTCCGTCGAGGTCTGGCAGATGTGGCAGCGGGTCAAGGGCTACAGCGACCCGGCCGCCGTGGCCTTCAATCCGTTCGACGCCCGCGTCGCCACCGGCACCGACAAGACCAATCTCGTCAAGATCGGCGGCCAGTGGACGCATCTGTGGAGCAACAGCATCGAGACCAATATCAACGGCGGCTTCGTGCAGTCCTTTGCCACCCGATCCGGCATCGTCGCCACCGTGACCGGCGAAGGCACCGTGGTGCCGACGATCGGCAACCAGGGCTGGTTCGAATATGGCGGCCGGGTCGGGTACCGCATCACCAAGGGCTGGATCGCCGACCTGTTTGTCAACGGCACCGCGGGCCCGCAACCGGTCGGCAACACCCTGCATGGCGGCGTCGGGCTGCGGATTACTTACTAATTTAAGCGTGATGAAGCGGGGGCGCCGCTCTCGCATCCGTCGTCCCGGCCTCCGAGCCGGGACCCATAACCACCGGTCGAAATCGTTGCGCAAGCCGTCGACCAGCGCGCTCCATAATGACCGCCGCGGCGTATGGGTCCCGGATCTGCGCTCGCGGAGCCTGTCATCGGGCGGCGCTTCGCGCCGACCCGTTGGCTCGCTTGTCCGGGACGACGAGCGTGTGTTTG
This sequence comes from Pseudomonadota bacterium, assembly GCA_040390145.1. GTDB lineage: Bacteria > Pseudomonadota > Alphaproteobacteria > Rhizobiales > Xanthobacteraceae > Bradyrhizobium. Next base: position 16,157 of record JAZJYY010000086.1, read on the forward strand.
TCGCAGCTCAAACGTCAGATGCACGTCCGCCTTCTCGCGGCATGAGTTGCCCGAGGTTTGCCTGTCGTTTCTCCCTCCTATGAGGGAGCAGGGAATGCCGGATGCGCGCTGCACCCGCGGTCT
>JAZJYY010000087.1:0-72987 GCA_040390145.1 Pseudomonadota bacterium
AATTGAGAGATACCCAAAGAATCCAGTTCCAACCGCTTTGCAACGCCCCTCCAGCATCACATGCGATTCCCCTACCCTCCAGGGGAGGGTAAGAAGGGCGCGCCGCTCAATCAGCCTCACCGCGCGCAATCCACCACTACCGTGCCGAGCTTGTCGCCCTTTTCCACCGCGAGGTGGGCCTGCGCGGTTTCCGACAGCGGAAACTGCGCGGCGATGTTGTGGATGCGTTTTCCCGCGGCGAGCCATTTCGAAATGTCGGCCTGCGCCGCCGCCAGCAGCGGTTGCGGCAGCGCGAACAGCACCAGCCCGCGCAGCGTGATGCATCGCTCCATCAGCTCGCGCATCGGCACCACAGGGCTGCGATTGCCGTTGGTGGCGTAGACCGCGATGGTCGAATTCATCGCCATCAGTTTCATTGTGGTGGCGATGTTGCCGCCGAAATCGACGTCGACCACGCGGTCGACGCCGCGCCCTTCCGTGAACGCCATTGCCTTGGCGACGACATCCTCGGTCTTGTAGTCGATCACGAGATCGGCGCCGGCCAGCCGCGCCTGCTCCGCCTTGAAGGCCGAACTGACCGTGGCGATGACGCGCGCGCCGCCCCATTTTGCCAGCTGAACGGCATAGTGGCCGACCGCGCCGGCGCCGCCGGTGACCAGCACGGTCAGGCCGGCGATCGATCCGTCGCCATACAGGCCGCACCACGCGGTCATGCCGGGAATGCCGAGGGTGGCGCCGGCCGCGAACGACACCTCTGGTGCCAGCGGCGTCACCAGCGCTTCGGCCAGCGCGATGTACTCGGCCGCGGTGCCGAAGGCGCGGCCGTTGCGCTGGCCGTTGAACAGCCAGACCCGCTGCCCGACGCTGAGCCGCCTGACGCCGTCGCCGACCTGGTCGACGATCCCGGCGCCGTCGCTGTTTGGTATCACGCGCGGGAATTCCATCGCGCGATAGCTGCCGGCACGGCGCCCGACATCGGCGGGGTTGATGCCCGAGGCCTCCAGCCGTACCCGGACCTCACCGGGGCCGGCGGTCGGCGTCGGCATGTCGCCGAAGGCAAGCACATCGGGGGCTGCGCCCGTGCGCTCGTACCAGACAGCCTTCATTTACAGCGTGCCCGGGAAGGCGCCGCCGTCCATCAGCAGGTTCTGCCCGGTGATGAAGCCGGCCTTGGCGCTGCACAGGAACGCGCAGGCCTGGCCGAATTCATCGGCCTCGCCGAACCGCCCGGCCGGATTGAGCTTGGATCGTTCCGACAGGATCTGCTCGACCGGCACGCCGCGCTTGTCGGCGTCGCCCTTGGCGGTGCCGCGCAGCCGGTCGGTGTTGAAGGGGCCTGGCAACAACCCGTTGATGGTGACGTTGGCGATCACGGTCTTGCGCGAAATGCCTGCGACGAAGCCGGTGAGGCCGGCGCGCGCGCCGTTCGACAGGCCCAGAATCTCGATCGGCGCCTTGTCCGCGGCCGAGGTGATGTTGACGATACGGCCGAATTTGCGTGCCATCATGCCGTCGACGGTCGCCTTGATCAGTTCGATCGGCGTCAGCATGTTGGCGTCGAGCGCCTTGATCCAGTCGTCACGGGTCCAGTTGCGGAAATCGCCGGGCGGCGGGCCGCCGGCATTGTTGATCAGGATGTCCGGATTGGGGCAGGCTTTCAGCACGTCGGCGCGGCCCTCCGGCGTGGTGATGTCGCCGACCACTTCGGTGACGGTGACGCCGGGGTTGGCTTTGCGTATTTCGTCGGCGGCCAGCTTCAACGCGTCGGCGCCGCGCGCGGTCATGGTGACATGCACGCCTTCACTGGCGAGCTGCGAGGCGCAGGCGCGGCCGAGGCCCTTGCTCGATGCGCAAACGATGGCGTGGCGGCCTTTTATTCCAAGATCCACAGTCTCACTCCCGTTATGTCAGGTGTTTTTTGAAGGTCGGTCAGGCTCCTTGTAGCCAACCTCGGCGGCCTTGATAAGGGGACCGCGCGCCCGGAATGCAGATCAGGGCGGGGTTATGGTACCGGCCGCGGCGCGGGGAGCTAGATCCGCCGGTCCTTCTTCAGCCGGTCGATATAGGCAATCACATCCGGCGGCAGGGACTTGAAGCCCTTTTGCCCGGCGATCGACAGCATCGGCCGCAGATGCGAGCCGGTCAGGAACGCCGGCTGGCGGCCGGCCGGCACCAGCTGATCGAAGATCAGCACCAGCGTGATCGCGACGAGGCCGACACGCACTGCCCCCAGCACCGCCCCGGCGAGGCGGTCGGCGATACCGGTTTCGCTGCCGATGGCATCGTCAAGTGCCATGCGCATCATCTTTCCCAGCACGATGCCAATGGCCAGGAAACTTCCGAAGAACATCACCGAACCCTGCCAGGGTGAATCGAACTTTCCCGTGAAGGCGGGCGAAATCATCGACATCGCCGAGACCGCGATCGGCATCGCGAAAAGATAGGCCAGTATCGTCACCGCGCTGCGCAGCAATCCGGCGTTGAAGCCGGTGACGATGGCGATGATCAATCCGACGTAGATGACCGCATCGAAGCTGTTCATGGAGGATACTCCAGCCTGTTTCGAACGATCCGGCGTTCGCTGGATGGTCAACGAAACGGGTTCGCGATCGCTAAAATCGTCGGTATCGATGCGCGCGCCTCGCTCAGGCAACTCGCATGGCCGGTCTATTCGACGACAGTAAAGAAACTATTCCCGTGATCATTGCGCTGACTTCCCCTCTCCCCTTCTGGGAGAGGGTGGCGCCTCACGCAGTGAGGCGACGGGTGAGGGGTTGCTTCAACGAGTAGATTGCTCGCGGATAGAGACCCCTCATCCGACGCGGACTGCGTCCGCGTCACCTTCTCCCACAAGGGGAGAAGGACAGAACGAGCGCCGCCATCACCTACGCCCGCATCTCCGCCTTGATCATGTCCGCCGCCTTCTCGCCGATCATGATGGTCGGCGCGTTGGTGTTGCCGCCGATCAGGGTCGGCATCACGGAGGCATCGACGACGCGCAGGCCGTCCAGCCCGTGCACTTTCAATCTGGCATCGACCACCGCCATCGCGTCGCTGCCCATCCTGCAGGTGCCGACCGGGTGATAGACGGTGTCGACGCGCTGGCGCAGCAACTCGCGGATCTGGTCGTCGGTCTCGATGCCCTCGGTGAACATGTCCTTCTTCTGCAAGGCGCGCAGCGCCGGCGTTTCCAAGAGTCGCCGCGTGACCTTGAAGCCCGCCACCATGGATTCCAGGTCGGCGGCATCGCCAAGAAAATTCGGATCGATCAGCGGCGCGGCGAACGGATCGGCGCTGCCGAGCGCGACGCTGCCGCGGCTCTTCGGCCGCAGCAGGCAGACATGCATCGAAAAGCCGGTGCCCTTGTGGCGCTTGCGGCCATGGTCGTCGGCCATCGCCATGCCGAAATGCAGCTGGATGTCGGGGACGTCGAGGTCGGGGCGGGTTTTCAGGAAGCCGCCGCACTCGGCGAAATTCGAGGTCATCGGCCCGCGGCGTTCCCTGCGGTACTGCCTGATCGCGCGCAACAGCCGCGGCAGCGCCTTCGGCGAGATGCCGTTGAAGTTCGGGTTGTCCGACATGTAGCCGAACACGAAATCCGGATGGTCCTGCAAATTCTGTCCGACGCCGGGCAGATGATGCCGGCTTTCGATGCCGTGCCGGCCGAGATCAGCGGCGTCGCCGACGCCCGACAGCATCAGCAAATGCGGGGTCTGGAACGCGCCGGAGCAGACGATCACCTCGCGCCGCGCCCGGATCTGTTTTGTCTCCTTGCCCTGCCGGTATTCGACGCCGACCGCGCGCTTGCCCTCGAACAGGATGCGGGTGGCATGGGCTGATGTCTCGACGCGCAAATTGGCACGGCTGCCCATATGCGGATGGAGATAGGCGCGCGCCGCACTCCAGCGTTCGCCGTTCTTCTGCGTCAGCTGATAGACGCCGAGGCCTTCGTGATCCTCGGCATTGAAATCCTCGCGAATCCGGAACTGGCCCTCGCGCGCGCCCTGCAGGAAGATCTGCTGCACCGGATTGTCGGTGCGCAGCTTGTTGACCGCCAGAGGCCCGCCCTTGCCGTGGTACTCGCCGTCGAAATCGGCGTTGTCCTCGGAGCGCTTGAAATAGGGCAGCACGTCGTCGAACGACCAGCCGGGATTGCCGAGGGCTGCCCACTGGTCATAGTCGCTGCGGTGGCCGCGGATATAGACCATGGCGTTGATCGCGGAGGAGCCGCCGAGCCCCTTGCCGCGCGGCTGATAGCCGATGCGGCCGTTCAGGCCCGCCTGCGGCACCGTGTTGAAGGCCCAGTTGTTGACCTTGCCGGCGACCATCAGCACCAGCGCGAACGGCGTGGTCACCACCCAATTGTCGTTCCTGCCGCCGGCGTCCAGCACCGCCACCGAGGTCCTGGGATCCTCGGATAGCCGCCCCGCCACCGCGCAGCCGCCGGAGCCGCCGCCCACCACCACGAAATCGTATGTATCGGTCACGTGTATTCCCCCCGGATTCAGTTTTTTGTTCGTCATTCCGGGGCGATGCGAAAGCATCGAACCCGGAATCTCGAGATTCCGGGTTCGCTCGCGTTGCTCGCGCCCCGGAATGACGGTCTTGGTATACTACGACATGAATCGCAGCAGCTTTTCCAGCCGCGCGATCTTCGCCCCATAGGGCGGATAGAGATCGGCGAGGCGGTTGAACTTCGAGCGATAAAATACCGGCTTCAGCTTGCTCAACGTATCGAAACCCCATTCGCCGTGATAGGCGCCGGTGCCGGAGGCGCCGACGCCGCCCATCGGCTGGTACATCTGGGCGAAGTGAAACAGGCAGTCATTGACCGTGACGCCGCCGGAGACGGTGCGGTCCAGCACCTCGTCGCGCGCCGCGTCGTCCTTGCCGAACCAGTACAGCGCCAGCGGCCGGTCGTGCCTGTTGATATAGGCCACCGGCTCGCGGGCCTCCCGGTAGCCCATGATGGGCAGCAGCGGCCCGAAAATTTCCTCCTGCATGATCGCCATTTCCGGCGTCGCCCCGACCACGATGGTCGGCGGAAATTTTCGCAAGGATTTCCAGGCGGGATCGTCGGGTGCGGTCGCCTGCATGATGCGCGCCCCCCGCGCGGCGGCATCCTTCACCAGGCCTTCGAGCCTGCTGTAATGCCGGTCGGAAACGATCGAAGTGTAGTCCTTGTTGGCAGGGTCGGTCCCGAACATCCGCCGCATGCTGGCCTGCACCTGGTCGGCGAATTCCCGTACGGACGCTTCCGGCACCAGCGCATAGTCAGGCGCGATGCAGGTCTGGCCGGCGTTGAGCAGTTTGGCGTAGGCGATGCGCTGCGCGGCTTCGGCGATATCGGCGGAGCGGTCGATGATCGCGGGCGATTTGCCGCCGAGTTCGAGCGTGACCGGCGTCAGGTTGCGGCCCGCCGCTTCGGCGACGAGGCGGCCGACGCGCGTCGAGCCGGTGAAGATCAGGTGGTCAAACGGCAGCGACGCAAAGGACTTCGAGATTTCCTCCTCGATGCCGGTGATGATCATTTCGGTGCAATCGAATTTTGACGCGATCACGTCTTGCAGCAGCGCGGAGAACCGCGGCACCAGCTCGCTCGGCTTGATCATGACCCGGTTGCCGGCGGCCAAGGCGGCCACTGCCGGCGCCAGCGTCAGCTGCAGCGGATAATTCCACGGCGCGATGATGCCGACCACGCCGAGCGGCTGCGGCAGCAGCCGGTTTTTCGCGGGAAAGAACTGCAGCGAAGTCGCCACCCGCTTCGGCGCCATCCATTTCCCAAGGGATTTGGCGGCATACCTGATCTCGCCCAGCACCAGCATGGTCTCGGCAATCGTGGTCTCGGTCGCGCTGCGATGGCCGAAATCCGCCGAGATCGCCTGCTCGAAACGGGATTCGTAGTCCGAGACCGCCGCGCGCAGCCGCGCCAGCCGGTCCAGCCGCTCGGCGAGGGTGGGCGGCGGCGTGGTCCGGGTCAGCTCGAACAGGCGGTGAAAGGCGTCTTCCAGGGCGTGTTGCCCGGGGCTTTTCAGTGACTGGTCCATGGCGCTTCCTTCGGGTTCCCGGCCCGAAAACTGGGCCTTTTGGCCAGTTTCTGGCAATAGCACGCCAGGCGGACTGATCTGGCGCAATAAACGCGCGTTTCGACCGTCATAAAAAGCTCAAAAGATCGCCGACGGCCCTTTCCAAAGCCGGTGCGCGTTGGTACATACCGCTTGCACCCGATGGCATCAGCCTATGGGCAGCCTTCTCAGGAAGCCTCCGGACAGATCGATCGGCGCCCCCGAGCGTTGGCCAGATTCGTTTCGGTATCGTTTTGTTGAAGGCGCGCAACGGTTTATCGCGGGGTGGAGCAGCCCGGTAGCTCGTCAGGCTCATAACCTGAAGGTCATAGGTTCAAATCCTATCCCCGCAACCAAGCTTTGATAGTGATATCAGTGAATTAGCCCGCCTCTGGCGGGCTTTTTCATGTGTGCAAGGTTTTCCCACGGTTTCGTCGCTGCGACTGCGAACAGCGGTTTAAGGCTTGCTCATTACATTGCACTCGTACGATCTGATGCAGGGCCTTACAGTTCGCTACATGGCGCATGACGGCCCATGAATTGACGGGATCACGGCATCATATGCGTTTGATAACTTCGCAAGATCAGGCGCCACTATGCTTAGGCAAAAATGAATCAACCCTCCACCCAAGGTGCTAGCTCTCCGTGTCAAGCTATGTCGACCTAAAGCGTAGCTTCGTTCCGGTCGCTGACGATGCGGAGCCAGAGTTTGCCATTGGGCAGCTTTGGGGGCGAAAATACGGTGGGTGGCTGGATTGGCCCGATGTTCTTAATCATCCGCGCGTGGTCCTGCTTGCCGAAGCGCAAAGCGGGAAGACCGAGGAGTTCAAGAACACGACCGCCGAATTGCGTGACCGTGGAACGCCGGCCTTTTACGCAACGATCGAACAACTCGCAGAAGGCCGTCTGAACCTGAGCCCACCTCAGCGTGCGCTCCTTGAAGCTTGGAAAGCTGGAGCAGACCGAGGTTGGTTCTTCCTGGACTCTGTTGACGAGGCACGGCTGAACCGCAAGAAGTTCGAGGATGCACTCCTCTATTTTGGCGCGGAGATCGGCGCTGCGCTGAACCGCGCAAGTATCCTTGTTTCCTGCCGTGTCAGCGATTGGAAGGGTAAATCGGATCGCCAAACAATCCTCGATATCCTGCCAGTACCGCCACCGCTACCAGCGCCCGCGCCACCACCGGCGGCCGATCCGGATTCCGCGCTACTTGACCCGATCTTCGAGCGTGATGAGGCCGAGAAATCCACGGGCAATGACAAAATCGAAAAGAAGCCCGGTGACTTCCTCGTCGTCCGACTGGTGCCGTTGACCGACGAACAGCGGAGGGCGTTCGCGCTAGCCAAAGGTGTCCGCGACATTGACGCGTTTATGGCAGCGATTGATCAGCAAGGTTTGGACGTGCTCGCTGAGCGCCCCGGCGACATGCTTGATCTCATCCAATATTGGGCAGACCACAAGAGGTTCGGCACGCTGACAACGATGACCGAGGCTGCCGTTCTGGCCAAGCTTCGTGAGCCTGATCGGTACCGCCCTGACAATACCGATCTTGCGCCGGCCAAAGCGCGCGAGGGGGCTGAGCGTGTCGCGGCATCACTTACGCTGGCGAAAACATTCACGCTCATCGCACCTGGGCAGGAGCCCGACCCGGGATTGGCTTCGGGTGCTCTCGATCCGGTCGTGCTTCTCAATGACTGGAACGTAGCCGAATCTAACGCCTTGCTGCGACGTGGACTCTTCGCTCCTTCGACTTACGGGCGGGTCCGCTTTCACCACCGTTCGACCCAAGAATATCTCACCGCCTGTTGGCTCAAGCGGCTCCTTGACGGTGGATGCCCGCTCCCGGAAATCTTCGAACTGATTTTCTCGGAGCGCTACGGTGTCGAAACGGTGGCACCTTCCTTGCGTGCTCCGGCCGCTTGGCTGGCCCATCACTATCCTAATGTCCGCGACGAAATCATTCGCCGCGAGCCTCTTTTGCTGATCACCTACGGCGACCCTGCAGCGCTGTCGACCGAAAGCAAGACGAAAGTGCTACTAAACCTTGCGCGCAAGCACGCAGCGGGCGAAATCGCCGATGACAGCATCGACCGGCGTGCCCTGGGGATGTTCGCGTCGCCCGATCTTTCTGATGCGATCCATCAGGCTTGGAAAATCAACTCGCGTTCAGACTTTCGGCATGATCTTATTCGCACGGTGCGTGAAGGGCGCATCGTGGGATGTAGCGACCTTGCGGAAAAGATCGCGCGTGATAGCAAGGAAGCCGATCAATCACGTATCACGGCCGTAGACGCGTTGGTGGCGTGCAAAGCTGGCAATGCACTCAAAAGGGTAGCGGTCGACTTGATGAGAGGTCCGACAAAGGTTAGTTCGCGTCTCGCCGCTGGTTTTGCTAAAGCTCTCTTCCCCAGTTATCTCAATGTCAGCCAACTTCTCACGCTCATCGACAAGGCCAAGCCTCCATCCGCCAGTTCGATCGAGGGGTTTTCTTACGCAATCGACGAGCTCTGGCAAGCATGTCCGGGAGGCGACAAACCGGTTTTGGTCGCCGGGCTTGCTAAAATTTGCGCTCGCCCCGCCTTCGTTGACGAGTACCGACGGGTCGCGCTTAGGCAAGCAGAGCTTTCTAGACATCTTGGCAACATCGCCTCCGAACTCGTGTCGGCGTTGGGCGACAGTATGCCGTCCTATGATCTTATTGAGCTGCTGGCCGTAGTTGAGCGCGCTGAACGACCAATTCAGTCTGAAGGTGAAGGCCCGGGACTCAATCAGCGTGTCAGAGATAATCGGTGGGTCAACCGGGCCCTGTTTTGGCACGACGTAGAAGAGGTTCGAAAGAATGGAGGTCATGCTGTCCATGACCATTGGCAAGTGCATTTTGGTGGAGAGCCCCTGTGGGCACTGGAAGCGCCTGACCTCGATTGGCTGCGCGACGACCTAAAGAACAAAACCTTGCACGACGACCGACGCGTAGCCCTGAGCGCTATCGCCCAGTTGATCCGTTCGCAACTGAAGGCCGAGGCACCGGAGCTGCGGAAACTCATTGGTAAAGAAACCACGCTGCGTAAGGAGTTGACCAGCTACCTTCGGCCACCGCCTGCAAGCCCCGCCATTCGGCGCATGAACAAACGGCGGGCGAAGGACAAGGTGGAAAGGGAGGCGCGCCGGGAACGTGATAAGGCTTCATGGCGCGACTTCCGCGATAAGCTTCAAGCGAATTCGACGAGACTGAGCGATCCATCCAAGGTCACCATAGGAACCGAGTTTTGGAGACTCCACAACCTCAGTCAATGGCTTCTTAAGAAAACCCGGGAAGGGGCTCCCTCCGCGATTCGACAGTGGCGATTGCTGGAGCCAGCCTTTTCCAAGGTGATTGCGGAGGCTTATCGCGACGGCATGAAGGCCTTGTGGCGAGTGCACCCGCCCGAAAAGCCGGTCCGCCAACCCGGCGGAGCAACTACCGTTAAATGGATTACGATTTACGCCCATGCGGCTATCGGCCTGGAAGCTGCCGACAATCCTCAATTCTCGGCAGCACTGTCCGAGAGCGACGTGCGGCGTGCAATCCAGCATGTGTGTACTTCCGAACAAGGCTATCCTGATTGGTTGGACGGCTTAGTCAAGGCGCATCCAAAAATCGCGGTGCCGCTCATCCGAGATGCATTCAAAGATGAATGGGAAGCTACGGAGAGCCGCGTTTCATATTTTCTGCATCACTTCGCTCAGAATGCAATCGAGATTCATCCTAATCTTCAATGCGCAATCTTCGATGTAATGGCGGCGAGCGAGCCTCCGCAAATTAATACACTCGATCGGGGCCTCGACGTTATTCGCAATCTTTCGCTTTCCGACGCGCAGCGTGCCAAGCTACGCGCGACGGCGCTTGCGCGCTTTGGAGCGTTGCATAAATCGAAGATTGCGTGGGCTGCTCGCTACATCGCGCTCCTCTTCTTGCTAGTTGAGCCGTCGGCGGCGTCCTCGCTTATCTCCTGGCTTCGGGGCGAGAAGCCGTCTGTGCGAAAGGCCGTTACGGTAACCGTGCTTGGCTTGTTGTTCGGAGGCAACCATCCGCTGGTGGCAGGAGTGCTCGCAACACTGCCGGTCGCTATGCTGAGCCAGTTGACCTTGTTCGCTTATCAGGAAATTCGGCTGGATGAAGACAATGTCCATGAAGGGATGTATTCACCCAACGATCGAGACGATGCCGAGGACGCTCGTGGCGCAATTCTCAAAGCTTTGGTGGAAAGTGAGGGTTTGGCAGCTTTCGAAGCAATGACCCGCCTTTCGCGAAATGCCGCGATGACAGCGCGCCGTATTCGCTTCCGCGAACTGGCTCGCCGGATGGCGGAGCGGGATGCCGATGTCACCGCGTGGTTGCCGCAAGACGTGCTCGCTTTCGAGCGCGATAAGCTTCTTCCAATAAAGACCGGTCGGGAACTCTATCGTGTCGTTCAAGCCATCATCCGCGAGATCGACTGGGAGTTTGTCAATGCCGATGCAAGCGCGCGTGCAGTTCTGGAAACCGCGAAGGACGAAAAGGCAGTCCAGCAATGGCTGGCCGGCGAACTGAAACAGCGCGCAAGAGGGCGTTATCATGCCTCGCGCGAGTCCGAAGTGGCAGAGGGCAATATGCCCGACGTCCTCGTCTCTGCAATTGCCGCGCTAGTCGAAGTGGCTGTTGAAGCAAAGCATGGCGGCAAGGGTTGGAGCACGAAAGCGCTTGAAGACTCGCTGCGTACTCAGCTTGCAGAGGATTATCTGCGCCCTGCGGCGCGCCGCCATGGTGTTTTAGTCGTCACTAATCACAAGCGACGCGGTTGGCAGCATCCGAAGACGCGCAAGCCGATGGCTTTCATTGGAATGATCGCTTATTTGAACGATGTTGCTGCCACATTGCGGAAAAATAGGACGGGCGAGATCGCTGTTTCGGTAATCGGAATCGATGCCGTCAAGAAGCCGCGTACGCGAACGGCCGCAATGCCGATTAAGAAAGCTGCAAGGAAGAAATTCAAGCGCTTAGGCGGGCGTGCCTCTCCACGTACGCGAGTAGCGCGCTGATGAGAGCGGCGGCGGCGTATTTCGGGCGATAGGCCATACGCTTCTGCCTAGGTAGCCGGCCCCGTATACAGCCGCGGAAACCATCGATCGACCACCGACATCGGAAAACCCAGCCGGACCGCCGATCGCGAGGTCGGCGAGACCAGGAAGCCTTTTTCAATGAGGGCGTTGAGCACCGTTCTGGCCTGGCGTTCCTGGTAGCCGGTGAGATCAGGCGCCTTGCCGCGCGAAAATTCCCCGACCAGCACGGCTTCGCGCAGCAGCGGCCAGCTGCCTCTGGGCAAGCGTCCGGCGCGGGTCTCCTCCTCGCACCAGATTTCGATGCGGCGCTGCAGTTCGGCGGGTTCGAGCAAAGATTCCATGAAGACCATCTGGTCCAGGCAACTGGACAGGAAAAACGCGCAGAAGTCGGCCAGGCCGGATTGGGTGAGGTTGCCGCGACCATCGAGGTCGCCGCGGCGCGGTTGATCGGCCGATTGCAGCGCCGCCTTGTAGGCGTCGACCGCGCGGGCGAGGCCGCGCGAGATCGACCAGAGGCTCGAGCCGATGCCGAGCTCTTTGAGCAGCGCGTGCGAAGTGAGGCGCGTGACCCGGCCATTGCCGTCGGCGAAGGGGTGAATCCACAACAGGCGGTGGTGCGAGGCGGCCACGCCGATCAGGCGCTGAATTCTGGGGAGCTTGTCGTTGCCATAGGCAGAGGCGAAGCGTTCGAGCAGCGCAGCCAGGTGTTCCGGGGCAGGGGGGATGTGGCGCCCCACCTTGACCATGCTGTGCCTCAACTCACCCGGAACGACCTTGTCTTCCCGGCCGGTCCCGGGATCCGAGACGGTCAGGAGTTGCTCCGGCAATTGCCGGCAGAACTCCTGATGGACCCAGCGGATGAACGCGATCGAGGTGGCAGGTCGCGGCGCTGAGCCGGCATCGATCTTTTGCTGCACGTCGATGTGGGCGCGTGCTTCGAGCTGGAGATTGCGCTTTTCGGGTTCAGCGCTGTAGTCGCCAGCCAGGGCGCGATCGATATCGACAGGGTGGGTATGGTGTCCCTCGATGAGGTTGCTGTAGTAGCAGTTCATGGAGCGCACGAGGTGGCCAAGGCCTTCCTGCATGACGGGGTGAAGGCGGCCGGCCAGGGCGCTGCTCCTGGCAACGAGGTCGGTGGCAAGGTCGGAAAGGCGCTTGCTCTCCTCCGGAAAGAGAGGTTCCATGGACATCTGGGTGGTCACTTTTTGCCGCTTTCCTTGGTGAATATATTACATATCAATCAGTATCTTATAAAAATAAACTTATTGAATTTGCCGGATATTTTGCCGATTGGCAACGGAGTTTTGTCCCCAGCCTGTGTCATTTGAGAAAGCCCAAGATCGATGAGCATGACCCTGATCGGCCATGTCGAAAGCCTGTGGCGCTATCCCGTCAAGAGCATGCGCGGCGAAGCGTTGCCGCAAGCGTTCGTCAGTTTTTCCGGGATTCTGGGTGACCGGCTCTATGCCGTCCACAACTCGGCGGCTCCAAAGGCCTTCCCGTATCTGACCGCGCGCGGCCGCAGCGACATGCTGCTGTACCGTCCGTTCTTCCGCGATCCCGAACGCGCGGCGCTGCCGTCCAACCTGGCGGAAGCTGACGCGCTCGGGCCTGGCGTCACTCCGCTTTATCCGTCGCCTGAGGAACTCGCGGTCGATGTCGAGACGCCCTCAGGCGAGGTGCTTGGGATCGATGATGTCAGATTGCTCGATGCGCTCGGCGACGACAAATCCCCGGCGTCCGCGCTGACGATACGACGGTCGGATCGCGCCATGACGGATTGCCGTCCGATTTCGATTTTCTCCAGCCAGACGGTCCGCCAGATCGGCGACGCCCTCGGCCTTGCGCTGGATAAGCGGCGATTTCGCGCCAACATCTATCTCGACCTGGCATCGGGCGAGGGGTTTGCGGAGGACCGCTATGTCGGCCGTCAACTCCGGATCGGCAGCAAGGTCGTGGTCGCGGTGCTCGAGCGCGATATCCGGTGCAAGATGATCGGCTTCGATCCGGAGACGGCGGAGGCGAACCCCGAGATCCTGAAATATGTCGCGCGCAACCACGACGGAAAAGCCGGAGTCTATGCCGCGGTCCTGATTGAAGGCATGGTGCGCGCGGGTGACGAAATTCGTCTGGTCGGATAGCGGCGCGCCCGGCAGCGCGGCATGCCACATCGTCCGCGCGTAAGGCATTGATTTTACAGAGCTCTGTATCTGTACATGGGGTTGTTTTCAATGTTTGGCTGGAGCGGGCAGGTTCTCGCCCTACGGAATGAGGTGCGTGGTTGCAGGAACGTTATCAAGGCCAATCCCTGAACAGGCTGGAGGACCTCCGCTTCCTCACCGGCCACGGCAAATATGTCGCCAATGATCATGTGCCCGGGGCGTTGCATGCCCATGTGGTGCGCTCGCCGGTCGCCTTTGCGCGGATCGCGCGGCTGGATCTGGCAGCTGCGCGCGCGCTCCCCGGCGTGGTGGCTGTCTACAGCGAAGCCGACCTCGCGGCCGACGGCATCGGGGAGTTGCCGTGCATCACCGTGATCGAGGCGGTCGAACCGATTATCGCTCCGCCGCGACCGGCGCTGGCCCGCGGATTCGTGCGCCATGTCGGCGATCCCGTCGTCTGCATCATCGCGGATACGCCGGAGGCGGCGGTGGCGGCCGGCGAAGCGGTCGATGTCGCCTATGAAACTCTCCCCTGCGTCACCGTGGCGACCGTGGCGTTGCAGCCGGACGCGCCGCGTCTCTGGCCGGAGGCGCCCGGTAATTCCGCCTTTCTGTTCCGCAAAGGCGATGCTGCAGCGGTTGCTGCCGCGATGGCGTCGGCCGCGCATGTCGTCGAATGCGACCTCTTCAACAACCGCGTGGTCGCAGCCCCCATGGAGACGCGCGCCGCCATCGGCTTCCATGACCGCAAGACCGACGGGTTTTGTCTGTCGCTGACCGGCCAGGGCGTCCACGACCTTCGCCGGCAACTCGCCGAGACCATCTTCAAGATTCCCGCCGAGCGCATCCGCGTGGTGGTGCCCGACGTCGGCGGCGGTTTCGGGATGAAGAACTATCTCTATCCCGAATATGTGCTGGTGCTGTGGGCGGCGCGAAAGCTCGGCCGCCCGGTGCGCTGGGTCTCCGAGCGATCCGAGGACTTTGTCAGCTCGGCGCAGGGCCGCGATTTCTTTGCCCGCTCCAGGCTGGCGCTCGACAGCAAGGGCCGGTTTCTCGGCCTGGAAGTGCGGGCGGTCGCCAACATGGGCGCCTATCTCTCGACCCTGGGCCCGATCAGTTCCACCAACGCCGCCGGCAGCGCGATCGGCGGCGTCTATGATATTCCCGCCGTGTTCTTCGAAGTGCGCGGCGCCTTCACCAACACGCCGCCGATCGACGCCTATCGCGGCGCCGGCAAGCCCGAAGCCAATTACCTGATCGAGCGGCTGGTGAACCTTGCCGCGGCCAAAACCGGCATCGACGCCATCGAGTTGCGCCGTCGCAATATCATCGGCACCTTTCCGCATCGCACCGCCATGGGAATGAAGATCGACGGCGGCCGCTTCAAGGCCGGCATGGACGAGGCGATCGCGCTCGCCGGGTTCGACGGCTTTCGCAAGCGCCGCGCGCAATCGAAGAAGGCCGGACTGCTGCGCGGCATCGGGCTTGCCTGCTTTCTCGAGACGTCCCGCGGCGCGCCGGGCGAATTCGCCCGCGCGGCATTCGAGGCCGATGGCACCGTGTCGCTGGCGGTCGGGACGCAGTCCAATGGCCAGGGCCACGAGACCGCCTATCCCCAGGTCGCGGCCGACCTGCTGGGATTGCCGATTGACGCATTCCGCTTCCACCAGGGCGACACGGATCTATTGCCCGGCGGCAACGGCCATGGCGGCGCGCGTTCGATGCATATGGGCGGCACCGCCCTTGTCATGGCCGTCGAAAAGCTGATCGAAAAGGGACGGCTGATCGCAGCACACCTGCTGCAGGCGCCGGTCGATCAGGTTTCGTTTACCGACGGCAACTTCGTCGTGCACACCGAGCAAGGCACCGAGCGCGCCATCGCGATCGGCAAGGTGGCCGATGCCGCGCGGGATCCCGCCAATCTGCCGGAGGGGGTGACGCCGGGGCTGGAAGGAAATGCGAAGAACGGTTCCGAGCTCTACACCTTTCCGAACGGTTGCCATGTCGCAGAGGTCGAGATCGATCCGGACACCGGGGTGGTGCGGCTCGATCGCTACACCATCGCGGATGATTTCGGCGCCCTCATCAATCCGCGCGTGGCGCTCGGGCAGGTGCATGGCGGGGTGGTACAGGGTATCGGGCAGGCCCTGCATGAGCACGTCGTGTTCGATTCAGAGGGCCAGCTGCTCACCGGCTCCTTCATGGACTACGCCCTGCCGCGCGCGCAGGACCTGCCGAATTTTGCGGGCGGCCTCAATGACTCGGAGCCGACGCTGTCGAACCCGCTGGGCGTGAAGGGCACGGGGCAGGCCGGCGCCATCGCCGCGCCCCAAACCATCATGAACGCCGTCCTCGATGCCCTGGCGCCGCTGGGTATCGATCAACTGGACATGCCGGCGACGCCGTTTCTGGTATGGACCGCGATCCAGGCGGCCCGCGCCGCGTCACCCGGTCGCCGCAACGAATAGCTGATCCGGCCGTTAGTGCCGTTCAATCCAGACAAAGCGAGGCGCCTGTGGACAAGCTGTTGTTGATCGAGTGGGCGGAATTGCTGATCCCCACGCACTCGCTCGCCGAGATCATGCTGCGCGGCACCGTGATGTATCTTTCGCTGTTCCTGATCCTGCGGTTTGTCATGTTGCGGCAGTCATCGACGATCGGAATAGCCGACATCCTCGTCGTCGTCCTGATCGCGGATGCCGCGCAAAACGGCTTCGCGAGGGAATACCAGTCGCTCACGGAAGGCGTGCTGCTGGTGCTCACCATCGTGTTCTGGAATATCTTCCTGAACTGGCTGAGCTATCGGTTCAAGGTTTTCGAGCGACTGCTTGCGCCTCCGCCGCTTCGGCTCGTCGACCACGGCAAAATGAACCGAAACAACATGCGCAAGCAGTTCATCACCGAGGAGGAACTGCGCGCCCAGCTGAGGGAACAGGGCGTTCAGGACATGGCGGAGGTCAAGCAGGCTTGCCTGGAAGCGAACGGCGAAATCAGCGTCGTCAAGGTGGACTCCGAGGGTGACGACGGCGGCAAGAAGCGCAAGAAGCGCATATGAGATGGTACCCGGGCGACCGCTTCAAGCGGAGACGGCAGCCGCCTGCGCGGCTGGAATGATGGACGCAACGATCGCCGTGCCGAGAAGGCTTGCGATAGCAATGGTTTCGTCCGCATCGATGCGCATGGCATGGCCGGCGGCGATCTCGCAGGCATGGCCGTTGATGGCGAACGCGCAGGGCGTTGCGGCCGCATAGATGACGTGGATGCCGGTCGGGAGCGACGCCGTCGCGCCGGCCGCGAGACAAGCGAGATCCGTCGCCACCCGCGAGCGGTCGCCGATCAGATTGACGACTTCGACCGGTCCGGCCTCGAGCCGGCTGACGATGCGGGTTTCGCCGGCAAACCGGACCGGCTTGAACAGCTGCCGCACGTCGATCTCGCCGGCGGGTGTTTCGAGCACCAGTCCCGAACCGGAAACCAGCACCTGCTGACGGTCGAAGCCGCTGAGGTCGGAGAACGGTGCCGGCGTCACGATCGCGGTCCGGCCAAAGCGCCAGACCATTCCGTCCCAGCTACCCGGCGCAAACCCGTCGAGCAGGGATTCAGCAATATCGATCGTGACCCCGCCGCCGTTCTTCCACGGCGTATGCCGGAAGGCGGCCGGATCGATCGTCGTCAGCCGGATTCCGCCGTTGGCAGACGCCGCGCTCACATCTTGAGACCGAGCGACTGGCCGATGGTCGCATTCCAGTTGGCGACGCAATCGGCGCCGCAGCGTTGCGCGAAGCCGGGCATGATCGCCTTGGCCAGCGCATCCTTGCGAAGCGCCTCGTCCGCCGGCGTTACCGCCACCAGCTTCATGGAAGCCGGCGGGCCTTCCTTGCAAGCGGCGCCGGTGTTGCAGTCGATGCCGGTCTGGGTTTCGGTCCTGGCCTGCTCGAAGATCGAAGTTTCGAGCTTGCGGACGTTGGTCTCCAGGAAGGCCTGCACCTTCGGGTCCAGCGTCTTCCACCAGGCGAGATTGGCGAGGTGGGCGGCAAGGCCGAAGTTGATCGGCATCGGCGAGATGAACTTGGCCGATTCATGCCATTTCGAGCGGTAACCGGACAGCGCGCCGGTGATGGCGCAATCGATCACGCCGCTCGCCAGTGCCGGCTGCACCTCGGCAAACGCGATGGTGATCGGTGATCCCCCGATGTGGGAGACGAACGCCTGCTGCGAGGCGCCGGACGCACGCACCTTGCGTCCCTTCAGGTCCGAAATATTGGTGAAGGCGTCGCGGCAGTAGATCACCTGGGCCTGATAGCTGCCGAAGCCGAGCAGCTTGAGGCCATGCTTTTCCTCGAGGAATTTGGCGTAGCTGGGCCGCAGCACCTCGATGGTTTTCTGCAACTCCTCCACCGAGCCGACGAGACCGACCAGATCGGCCGCCTCGTTCATCGGCACTTCGCCGGAATTGTAGTTCAGCACGGTGGTCGCGAACTGCAGCGTGCCGGAGGAGACCAGCCGGAAGATTTCGGGTCCCTTCAAGCCAAGCTCCGTGAAGGATTTCAGCTGCACCTTGATCGCGCCACCCGATTCCTTCGGAACGGTCTCGTTCCAGAACGGCACCTCGCGGTTGAGATACATCGACAGATTGCCGATGCTGCCGACCACGTTGAAAGAGGTCGCGGGCAGTCCCTGGGTCTGGGCCGCCACAGGCAGCGGCGCGAGACCGATGGCGGCGGCCGCGGCAAGCGCGGCAAGAACGGTTCGTTTCGACATGATCGGTTCTCCTTGAGGGCCAGGCCGGCCTGTTGGCCGGCTATTTCGTCGGTTGCAGCAGGCTCGGCAGCCACAGCGCGATCTCGGGGAATGCAATTAGAATACCGATCATCATGATCATCGCGCCGACAAAGGGAAGGGCGCCGAGGCACAGGTCCGAGAACGGCCCGGGCCCGCGCACCGACTGCACCACATACAGGTTGAGGCCGACCGGCGGGGTGATGAGCGCCGCCTCCATCAGGATCACGAAAATGATGCCCCACCAGATCGGACTGTAGCCCATGGCGGTGATGACAGGCACCACCACCGGGGTGGTCGCGATCATCATCGACAGCGTCTCCATGAAGCAGCCGAGCAGCAGATAGAACGCGATGATGGCGAGCAGCATCGCCAGGGGCGGCAGGCCGAGCGAGAGCACGGAATCGGTGACGGCCTTGACCAGGCCGATCGAGACCATGACAAAATTCAGAAAAAACGCGGCGATGATGATCAGCATGATCATACAGTTGGTTCGCACCGTGCCTTCGAAGGCACGCACCAGCACCGGCAGGGTCAGCTGGCCATTGGCCGCCACCAGAGCCAGCGTCGCCATCAGTCCGAGTGCGGCCGCCTCGGTCGGGGTGGCAATGCCGATATAGATCGAACCGACCACGATCAGGAACAGACCGAGCGGCGGCACCAGATGCCGCAGGCCGGCGATCCGCTGCGCCCACAACCCGGCGGTCTCGACCCTGGGTCCCGCCAGCCCCGGCCGCCAGATCGCGAAGGCGAACACGATCAGCGAGAACAGCCCGGCCAGCATGAACCCGGGAATAAACCCTGCGGCGTAGAGCTGCGCGACCGACGTGTCGGTCAGGACCGCATAGATGATCATGTTGATCGACGGCGGGATCAGGATGCCGAGCGTGCCGCCGGCGGCGATCGAGCCGAGGAACAGCGGCGGATTGTAGCCGCCCTTCGCCATGTTGGGGATCGCAACGGTGCCGATCGTCGCCGCGGTCGCCACCGATGAGCCCGAAGTGGCGGCGAAGATGGCGCTGGCGGCGATGTTGGTGTGGATCAGGCGTCCCGGAATGCGCGCGAACCACGGCGCCAGCGCGCTAAACAGCCGCTCGCTCATGCCGGAGCGGTGCATCAGCTCGCCCATCATGATGAACATGGGGGCTGCGATCAGGATGAAGTCGTTCGACGTATTCCATGCCAGTTCGCCGACCGCGCCGGTCAGCGGAAAGAACGCGTATTTCTGCGAGAGAACATAGGCCATGATTCCGAGCGCGGCGGCGACCGGCAGGCTGATCGCCATCAGGCCGATCAGCAGGCTGAACGAGGTGCCGATCATCGCTGCGAAGCTCCCGACTTGGGCTGAGGCTGTGGCTCAATCCCGGCCAGATCGATGCCGGCCTGCTCGATTTCCTCGCTGACGCGCAGGCTGCCGATCAATCTGTCGAAGCCGCGCTGGTCCGCTGCCAGGAGGCGCAGGATGGCCTGCAACGGCAGCAGGATGGCCATGAAAGCGAACCAGAGCAGGCCAATCCACCAGACGCCTTGCGGCAACACCATCGGCGTCTGCATGATCGAGGTCGATCGCGCGTTCATGCTCCACGATTGCGCCAGGGTCTTCCAGGCGAACCACACCAGCGCCACCGCGATGACGGCCAGCGCCACGGCCGCCAGCAGGTCGCACGCCGCGCGCAGCCGATAGGGCAGGGCGTCGAGCAGGATGTCGACCCGGATGTTGGATTTCGAGGTGACGGTGAAGGCGAGGCCGAGACCGATGCAGGCCGCGAGCATGTAGCCGGAAATTTCGAAGCTTTCGATCATGCCGCGCTTGAAGATGAAGCGGGTGACGACATCGAGTGAAATCAGTGCGCCGCAGCCGAACAGGATACAGGCGCCGGCGAGCCAGGCGAAAATCCGTGAGATGCGTTGGGGCCAGGGCTCGTCGGGCAGCAGCGGATCCGGGGTGCTCATGAACTCATTTCTATCGCGCTTCGCCGAGCCATGGCCATCGCGGAGGTCTGCCTGGCCTGGATAAATTGCCGCATCTGCGGCCCTCTTCCGAACGGTAGGGATTCCCCGGGCTGTCGTCAAATGAGGATCAATTGCTCGCAGCAATTGCCGCTTTGAGCATCGACATGCATTCCCCGTCTGCCGTCTCTGCTCAAAAAGATGACAGGCTCGCCCTTGGGAGCGCCAGCGCAGCGGGCATGATCGCCAGCGAACGCGATTGGCCGCAGGCACTTGAGCAAGGTCGGTCTTCGATCATCAGAATCGGAGTGAACTACCGCTTGCAGCCGCGCGACCGCAGCGCGCCTCCGCCATGCATGTCAACGCCCGCGATCTGCGTACGCCGCCCGTCTGGTCCTTGATTGCTTTCACGTCGGAAATCGCGCCCGCAAGTTGCTGGCATCGCCCACCATCGCACTGTGGATCGTCGTTCCGGTCAGGACGCTCGGCAAAGGCGGTGGCGTCGGCCCCGCTCACGCCTGAACCGATCCCTGGCTCGCGCGCATGAACGGGGTCTCTTCAGCCCTTGACAGCGATTTCATATATGATTTATCAATTTCGTATATAAAACTAAGATGTCAAGTTCACTCCAAGGCAAGCGCGCGCCGGCAAAAGAGACCGCATGACCAGTCCCGACGATCCGAAGCGCCAAATGTTCGGCAACTACCAGCTCAAGCCCAATAGCGGGGTCAATCCGCCGTACTCGCCGGCCTATCCCGTCGAATGGGGATGCATGCTGCGGACGCTTGAGATCGTCACGCGCGTTGATCCATCAAAGGTGGCGAAGCTGCTGGCGGATGCGCCGTTCGAGGTCGTCGGCGATCGTGTGGCTTTCCGGTTCATGGTGTCGCCGGGGCATTCGCTGGCGGTGCATGCCGGGCAGATGTTCGATCTGATGATCACCGTTCCCGTGCGCTACGACGGACTTTTCACCGAGACGCATATCTTCATGTACTGCAGCGACCCGATGGGCATCTGCGCCGGCCGGGAAGTCTTCGGCTACACCAAAAAGGATACAAACTACGCCTTCGACGAGCACGGCGACGGGTCGATCAACGGATGGGTCAGGCGTCGCGGCATCCCGCTCGCCGACTTCAGCTTCAAGCCGGACGCCGGCGCGCCGATCGTTCGAATTGTGCAGGGCGAGGAACAGCCCGGCGGCGAAATCCACGTTCGCCGGCTGCCGCATCCCGAACGGCTGGAAACGGCGTATGCCGATATCGTCTACCGCCGCACGCCGCTGAAATATTCGGCGCCGCTGCCCGGACGCGCGTCGATGACGCTGCACGCCAGCGAATACGACCCGATCGCGGCGCTCGAGCCCGAGATACTGGGCGCGCACTTCATGGTGTCCGACGTGTACGGCGGCGGCTTCGATGTCGAGGACCGAAGGCTGATCAAGCGCCTGACGCCGTAAGGCATCAGGCGCGTCCGAAAAAAAAAGATCCGCGGAAGATATGCGGACGATTGGTGCAAGGGGAAACGAGCGGCTTTGAAGCGACCGCTTCGCGCCGAAAAACAAGGGAGGTTTTGCAATGTTGATCGCTGCATTGTCGGGCAGGCGGGCGCTGCTCGCTGGATTGGGCGCGTTGACGTGGTGCTGTTCCGGCTTCGTCGTCCACGCGCAGGACGCGGCGCCGCTGCGGCTCGGCGTGCTGACGGATATGTCGAGCCTCTATGCCGACATCACCGGACCGGGATCGGTGGCTGCCGCCAAAATGGCGGTGGAGGACTTCCTCGCCTCGCCGCACAAGATGAAGCGGCCGATCGAGGTCATCAGCGCCGACCACATGAACAAGTCCGACGCCGGCGCCAACATCGCCCGTGAATGGCTCGATCGCAGCGGCGTCGATGCCGTCATCGACACCCCGAATTCGGCAGTGGCGCTCGCCGTGCGAAATGTCGTGGAACAGAAGAACCGGGCGCTCCTGGTGTCCGGTGCGTCGTCGTCCGATCTGACCGGCAAGTCCTGTTCGCCCAATCTGGTGCAGTGGACCTATGACACCTATGCGCTCTCCACCGGCGTCGCGCGCGCCGTGGTCGCGTCCGGCGGCAAGACCTGGTTTACGCTGACCGCCGACTACGCATTCGGTCATGCCATGGAACAGGACGTCAAGAACGTCGTACAGAAACTGGGTGGCAGTGTCGTGGGCGGAGTCCGCACGCCCATCAACAGCCAGGACTTCTCATCCTTCCTGTTGCAGGCGCAGTCTTCGAAATCGCAGATCATTGCGTTGATCAATGCCGGCGGTGATACCATCAATTCGATCAAGCAGTCGGTCGAATTCGGCATTCCGGCCGGCGGCCAGCGCGTGGTGGCGATGGTGCTTTACCTCAGTGACGTGCATTCGCTCGGGCTGAAGGTGGCGCAGGGGTTGCAGTTCACGGAGGCCTTCTACTGGGACCTTAACGATCGCACGCGCGAGTTCGCCAAGCGTTTCGCGCCGCGCAACAACGGCCGCTACCCTACCGCGATCCAGGCCGGCGTCTACGCCGAGGTTCTGCACTATCTGAAAGCAGTGGATGCGCTCGGCAGTTCGAATGACGGCAAGGCCGTCGTAGAGCAGATGAAGAAGCTGCCGACCGAAGACCCGCTGTTCGGCAAGGGTACGATCCGCGCCGACGGCCGCAAGCTTCACAACATGTACCTGTTCGAGGCGAAGAAGCCCGAAGAGTCCAAATATCCCTGGGACTACTACAAGGTCATCAAGGCCATCCCGCCGGACGAAGCTTTCCGGCCGCTGGAAGAAGGCGGCTGCGCTTTCCTGAAATCGTGATGGAAGTTGCAACGCCGGACCGGCCGGTCGCGCTGGTGACGGGCGGCGGGGGGCATATCGGCCGGGCGATCGCCTTGCGGCTCGCCCGGGCCAGTTCCGCCGTTGCGATTGTCGATCTCGACGAGCGGCTTGGTGTGGAGACCGCAAATCTGGTCGAGGCCGCGGGCTGCAAGGCCAGATTCATTCGCGCGGACGTTTCCTCGGCTGAGGAGACGTCAGGCTTCGTCGAGGAGGTCGAACGCTCGCTCGGCCCGATCGCGATATTTGCCAACAACGCGGGCGTGGAAGGCGTGGTCGCGCCGATCCACGAATACCCCGAGGACGTCTTCGACCGCCTGTTGCAGGTGAATGCGAGGGGCATCTTTCTCGGGCTGAAATACGTGCTGGCGCGAATGATGCCGCGCCGGACCGGCGCCATCGTCAATACGGCCTCGACCTCGGCGATCCGGGGCCGCGCCGGCCTTGCCGGCTATGTCGCCACCAAGCACGCGGTCCTTGGCCTGACACGGGTGGCGGCGCTGGATGTCGCCGGCACGCAAATTCGCGTCAACGCCATCCTGCCGGGGCCGGTGCAGTCGCGGATGATGGATGCGCTGGACGAACAGGTGCGCAACGGCGCCGGCAGCCTCGGCCGCTCGGGCGCGGGGAGCTATGGCCGGCCCGAGGATATCGCCAATGTGGTGGCCTTTCTGGCCTCGGGCGAGGCGGCGCATGTCAACGGCGCGGCATGGGTCGTCGATGCCGGGATGACCGTGCCGTAGAGGGGCCGCGATGGCATTCGGTCTGGAAGGAATGCGATCTGTGAAAGCTGGCGAAAAGGTCGCAATCGTGACCGGCGGGCTTTCCGGAATTGGCGCGGCGGTCGCGGCGCGATTGGCCGGCGACGGCATGATCGTCGTTGCCGCCGATATTTCCACGGCATTGATGAAGCTTGAACCGATCCCCGGTATCCATCCGTTTCACGTTGACGTCACCGACCAGGCCAGCGTCGCAACGCTGGTGCAGGCTGTCATGGCCGCCTGCGGCCGAGTCGATTGCCTGGTTCACTGCGCCGGGATCGGCCGCGTCCTGCCCTTTCTGGAAACCTCGCTGGAGGCTTTCGATCTGGTGCTCAGGACGAATTTGGTCGGGACCTTCATCGTCGGGCAGGCCTGTGCCCGCGTGATGGCGGCAGCCGGCAGCGGCGCGATCGTGAACATCGGCAGCGTCTCCGGCCTGCGCGGCAATGCCGGTCGCGCCGCCTACGGCGCCTCGAAGGGCGCCATCGTGACGCTGACGGAAGTCATGGCCGTGGAACTGGCGGAGTACGGCGTTCGCGCCAATGTCATTGCGCCCGGTCCGATCGAGACGCCGCTGACGGCCGAACAGCACGACGCCGATGTTCGGTCTTCCTGGAAGAAGGTCGTGCCGATGCGGCGCTATGGGCGTCCGGAAGATGTCGCGAGCGCCGCGGCTTTTCTTTGCTCCGATGAGGCCGGTTATGTCACCGGTGCGGTATTTGCCGTTGATGGTGGCTTCAGCGGCGGAGGTATTTTGCGGCGATCCTAGCCTTCGACGCTGTCGCCGCCGATCCGCTCGGATATGGCCCTGGCGGCCGATCGCAGATCCCTGGTGATGTTGGCGGCTTCGCTCGCGCTGATTTTTTCCAGCCGCAACAGCGGCACCGTCAATGCTGCGACCGCGCGTCCCGACGATTCGAGGATCGGGCAGCTGAAGGCCAGGATGTTGGAATATCCTTCGTCATTGTCGAAATTGCCGCCCTCCGACAGCACCTTGTGAAGGGCCGCCGTCACCTTCTTGACGCTGACGCGATCGAATTTGGCAATAATCTCCGCCAGTTCCTGTCGCCGTGCGTCGATCTGGAATGCCGCCAGCACTTTGGCGGACGCGTATTGCTGGGTGAGCGGGAATACCGCGCCGAGCTTGACGGACCAGCCCATCAGCCATTCCGGCTCAATTCGCGCGATCACCATGAACTGCTCGCCGTGCAGCACCGACAAGTGACAGGACAGCGTCAGGCTGCGGGCCAGTTGTTCCATGATGGGGAGTGCCGCCTGCAACAGCCGTTCGGTCGGTGGAAATTGCGAGGCGATCCGGAACAGTTTCAGCGTCAGCGTGTATTCGCCGGTCTTCAGGTCGCGGGCGACATAGCCGCGCTGCTCAAGAACCACCAGCATGCGGAAAATCTCGCTCACGGAGCGGCCGAGGCGCTCCGCAATCTGCTTTTGGCTCAGCCCGTGCGAGACGCCGGCCAGCGCCTCGAGCAGATCGAGACCTTTCTCGAGCGCGGGGGCTCCGGCTGGAACGGTCTTCTTGGGGGCTTTCACGCGGCGATTCCTGTCATGGCACTACGTATCATACGTTTCCTGATGGTCTCCATCAGCAAATTCGCCCGGCCATGAACCGGCCATGGCCGCAACCATCCACATGCATTTCACGGCGGGCCCCCCTTTGCTCCGAAGGGATGGCTGACTCGCCTTGTGGAGTGCTAGGCAGGTGGGCCTGATCGCCAGCGACGCCATGGGTGAAGCCAAGATGTACCCCGATCCAAACTCCCGCTCCCAACAGCTCTACAACCGCGCGCTGGCCAGCCTGCCCGGCGGCAACACGCGCACCACCGTGTTCATGAAGCCGTACCCGATCTATGCCGCGCGCGGCGAGGGGTGCCGCGTGTTCGACGTCGACGGCAACGAATATATCGACTGCATCAACAATTTTACCGCGCTGATTCATGGGCACGCCCATCCGGCGCTGGTGGCGGCGGCGACGAAGCAGCTGGCGCTGGGCTCGGCGTTCGGGCTGCCGACGGAGTCCGAGATCGATCTGGCCGAATTGCTGGTGGCGCGGCTGCCGTCGGTGGAGCAGGTGCGTTTTACCAACTCCGGCACCGAGGCCGTGATGATGGCGCTGAAGGCGGCGCGGGCCTTCACCGGGCGGCCGAAGATCGCCAAATGCGAGGGCGCCTATCACGGCTCCTACGACTATGCCGAGGTCAGCCTCGATCCCGTGCCGGACGCCTGGGGCCGCAACGCCCCGGTCTCGGTGGCCTATGCCAAGGGCACGCCGGACAATGTGCTGGCCGACGTCATCACCATTCCCTTCAACGATGCCGAGGCGGCGGTCAGCCTGATCCGCGAGCATGGCGCGGAGCTCGCCTGCGTGCTGGTCGACCCGATGCCGAACCGCGCGGGACTGGCGCCTGCCGACAAGGCCTATCTCGACGCGCTGCGCGCGGTCACCAGGAAAGTCGGCGCGCTCTTGATCTTCGACGAGGTCATCACCTTCCGCCTCGGTTTTCGCGGCGCGCAGGGGCTCTGGGATATCGATCCCGATCTCACCACGCTCGGCAAGATCATGGGCGGCGGCTTTCCGGTCGGCGCCGTCGGCGGCAAGCGGGAATTCATGGCGGTGTTCGATCCGACCTCGGGCAAGCCTGATCTGCCGCATGGCGGGACGTTTTCGGCCAATCCGGTGACGATGCGCGCCGGGATCGCGGCGATGGAGCTGCTCGATGAAGCCGCCTTCGCGCGGCTTGACGCGATCGGCGAGGCCGTCCGCAATGGCATCGACGACGCATTTCGCCGCCACGGCGTGCCAGGCCGCACCGTCGGGCTCGGATCGCTGCTGAAAATTCATTTTACCGACCGTCCGGTCCGCGACTATCGCTCGGCCTGGCCGACCGGGCAGGAAGTGCAGCGATCGGCGGTCTTCCATCGCGGACTGCTCAATCGGGGCGTGCTGGCGGCGGGCTATGGATTGATGGCATTGTCGACGCCGATGACGGATCGGGACATCGACCAAATCGTCACCGCGGCCTCCGAAGCGATCGCCGAGGTGGCGTCGGCCTGAGCGGCTCCCTTGATCATCCCGCCATTTTTTGTCAGCAAGAGCGCATGTCCACAAAAATCGATCCCATCACGCGATCCGTGGTTCAGCACCGCCTGAGCTCGATCGTGAAGGAAATGGGCGAAGCCATGCTTCGCACCTCCTATTCGCAGATCCTGAATTCCAGCCGCGATTTCTCGCTGGCGATCTGCGACACCAGCAGCCGCCTGATCGCGCAGGCCGATCACCTCCCGGTTCATGTCGGCGCGCTGCCCTGGGCGACGATGGTGGTCGAGGACCGGTTCAAGGACGTTAAGCCCGGCGACGTGTTCCTGCTCAACGATCCCTATCACGGCGGCAGCCATCTGCCCGATCTCACCGTGTTCGTGCCGGTATTTTCGGGCGACAAGCGGCTGCTCTGGACCATCGTCCGCGCCCATTTCAGCGATATCGGCGGCGCCACCCACGGCGCCTACAATCCCGGCGCCACCGAGATCTTTCAGGAGGGCCTGCGCGTCCCGCCGATCAGGCTGTACGAGGCCGGCCGGCCGCGCGAGGACCTGCTCGATCTGCTGGCGCTGAACGTGCGCAACCCGCGCGAATTTCGCGGCGACCTTGCCGCGATGCTGGGCGCCGCCCATCTCGGCGAGCGGCGCGTTTCAAAACTGTTCAGCGAGTTCGGCGCGCCCATCGTCGAAGCCGCCATCGAGGCGATCCTCGATGCGACCGAGCAGCAGACCCGCGCGGTGGTCTCGACCTGGAAGGACGGGGTGTTCTTCGGCGAGGCCTTTCTCGACGATGACGGCCATGGCCGCAGCGACATCCGGATCGCCGCCAGGGTCACCAAGAAGGGCAGCGACATCGAGGTGGATCTCACGGACTCCGATCCGCAGTCGACCAGCTTCGTCAATTCCTCGCATGCCAACATGCAGGCGGCGGTGGCGATGGCCTTTGCCTATCTGATCGACGCCGAAATCCCGAAGAACACCGGCGCGCTGCGGCCGCTGAAGGTGATCGCGAAGCAGGGCACCATCGTCTGGGCCGATCCGGGCCGTCCCGTGACGCTGTGCACCAGCCATCCCTCCAACGAAATCGTCGAAGCCATCGTCAAGGCATTGTCGGCATCCTGTCCGGAGCGCGCCATGGCGGGCTGGAGCCGCCGCTTCCGGATCGCGATCCAGGGCGAGGATCCGCGCACCGGCAAGAGTTTCATCTGGCACTTGTTCCAGGCGCGCCCCGGTGGCGGCGCCTCTTCCGGCGGCGACGGCTATTCGTCGATCGGCGAATGGCACAGCGTCGGCGGCCTTAAATTCGGCAGCCTCGAAGTCGCGGAAGTGCGCTTTCCGCTGCACTTCCGCCAGCATGAATTCCGCGAGAATTCCGGCGGCGACGGCCAATATCGCGGCGGCCTCGGCGTCGCGCTCGATCTCGTGCTGGAAACCGCAAAGCCCGCGCGTGGCAACACCGCCGGCGATGGCGTGCGCCACGGTCCCTGCGGCATGCTCGGCGGCCAGGACGGCGTGCCGCATGACTACCGCTTGATATCGGAGGGGCGTCCGCCGCGCCCGCTGCGCACCAAGGAAGTCGGCATCGAGATCCGTCCCGGCGATTGCCTCGAAATCCGCTCCTCCGGCGGCGGTGGCTACGGGCCGCCGGCCGAGCGCTCGGCGGAGGCGCGCGCGCGGGATCGCGAACAGGGACTGGTTACCGAAGATGCGCTGGCGGGGCAGGTCTCCTGATGTACACGATCGGAATTGACGTCGGCGGCACCTATACGGACCTCGTCGCCATCGATGAGAGCGGCCAAACTGTATTTGCGAAATCACCCTCGACGCCGGCCGACCAGTCGGTCGGCGTGATGGCGGGGCTGGACGAACTGGCGCGGCGGCTGAAACTGTCGCGTGCCGAGATGTTGGGCGTGACCGACCGTATCGTGCACGGCACCACGGTAGCGACCAATGCGCTTCTCGAGCGCAAAGGTGCAAAAGTCGCGCTGCTGACGACCGAGGGCCATCGCGACGTCATCGAGATGCGCGAAGGCCTCAAGGACAACCGCTACGACCTGCGCTCGCCGCCGCCGCAACCGCTGGTGCCGCGCGAGCGTCGCTTCGGCGTGAAAGAGCGGCTCAGGGCCAATGGCGAGGTCGCGATACCCCTCGACGATCGTTCGCTCGATGACGCCATCGCCGCGATCCGCCGCTCCGGCGCCAATTCGGTCGCAGTGTGCTTCCTGCATTCCTATCTCAATCCCGCGCACGAACTCGCCGCCGTCGAGCGGCTGGCGCGCGAACTGCCGGAAGTCAGCATTTCCCGCTCCAGCGACGTGCTGCCGCAGATCAAGGAGTACGAGCGGGTCTCGACCACGATCGTGAACGCCTATGTCCGACCGCTGGTGCGGCACTATCTGGCCAATCTGGAGCAGCGTCTCACCGAAGCCGCTTTCAAGGGCTCGCTCTTCATCATCCTGTCCCATGGCGGCATGGCGCCGGTGGAGGAAGCCTCAAGGCTGGCCGCGGGCACCGTGCTGTCCGGCCCCGCCGGCGGCATTTCCGGCGCGCGGCGCTGCGCCGACCTGCTGGGGATTCCCGATCTGGTGCCGTTCGACATGGGGGGCACCTCGACCGACATTTCGCTGATCTCGGAGGGCCGCGCGGCGCTGTCTGCCGACGGCACGCTGGCCGGCCAGCGCATCGCGCTGCGCAGCCTCGACATCGCCAGCATCGCGGCCGGCGGCGGCTCGATCGCGTCGGTCGATGCCGGCGGTACCTTGCGCGTGGGCCCGGAAAGCGCCGGCTCGGTGCCGGGCCCGGCCTGCTACGGCAATGGCGGCCAAGCCGCCACCGTCACCGACGCCAATGTCGTGCTCGGCTATCTCGATGCATCGGCCTTCATGGGCGGCGCGCGTCCGCTCGACACTGCGGCGGCGGAAGCCGCCGTCGACCGCGTGGCCGCGTCGCTCGGCCTGTCGCGCCATGAGGCCGCCGCCGGCATCTACCGCATGATTAACCTGAAGATGGCGGACGGCATCCAGCTGATGACCCTGCGCCGCGGCGTCGATCCCAGAAAATTCGCGCTGCTCAGTTTCGGCGGCGCCGCCGGCCTGCATGCCGCCGAGGTCGCGCGCGAACTCGACATCAAACGCATCATCGTGCCGGTCGCGGCCTCGGTGCTGTCGGCCTGGGGCATGCTCACCAGCGATTTGCGCTACGAAGTCAGCCGCACCCATTACGGCGCCGCCGCCCGCATTTCCGCCGACGAGGCGCGAAATCTGTTTGCGGAGCTGGAGCTTGGCGCCACCGGCCGGCTGCGCGCCTGGTTCGGCGGCCCGATGACGACCGAGCGCTCCGCCGAGATGCGCTACGGCGAGCAGATCTTCGAAATCGACGTCGCGCTCGATGGTCTCGACTGGAACGCGCCCACGCTGGTCGATCAGATCGAGGACCGCTTCCATCGCCGCCACGAAGAACTCTACACCTACGCCGCGCGCGACCAGGAAGTGGTGTTCGTCAATGCCCGCGTCGCCGCGGTCGGCGAAGTCTCGCAGCGCGGTCAGGATCCGCGACCTACGCTGTCGGGTGCGGCAAGCTCACCGCGCGGAACGCGGCAAGCCTGGTTCGGCGGCTGGCGCGACGTCCCGGTCTACGCGCTCGACGATCTCAGGCCGGGCCACGCGCTGGCGGGGCCGGCGATCGTCGAGGCCGAGACCACGACAGTCGTGGTCGATGCCGGCGACAAGGTTACCGTCAATGCGCTGGGCTGGCTCGATATTGCATTGAGGTGACAGGTGATCGCGACGCCGTCGCGCTCTGCCGGCCGATCGGGCAGAGCGCCGGATCCCCGACTGCGGTCACGATGAAACGCTTCGCCGCCCGCGCCACGCATCCAGCGCCGTTGTTACAATAAAATCGATGACGAACCAAGTCACGAGGAAACCGCCGAATTCGAGCAGGAAGCTCTTCCAGTGGTAGAACAGTTGCGTGATCAACAGCGCTGGCAGCAATGACACGGCCTGCGTCGCCAGCAGAGTTCTTGCGTCAGCTGTGAACTGTCGTCGAAGCGTTTCATTTCGCAGCAGGCTGTACATGTCCTTCCTCCGTTGTGTTCAAAAACAGGTTTCAAACTAGCGACGTTTCGGGGCAGGCTTGTCGGGCGGATCGTAAGGATCCCGTTCGGTGGTGCGCAGCACGCGATAGGTTCGGCCGGTCGGCGAACGCAGCGTCGTCTCCGAAACAACGGAAGCGGGATTGGGCAGTCCCGCGCGCGGTTTGGATCGCCGCTTCCCGCCGGAGGGACGCTTGGTCTTTCTGATCTTTTTTTTCACCCGAGCGCCTCACGGTTCGAACTCGATCTTCGAAATCGGGTGAATCTCCCAGATCGTCGGAATGTCCTTGCGAAGGCTGCCGGGCCCGGGTTTGGAGCCGTGCGCGTGGCTCATATCGAAGAACAGCGAACCTTCCACCGTCACAGGAACGGGTGGGTCGTAAAAATCGTAGCTGGTACCCGGAAGATTCTCGGCGAAGAATGTCTTGTAGGTTTTCCGCGTCTTGCTCAGCCGAGCGAAGTGCTTGCTGGACTTCGGGGGCAGACCGGATAATTCCACCGTCATATACATGCTTGGCGATCGCTTGGGATCTCGGCCGATGATGAGATGGAAGTCGTTGTCATCCTCGCGACTCGCGGCGTACAGGAATGCGTTGACGCGCACATTGCGTTTTTCCTCCGTCACACGGCCGGAGTCAGGCTCCGTGGTGATCGGCGGATCATGGTCAGCCATGTCGGCATCGTCGGGGAGATCGTTGATAAGCTTCCTGAGATCGTCAAATTCGTCAGGCTTGCCGGAAACGATCGTGAGCTTGGCAGATTTGCGGGACTTTCCACGGAAACCGTCGCCCGGAGCGGCCGCCGCCCCGACCGCAGCAACGGCTTGCCGCGAAACCGGCGCATCGTAGGGATCGACCTGGGTTGTGCGCAGGATGCGATAGGCCGCCGGGACGCCCGGGGCGGCCAAGGTCCGTCGTGCGCCAGGACGTGGTCCATCTGGGATGAACGGAATTTCCGCGACGACCGTGTTCGGGGTGGGCAGTCCGGGACGTTTGCGAGGTGAGTTAGCCATGGGGCGCTCCGTTGCTCAGGGAATGTCCACGATCCAGGCGCCCCGGTTGCGGGTGCCGCAGATCAGCTTGCGGTCCTGCTTGTGGAAAAGCAGGTCGACCGCCATTGCATTGGGCAATCCGTTCGAGAATGGCGCCCAGTGCGCGCCCAGATCGCTGGTTTGATATACGCCCACGTCGCCGGCGACCCATACGCGCCGGAAATCCGCCGGATCGACAACGACCGAGTTGAACGGGATGTTCGGCAGGCCCGCGGTGCAGTTCACCCACGAGGTGCCACCATTATCGGAGCGAAAGACGCGGCCGCCGGCTCCCGAGAGCTGCGAACTCGTCACCCAGTAGCGCTGCGGGTTCGATGGATCGACCGCGATGCAGCTGATGTATTTTGCGGCGGGCGAGGCGAGCGTGGTTTTCTTCCACGCCGTGCCGCTCCAGTCCATTTGCAGTATCTTTCCGAAGTTCGTGCCGACCAGAACGGCATTCGAATCCAGTGCGCGCATGGTGCTGGCCACTTCGTTGGTGGTCAGACCGAGCGGAACCACCGCCCAGGATGTGCCGCTGTTTCGCGACACCACGAGCGCTACGCCGCCGATCGCCAGCGTGGGGCCCACCACCTCGACCGGCGGATAGAACAGTGATGCCACGTT
The DNA here is from genome assembly GCA_040390145.1 of Pseudomonadota bacterium. Lineage (GTDB taxonomy): Bacteria > Pseudomonadota > Alphaproteobacteria > Rhizobiales > Xanthobacteraceae > Bradyrhizobium. Next base: position 32,435 of record JAZJYY010000087.1, read on the forward strand.
GGGAGGCGACAGCGGCGACCAGCTGTTACCCTTGTTGGTCGAGCGTTCCAGAGTGACGTTGTAGTAGGAGTGGTAGACAATGTTGGAGGCCTGCTGATCGACGCCGCAGTCGCCGCCGTCACCGTCAGCGATGTGGTCCCATTTGGTCCCTCCCGTATGCCGGAGAGTTCCGTTGTCCTGGGTTCCGGCCAGTAGCCAGGCCGAACTCGACGGATCGCTCGCCATGTATTCGATCTCGGTGATCATGAGACCCTTGTTGAGCGATTTCCATGTCTTCCCCCTATTGGTGGATCGGTAGATTCCCCCGTCGTTGCCGGCGTAGATGGTGCTCGAAGCGCCAGGTGCAAAGGTCAGGCAGTGCTGGTCGGGATGAATGCTGTTGCTGCCCTGAGTGGATATATTCTTCCAGCTCCAGGTCGTTCCCGAAAGATCACCCCGCAAAATATCGATGGCTCCGACATACACCTGGCCCGCCTTGTCAGGGGTCGCCGCCACAAACCAATCGTACCAGGCCTGATTGACGTCCAGGCTCGCGGGTACCGGGATTTTCTTCCATACGTTGCCGCTGCGCCTCCAGAAATGGGAGGCCTCGCCTGCCGCACCGAATGCGTAGGCAATGTCGGGCGTTGAAGTCACGCGATCAACCGCGAGACGCGTCCACTCGACCCTGGGGAGCGAGGGCAGCGCCACGGCGGTGAAGGCATTTCCGCTGTTGGTGGATACGAAAAGTCCGTCTTGAAAGCTTGCGAGGATCTCGACCGTTCCTCCACCCGGATTCACGCTGATGTCCCAGCATCGACCGACCCGCTTCTGGGTCCAGGACTTGCCGCTGTTGGTCGATCTGTAGAAGCCGTTGGTCGTCGCCGCGTACAGCGTTGAAGGCGTCGCGGGATCGACGACGAGATCGTAGAACCCAACTCCCGCAAAGGGCGCTGACGCCAATACGGTCCACGTGGTGCCGCCATCGGTCGACAGATAGACGCCTGCGCCGAGGTTGGCGTAGAAATTTCCCTCGCCGCTGCCGGCATAGACGCGATCGGGGCTCGATGGATCGAAGGTCACCGCGCCGATCGCGAGCGAGGGCATCGTGTCGGTGCGGGGCGACCAGTTCGCGCCGGAATCCCTGCTTTCCCATATGCCGCCGCCCGCTGCCCCGACAAGCAGGTGTTCTGCATTGGCGGGGTCTACCGCGATACTCGACACGCGCCCGATCACGTCCACGCGATTGCTGCCGTAGGTCTGGCCGTTGGGAACGTGATCGGGTCCTAGCGATCGCCATGATGACGCTGCGATGCCCGAAGGTGCCGCCGCTGCGCTCGCCCGCCCGCGTGTCCGGGGTGCGCGCGCAAGCGACGTAGCAGCTTTCGAAATCGCCGCGCCGAAGGATTTTGCCGCGGCGGTACGGTGCTTGGCCGACCGCGCCGAAAGCGCTCGCGCTGCCTTGACCCGGCTGGTTTTCTTCGGGAATACGAATTTCGGGACGGTCGCCCTGGGAATCACGAATGTCGCGACGATGTCGTTGTTGAGGCCGGGATCCCGCTCGGCGAGATAGGCGAAGAGCCTTCGCAACACCTTCCCTCCTGCTGGCGAGGGAGATTTCTGTTTGATTTGCTTATCGATCCTTGCGTCGCGTCCTGTTCTCATCTTTCCCCTCCGGCTTCTTCGCGGGCTTCTTCTCCATCGGCTGGGCTTTGCTTGTGAAAGTTTCTTTGCGGTCGGGCTGGCGGGCCTGCTCGAACATGCGCAGCCGTTCGGCCGCGCGGCCACTCGGTGGCTCTGGTGTCTTATCGCCGCGACGCTTGACCATGGCAGCCTCGGGTTTGACGCCCCGCGGCACGTTACTCTCGATCCAAATGCCGATCAACAGAATATGCAACTGATAGTTGCTTTACCGGATTCATCCCTTGTCAGCCCAACATCGGCGGCACATTTCCGCTTCTGCGCCGCCTTGCACCTTCGGTGGCGGCGCAGGTCCGGCCCCACACAGGCAGATCACGCCGCCGCCGGCGCCAGTCCCGCAATCATCACCCCCAGCACCGCAATCGCATAGCCGACGATCTGCAGCGTGCTCAGGCGCTCGCCAAAGGCGAAATATCCGATCAGGCCCGAGCCGACCATGACCGCCACGACCACCGCGACGATCGCCGCCGCCACCTGGCCGCCGCTCGACATCACGCGCGCGACCAGGAACTGAGTCAGCAGGATGGTGACGACGACGCCCAGCGTCGGCCACAGCCGCGTCATGCCCTCGGACGCCTTTGCAAAATATACCGTGCCGATGTTCAGCACCGCGGCCAGCAGAAGCAAGGTCCAGTTGCTCATTTCTTCGGCCCGTAATTCAACAACCCGCCGAGTCCCTTCGGCGGGTGCGCGCGCAGCGCTTCCTCGTTGGGTTCGGTGCCCCAGCCGGGGCGGTCGGGGATGACAAGATACCCGTCGACGATCTCGGGCAGGTGGGTGAACAGCTCGTGGTCCCATTCCAGCCGGTCGATATCGATTTCCATGATCCGCAGGTTCGGCACCGCCGCGCAGAAATGCGCGTTCATCATGCTGCAGAGGTGTCCGTAGAAATTATGCGGGGCGACGTTGACCTCGTGGGCTTCGGCGGAGGCCGCGATCTTCATCGACTGCCAGACCCCGTTCCACGGCGTATCGATGATGGCGACGTCCATCGCCTGTTCGCGGAAATAGGGCAGGAATTCGCGCAAGCCCAAGAGTGTCTCGCAGGACGAGACCGGATGCGGGCTCTGCTGCCGGATATAGCCCAGCGCTTCCGGGCTGAAGCTGTCGATCTCGATCCAGAACATGTCGAGGTCGGCGATGGTGCGCAGGATTTTCAGATAGCCTTCGGTCTTGGCGTTGAAATTGAGGTCGAGCAATATATCGACATCGGGGCCGGCGCCGTCGCGGATGGCTTCCAGGTGCATGCGCAGGTCGCGCAGAACCTTGCGGTCGACGTTGATTTCCGGCTCGAACGGCGAGCCGAAGCCGGGCCGCCAGCCCTGCGGCTTGCCGTCGGTATAGGTAAAGATGTTGGTCTTCAGCGCGGTGAATTTCTTTTCGCGAACCTCGCGCCCGATCGCCTTGACGCCGTCGAGGTCGGTGATGGCGGGCTTGTACCAGCCGGGATGGTTGATGCGCCAGGTGGCGCAATGCGACCAGTAGACCCTGACGCGGTCGCGGATCTTGCCGCCGAGCAGTTCGTAGCAGGGCACGCCGAGCAGCTTGCCCTTGGCGTCGAGCAGCGCGTTTTCGATGGCGCCCAGCGCCAGCGCGACCACGCCGCCGGTGGCGGGGCGGGTCGCCGCCGACAACTCGGCAAAGATCCGCTCATGCGCCATGACGTCCTGCCCGACCACGCGGGCGGACAGCCGCTGGATCGCCGTGCCGACGCCGGGGGCGCCAAAACCCTCGTCATATTCGCTCCAGCCGACCACGCCGTCCTCGGTCGAGACCTTGACGAAATGGTAGTTTCGCCACCCGGCGTCGCAGGCGAGGATTTCGACGCTTTTCACTCTTGATGTTTTCGTCACGGCGTTCCCCTTGTTTTCCTGTTTGCCCTTCGGCTTGCGCCGTTCGTCGACAGCTATGGCTTCAGCGCCAGCGCGATGATGTCGGAACTCTTTTCCGCGACCATGATGGTGGCGGGGTGAATGTTCGGCGACGGCATCGCCGGCATCACGGAGGCGTCGACTACGCGAAGGCCGTCGATGCCGCGAACGCGCAGGGAGCTATCGACCACGGCGCCGTCATCCTCGCCCATCCGGCAGGTGCCGCAGGGGTGATAGACCGTCGAGCCCATGTTGCGGACGAAGTCGGCGATCTCGTCGTCGGTTTCGATCGCCGGATTGGGCCGGATCTGCTCGGTCACCAGCGAGCGGAACGGCTCGGTCGCGGCGATCTGGCGGCCGATGCGGAAGCCTGAAAGCATGATGCGCATGTCGTCGGGATGGGTGAGATAGTTGGCCAGGATGCGCGGCGGCATTTTGCCTTCGGCGTCGCGCAGCGTGATCTCGCCGCGGCTCTTCGGCCGGCAGACGCTGAAGATGAAGGTAAAGCCCGGCCAGCGATGTAGTCCGAGCTTCAGGCTGTCGGACGAGAAATTCAGCACCTGGTACTGGAGATCCGGCACGGGCTCGGTCGGGCTCGATTTGGCGAACAATGTCGCCTCGGTGGCGCCGACCGCGAGCTGGCCGGTGCCGGTGATCAGCCATTGCAGCGCCATTTTGGCCGACTTGACCGGGTTCATCACGGCTTCATTGAGGGTGTCGCCGCTGTTGGTCCGGAAGGCGAAACTCGCCTGGTAATGATCCTGCAGGTTCTTGCCGACGCCGGGCAGGTCCAGCTTCACGTCGACGCCGTGCTGCGCCATTTCGCCGGCGGGACCGATGCCGGAGGCCAGCAGCAGCACCGGCGAGTTGATGGCGCCGCCGCACAGGATCAGCTCGCGTCGCGCGCCGATGCGCTGGATTTTTCCGTCGCGCTCGACCTCGACGCCGACCGCGCGGCGACCCTCGAACAGGATTTTCCGCACATGGGTCCTGGTCATCAATTCGAGGTTTTTCCTGGCAAGGTTCGGCCGGAGATAGCCCACGGCAGTCGAGCGGCGCCAGCCATTGTGGACGTTGAGCGGCGCAAAGCCGACGCCGTCGATGCGTTCGCCGTTGAAATCGGGGTTGCGCTGATGCTGCAGCCGCTCGCACGCCTCGACAAAAGCCTTCGCCACCGTGGAGGGGCGTTTGACGTTGGTGATCGTCATCGGCCCGCCGGTGCCGCGCCACTCATTCGCGCCGTCGACGCAATGCTCCATCCGCTTAAAGTAGGGTAGTACGTCCCGATACGCCCAGCCTTTTGCGCCCAGCCGTTGCCATTCGTCATAGTCGCTCGGCGCGCCGCGCAAAAACACCAGCCCGTTGATCGAGCCCGATCCGCCCACCACCTTGCCGCGCGGCCAGATGATGCTGCGGCCGCCCAGCCCCGGCTCCGGCTCGGTCTCATAACCCCAGTTGATTTTGGCGTTGGGCACGAGCTTGCCGAACCCCCGGGGAATATGGATCCAGGGATTGCGGTCGCGCCCGCCGGCCTCGATCACGCCAAGCGAAATCCCGGGGTTTTCCGTCAGCCGCGCCGCCACCACGCAACCGGCCGATCCGGCGCCGGCCACCACGACGTCGAATTCCACATCGAACCCGGATTTTGCCATGATCGTCCTTCTGCGAGGATTTGCGCGGGGCGCTGCGGCGGAGCGTGCCGGCCATCATGGTATCGCCATATCGGATTTTTCCGCAACCGCCGCCGTTGACAGGCGCGTCGGCAGTGGCCGGCCGCCTGACGCTACGGTTATGGGTATCTGCGGGCGATCAGGTGATCCAGCGAGAGCAGGCCGGGGCCGCGCGCGATCACGATCAGAAAGCAGGTCGCCCATACGCCGTGAATCGGCCATGCGTCGGGGTAGACGAAGACCTCGATCACCGCGGTCATCAGCAACAGCGCCATCGCGGAGAATCGTGACGCCAGCCCGATCACCAGCAGAACCGGGAACAGATGCTCGGCGACCGCGGTCGCGGTGGCGGCGATTTCGGGATCGACCAGCGGCAGCCGGTACTCGTTCTCGAACAGCGCAATGGCGCTGGGCTTCAGGCTGAAGCCCGCGACCTTGGTCTGGCCGGATTGCCAGAACACGGCAGCAGGGAAAATGCGAGCGGCCAGCGCGATCGGCCAATAGGGGATGCGATCCAGCGCGGCCATCGCCCGCTGGATGATCCGCACCGGCAGGAAGGTCGGCGTGGCGGCCACGTGGAGCGGTTTGCCGAGCGCGGTCATGATGTCCTCGCTGCCGGAGACAGGATGGCGCGGACGACGCCCGAGCCGATCAGGCCCGCGAGACTGCCGGTGAGGTCGAAGCCGGCGTGGTCGGCGAGCGCGACATCGATGGCGTTGCGCAGCGGCAGGCCGTCCGCGAGCGATTGCAGGAACGCTGCGCCGCCCGGCGGCAGCGCGCGGATCTCGACGTCGAGATGCGGCCGGACCACGAGGGCGTCCTCGCCTCGCCCGGTCTCGATCGGCTGGAGCTCTAGCTCGCCACTGTTCATGGCCCAGATCGTCACGATCGGGAATGGCGAACGCAGGATCGCGGCCGAGGGATGCAGCTCAAGGCGGATGTCTCCGAGGGCGTCTGCATCGATTATAGCGAAGTCGTCCGCGCCAAGCGGCGTGGCGTCTTCCGCATGGTAGGCGCGGGTGCGCGCCGCCTCGAGCCGCGCTACCTCCGCCAGGTAAGGCAGCTCCCGCGCCGGCTCGAAGGCGGCGATGAAGTCGGCGAAATCATCGCCATACTGCGCCAGCAGCGGCGAGCGCGGTGGACGCTGCATCACGAATTGCCGTGCCATCGCGCCGAAGAATTCGCCGCCGCCCAGCCGTTCGATGACCGGATAGCGCCGCGCCAGGGCCGCGGCAAGACTGGCCATGACGTTGTTGCGGTAGACGGCAAAGCGCCGCGCCGGAACGGCGCCGGTGTGCGCAATGATGCCGGGCGGGAGGGTAGGGTCGGCGCCGAGCAGCGCTGCCGCAAAGGATGTTTCGAATGCCGGGGCCATGGCGTCGCTCATGCCGCCGACGCACGCGCCGCGCCTGACAGGATGCGCTGGGCGGCGATGGCCTCCGCCCGCAGCGTCGGCCAGTCCGGCACGTCGTTGTCCCATTCGATCAGGGTTGGGAGCGCTCCGGTTCGGGCAATCACCTGCCCATAGAGTGCCCAGACCTCGTCCGCGACGGCGACGCCGTGGCTGTCGATCAGCAGCTTCTCTCCGGCATCGCCGGTATCGTCATCATGACCGCCTAGGTGAATTTCCAAAACCCGGTCCAGCGGAAACCGGTCGAGATAGTCCAGCGCCGAACGGCCGTGGTTGGTGGCCGAGACGAAGACGTTGTTGATGTCGAGCAGCAATCCGCACCCGGTGCGCCGCGAGAGCTCGGCGAGGAAATCGGCTTCCGCAATGGTGCTGTCGGCGAAGTCGAGATAGGTCGATGGATTCTCCAGCAGCATCTGCCGCCCCAGCGCGGTCTGCACTTCGTCGACGTGATCGGCGACCCGTGCCAGGGTCTGCTCGGTATAAGGCAGCGGCAGCAGGTCGTTGAAGTAGACGCCATCATGCGACGACCAGGCCAGATGCTCGGAAAAGCTTGATGGCGCATAGCGGTCGCACAGTCTGCGCAGCCGGGTCAGGTGAGCGCGGTCCAGCGGTCCCGCCGAGCCGATCGAGAGCCCGACACCGTGAATCGACAGCGGATAGCATTCGCGCAGCGCGGTGAGCTGCGCATGCGGCGGCCCTCCGGCGCCCATGTAGTTTTCGGCATGGACCTCGAAGAATCCGATCGGCTGCGCGGCGTCCAGAATGGCGCGGGCATGCTCGGGCTTGAAACCGACACCGGCCGAGGCCGGCAAACTGGCAGCAATGCGCATCGGCTGAACTCGCCTGGCAGGAGCCTCAGGAGCATCGGCGCGCGGGGCCGCCGCGCGCCGGTGGCGCGGTTCAGGACTTGATGGGCTCCAGCGAGCCGGTACCCTTCGGGGTCTTGATGCTGGCGCAGGTCCCCTTGGCGACGTACTTCCAGGCATCGCCCTGATAGTCGGCCTTGGATGTGCCGGCGCAGGTGGTGCCGGCGCCCGCCGCGCAATCATTCTCGCCCTTCATGGCGATCCCGAAGCACTTGTCCATCGTCGGCTGCGGCGGCTTTGGGGCCGCGAACGCCGGAGCGGCGATCATGGCCAGCGCGGCGGCGAAGGAGCCGGCGATAGTGGCGTTGGCGAGGGCGGTCTTGGAGCTCATGGATGATCCTTCCTTGATACTTCAGCGAAAGCGTCACCAAGTTACGGGCTGGCGGCAGCTGCGTTACGATGACGGTCTCCATCCGTTATCACAAGCCTGTGATCGATGGGGCGGATCGGAGAACCGGTAGGCGGCTATTTGGCCTGCATGGCGTTGGTCGCATCCCAATCGTCGCCCGGCGGCTGTCGAACATAGCCGCGGCAGCGTTCGAGCATCAGGCGCGCGGGCTGGTCCGTATCGCGCGCCTGAAGCGCTTGCTCGAACAGCTCCGCCGCCCGCTCGAAATGGCGATCGCGATAGGCGGACAGCCCGCTTTCATACAGTGTCATGCAGGGTGGGAGGACCACACCATCCTCCGCCATCCCCAGCAACTCGTAGACCGCGATGCCGTGCGCGCGGCCGTAAACCGTCAGGCGGTCGAGCTCGCGAACCACGATCAGGTCGCCGGCGAGGCGACGGGTTTCCTCGCCGATGATGATGTCGGTGCCATATTCCTTGTTGGCGCCTTCCAGCCGGCTCGCGACGTTCACGGCGTCGCCGATCACCGTATAATTTAGGCGGACCTCGGAGCCGATATTGCCGACCAGCACGTCGCCGGAATTGAGGCCGATCCGCACCCGGAGCGGCCGGCCGGAATCGTCGGTCAGGCCGGACTCCAGGAGTGCGCGCTGGCAGGCGAGCGCGGCGCGGCAGGCGTCGGCGGCGTGATCGGGATTGGCCGCCGGTGCGCCCCAAAACGCCATCACCGCGTCGCCGATGAATTTGTCGATGGTGCCGCCATGGGCGCTGACTTCGCGCGACATGGTGTCGAGGTAGCTGGAGAGCAGCGGCACGATGCGGTCGCCGAGCCGCTCGGACAAGCCGGTGAAGCCGGCGATATCGGCGAACAGGATAGTCAGCGGCTTGATCGAGCCGCCGGGGCGAGGTTCGACGCCCTCGCGAACCAGAATTCTGACCAGGTCGGCGGCGATATATTTCCGGAAGGCGGCGAGTCCGCCCGCCATGTCGGCGATGGCGCCCGACAGGTTCTCGATCTCGGTGACTCCAGAGGCGTGGCGGCGGACCTTGTCGAGATCGAAGCGGGCGATGTGCTTGAGTTCGTCGACCACGACGATCAGCGGCGTCGCGATGATTCGTCGCGCCAGCCAAGCCGACAGCAGCCCGGCGGCCAGAATCAGGACGGCGAGACCAATCAGCAATTTCCGGATCGTCGCTTCGATCGGACCGAGAAATTCCTTTTCCGGAATTACGGTCGCCAGCGTCCAGCCGAGAAAGGCGAGGGGTGTCAGCGTGACCGCATAGGCCTCGTCGCCTTGTTCCAGCCTGACCTGACCGGCGGGCTTTTTCTCCGGACCGGAGCCGCCGGCCTGTGTGATGGCGCGGCGGGCGATCGAGAGTAGCGGCTGGTCCGACCGCTGCATGCTCAGTTCATCGGCCTCCGGGTCGGGGGCGGCGATGGTGGTGCCGTCGCTATTCAGAATGAACGCCGCGCCGGATTGGCCGACCGAGAGCTGCGACAGGAAGCGGGCGAGGCGGGTATATTCGATGATGATGGCGAGAACGCCTTGGCGTTTCTGGTAGACGTCGATCGGACCGGCATAGGCGATCGACGGTCGCGTTCCCACCGGATGAGCCGTGACGTTGAACCAGCGCGGCTCGTCGGCGGCCATGCCTGAACGAAACCATTCCTGGTCGGTCACCGCATAATCGGTATTTTCGAAGCGCCGTTTCTCGAATTCGATATCGCCGACCACGACCTGGTATTGGTCGACGCGCCGCTTGACGACGCCGTCGACCGGCGCGATTTCCATCATTTCCAGCGCCAGATCGCCGAGCTTGTGGGCGGCAAAGAAGGTGCCGTCGGGCCAGCCGAACGCCACCCAGGAGATGTTCGGCTGCGACTGCAACTGCGACAGGAAGACGAATTCGCGCTTGTCGGCCTCGCGGGTCTCCAGCACGTTCTGCAGGAACAGGGTGCGAATGGCGGTGTGGGCGGCGCGCGCTTCGGCGGTAATGACGGAGACTTCCTTTTCAACCGCCGCGACGATCTGGCGGTTGATCGTGTCCGCCAGCGCGTGGCTGTTGGCTTCGGCGGTTCGCCACCACAACAGGTGGACGCCGACGGCGCTCACCAGGATCGACGCGAGGACCAGCCCGGAAATGGCAAGGCGAATGCCGATTCGCATGTTGGCGCATGTCTCCTTCCGGCCTGGCACTGTCCACCATGGGCCGATAATCCGCAAATGGCCTTGGTGGCAGGTTCCGCCCCGGCCTTTCCATGCCGGCGGGGCCCGCAAATCTTGCCACCTCTCGTGGTATCGCTATATCAGGCTGCTCTCCGGATGTTCATTTTGAATGAGACCGATAATGACTGCTACCACCGACGCCACCGATAACGCCCCCATCTCCCAGCCCTTCCAGGCCGAGGTCGCCGAATTGCTGCACCTCATGGTGCATTCGGTCTATTCGGAAACCGATATTTTCCTGCGGGAGTTGATCTCGAACGCGTCAGATGCCTGCGACAAGCTGCGCTATGAGGCTATCGCCCATCCGGAGCTGATCGCGGACGGCGAGCCGCCGAAAATCCGCATCAAACCCGACAAGGCGGCCAATACGCTGCGCGTGATCGATACCGGCATCGGCATGGACCGCCAGGAGCTGGTCGACAATCTCGGCACCATCGCCCGCTCCGGCACCAAATCTTTCCTGTCGCGGCTGACCGAGGCCAAGGACGGCGCCGGGCTGATCGGCCAGTTCGGCGTCGGCTTCTATTCGGCCTTCATGGTGGCCGAGCGCATCGAGGTGTTCAGCCGCCGCGCCGGCACCGACGAGGTCTGGGCCTGGTCGTCGTCCGGCGGCGCCGGATTCGAGATCGCCCCGGCCAGTGAGGAAGACGCGGCGCGGATCGCGCGCGGCACCGAGATCGTGCTGCACCTCAAATCCGACGCGAAGAAGTATCTCGAGACTTACGAGATCGAGCGCATCGTTGGCGCCTATTCCGACAACATCCAGTTCCCGATCGAGCTGGTTGCGGAAGAGGGCGAGCCACGCCAGATCAATTCGGCGAGCGCGCTGTGGCAGCGCTCGAAATCGGAACTGGCGGCGGAAGACTACGCCAAGGCCTACAAGTCGATCGCCAACGCGTTCGACGAGCCGGCGATGACGCTGCATTACCGCGCCGAGGGCCGCTACTCCTATGCGGTGCTGCTGTTCGCGCCCTCGGCAAAGCCGTTCGACCTGTTCGAGCCGCAGCGCAAGGGTCATGTGAAGCTCTACGTCCGCCGCGTCTTCATTACCGACGATGCCGATCTCCTGCCGGCCTATCTGCGCTTCATCCGCGGCGTGGTCGACAGCGAGGACCTGCCGCTCAACATTTCCCGCGAAATGCTGCAGAACAATCCGCAACTGGCGCAGATCCGCAAGGCCGTGACCACGCGCGTCGTCAGCGAGCTGGAAACGCTTGGCGAAAAGGATCCGGAGAACTTTGCAAAAATCTGGGAAGCGTTCGGCCCCGTGATCAAGGAGGGCCTTTACGAGGATTTCGAACGGCGCGAGAAATTGCTGGCGCTGTCGCGCTTCACCACCACATCAGGCGTCAACCGCTCGCTGAAGCAGTATCTGGCGGACGCCAAGCCGAACCAGACCGAGATCTACTTCCTGGTCGGCGACAGTATCGAGCGGCTGAAATCCAATCCAAAACTGGAATCGGCCGCCGCCCGCGGCATCGAGGTGCTGCTGTTGACCGATCCGGTCGACGCGTTCTGGACCTCGGCCGCGCTCGACTTCGAAGGCAAGCCGCTGAAGTCGCTGAGCCAGGGCGATATCGATTTCGGTCTCATCCCGCTGCTCGACGACGACAAGGAAGAAGCCAGGCCGGAAGCCGATGAGGCGGCGATCATCGCCGTCATCAAGGCGACGCTCGGTGAGCGCGTCTCCGACGTGCGCGCCTCGCAGCGGCTGACGTCGAGCGCCTCCTGCCTGGTCGCCGGCAGCCATGGCCCCGACCGCGAGTTGGAGCGACTGCTGGCGCGGCAGAACAAGGGCGCCGGCACCAAGCCGATCCTGGAAATCAACCTGCGCCATCCGCTGGTGGCGGCGATCTCGGGCGACAGCGCCGAAGCCGCGGACCTGTCGTTCCTGCTGCTGGAGCAGGCGCAGATCCTCGACGGCGAACTGCCGGAGGACCCGGCGGCGTTCGCCGGCCGCCTCAACCGGCTGGTGCTGCAAGGGATGGCGAAGGGCGGGTAGGGCGAAAGCTCGAACGTCATACCAGTTGAAGACGCAACTCCCGCCCCACAATTCTCGCGGCTCGCTGCAGGCTTTCGATCGTGGCGCTGCCATTGTCCGGATCGAGCAGTCGATCAACTTGTGCGCGGCTGGTTTTCATCAGCTCGGCCATTCGCTGTTTGGTGATCTTCTTCTTCTTCATTTCGCTGGCGAGCTGATGCGCGATCACGGCCTTGATCGCGGCGGCAGTTACCTCCTCGCGGATTTCGCCTTCTTCGAGCCAGCTCTCGAAGCTCGAACCTATGTGCGGGTTTTTCCTGGCCATGCCTGCAGCTCCTTAAATCTCTGCCGTGCCACCGCCAGATCTTCCGCCGGGGTCTTCTGCGCCTTCTTGATCATCGCATGCAGAGCGATCAGCATGCCGTCGTGAAATCCGAAGAATACACGCGCCTCACGCCTGCTCGGCAGCGAGGCACGCACTTCCCACAAGCCTGCGCTCAGGGGACGGCACAGCGGTAGACCGATCGGCCAACCGTACTGAGCCTTGGCGATGTCGCGCCCGATCGTCCGCTTGTCTTCGCGGGACAATTCATTCAGCCATTCCCTCACTGGCTCTCGGCCGCTTGCCGATCGCCAAAATACGAGAGGGATGGGTTTAAGGCCTTCGGCCATCCTCGATCACTGTACCAAAAAAGATGCATTCAGGCAATAACAAAACGTCAGGTCGGAAGCTCGATCCGGGGTAGAACAGGCCAACCCCGGAAAACATTTTGTTATCGAAGATCGTTTTCGGTCAATATGTCTCCAACCCGCCAGGTCGCTGTAACGCCGAACCGATTGTCGCGATAGGCCGTAACTAAATTCACTAACCTTGGAACCCGGATGATCTTCCGCAAATGACCACACCCGCCAGCGACACCTTCTACAGCTCAATTCCGGTCTTTCGCGGCTTCGCCAGCCTGATGGACCCGGGGCTGTATTCGGCGCTGCCGGAGGACTGGTCGATCGGCGTCGCCGATATCGTGGAATCGACCAAGGCGATCGCGGAGGCGCGCTACAAGGCGGTCAACATGGCCGGTGCCTCTGTCATCGCGGCGGTCGCCAATGCGCTGGAGGGGCGCGAATTTCCGTTCGTGTTCGGCGGCGACGGCGCCAGCTTTGCGGTGTCGCCGGAGGATCTTGCGCGCACCCGGGAGGCGATGGCGGCGAGCGCGGTCTGGGTCGAGGAGAGCCTCAACCTCGTGATGCGGGTGGCGCTGGTGCCGGTGTCGGCGGTGCGGGCGCAAGGCCTTGATGTCCGCGTCGCCAGGTTCGGGCCGTCGAACAATCTGTCCTATGCGATGTTTTCCGGCGGCGGCCTCGGCTGGGCGGAGACGGCGATGAAGCGCGGCGAGTTCGCGGTGCCGAAGGCCACGCCCGGCACCCAGCCCGATCTCACGGGATTGTCGTGCCGGTTCGAGGAAATTCCGTCCACGCGCGGGCTCATCCTGTCGGTGCTGGTGGTGCCCGCGCGCGCCGCCGATGCCTCCGCTTTCCGCAGGGTGATCGAGGACATCATCGCGCTGATCGAGCGCAGCCCGGATGCCGGGCGGCCGGTGCCGCCCGGCGGCCCGCCGCTGACATGGCCGCCGAGCGGCAATGAATACGAAGTCAGCACGATGCGCGGATCGCTGCTGAAGCGGCGTGCCTGGGTGCTGGCCAACACGCTGTTCGTCTACGTGATCATGCGCCTCGGCATCAGCGTCGGCGGCTTCGTGCCGAAAACCTATGTGCAGCAGGTGGTGGAGAATTCCGACTTCCGCAAATATGACGACGGATTGCGCATGATCCTCGACTGCACGCCGGAGCTGGAAAGCGCGCTGACGAAAGTTCTGACCGCGGCGGCCGCGGCGGGAATCGTGCGCTACGGCCTGCACCGGCAGGATGCCGCGATGATGACCTGCTTCACGCCCTCGGTGCTGCGCAGCGATCACGTTCATTTCATCGACGGCGCCCGCGGCGGCTATGCGTCGGCAGCGACCGCGCTGAAGGCGATGGCGGCCTGAAACGTCTCGCGAAGCGCCCCTTCATGTTGCCTTCGCGACGGCTATCGCTACGATTAGCGCAATGGAAGGCGGTGTGGGCGGCCCAAGATTTGCACCGATGGGAGAGAAACATGCTGAAGCTGAAGGCCGTATTGTTCACGCTCGCGCTGGCGGGCCTTGCTCTCACGGCGCCCGGCGGCGGCGCGCTGGCGCAGGGCAAGCCGACCGTCGGCATCGCCATGCCGACCAAGGCCTCCGCGCGCTGGATCGATGACGGCAACAACATCGTCAAGGTGCTGAAGGAGCGCGGCTACGGCGCCGACCTTCAATATGCCGAAGACGATATCCCGAACCAGCTTTCCCAGGTCGAGAACATGGTGACCAAGGGCGCCAGGGTTCTGGTGATTGCGGCGATCGACGGCACAACGCTCTCCGACGTGCTCAGGCAGGCCAAGGCCCGGGGCATCACCGTGATTGCCTATGATCGTCTGATCCGCAACACGCCCGATGTCGACTATTACGCGACCTTCGACAATTTTCAGGTCGGAGCGTTGCAGGCACAGTCGATCGAGAAGGGGCTCGGGTTGAAGGAGGGCAAGGGCCCGTTCAACATCGAACTGTTCGGCGGATCTCCCGACGACAACAACGCCTATTTCTTCTACAACGGCGCCATGTCGGTGCTGCAGCCGTACATCGACAGCGGCAAACTGGTCGTCGCGAGCCGGCAGATGGGCATGGACAAGGTTTCAACCCTGCGGTGGGATGGTGCGACCGCGCAGGCCCGCATGGACAACCTGCTCAGCGCCTTCTACGGCAGGAAACGCGTCGATGCCGTGCTGTCGCCCTATGACGGCCTTTCCATTGGAATCATATCCTCCCTCAGGGGTGTCGGCTATGGCAGCGCCGGCCAGCCGATGCCTGTTATCAGCGGGCAGGATGCGGAAGTGCCCTCGATCAAGGCGATGCTGCGAGGCGAGCAGTATTCGACGATTTTCAAGGACACGCGTGACCTCGCGCGGGTCACCGCGGACATGGTCGACGCGGTGCTTGGCGGCAAGCAGGTCACGGTCAACGATACCAGGACCTACAACAACGGCGTCAAGGTGGTGCCGTCCTATCTGCTCAAGCCCGTCGTGGTCGACAAGAGCAATTGGGAGAAGACCCTGGTCGACAGCGGCTATTACAAGCGCGCGCAGTTCAACTGATCCGATGACGGCCATGCTCGAGATGCGCGACGTCAGCAAGAGCTTTGCAGGCGTGCAGGCGCTGCGTGATGTCAATTTCACCGTCGAGCCCGGCCAGATTCACGCGCTGGTCGGTGAAAACGGCGCCGGCAAGTCGACGCTGATGAAAGTGCTCAGCGGAGTCCATCCTTTCGGCAGCTATGAGGGGACGATCACCTTCGAGGGCGAGGCGCGGCGCTTTCGCGATATCAACGATTCCGAGGCGCTCGGGATCATCATCATTCACCAGGAGCTGGCGCTGATTCCGCTGATGTCGATCGCGGAGAACATCTTCCTTTCGCACCCGCCCGCGCGGTTTGGCGTCATCGATCGCGGCGCGGTGTACCGGCGTACGAAGGAACTTCTGGCCCAGGTCGGCCTGCATGAGCAACCGGACGCGCTGGTCGCCGATCTCGGTATCGGCCAGCAGCAACTGGTCGAGATTGCCAAGGCGCTTTCCAAGCGGGTGCGCCTGTTGATTCTGGACGAACCTACCGCCAGCCTCAACGAGGCCGACAGCACGGCGTTGCTCGATCGCCTCGTCGCATTCCGACGGCAGGGCATCGCCTCGATCCTGATCTCCCACAAACTGAACGAGGTCGCCCGCGTCGCCGACCGCATCACGGTGCTGCGCGATGGCCGAACGGTCGACCGGATCGATTGCCGGATCGGGCCGGTGGAGGAGGACCGGATCATCCGCAGCATGGTCGATCGGGACCTTGCGCACCGGTTTCCGGCGCGTGACGCCAGAATCGGAGATCCCGTCCTGGAAGTGGAGAACTGGTCGGTGTATCACCCGCTGCATGCCGGGCGGCAAGTCGTCAGGAATGTGGACTTTCACGTGCGGCGCGGCGAGGTCGTCGGCATTGCTGGTCTGATGGGCGCCGGCCGCACCGAATTCGCGATGAGCCTGTTCGGCCGGGCGTGGGGAGCCAATATCTCCGGGCGAGTTCGGCTGGATGGCCACGAAATCGTCCTCTCGAATGTCTCTGAAGCCATCGAGGCGGGCCTTGCCTATGTGACCGAGGACCGCAAGCAACTCGGGCTGATTCTGGCCGACGACGTGCGCACGAACATCACGTTGGCAAGCCTCGACCAGGTGGCCCCGAACGGGGTGATCGACGAGATCGGCGAGTTGAAGGCCGCCGGCGAGTACCGGACCCGGATGCAAATTCGCTGCTCGGATATCTATCAAGAGGTCGGCCATCTCTCCGGAGGCAACCAGCAGAAGGTCATGCTGTCGAAATGGTTGATGACGAACCCCAGGGTCCTGATCCTCGACGAGCCGACCCGCGGTATCGACGTCGGTGCGAAATACGAGATCTATTGTATCATCAATGAACTGGCGGCGGCCGGCAAAGGCATCGTGGTGATCTCTTCGGAAATGCCGGAACTGCTCGGCATCTGCGACCGGATCTGCGTGATGAACGACGGCGCCTTCGTCGGCGAGTTTGCCGCAGCCGACGCGACACAGCAGAAGATCATGCGTGCGATCATGCGCAGCAGGGACCCTGGGGACGGCATGGCCGCGAGTGACGGGCAGACGGGAACAGTGCGGCCATGACCGACAAGACGGTTTCGCTTCCCCAACGACGCCGGCACGCCGGGTTCATCAAGAACAACCTGCGAAACTACGGCATGTTGCTGTCGCTGTTCGCGATCATGCTGTTCTTCCAGGTCGTGACCGACGGTACGCTGCTGCAGCCGCTCAATCTCACCAATCTCGTGCTGCAGAATAGTTACATCGTCATCATGGCGCTCGGCATGCTGCTGGTGATCGTCACTGGCCATATCGACCTGTCGGTCGGGTCGGTCGCCGGCTTTGTCGGCGCGGTCGCAGCAGTCCTGATGGTGCGCTATCAGGTCGATTATCCCATCGCCTTCGTCGCCTGCCTCCTGGTGGGCGCGGCCATCGGCGCGGCGCAAGGCTACTGGGTGGCCTATTTCGGTATTCCCTCCTTCATTGTCACGCTGGCCGGCATGCTGGTGTTCAAGGGCCTCGCGCTCGCGCTGCTGCAGGGCCAGTCGGTGGGACCGTTTCCGCCGGCCTTTCAGAAACTGTCGTCAGGCTTCATTCCGGAACTGCTGCCCGGCCCGCTGTATCCAACCTCGTTGCTGCTCGGCGCGATGCTGACGCTGGTACTGGTCCTTGCCGGCGCCAGGGGCCGCGCGCGCGAACAATCGTACGGGATCGAGGTGGAGCCTTATGGCTTTTTTATCGCCAGGAGCGCGGTGCTTTCGGGCGCGGTGCTCTCCTTCACTTTCCTGATCGCCTCGCATCGCGGATTTCCGAACGTCCTCGTCATCATGGCCGCGCTGATTGCGCTGTACGGCTTCGTGACGCGGCGAACCGTGATCGGTCGACAGATCTATGCGGTCGGCGGCAATGCGAAGGCTGCCCGGCTGTCCGGCATCAAGGCCGAGCGGCTGACCTTTTTCGCTTTCGTCAATATGGGTGTTTTGGCCGCCCTGGCCGGGCTCGTCTTCGCCGCCCGCCTCAACACGGCCACGCCCAAGGCCGGCGCAGGCTTCGAACTCGACGTGATCGCCGCCTGCTTCATCGGCGGCGCTTCGGCCTATGGCGGTGTCGGCCGGGTCGGCGGGGCGGTGATCGGCGCCATGATCATGGGCGTGATGAACAACGGCATGTCAATCCTCGGGGTCGGCATCGACTACCAGCAGGTGATCAAGGGGCTGGTGCTGCTCGGGGCCGTCTGCATCGACGTCTACAACCAGCGGCGATAGCCTGCTCGCCGGGCCGTTGCGGCACTCACCGCCCGGCGCGCGTCCAGTTCTCGCCGCCGCAGAGTGCGCCGATGCAGCCCTCGACCTTGAGCGTATCCGGGCCCGCCAGCGAGACATGGCTCACATAGGTGCTGCCGTCATCGGCGTTGTAGATCTGGCCGGACCAGCGGTTCGGACCCGATGGCTGCATACCGTTGAACAGCGGCAGGCCGATCATCGGGCGCTTTTTCAAGGCCGGATTGGGATTCTTGTCGTCGACCTGGGGTTTGCCGGTGGCGGGATCGATAGGATCTCGCAGCCCGACGATGATCCCGCAAATTCCGCCGCCGCATTTGCTGACACGCACCCTGGCGTCGCCCGCCTGGGTCAGCCAGACGCCGGTGGCCTCACTGGCCTGCGCTGCTGGAGCGCCAAATAACGCCGCCATGATCGCCAGGTTCGCAATGATGGTGCCGAATCGGCAAGACATAGGCCACTCCCTTGAAAGCGGGCCTGCATAACAAAAAATCGAATTTGCGCAATGCGGAACTCACTTGCCCCAAGCTTACTTGCCCCAACGCGTCAGCCAGACCGACGCGGCGACGCCGAGGCCGAATACCACCATCGCGGCGCCGACCAGCGCGAACAGTGCCCACGCCGGGGCGTCGATCGACACCAGCCACCAGCCGCCGAGCGCGACCAGCAGCAAGCGGGCGGTACCGGCCAGCACCGGACCGCCGACCTTGGCAGCCCCCTGCGACGCGAAATAGAGGCAGGTGCCCAGTCCGAAAAACGCGAACGCCGGGCCGGCCCAGGCGAAATAGGAATAGGCCGCCGCGGTGACGCCGGGATCGCTGGTGAACATCGACACCCACAGCACCGGATGGATCGCGACGATCAGGCCGATCAGTCCGACGGTGAGGCCTGACGCGATGCCCGCGGTCCACGCCGCCTTGCGGGCGCGCGCCACCATGCCGGCGCCGATGGCCATGCCGACCATCGGTACCGACGCCACGCCGAAGGCGAACGAAATCGGGGTCAGCAGGAATTCGAGCCGCGAGCCCATGCCATAGCCGGCCAGCGTCGCGGTGCCGTAGCCGGCCAGGATCTTGGTGAAGATCAGGATGGTCAGCACGCTCTGCAGCGGCGCCACGCAGGAGATCGCGCCGACCTTGAGGATATCGAGGAACATGGCGCGCTGAAACTTGAAGGCGCGGAAATCCAGTGTCAGCCGGCTGCGGCCGCTGGCTAGGATCCAGCCGAGGAAGATCGCGCCGAGCGAGAACGCCACCAGTTGCCCGGCCGCGACGCCGCCCATGCCGAGTTGCGGCAGGCCGGCCAGCCCGAGACCCAGGCCGCCGCCGACCGCGATCTGGACGATGGCGACCCCGATCAGCGTCGCCGACGGCAGCCGCATGTCGCCGGTGCCGCGCAGCACCGAGGCCAGCGTATTGACCAGCCAGATCGAAACCGCGCCGGAAAACAGCACCTGCGAATAGCGCAGCGCCTGTTCGAGCACGCCGCCGCGCCCGCCCAGCAGCATGAAGAAGGAACGGCCGAACAACAGCATGACAACCGTGAAGAACAGACCGGCGAGCAGGCCGATCATGACCGCGTGCAGCGCCAGCGTCGCCGCGCGCTCGCGGTCGCCGGCGCCGAGCGCGCGGCTGATCGCGGAAGAAACGCCGCCGCCCATGGCGCCGGCCGACATCATCTGGGTCAGCATGACGAAGGGAAAAACCAGCGCGATCGCCGCCAGCGGCTCGATGCCGAGGCGGCCGATATAGGAGGTCTCGGCGACCGCCACCAGCGTGGTGCCGACCATCGCGATGGCATTGGGAAGCGTCAGTTTCAGGAGCGTCGGCAGGATCGGCGACGTCAGCAGGCCGTTGGCCGGGACCTTTGCGGTGGCTGCGGGCGGCACCTCAATTTTCATGTGTCACCGTCATCCCGATTTCAACCTGCAAAAGTATTATGGATGACATATTATGAGCGGGGCGAGCAATCCACCCCGGCGCCGCGCATTGGTCACCATGGCAGGCCGCATAGGTCGATGACGCCCTGCCGCGGCTTGCGGGTGAAATCGAACACAAACGGCGCCATCGCCTCGAAGCGAACGCGTCCCTCAGGCTGCTCGGCATAGACTTCGCCCGCAAAAGCGTGCCAGCCGCGCGACTGGTAGAACGCGAAATTGTGCGGCTCGCAGAACAACAGCGCGAATTGCACCGCCTCGTGGTGGCGCATGGTCTGGACCGCGGCGTCGAGCGCCAGGCTGGCATAGCCCTGCCGCCGGCAGTCCGGGTGGGTCGCAACCCCGCCGATGCCGCCGATCTGGACCTTGCGGCCGTCCCAGGTCGCGTCGCGGAAGTAGATGCCGACATGGCAGGCCAGGCCGCCGGACGGCGCATCGATCAGCACGCGGAGGTCGGCATGGGCCCATTTGACATGACCCCATGGCAGTTTCTCGACCATTTCGGCCGGCCAGACCGCCTTGAACAGCGGCTTGGCCACAGGCCACGATGCGTTTCCGTTCAATACGTCGATCTCGATGCTCATGGTGCTTTCTCGTACGCTATCCGGCCCAAATTGCGGTGTTTAAGATCCCGGGAACCTTCTATAAGGGTTCCCGTTAAGCCCAGTCTCCCATCATTGCGGACATCACCCATGACCTTCACGCTTCCCACCCTTCCTTACGCCTATGACGCGCTTGCACCTCATATGTCGAAGGAAACGCTGGAATTCCACCACGATAAGCATCATCAGGCCTATGTGACCAACGGCAACAATCTGCTGAAAGGCACCGAATTCGAGGGCAAGTCTCTCGAGGAGATCGTCAAGGGCTCGTTCGGCAAGAATGCGCCGCTGTTCAACAATGCGGGCCAGCATTACAACCACCTGCATTTCTGGAACTGGATGAAGCCCAACGGCGGCGGCGATAAATTGCCCGGCCGTCTGGCCAAGAAGATCGACGAGGATCTCGGCGGGCTGGAGAAGTTCAAGACCGATTTCGCCGCCGCCGGCGTCGGCCAGTTCGGCTCGGGCTGGGCCTGGCTGTCGGTCAAGAACGGCAAGCTCGAAATCTCCAAGACCGCCAACGGCGAAAGCCCGCTGGTGCACGGCGCCACCCCGATCCTCGGCGTCGACGTCTGGGAGCACTCCTACTACATCGATTATCGCAACCGCCGCCCCGACTACCTCAAGGCGTTCGTCGATCATCTGGTGAACTGGGAATATGTCGACCAGCTGTATTCGAAGGCCGGGGTTTAATCCTCCGTCATTCCGGGGCGGCCCGCAGGGCCGAACCCGGAATCTCGAGATTCCGGGTTCGATGCTTCCGCATTGCCCCGGAATGACAGCGAACTTTCCGGGCGGCAGCATCTCACTGCCGCCCTTTCGTTTGCTCGAGCGGCGCGGCATACTTCTTACCTCTCCCGTTGGGCGAGGTCGAATTGCGGAGCAATTCGGGTGAGGGGTTAAGGGTCCGAGGGCCAATGCAAAACTATCTCTTGGTCTTCCTAGGCGGCGGCATTGGCGCGTCGCTGCGCCACACCGTCAACATGCTCAGCGCGCGCGGCCTCGGCACCGCGTTTCCCTGGGGCACCTTCATCATCAATATCTCCGGCTCGCTCGTCATGGGCCTGATCGCCGGCTATCTGGCCTTCAAGGGCGGCGCCTCGCAGCCCTGGCGGCTGTTTCTGATGACCGGCATTCTCGGCGGCTACACCACCTTCTCGGCGTTCTCGCTCGATGCCGCGCTGCTTTACGAGCGGGGCGAGATCGCTTCCGCGCTGGTCTACGTGCTGGGGTCAGTGGTGCTGTCGATCGCCGGCCTGTTCGCCGGCCTCGCGCTGGTGCGCCACCTGACCTGAACCTGCGTCCGCGCATGGCCACCCATGACCCGCGCATGGGTTGCGCCGCCGTTCCGTTTGCTTACGCGTGGCGGCAAGTCTAAGCAGGCAACAACAAGCAGGTTTCCGCCTTTTCACCTCCCAGACCGATTGCCTTGGCAGAACTCCCCCTGAAAGACCCGGCGCCCGCCGAAGACGCCGCGGATACCGAGCCGCGTCCCGGACGCATCCGCAAGCCGATCGGCTGGTCGATGATCTTTATCGCCGTGCTGGTCGCGGTCTGCGTGGTGCTGGTTTGGCGCCGCGACGGCGTCCATGGCGTCACCGAGATCCTGTTCAGCGATCTGGAATTGTTCGGCGGCATCCTGCCGCGCGTGCTGGCGGGCTGTCTGCTCGGCGCCTTCATCGCCGAGATCCTGCCGCACGACAAGGTGTCGCGCGCGCTCGGGCCCAAGTCCGGCCTGAAGGGATTGCTGATCGGAACGGCGTTCGGCGCGATCCTGCCGGGCGGCCCGTTCACCGCCTATCCGGTGGCGGCAGCACTGCTCACGGTCGGCGCCGATTTCGGCGCCACCATCGCCATGGTCGTGAGCTGGACGCTGATCGGCTATGGCCGCGCCATCGCCTGGGAATTGCCGATCATGGGCACCGACTTCACGCTGTGGCGGATCCTGATGTCGCTGCCGATCCCGATTCTGGCCGGCGCGTTCGGCCGCTTCGTCTATGTCAGGCTGTATCCGAAGGTCGAGCCGCCGTCATGAGCGCCGCCCTCATCATCGATATCACCCTGTGGGGCTCGGTCGCGGTGCTCGGCTTCATGGTCTGGCGGCGCGGCCGCGTGGTGCTGACGGCGGCGGCGCGCGAAGGCACCATGGACTTCATCAATATCGTGCCGCGCGTCGCGCTCGGCGTGATCGGCTCCGGCTACATCGCGGCGGTGCTGCCGCAGGAGGTCATCACCGGCTGGTTCGGCGCCGATAGCGGCTGGCTCGGCGTCTTGATGGCCGCGGTCGCCGGCGCCGCCACGCCGGGCGGTCCGGTGATCGGCTTTTCGCTCGGCGCCGTCGCCATGAAGGCCGGCGCCGGCTCGCCGCAGGTGATCGCCTATGTGACCGCCTGGGCGCTGTTCGCGTTCCAGCGGCTGCTCTTGTGGGAAATCCCCTTCATGCCGGCCCGTTTCGTCTGGTTCCGCGCCGCGGTGTCGCTGCCGTTCCCGTTCCTGGCGGCGGCGATTGCGATGGCGGTCGGGAAGCCGTGAGCCGACAAGCTGGCGGTCTCGACTGCATCCCCAAGCTGCATTTGTCGCTTTTCTGTAAAGAATTATAAGGTTTTTCCGGCGAATGATCCGCGCAGGGTCATGGGTGCAGAAATGCTTCTGGCGGACGAAATCGGCGGCGAAGTCTATTCCATGGGCGAGGTGCGCCTGCTCAAACCGGTCATCACGGTACGCGAATTGATCGGCGTGCGCATCGACCTCGAGCTCGAGGCAGAGCGGGAGCGCGAAGCCGACATTCGCCGTCGCGCGATGCCGGGCATCTCCAGCCGCGAGTTGCAGCTCAACGGCGCGGAAAAGGCCTTGCGGCCCAGCCTGTTCTTCGCCCGCTGCAACGGTCGGTCCGCCACGCGCGACCGGATGATCGAAGCCGCCGAACAAGGCTTCCTTCGCAACCGCTTCTTCATTTTGCTGGATGACCGGCAAGTCGAGCTGCTGGATGAGCAACTCGACCTCGAGCAGACTGGCAAGGTCACCTTTCTTCAACTGATCCCGCTTCAAGGGGGCTGAACCGTGCTCAATCGCCTGATCCGTCGACTGGTCGGTGACAAGCCGGTCGCATTCGGGCGCCGGGTTGTCCCAGCGGCCGCTGGTCCGATGCTGGCGCCGTTGGCCGCCGACGTGCTCGCTCACTATCGCAATATGCCTCCGCCGCCTGGAGCGGAAGTACAACAGGAAGCCCGGGCGTTCACGGAACAACTGCTGACAGATAATGATCCGGCTGATGTAGTCGCGAGCCTGATCATCTCGCTTCCGGCGCTCGCTGTGCTGTCACCGGGCGACGGCATGCGTCGATTTCAGATCGAAAACGCCTATCACTCCGTCACATATTATGGCCTGGAGCGGCTTAAGCGCATACCCGTTCAGGACTGGCGGCTGTCGGACCGGCAGATCGCCGCGGCGCTGGATTCCTACGCACGCGTCATGCTGGCCAATCCGCACGATGCTCTGCGCAGCCGCGCTTTTCTTGCTGGAATCATGGAGCGCGCCGCCAGCGGCAGCCAGCGGGCCGCGCTGGTCGCCTTCATCGATGCTGCCTTGCAAAGCCAGCAGCTCGGCGCAACCCAGTTTCGCATGCTGGTCGACGAAAATCTGCCTGCGCTTGGCATTGCGCCGGAGGAAATCCCGATCCTCGCGCAATGGGCGGCCAAAGGCCGCGAGATCCGGCTGCTGCGCGATCGCGTGATTGCCAATGCGGGTCCATTGCTCGGCCCGGCGCTCGCGCATTTGCTGGATGAAGGCAGCGACCTGTATCGCGCCCGTGCCGACCAGTGCGCAGCGCTGCGAGATCTGTTCGGCGCCGATGCGTCCGCGAAGGGCGTGGCATTTTCGTGTCTGCTGGATCTGACCGTCACGTCCGACGGCTATGACAATCTGCAGGCGATCGCGCGGCATCAGGGATATTTCTCCCACGAACTCGCGCCGCCGTCGCGCCCGCTGCCACCGCTGGATCGGCTCGCGATCGAGATGATCAAGGGCAAGTTGGAACTGGCCGATCCCGATCGGGACCACGCCCGGTTGATTTTCCTGCTCACCTGCAACGAGCATCACACCGACGACAGCCGGCTGATCCTGAAGCCGCTGCTCAAGACCGCGCAAGCCTATCCCGGCGGGCAGACCGCGCAGGCGCTGAACAGACTGATCGAACATCGCGGCTATACGGCCTGGGCGGCCGATGTGCGCGAGATCGCGCGCGGCGGCGCGGAGGCCGACCTGCCGCCGATCCATCTGCCGGATTTCATGTTGGGCAACTTCGGGGACCTGAGAAATCTGGAAACACATTTCGCCAACCTGCTCGAACCGCGGCTCTATGACGAAGCGCACTGCAATTATCTCGCGCGCGTGGCGAAGCTGCACGACGCGATGGCGGAGGTCCCTGCGGGCGATCAGCATGAACGGGAAATCATTCGGCTGATCTGTGCGTCGTCCCTGGGGCTGGAGCGGCACGACCGTTGGTACGCGGCGATGTATGTCGACCGGGGCCGCATCTTGCACGAGTTGCGCAACGCCTTCAGGCCATTGGTCACGAGCCAGCCCGACGCCGCCCGGAAACTGGCGAGCCTTGCGCACCAGATCGAGAGCCGGTCCTCCCCATCAGCGAAATGGTTGCGCGATGCCCGGGCGGTCCTCGACATGTTGCCCGAACAGGCATGGCTCGGCCATCTGCGGCGGGTGACCGGGGTCGCGCGGCCCTATCCCTATGCAGCATGCATCGGTGCGCCCGGCGAGGCGCATCTGCGGGCCTTGATCTATCTTTCGGGCATGCTGAGCCCGGCGGATGTCGGCCCTGTTCTCGCCGACTATGCGCTCAGGCAATGCTACGCGACGCTGAAGGGCGTCGGCATTCGGTCGGAGAAGCTCGGCAACGCCTGTGTCTGGTCGCTGGCCGAATTGCCCGCCGGCGCCGGCGTGCCCTACCTCGCCCGCATTCTGGCGCGGGTGAAATATCCCAAGGTCAAGTTGAAGATCGACGCCAGGCTCAACGAAGTGGCGCAGAGGGCCGGCATGGGCCGTGCCGAACTCGACGAGATCTCGGTGCCGACCCATGGGCTCGATCGCGACGGGACCCGCCGCGTGGCGTTCGAGCAGGGCGAAGCGGTGTTCCGCCTGGCGCGCAACGGCGCGACGCTGGACTGGTACAATGAATCCGGCAAGCCGCTGAAGTCGCCATCGAAGGCGATCAAGGACGAGAAGGAGCTGTTCAAGGAGGTCCAGGCCGATCTCAAGGAGCTCAACGCGGACCTGGCGATCCAGCCGCAACGGCTGCAGCAGTTCTATCTGCAGTCACGCAGCTGGCCGGCCGACACCTGGCGGTCGCGCTATCTCGATCATCCGCTGCTGCGCGGCTTTGCGCGCAAGCTGGTCTGGTGGATCGACCGACCGGATGGTCAAAGCGTTGCGGCGCTGCCCGACGATGCCGGCGAATCAATGCGCGACGTCGCCGGAAATCCAATCGCGCTGGAAGGTGCGACGGTGCGATTGTGGCATCCGATGGATGCGGAGGTTGCCGATGTCGAGGCCTGGCGCGACCGGCTGGAAGCGTTGCAGGTCACCCAGCCCTTCGCGCAGGTCTGGCGCGAGGTCTACGCGCTGACCGATGCTGAGCGCGCCACCGCAACCTATACCAACCGCTGGGCCGCCCATGTGCTCAAGCAGCACCAGGCCATGACACTGGCGCGGCTCAACGGGTGGCACGTGACGCACCGCATGTGCGTCGACGCCCCGAATGACGAACCGTGGCACCTGGTCATTTCGGCACATGGCCTCGCGGCTGACTACTGGGTACAGGGTGCCGGCGGCGACAATCCCGAAACGTCGGAAAGCGGCGCCTACGCCTATGTTTCGACGGACCGCGTCCAATTCCACCGTATTCCCGAAGGCGCGGCTGGTCCGCTTCGGGGCGCCCCCGTGCCGCTGACCGAGATCCCGCCGGTGGTCTATTCGGAGATCATGCGCCACGCGGATCTCTTCACGGCGGTGGCATCCATCGCGGCGGATCCCAACTGGCTCGACCGCGGCCGCGATGCCGCGCATCCAAGCCGGTGGGACCGTCAAGCCCAGGACTATTGGCTTCAAACCAATACAGCGGCGCTCGTCGAATCCGGCAAGCGGCGGCGCGCCATGCTGGAGCGCATCGTGCCGCGCCTCAAGATCGCCGCCAGGCTACGGCTCGAGGATCGCAATCTGGTCGTGCGAGGAAGCCGTCACGAATACGAAATCCATCTTGGTTCAGGCGCCTGTTCGCGCAGCGGCAGGCACATTTGCATCGTTCCGGAGAGCTTTGTCGAGGCCGACAGGATCTGGCTGCCGTTCGAAGGCGACCGCACCCTGTCGATCATCATCTCCAAGGCGCTGCTGCTCGCGGCCGACGATAAGATCACCGATCCGGTGATCCTGCGGCAGCTCTAGGCAGTCCGGCAGGGCTGCTTCCGGTCAGGGAAGACGTATAAGCTCATTGTCTTCAGCCTTCTTAAAAGGCGCCGAAGCCTCTATGTTTCCCGACATGATCCGTTTGCTCAAACAGGCAGTTGACGCCGTGTCCGCTTTGCCCGCCGACAGGCAGGACGAGCTTGCGCGGGTTCTCCTGCAACTGGCAGGCGTGGAGCAGCCGCCCTATGAGCTCACTGCCGAAGAAGAAGCTGACGTCGACGCTTCGCTGGCCGAAGCCGAGCGCGGCGAATTTGCGACGGACGAAGAAGTTCGCGCCATGTGGGCAAAGCATGGGCTGTGACAGTCCGCTACACGCGCCGGGCGCTCCGGCAAATGACCGAGGTGCTGGACTACATTGAGGCCCGGTCGCCGGGCGGCGCGGAGAACGTCAAGAGACGGTTACTCGACGTCATT
Organism: Pseudomonadota bacterium; assembly: GCA_040390145.1. Lineage (GTDB taxonomy): Bacteria > Pseudomonadota > Alphaproteobacteria > Rhizobiales > Xanthobacteraceae > Bradyrhizobium. Next base: position 59,927 of record JAZJYY010000087.1, read on the forward strand.
GACGTACTCGCTGATCACCCCAACAGTGGAAGCGCCACCACCAAGGCCAAGCTCCGCCGTTTCGTGGTAAGTCCATATCCTTACATAATTATTCTATCGACCAGAGGCGGCCGGGATCGTTATTCACGCGGTTCGCCATTCTTCCCGTCGTCCGATTTGAGCGGCAAGCTTGGGTGACGCGATGTCCATCCGCCCGTAGACACGCGTTATGTTATATTATAACGTTCTTCCATGGTTCCCACGCATCCCCACAGCCACGCCCACGGCCATCATCACACTCACGCCCACGGGCCGTCCTCGCCGCATCCGGCGCAGGCAGCACCGTGGTCGATTTTGCGCATGACGGTTTTCGCCCGGCTTGGAGCGGCGCTCGCGGTCAGCGCCGGCCTGTGGGCCGTGGTGTGGCTGGCGATGAGGTGAGCATGGCCGCCCAACTGCAATTCCGCGACGTCACGCTGGGCTATGACCGGCATCCGGCGGTGCATCACCTCGACGGCGAGGTTGCCACCGGCGCGCTGCTGGCGGTGGTCGGGCCGAACGGCGCCGGCAAGTCGACGCTGTTTCGCGGACTGGTCGGCATCCTGAAGCCGCTGGCGGGGTCGATCGCAACAGGCGGTCTCAACGTCCGTGACATCGCCTATCTGCCACAGACCGCTGATATCGACCGCAGCTTTCCGATCTCGGTGTACGATTTCGTCGGCACCGGGCTATGGCGCGCCACCGGATTCTTCGGCGGCATGGGCAAGGCCGCGCGCGAAAAAATCGCACAGGCGCTCGCCGCCGTCGGCCTCAACGGTTTCGAAAACCGCCCGATCGGCACGCTGTCCGGTGGGCAGATGCAGCGCATGCTGTTCGCGCGGGTGCTGCTGCAGGACGCCCGCCTGATCGTGCTCGACGAGCCGTTCAACGCCATCGACGCCAGGACTTCGCTCGACCTGCTGGCGCTGGTGCGGCAATGGCATGTGGAAAAACGCACGGTGCTGGCGGCGCTGCATGACATGGATCTGGTGCGCGCGTATTTTCCGGAAACCCTGCTGCTGGCGCGCGGCAAGGTGGCCTGGGGTGTGACCGCCGAGGTGCTGACATCCGAAAATCTCGCGGAGGCGCGCCGGATGTGCGAAGCTTTCGACGACGGCGCGCCGGCCTGCGCGGTCGACGACGTGCCGTCGCGGGCCGCCTGACCGTGATCCTCCATGACGCGCTGATCGCGCCCTTCACCGAATTCGAGTTCATGCGCCGGGCGCTCGCCGCCGTGATCGCGCTGTCGCTGGGCGGTGCGCCGATCGGCGTGTTCCTGATGCTGCGGCGCATGAGCCTGGTCGGCGATGCCATGGCGCACGCCATCCTGCCGGGGGCCGCGATCGGCTTTCTGCTGTCCGGCCTCAGCCTGTTCGCGATGACCGCGGGCGGCTTGATCGCAGGTTTTACTGTCGCGATCCTCGCCGGGCTGGTCGCGCGCAACACCGAGCTGAAGGAAGATGCCTCGCTCGCGACCTTCTATCTGGTGTCGCTGGCAACAGGCGTCACCATTGTTTCCATCAAGGGCACCAACATCGACCTCTTGCACGTGCTGTTCGGCAACATCCTGGCCATGGACGACCAGACCCTGCTGGTGATCGCCTTCAACGCCACCATCACGCTGCTGGTGCTGGCGGTGATCTTCCGCCCGCTGGTGATCGAATGCGTCGACCCGGTGTTTCTGCGCACCGTCAGCCGCGCCGGCGCGCCGGCGCACCTGGCGTTCCTGGCGCTTGTGGTCATCAACCTCGTCAACGGGTTTCACGCGCTCGGCACCTTGCTCGCGGTCGGGCTGATGATCCTTCCCGCCGGCATCGCCCGGTTCTGGTCGCGCGACATCACCGGCATGATCTGCATCGCGGTGGCGAGCGCGATGGCGTCGGGCTATGCGGGGCTGGTGCTGTCGTTCCACACCAAGGTGCCGTCGGGGCCGGCGATCATCCTGGTGGCGGCGGTGCTGTATATCGGCTCGCTGCTGTTCGGTCCCGTCAGCGGGCTGGTGCGGCAAATGTTTCCCCGCCGGCATCTGGAGGCGTAGCGATGCGCTTGTATCCTCTCGTCACTTGCTCGCTGCCACCTCTCCCGCTTGCGGGGGAGGTCGCCACGCTCGCCAGAGCGTGGCGGGTGGGGGAATTCTCTCCGTTTGCGCCGGTGCTTGCTGAGACACCCCCACCCCAACCCTCCCCCGCAAGCGGGAGAGGGGGCTCACCGTCGTCGTTGCGGCATCGAGCCAGTGCCCCGATGCTTCGATACATCTGGCTCATCTGCCTCGTGCTCGTGACATCGGCGCTTCCCGCCCGCGCCCAGGACCGCCTCAACGTGGTCGCCAGCTTCTCCATCCTCGGCGATTTCGTCCGCAATGTCGGCGGCGACCGCGTCAGCGTCACGACGCTGGTTGGCCCCGATGGCGACGCGCATGTCTATACGCCGACACCGGCCGATGCGAAAAAGATCGCCGACGCAAAACTGGTCATCGTCAACGGTCTCGGCTTCGAAGGCTGGCTGTCGCGGCTGGTGCAATCCTCCGGCCGGAAGCCGACCATCATCACCGCGACCAGCGGCATCGCGCCGCGAAAACTCGGCTCCGAAGCCGATCCGCACGCCTGGCAGTCGGTCGCTAATGCGAAGGTCTACGTGACCACCATCCGCGCCGCGCTCGCCGCCGCCGATCCCGCGGGCGCCGAGGCCTACCGCGCCAACGCGGAGGGCTATCTGGCGAAACTCGACGCGCTCGACCGCGACATACGGCAGGCGGTGGCGCAGATCCCGCAAGACCGCCGCAAGGTGATCTCGACCCACGATGCGTTCGGCTATCTCGCGTCGGCCTATGGCATCGAATTCGTGGCACCGCTGGGCGTTTCGACCGAATCGGAGGCCAGCGCCCGCGATATCGCCCGCATTATCACCCAGATCCGGACCCAGAAAATCCCGGCGGTTTTCCTCGAAAATATCAGCGACACCAGGCTGATTCGGCGGATATCGGCCGAGACCGGCGCCAAAGTCGGCGGAACGCTGTATTCCGACAGCTTGACGGCCGAAAAGGGCGACGCCCCCACTTACATTGATATGGTCAGGCACAATATAAAGGCCCTGACCAGCGCGCTCGCCAATTAGGGCAGGGGCCCTCCCTGCCATCCGGCGCAGCCAGCGCAAAATACCGCCCTTCCGGAGTGATTATGGCTGAACCTTCGTCTCCCAAAATTCCCGTGACCGTGCTGACGGGCTATCTCGGCGCCGGCAAGACCACGCTGCTCAACCGCATCCTGTCGGAAAACCACGGCAAGAAATACGCCGTCATCGTCAACGAATTCGGCGAGATCGGCATCGACAACGACCTGATCATCGGCGCCGACGAAGAAGTGTTCGAGATGAACAATGGCTGCGTCTGCTGCACCGTGCGCGGCGACCTCGTCCGCATCCTCGACGGCTTGATGAAGCGCAAGGGCAAGTTCGACGCCATCATCGTCGAGACCACGGGCCTCGCCGATCCGGCGCCGGTGGCGCAGACCTTCTTCGTCGACGAGGACGTGCAGAAGCACGCCCGGCTCGACGCCGTGGTGACGGTGGCCGACGCCAAATGGCTGAACGACCGGCTCAAGGATGCCCCCGAAGCCAAGAACCAGATCGCTTTTGCCGACGTCATCGTGCTCAACAAGACCGATCTCGTGAGCAAGGCTGAGTTGGCCGAGGTCGAGGCCCGAATCCGCGCCATCAACCCCTATGCCAAGCTGCACCGCACCGAGCGCTGCCAGGTGGCGCTGTCGGACGTGCTGGAGCGCGGCGCGTTCGATCTCGACCGCATTCTCGAAATCGAGCCGGAATTTCTCGACGGCGGCGATGGCCACGATCACGACCATGATCATCACCATGGTCACGGCCACGATCACGGCCACAGCCATGGTGGCCTGAAGCACTATCACGACGAGGACATGCAATCGCTGTCGCTGCGCACCGACAAGCCGCTCGATGCGACGAAATTCATGCCGTGGCTGCAGAACCTCGTCGCCAGCGAGGGCCAGAAGATCCTGCGCTCGAAGGGCATTCTCGCCTTCACCGACGATGACGACCGCTACGTGTTTCAGGGCGTCCACATGATGCTGGAGGGCGACCACCAGCGCGCCTGGAAGGAGGGCGAAGCGCGCGAGAGCCGCCTCGTTTTCATCGGCCGCGAATTGCCCGAGCAGATGATCCGTGACGGCTTCGAAGGCTGTATCACCACGTGATGAAAGAGTTTGATCCCGGCACCAACGCCGCCTCCATCGTCTCGGTCACCGACCGGGTACGCCCGCTCGCGATTCCCATGCCCGTCACCTCGCTGCATTTTCTCGGCGATATCGCGGCCTTCATCGGCGCCGAGGAAAGCGTGGCGCTGGTAAGCGCCGACGGCGAGATATCGCTGGTCCCGGTCCACGGCGGCGGCATCCTCTGCGCCGCCACCGACGGCGCCCGCATCGTGATGGGCGGCGACGACGGCAAGGTCGTGGCGCTGGATAAAAAAGGCGAGGTCACGCTGCTGGCGACCGACGCCAAGCGGCGCTGGATCGACAATGTCGCTGTGCATCCCGACGGCGCGGTCGCATGGTCGGCCGGCAAGATCGCCTATGTCCGCGGCGGCAAGGGCGAGGACAAGTTCTTCGAAGTGCCGTCGACCGTCGGCGGTCTGGCGTTCGCGCCGAAAGGGCTGCGGCTGGCGATCGCGCATTACAATGGCGTGACGCTGTGGTTTCCCAACATGGCCGCCAACGCCGAAGTGCTGGAATGGGCGGGATCGCATCTCGGCGTGGTGTTCAGCCCGGACAACAAGTTTCTGGTCACCGCGATGCACGAGCCGGCGCTGCATGGCTGGCGGCTCGCCGATACCAGGCACATGCGCATGACCGGCTATCCCGGCCGCGTGCGGTCGCTGTCATGGAGCGCCGGCGGCAAGGGACTGGCGACATCCGGCGCCGATACCGTGATCATCTGGCCGTTCGGCAGCAAGGACGGTCCGATGGGCAAGGAGCCCGCGATGCTGGCGCCGCTGCAGGCGCGGGTCTCCGCGGTCGCCTGCCATCCGAAGCAGGATATCCTGGCGGCGGGCTACAGCGACGGCACCGTGTTGATGGTGCGGCTCACCGACGGCGCGGAAATCCTGGTGCGCAAGAACGGCGGCGAACAGGTTTCAGCGCTGGCCTGGAACGCCAAGGGCACCCAGCTGGCGTTTGCCGCTGATGATGGCGACGCCGGGCTGCTGGCGCTGTAGGGCGTACTTCACCTCGCCCCGCTTGCGGGGAGAGGTCGGATCACATCGATAGATGTGATCCGGGTGAGGGGGACTCCGGTCCTCGTTGTGCACCTCGCTCGCGGAAACTCCCCCTCACCCGAAGCCTCCGCAGCGCTTCGGCTTCGACCTCTCCCCGCAAGCGGGGCGAGGTAAGTAAGGCACGTCGCCTGAGTTACTTCGGTTTGCCGGATTTGACGTAAGTCTCGATGTGCTCGAACACCTTGTTCACCGGCTCGAGATTTTCATAGGCCAGGGCAGCTTTGTTCATGGACGTAACCGTTTGGTCCGCGCCGCCGGCCTGGTCGGACTTGAACACCGAAAACACGGTGAGTGCGGTAAGGTAATTCCCGAACGCAGCCTCCTCGCCGGCACGCAGGGTCTTGAGCCGCTCGTCGCGTTCGAAAAAGCCGGCGAATGTTTTCCGGATGCCGTCGTCCTGCCGCCCCAGCGACTGCAGAGCCCAGAACGCGCTCGACAGCGTCAGCACGCGAAAGAACTTTGCCGGATCGGACTTGCATTGATATTTGGCGCAGGCCGCGGTGGCCATGACGTTCGGCCGGTCCTTCGGCGCAAAGCCAGGCCCGAATTTGCTGCTCATGAATCCCATGCGCATGGCGTCGCCCACCATGCCATCCTCCGCGCTCGAAAAATTTTCGAGAATCCTTGCGATGAAGGCCGTATCGCCCGACGCCATGTAGGCGCCGATCAACAGGTCATTATCCGCCGGAGTCGACGACGGAATCACCGTGGCAAGGGGAGCGAGTCGGCCGGCCTCCAGTTTCCCAAGCAAGGCGGACAGCTGGTGCTTGTCGGCAAATTTCCGCGCGTCATCGGCGAGGCCGGCCCGGTGCAGCGCCATCAGCTCCACCGACCTGACGTAGTCGGATGGCTCGTTGTCGAGAATGCGCGCTTTTTCCCCGGGCGAGGTCACGAACAGCTGGGCCAGAAATCCGATCACCGTGGAGGGATCGGATTTTGTCCGTGTCGCGGTCCGGAGTTGCGACAGGGTGGCGTCAACGCAGCCCGCCGGTTTGCTGCGATAATAATCGGTCATGCAATTCGGGTCCGCCGCGGCGGCCGGCCCGAGTTGAACGAGAAGAAGCACAATTGCGATGCCGGAAATTTTTGCCAACACACCCTCCATCTGACGGGATGGCCCAGCCTATCGATGACGGGATGGAATGATATGACGTCAAGGTACTATGCGCGAACGAGGTGCCGGCCCGCCTCGTGGGTATCGGGGGCCGCCTGACGCCGGAACGGCCGTGGAACCCTGCCGCCGTTTGGACGTTGCCCCTCGCGAACCATCTCGCGGCAACCAGCGGTGAAACCCATGTCTGCGGACAGCCAACGTGCCTACAGGACGAGTATGCTGCTAGCCGGCGTCATGGTGGCGGCCGGGCTCGCGATCACCGGCCTGTCGGCGGTCAAGCTCCATGCCAGCAAGCCGCATCCTCAGATGGCGCAGGCGACTCATCCGCTGCAATCGACGCCGGGTGCGGAGTCCAAGCCGTCCGCGCCGGCGGAGCCCACAACCACGGGCGCACGCCCCAACGACGTACCGCCTGAGCCCGCGCGGCCCGATACCGAGGCCCAAAAGGCCGGCTCCCAGCCGGCCCTGCCGCCGGCCCCGGCCGAGAAGTCCGCGCCGCCGATCAAGGACCGGTAACCGGACCCTCGCCATTGCCGGGGTGGGCAATGGTTGAGTCCATAGCGTGTCTCAATTGACCCGCTTGACCAACGGGCATTCGCTATTGGCTAGGGGCGAATAAACCTCGCCGCTCGGAATTTTTTCAAGCACGTTGTAATATTCCCAGGGCGCCTTGACCTCGGACGGATCCTTGACCTGGACCAAATAGAAGTCGTGCACCAGCTTGCCGTCCTCGCGCACCTTCGCGCCCCTGGCGTAGAAATCGTCCACCGGCATCGCGCGCATTTTCTCCAGCACCGGGTCGGTCGCGTCGTTGCCGACTTCCGCAACGGCTTTCAGATAGTGACTGACGCCGGAGTAGACCGCCGCCTGCGGTGCGGTGGGCATGGTGCCGCGCAGCTTGAAGAAGCGCTGGCCGAACGCCCTGCTCTCATCGTTCAACGCCCAATACCACGCCGTGAGGGTCGTCAAGCCCTTGGCGATCTTCGGGCCCATGGCGTGAACGTCGGTGAGGAACATCAGCTCGGCGACCGGCTTCTGCTTGCCGGTGTTCATGCCGAACTCGTTCCATTGTTTCATCAACGTCACCAGCTGCTCGCCGGCATTGGCAAAGGCGATCGCCTTGGCTCCGGACGCCTGGGCCTGCAGGATGAAAGAACTGTAATCCGCAGTGCCGATCGGGTGATACACGGCGCCGAGCGACTTGCCGCCTGTCGCCGCGAGTACGCGCTGCGACTCCAGCACCATGTTCTTGCCGAACGCGTAATCGGCCGCGATGAAAAACCAGCTATCGTAGCCTTGCGAAACCAGCGTACGGATCGGCCCCGACACCAGATTGTAGGAATCGTGCAGCCAGGCCAGGCCGTTTCGTGAACATTGCTTGCCGTTGAGTTCGGTGGTCGCGACGGCCGAATAGACCGCGATCTTGTTCTTGTCTCGGGCCAGTGACTGAATGGCGAGGCCGACGGCCGAATTGGAGACGTCGGCGACCATGTCGACGCCGTCGACGTCGAACCACTTCCGGACGATGCCGACGCCGATGTCAGGCTTGTTCTGGTGGTCCGCGGCGATGATCTCGACCTTGATCGACGGCATCCATTTCTGGAAATCTTCCGCTGCCATTTTTGCCGCTGCAATCGAACCCGGCCCGCTCAAATCGGACAGTGGCCCGGTCTGATCGTTGATGATACCGATCCGCACCACGCCACCGGAGAGTTCGGCAGCGCGCGCGACCGGGATCAATCCGATCAGTGCCCCCGAGACCAAAAGCATAGCGACCTTGAGCATCACACTTCCCCCGTTCATGCGCGCGCTCCAAATCATGCAAGTATCTTTCCAAAATTCATCTTTCCAGAATTGGCGCTGTGTTCCCGGCCGTCCGATCAAGGGCTCAAGCAGCCGTCTTCGCTTTCGATTTGAGCTTTGCAGCCGCCTTCTCTACCGCCGCCGCGCGTTTGCGCAGCCAGGGTTCGGCGTCCACCCGCATTCTGGAAATCAGTTCGGGCGGCGCGTTCTGCACGGTGATATCGAACGGCGGCTGCGGCTGATATTCCAGCATCAGCTGGAGCTGCCTGGCGACATCTTCGCCGCACAGCTCGGACGCGACCTGAAATCCGAAATCGACGCCGGCGGTCACGCCGCCGCCGGAAATGCGGTTGCGGTCGATCACGACGCGTTCGTCGACCGCGATGGCGCCAAAGGCGGCGAGCTGGTCGCTCATCAGCCAATGGCAGGCGGACTTGTAACCGTCGAGCAGGCCGGCGGCGCCGAGGATCAGGCAGCCCGCACAGACCGAGGTGATGTAGCGGGCCGATCCGCCCTTGTCGCGCACGAACGCGATCAGCTCGTCATCGTCCATGATCTCGACCATGCCGGGGCCGCCGCCGATGCAGAACACCTCCAGCTCCGGGCAGTCGGCAAACGTCGTGGTCGGCAGCACCGTCAGGCCGACGTCGCTGACAACAGGCTCGATGCGCTTCCAGAGCAAGTGCACGCGAACGTTCGGCAGGCGGGCTAGGACTTCGAATGGCCCGGTGACGTCCAGTTGGGTCATTCCGGGATAGATTAGAATTCCGATCTCGATCCGCTTGCCGGACATGTGCATCTCCGTTGTGAACGAAGGCAGGTTGACAGGCCGGCGGGTATGCCGAAATGTCATAATACACGCATTTCCTGCCAAGATGCTCTGACAAGGCCCGCTCATGGCTTCGGCCGCCCGCCGTCTGGTCTTCGTCCTGTTTGAGGATTGCCTGCTGCTCGATTTTGCCGGGCCGCTGCAAGCCTTTGAGCTCGCCTGCGAAACCGCCGAGGCCGGCCGTGCGCCCTATGTCTGGCAGATCTGCTCGTTGAAGGGCGGTCCGGTCAAAACCTCGTCCGGCCTGGAGGTGATGACATCGGCTCTCGCCGATTGTGACCGCAAAGGTATCGACACCCTCATCGTCGGCGGCGGCCCCGGCGTTCATCGTGCTTCGGCGGTTTCAGAACTGGTCGACTGGTTTCGTCTGGCCGCGCCGAACGCAAGGCGAGTCTGCTCGATTTGCACCGGCACCTTCGTGCTGGCGGCCGCCGGCCTGCTGCACGGGCGGCGCGCGGTCACCCATTGGGGCTCCTGCGAAATGCTCAAGGCGCAATACCCTGATGTCTCGGTTCTGGTCGATCCGGTCTTCGTGCACGACCGCGGCGTCTGGACGTCCGCGGGTGTGACGGCAGGCATCGATCTGGCGCTCACCCTGCTGGAAGACGATCTCGGCCACCGCGAAGCCATGCGTATCGCACGCCGCCTGGTGGTGTTTCTGAAGCGCCCCGGCGGGCAGGCACAGTTCAGCGTGCCGCTGACCCTGCAATCGTCGGAAGACAGCGCCTTCGAAAACATCTCGACCTGGATGCAGGACAATCTCCGCCGCGATTTGCGCGTCGAGTCTCTGGCCGAACGTGTCGGCATGAGCCCCCGCACTTTCGCGCGCGTGTTCCGGCAGAAGACCGGCCGCACGCCCGGCAAGGCGGTAGAAGAGCTTCGGGTCGAGGCCGCCCGCCGGGCGCTGGAAGAATCCGCAGCCCCCATCAAGGAAATCGCGGCGCGCGCCGGATTTCAAAGCGAAGAGCATCTGCGGCGGGCGTTCCGGCGCAGGCTGAACGTGCTGCCGCAGGATTATCGGGTGCGGTTTTACCGGGGGCAGAGGCAGTAAGCGTGTTGGGCCGGGTAGCGTAGCGTGCTCAATTCAGGCGCCGCCCGCAGCTACCGACCTTCTTCCGAAGGTGTTCCGCCAAGTCTGTCAGCGGGCGCCCTTGAGCGTGCAGGATGTGGAGCAGGTGGTGGTCACGCCGCGATCGCAGGCGATGCAGGCGCCCACCCACTGCTTCATGTCCTTGGGATTGTACGCGCTGTGAAGCTTCCGATAGCGATGATAGCGCGCATGGTCGGCGCTCCCCTGAAGAAGCTCTCGCTCGAAACCAAGCTCGGCGACGGCTCCAGGCCCCGCAAGAAAATGCCCTCAGCCTGACGCGCCATGGTTAATGCCTTGGTTATGTAGAGACGCCGGCCCATGGACATGATCGGAGGCGCTGCCGCTGCCGAATTCGGGTGGCGCGCATCGGCGCCGTCGCGCTATGATTGTCTCGATTTCCGCGGACTATTTTTCAACCCTTGTGGCCGGGCGCGCGGCACGGAGCGGGGAATGTCAACGACACTTGCTGGACGGCTTCATGCGATTGTCCGGACGGCCCGGACCATCCTCGGCGCGGCGGTGGTGCTGGTGTCGGCCATGTGCCTGACGGCGGCGGCTGCCGAACCCGGCAAACTGCACGGCGAGTCGGTCTACAAGGGCCATCGGCTGACCACGTTCCTGGACGAGGCGACGCGCCGGGCAACAATCCGGCTCGACGACCGTGAGATCGTGGCCAAGGCCGGCGTGGCGCAAATTGGCAAGATCACCGCGGTCGATCTCGCTACTTCGCTCCTCTATTACCTCCATTTGAAAACGGCGGCCGGATGCGGCTCCTATGTGATCGTCCGGGTCGCCGTGCTGGCCGATGCCGGAAAGAGCGAAGTCCTTTCGGATTTCGGCTCCTGCAACGACCAACTCACCGTAGCGGTGCAGCGCCGGCCAGGCTGGGCATCCTGGTACGCGATTGCATTCCGAGATGACCGGGCCACGGCGCGAGTCGCGTTCAGCACGAACGAAAAACTTGCCACCAGGGAGGTCAAGGCGCTGCCGTGCCTGTTCGTGCCGCCGGTTCCGGCGGATTGTCACCAAGCGATCATGGCGGAAGCCAGCGGTTCTGGCGCCCTGGGAATGCCCACCGGCGCCGGTACCTTCGCGGACCAGAAGGTCGCAACCTTTCTGAATGCGAAGACCGGTAAGGCCACCCTGCAACTGAACGGTCGCGTGTTCCGCACCTTCGACAACGCGAAAGACTTCTACCTCGCCAATGTCAACGGCGACGGCCAGTTCGGTCTGTTTATCTTCTTTCTCAAGCAAGCCACCGGCTGCTCGACGCGTCCGCTGGTTTTCTTCGCGGGACCGGCGAGCGAGCCGGAGGTCGTCGCGGACTTTGCGCCGTGCACGGACCAGATGGTGCGACAGACGCGCAAGAAGGAAAACACCATTCAATGGTCCGGGATCGCGTACCGTCCCGGGGAGCGGCTCGGTTACATCGTCTCGGTGACCGACAACAAGCTTTCGACCCGCGATATCACGCTGCCCGCCTGCATGACCGAGGCAGACAAGGCCCGGGTCAACAATTGTGTGCTCGGGGCTCTGGGGGCGCCGGCGCCCACTGCCGAAACGCCACAACAGCGCGTGATTCCGCTGCCGCCGCCACCGTCGCGCATGTCACCCAGGGTGCCGCACACACAGGGGATTTAGGTCCCCTTGTTGTTCGGCGCCTGGAGAGCGAATGGAAAGCCCGCGATTGACGGGCTCCTTTTTTACCGCACCAGCACGTTCCGGAACTGCCACGGATCCGACGTGTCGATGTCCTCGGGAAAAAGCCCGGGGCGGTCAACGAGCGGTGTCCAGTCGGTATAAAAACCCTTCACCGGGCCGAGATACGGCATCTGGATTTCGAGCAGACGATCGAAGTCCATCTCGTCGGCTTCGACGATGCCCTCATTCGGGTTTTCCAGCGCCCACACCATGCCGCCGAGCACGGCCGAGGTCACCTGCAGGCCGGTGGCGTTCTGATAGGGCGCGAGTTTGCGGGTCTCTTCGATGGAGAGCTGCGAGCCGAACCAGTAGGCATTGTTGTCATGGCCGAACAGCAGCACGCCGAGTTCGTCGATGCCGTCGACGATCTCGTTTTCATCGAGGATGTGGTGCTTTTCCTGCATCTTGGCGGCGCGGCCGAACATTTCATGCAGCGACAGCACGGCATCGTCGGCCGGATGATAGGCATAGTGGCAAGTCGGGCGGTAGACCGCCGTGCCGGATGCGTCCCGCACGGTGAAGTAATCGGAGATCGAGATCGACTCGTTGTGGGTAACGAGGAAGCCATACTGCGCGCCGCGCGTCGGGCACCAGGTGCGCACGCGCGTGTTGGCGCCGGGCTGCATCAGGTAGATGGCGGCGCCGCAGCCGGCTTCGTGGGTCCGCGCATTCTCGGGCATCCATTTTTCATGGGTGCCCCAGCCAAGCTCGGACGGCTGCACGCCTTCCGACAGGAAGCCTTCCACCGACCAGGTGTTGACGAAGACGTCCGGCTCCTTCGGCGACTTCGAGCGCTGGGTGTCACGTTCGGCGATGTGGATGCCCTTGATGCCGGCCTGCCGCATCAAGTCCGCCCATTCGGCCTTGGTCTTCGGCTTGGGGGCATTGAGCTTCAGATCGGCGGCGACGTTGAGCAGCGCCTGCTTGACGAAAAAGGACACCATGCCTGGATTGGCGCCACAGCAGGAGACCGAGGTGGTCGAGCCCGCGGGTCGCGCCTTCTTGGCCGCCAGCGTCGCTTCGCGAAGCGCGTAGTTGGAGCGCGCTTCCGGACCCTTCGACGAATCGAAATAGAAGCCGAGCCAGGGCTCGTTGACGGTGTCGATATAGAGCGCACCCAGTTCGTTGCAGAGCTCCATGATGTCGGTGGAGCCGGTATCGACCGAGAGATTGACGCAAAAACCCTGGCCGCCGCCTTCGGTGA